>NZ_JBEEII010000006.1:0-323362 GCF_040137855.1 Paenarthrobacter sp. CAP02 | reverse complement strand
TGGCTCCGCCGTGCTGCTGGACGGCGGAGCCACGCAGGGTGCTACTTGACGTCAGATTCCTTGTAGTAACCCGAGTCGATGAGTTCCTTCTGGAAGTTGTCCTTGGTGATGATGACGGACTTCAGGAGGAAGGCCGGGACAACCTTGACCTTGTTGTTGTAGGTCTTGGTGTCGTTGGTTTCCGGCTCGGTTCCCTTGAGGACCGCGTCAACCATCTTCACGGCCTGCGCGCCGAGCTGGCGGGTGTCCTTGAAGATCGTGGAGTACTGCTCACCGGCGATGATGGACTTCACTGAGCCCTTCTCGGCGTCCTGGCCCGTCACTACCGGCAGGCTTCCGGTGGAGTAACCGCCGGTGCTGGTCAGTGCGGAGATGATGCCGATGGACAGACCGTCATACGGGGACAGAACACCGTTGAGCTTGGTGCCTGAGCTGTAGGCGGAGGTGAGGATGTCTTCCATGCGCTTCTGGGCTACGGGTGCCTGCCAGCGAAGGATGGCTGCCTGTTCGAACTTGGTCTGGCCACTGGGAACCTTCAGCGTGCCTGCGTCCAGGTAGGGCTTGAGGGTGTCCATGGCGCCGGTCCAGAAGAAGTTGGCGTTGTTGTCGTCAGGGCTGCCGGCGAAGAGCTCAACGTTGAACGGGCCCTTGCCGTCTACTTTCTTGCCGCTTGCGTCAAGAAGACCCAGGCCGGTCAGCAGGGAGGTAGCCTGCTGGACGCCAACGGTGTAGTTGTCGAAGGTGGTGTAGTAGTCGACGTTGGGCGTTCCGTTGATGAGGCGGTCATAAGCGATGACCTTGACGTTCTGCTCTTTGGCCTTGGCCAGGACATCGGTCAGGGTGGTGCCATCGATCGCGGCGATGATGAGGGCCTTGGCACCCTTCGTCAGCATGTTCTCGATCTGGGAAACCTGGGTGGGAATGTCATCGTTGGCGAACTGAAGGTCGGTCTTGTAGCCGAGGTCCTTCAAGGACTTCTCAACGTTGGCGCCGTCAGCAATCCAGCGTTCGGACGTCTGCGTCGGCATCGAAATACCCACCAGTGAATCGGCAGGTTTCGCGGCGCTGCTGGCCTCGGCACCGCCTCCACGGCTGCCGCAGCCCGTGGCTCCGACGGTCAAGGTAAGGACAACCGCTACGGCGCCCAGGAGTTTCTTCAATCTCACGTTGCTCTCCTTCCGCGGCAGCATTGCCGCGAACTCTGATGCAGCCGGAGCATCTGCGCGTCCGGCACGGTAACGCTTTGGTGGGCCTGTGGGCTTGGGGGCGGCACATGCCACTTCAAGGTGGTGCGACTGCCATTGTGAACGCTAACAATACCGTCGGTCAAGTGCTGTAGATCACGAAATGGTTGCGGACGGGCAGCACTCCCCAAAGTCTTGACTTGAAACGTTGTTAGCGCTCACAATTAGCGTCCGATTCTTCGCGGAACGCCAAAAACCCGGCACCCCCTTGTGGGCGGTACCGGGTTCAGGCGTTCCTCCGTGATGGCACGAGGAACTCTCCCCTGCTGGGAACAGGGAATCAGAGGCGGGTGTCGAACGAATCGCAGAAGACGTTCTGGTTGAACGTACCTTGGAAATCGGACTTTCCCTGGATCTTCTGGATGGTTGCCCGGATGGCTTCGAGCGAATCCGCGTGCGCATGGATTGCGGTCTTGACCATGGGAACGTCGATCAGATGGTTCGGCTGGTTCAAGGAGACGAACACCGTGGGGACCTCGGTGGCGTACCAAGGAATTTCAGCAGCCATGGGCGAAGACCACTGGATGCGGATAGCCGCCTCCTGGGCAAAGCCCTTGACGTTGGCGAACACGAAAGCGGCGTCGAACCGCTCCGCGTAGTCGCCTGTGGCTTCCTCGGAAAGGACCCGCATGAAGTTCATGCCGGATTCCCCCGCTGCTTCGCGCTGCTCAGCGGTCTTGAATACGCTGACCTCAAAGCCTGCAGCTTCAAGCTCTTCCCGGACCGTGTCCAGATAGCCCAACGGATCGGCGCGGGTAAAGTCCGCGCCACCCGAGACGCCGTAGAGCCGGATACGCTTGTGGGTTTCGGGAGTGAGGGGCAGGTTGCGGTCCGTGTCCTTCACCAGGGTGACGGTCTTGTCAGCCACCTCGGCGGCGACTGCACGATGAGCTTCACTGCCGATGACGGAGAGGGCATCCGCGGAAGGAACCAACGATTCCCGGGAAGCGAGGTGCAGTCCCAGGCTCGCCTTCAGGCCCAGAATCCGCCAAAGTGCATCCTGGAGGCGGGACTCGGAGATCACGCCGGACTTGTAGCCGTCCAGCATGTACTGGAAGTCTTCCTCGGGGTTGCGGAAGAACAGGAACATGTCACAGCCGGCTGCGATGGTTGCAGGCACTAAATCGCGCCGCTTCATGGCCTGCGTGAGGCCGACCATCAAGGAGGCGTCCGTAAGGACCAGCCCGTTGAATCCAAGCTCGCCGCGCAGCAGATCCTGCAGCAGCTCCGGAGCCAGCGTCGCGGGCAGAACCTCAGCGTCAGTCAACCCAGGCCGGAAATGCCTGGACACCTCAGGCGCGCCAATGTGGCCCACCATGATGGACTGCACGCCGTGGCCAATCATTTCGCGGTAGACGTGCCCGTACGTCTTGTTCCACTCGTCGTAGGCGAGCGTGTTGTAGGACGTGACCACGTGCTGGTCGCGCTCATCGATGCCGTCGCCCGGGAAGTGCTTCATGGCGCAGGCAGTGGGTGATTCGCTGATGCCGTCGAAGTACTCCTTGGCCCGCTCCACCACAATCTCCGGGGTGTTCCCGAAGGAACGCGTGGAGATCACGGTGTTTCGCCAGTTGTAGTGGATATCCACGATTGGCGCGAATGCCCAGTTGCAGCCCAAGGCAGCAGTTTCGACGCCGGCAACCTGGCCCATGCGGCGCGCGATCGACCTGTCCGGGTGGGACCCTGCTTGCAGGTGCGTGGACACGAAGGTGCCGTCGTCGCAGCTGCCCGCGCCACCCATTTCCGGGTTGGAGGCTATGAGCAGCGGGATCCGGGTCTTGGATTGCGCGTAGCGGATATGTTCCTGAACGGCTGAGGACGGACCTGGCCGGTACCGCATGCCGCCCACATGGAAGTTCTCCAGCACGCCGTCGAGGTACTCCGGGGAGTAATCGTTGTTGTGGTTGATGAACAGCTGGCCGATCTTCTCTTCCAGCGTCATGGAGCCGATAGTGCTCTCCACCCAGGCAACGGCGTCGTCGTCGAGATTGTAGGGGGCGGCCTTCAGGTCCACCAGGAACGGACCGGAACCTTCCTTCAGCCAGGTGCTGATCTGATCCACCATGTCCTCCACGGGTTGGGCGATGTCCACGACTATTCCAGCCTCGTCGGACTGCAGCGGCTCCAGGGCTGCCAGCTGCGAATCGAGCAGCGAGGCCGGCATGAAGTGTCCGGGTCGGGCGTTCATGCGCTGGTTCAGCAGGTCGCGCGTGCCTTGCAGGTGTACGAACACCACCGACGGGTCCGCACTGCGGATGATGTTCCGGTAAGAACGCTTGAGCGCGCTGCACGCGATGATCAGAGAAGAGTCCGACGCCGGGAATCGCCTGCCGATTTCCGCCAGCCAAGGTGCTCGGTCGTCGTCGTTCAGCGGAGTACCCGAAGCCATCTTGTCGATGTTCGCCTGGGGGTGCAGGGAATCGCCGTCGAGAAATTCAGCACCGATCCGCTCGGCGAGGGCGGCACCAATGGTGCTCTTGCCACAGCCGGCTACTCCCATCACCACAATGTGGTGGCGAGCGCCGGAGCCCGGTTTACCAATCATGAACCGTACCGTCCACGAGGCGGTTGTAGGGCAGGTAGGCCTGCTGGTACGGGAACGCTGCTGCTGCTTCCTCGTTGAATTCGACGCCGATGCCCGGCTCGTCGCCGGGGTGCAGGTAGCCGTCCTTGAAGGTCATGGACTGCTGGAAGACCTCGTTGGTCTTGTCCGAGTGCTGCATGTATTCCTGGATGCCGTAGTTGTGGATGGCCAGGCCGACGTGCAGCTGGGCAGCAAAGCCGACCGGCGAAATGTCGGTGGGCCCGTGGAACCCGGACTTGATCTGGTATTGGGCAGCGAAGTCCATGACCTTCTTCAGCGGGGAGATTCCGCCGAAGTGGGTGGAGGCGGCGCGGACGTAGTCGATCAGCTGTTCCTTGATGATGGTCTGGTAGTCATACACGGTGTTGAAGATTTCGCCGATAGCCAGTGGCGTGGTGGTGTGCTGGCGGACCAAGCGCAAGGCTTCCTGGTTTTCAGCCGGAGTGCAATCCTCCAGCCAGAAGAGGTCGTATGGTTCCAGCGCCTTGCCGAGCTTGGCCGCCTGGATGGGAGTCATGCGGTGGTGGCCGTCGTGCAGCAGCGGGATTTCAGGGCCGAACTCATTGCGTACGGCTTCGAACACGGTGGGCAGGTGGCGGAGGTAAGCGCGGGTGTCCCAGTCTTCTTCCTGCGGGAACGCGCCTCGTCCGGCGGGCTCGTAGTCGTAACGTTCGCCTGAGGCCTGGGCCTGCGCGGCAACACCGTACACGGCCTTGATGCCGGGAATGGCGGTCTGGATGCGGATGGACTTGTAGCCCAGTTCCAGGTGCTCACGAACGGAATCAAACAGCGACGGGATGTCCGCCCCGGAGGCGTGGCCGTAGGCACGGAGCCCGTTGCGCGATGCGCCGCCCAGCAGCTGGTAGACCGGCATCCCCGCCAACTTGCCCTTGATGTCCCACAACGCCATGTCGACGGCGGCAATGGCCGCCATTGTGACCGGGCCCCGGCGCCAGTAGGAGCTGCGGTAGAGGAACTGCCAGGTGTCCTCGATCCGGTGCGGATCCTTGCCGATGAGCAGCTGCGCTACGTGTTCTTTGAGGTACGCGGCGACGGCGAGTTCGCGGCCATTGAGGGTGGCGTCGCCGATGCCCGTCACTCCGTCCTCGGTGGTGATCCGGAGGGTAACGAAGTTTCGGGACGGGCTGGTCACGAAGACTTCAGCGGCAATGATTTTCACAGCTTTTCCTTTCGGGATTCTGCTGGGTGAAGCGTTGCACTCGCATCGACGCGATGTGCGCTTCAGAGATTAAGTAGGATTTTAGTTTGGATTGCAGGTAATGGCAACCGGTTGCCGTTGGTTTTTGATAGATTTAGAGCCTCGACGTTTTGCCCAGCGGGGCTGGGTCAGAAGTGCCGGCGCCGGGTTCATCCGAAGCATGGGCCGCCGGCTCCCCGTGCTGCTCCAGCGAGCGGCGCGCCCGGATCTCCCCCACGATCTGCGCGTGCAGAACATCCGTGAGCTTGTACCTGGACATCACTGCAATGGCCAGAATCGTCATGATGGCTGGGAGCGCACCGGCGGCAAACTGGATGCCCAAGACGGCTTCGGCACTCTGCGCCGCGCCGGACTTGTAGCCTCCGAAGGCGAGGCAATAAGCGGCGAGGGCGCCGCCAACAGCCTGGCCGGTTTTCCTGGTGAAGGAGAACAGCGCGTAGGTGATTCCTTCGGTGCGGACGCCCGTTTTCCACTCGCCATATTCAACGGTGTCCGCTTCCAGTGCCCACACCACAATGTTGACGGCCATGACACCCATCAGGCTGATGACCAGTCCCGAGAATCCCACCCAAGTCATGAATGCGGGCGCGAAGAAGACGATGATGCCGCCGACCATGGAGAGGATGCCCGCGGTGATGTACACGTTCTTCTTACCCAGTTTCCGGACTAACCTCGGCATCATCGGCGCCATTGCCAGCGTCATGACAAGTTGGACAATTGCCAGCACCGGGTACAGATCCAAGCGGCCCAGGACGTCGCGCAGATAGTAGAGCTGCACGGACGACAGGGCCATGTAACCGGTCAGGAAGAGGAACGAACTCATGCACAGCATGAGCAGCGGACGGTTGGTCTTCAGGGTGTCCATACTCTGCTTGAAGGAAACATTCGGCACCGGGCGGTGGACGCGCTCCTTGGCCGTGAGCACCGTGAAGAAGTACAGCGCAGCGCCGACCATCACGAAAATCAGGGTGATAGTGGTGAACATTGACTGAAGGTCGGCACCCGGCTTGATCAACGGAGCCACGAAGATTCCCAGCGCAGAACCCACCAACAGTGCGCCCACCGCACGGGCCGAGCCAAGCTTGGCGCGATCCCCCGGGTCCTGCGTCATGGCGCCGGCCAGGGAGCCGTACGGAATATTGACCAGCGAATACGCCAGGCCCAGCGCCGCGTAGGTTACGTACGCGTAGAGCAGCGTCCCCGTCTCGCCCAGTTGGGGCACGGAGAACGTGGCCACGCTGAGGAGCAGGAGTGGGATGGACCCAAACATGATGAAGGGCCGGAACTTGCCGAACTTCTTACTGTAACTGCGGTCAACCAGGCGTCCGGCGAAAACGTCGGCGAAGGCGTCGAAGACCCTGACCACCAGGAGCAGCGTGCCTGCTGCGGCAGCCGAAATTCCTGCGACGTCAGTGTAGTAAACGAGGAGGAACATGGTGGCGGTAGTGAAGGCCAGGTTGTTGGCGGCGTCGCCTGCACCATAGCCGGCGATGCTGAGTTTGCTGAGCTCTTTCAATGCGGGCTCCTTTACCCTTCGCGTCATTGCGGTCCGAGTCGACTCGACATGGGCAAGGGCCAACGGAATCGGGGGTTCGGCTTATGCAGCTGTTGTAATTCTAATCACTTTGGCAAGCCCTTGGCAATCGGTTGCCGCAAATTTCCTTGAAAGTTTTACCAAGGGCTTGCAGCTGGCCAACGCTTGCAGAGGGTAAAACAACCAGCGGCCCAGACCCCGTGAAATACCAGGGCTGAGCCGCTTCGTCATGTGTAGCCAGAGCTTAGGCCGCCGTCTCCGAGACCCCGGCGTTGGAGGCGGGAACAAAGGCAACGCTGAGCCTATGGACAAGCTCAACGACGGCGGGATCACCGGCAAGTTCCGGGTCCAGCAGCGCCAACAACGCGGAAGTCCGGGCTTCACCGGAGAGCTGGTTCGCGTCAGCCACGGACTCGGACTGCGGGTCCTGCAAACCGGGGCTGGTTGCCACGAACGCCGCCCAGACGGCAATCATCCTCGCAGCCGCAGCCCCTTCCCGCCCTGCAGTTCTCTCCGCGCGCAGCACAGGAATCGCGCGCATCCGCAGCTTAGTGGTTGCGTCCATGGCGATCTGCGCCAAATGGTGCGCGATCCGCGAGTTACCAAAGCGCTCCAGCAACGCGGCCCGGTAGCCGGGTACCCCCAGCTCATCACCGGGAAGGTGGCGGGACGCCTCGTCCCAGAACTCCTCCACCGCCTTGCGGCACACTGAGTCGTTCAACGCCTCGGCCACTGTCGTGTGACCCCGCAACTGCCCGGCATACGCCAGGATCGAATGCGCGCCGTTCAGGAGCCACAGCTTGCGGTTCTCGTACGGTTCGATGTCATCCACGAAGACCGCGCCAGCGTCCTCCCACCGCGGTCGGCCAGCAGGAAAGTCACCGCTGAGAACCCAGTTATGGAACGGCTCGGTGACCACAGGGGCTTCGTCCCGGTACCCGCACGAGGCCGCTACGGCGTCGAGGTCCGCCTCGGTGGTGCGCGGCGTAATCCGGTCCACGGAGGTGCTGACGAAACTGGCGTTTTCCTCAATCCAGGCGGCAAGTCCGGCGTCGAAGGCCCCGGCGATGCCCAGCACCCCATTCCGGGCGACGTTGCCGTTGTCGGAGAGGTTGTCGCAAGAGACCACGGCGAGCGGTCCGGCGTCGGCGTCCCTGCGTGCGGCGAGGCCAAGGACCAAGCGGCCCAACGGCGTCGTGGGCTTTTCACCGGCAAGCAGCAGCGGAACGTCGTCGTCACCGAGCCCGTAGGCTGCCTCCGTGATGGTCAGCGTGACCACCGCAGTCCGCGGCGCGGCGAGCAGTTCCACAAGGCGGTCCATGTTGGCGCCATCGGCGGCTTCTACGATGCTGCCAACAACCTCAAAGGCATCACCGGAATCTGCGCGTTCAACAAGGGTGAACAACCCTTCCTGCGCAGCCAGGACCCGGGCGGCGTCGGGGCGGCGTCCGGTGAAGGAAGCGATGCCCCACTCCCCCGAATCGCCGGCGTGCTGCGTGTACCAGGCCTGGTGGGAGCGGTGGAACGCACCCAGGCCGAGGTGCACTATACGAACGGGTGCTTTGTCGGCAGGCGAAACGCCCCGGCTAAGGCGGGGCAGGTTACCGGCGGTCACAGCTTGAACACCCTGCGCGGCGAGGAATCGACGACGTCGAGGATCAGCTCGTGCGCGCGGTCTTCCGTCACGCGGTGCTCGGCGACAAGGCGTGCCAGGAACGATGCTTCAATCCTGCGGGAAGCGTCGTGCCGGGCAGGGATGGAGCAAAACGCGCGGGTGTCATCGATGAAGCCTGATGACCGCGAGAATCCGGCGGTTTCCGTGACTGCTGAGCGGAACCGCAGCATGGCGTCCGGTGCGTCAAGGAACCACCACGGCGCCCCGATGTACACGGAGGGGTAGAAACCGGCCAGCGGCGCCAGTTCGCGGGAAAAAACGGTCTCGTCCAGCGTGAAGAGCACCAGGTGGAAGTCCTTGGCCGTGCCGAAGTCCTGCAGCAGCGGACGGATGGCCTCGGTGTAGTTCACCGCGAACGGAATGTCATGGCCAGTGTCGGCCCCGAATTCATTGAAGGTGGGCTGATGGTGGTTGCGGTAAGACCCCGGGTGGATGGTCATGACCAGCCCGTCCTGCACGGACATCCGGGCCATCTGGTACATCATGTGCGCCTCGAACGCATCCCGGTCCTGTGCCGTGGCCTGACCTGCACGCGCCTTCTCGAAGAGCGCCCCGGCCTCAGCTGCGTCCAGTTTGAGCGTGGCAGGAGTGCGGACGCCGTGGTCCGCGGACACCGCGCCATGCTCCACGAAATAACGACGGCGGTTTTCCAGGGCTGCGATGTAGCCGGCGTAGCCGCTTGCGCCCTCACCGGCGGTTTCGATCAACGCGTCAACGTTGGCGCTCCAGCTGGGGTGGGCCACGTTGAGGTAGGCATCCGGGCGGAAAGTGGGCAGAACGCGGCCGTTGAAACTGGGGTCCTCGGTGAGGGCCCGGTGGCTCGCCAGGTTATCCAAGGGATCGTCCGTGGTGGCCAGGACCTCAATGTTGAAGTCCTTGAAGAGCTGCCGCGGACGGAAGTCCGGCTCCACCAGCTTTGCCGCGATCGCGTCGTAGCTCGCATCGGCCGTCATGTCGCTGAGGTCGGCTCCGAGCTTGAATACGTCGTCGAATTGGGTGCGCAGCCAATAGCCGGAGGCGGTGCCCTCAAAGAGCGGCCAGGCGTCTACGAACTGCCGCCAGATTTCGCGTGATTCCGGCGCGGAGGCAGTGCCAGTCAGCAACTGGCCCATCGGAACACCATTGGCGTGGATCAGGCGGGTGACGTAGTGGTCGGGGCTGACCAGCAGGGCGGCGGGATCGGGGAACGGCGTGTTCTGCTCGATGACAGCGGCGTCAACGTGGCCGTGCGGGGAGATGATGGGCAGGTCCTGAACGCGCTCCAGCAAGGAGCGCGCAATGCTGCGGGTCCCGGGATCTGCGGGCAGGAGCCTGTCAGGGTGTGCGGCAATGGACTGTGACATAGGTCAATCTTGCGACTCGCTTGCCATCCTTGTCAACCGGTTGCCAAAAATTGCCAACTAGTTGTTACGAGGTACTTCCTGAGCGGGGTTGCCTAGGTGAGCAGCCTGCCGCTGGAGCCGCGCACCACGAGTTCGGTTTCCACGCTCACTGCCTCTTCTGGAGCATCGTGGCCCTGGAGGACGTCCAGCAGGATAGTCACGGCGCGGGTGCCGCACTCCCCCAATGGTGAACGCACCGTGGTCAGTGCAGGGGTGGTGAAGTCCGCGCCAAAGATGTCATCGAAGCCAACAATGCTGATCTGGTCGGGAACGCGCATGCCTCCGGCCTGCAGCTCCTGCATCAAACCGATGGCAAGGAGATCGTTGTAGGTGATGACCGCCGTCGCCCCGCTTTCCAGGACTTCGCGCGCAACCTGCCTGCCGCCGTCGACCGTTGGCTTGGACGATTCAAGGCGCGCGGCGCTGAGCTTGGACCATTCCGCAGCGGCTTTGACACCTTCCCAACGGCGCCCCGTCATCCACGATTGCGCCGGACCGGCAACATACGCGAGCTTCTGGTGGCCATTGGCTGCAAGGCTCCGGACGGCCTCGCTGATGCCCTTGTTGACGTCCGGAACCACGCACGGCACGCCTTCGATTTCGCGGTTGATGACCACCACCGGCTTGTCCGCTGACAATGCGCGGATATGGTCGTCGTCCATGCGTGGACTCGCCAGGATGAGGCCGTCTACCGTGCTCAGGAGGCGTCGGGCAGCGGTAACTTCGGTCTCCGGTGACTCTGCGGATTCAGCCAGGACCAGCGTGTAATCGCGGGCTGATCCGGTGGTTTCCGCGCCACGGATGATGTCAAAGAAGGTGGGATTGGTGATGTCCGCGACGATCAGCCCGATGGTCTGGGTGCGCCCCGTCGGCAACGCGCGGGCGAACGGGTTCACCTGGTAGTTCAATTGCTCAGCCGCGTCCTCGATGATTTTCTGTGTCTTCGCGCTGACCCTGCCCGGCTTGCTCAAGGCGCGCGACACCGTCGATGGGTTCACCCCTGCGAGCTTTGCGATGTCATAGATGGTGGCCGAGGACTTTTCCCCTCGGCCACGCTTGGTGGGGGCGGTTGCTGCTCCGGGGCTCGTCAGGTCGGTCACCGCTCCATCGTAGACCTCGTGGCAACAAAACAGGCCGGTTGCCAAAAGAATGTTGACAACCAGCCCGCTTCGAATGGGCTAGGAACGCTCGGGGAACTTGCCTTCTTCAGCGATGCGCTTGTTCAGCTCCTGCAGGAACTCGTCCTCGTCGAAGTCCAGGGCGACTTCCTTGCCGGTCCAGCTGGAGAGGTGGATGGCGTTGGCCAGGCGGACACCGTTGATGCCGTCGGAACCCGGGGCAAGCAACGGCGTGCCGTCGAGGATGTTGGCAGCGAAGTTCTCCAAAACACCTGCGTGTTGACCGCCCCAGACCGACTCAAACTCAATCACTTCAGTGCTGTACAACTCTTCGCGGTTCAACTGGCCCATGAAGAGCTTCCGAACATCGTCCATGCCCATGGAGTCGCTGATCTCACGTTCAGGTTTTACCAGGCGGGTGACAGTGGCAACCTTGCTGTCCTCCACGACGATCTTGCCCTGGTCGCCAAGGATTTCGAACCTGTCGGTT
The DNA here is from genome assembly GCF_040137855.1 of Paenarthrobacter sp. CAP02. Classification (NCBI taxonomy): domain Bacteria; kingdom Bacillati; phylum Actinomycetota; class Actinomycetes; order Micrococcales; family Micrococcaceae; genus Paenarthrobacter; species Paenarthrobacter sp. CAP02. Next base: position 312,116 of record NZ_JBEEII010000006.1, on the reverse strand, counting down.
CCCACAATGTCGTGGGTCGCCGTGACGAAAACGCCAGTGGCGCCGTCGCCATAATCCACTACCGCGGTAACTTCATCCTCGACGGCGATGTCCCGCCGGAAGCCGAACGCCACCTTGGAATACACGGACTTGGGGACCCCGCAGATCCACTGCCACAGGTCCAGCTGGTGCGGGGCCTGGTTGACCAGGACGCCGCCGCCTTCGCCGCCCCACGTGGCGCGCCATTCGCTGGAGTTGTAGTAACCCTGCGGACGCCACCAGTTGGTGATGATCCAGTTGGTGCGGCGAATGCTGCCGATCTCGCCGTTGTCGACGATTTCCTTGAGCTTCTTGTAGAGGGGGTTGTTGCGCTGGTTGAACATGATCCCGAAGGACAGCTCTGGTTTGGAAGCAGCGAACTCATTCAGTTCCTTGACCTGCTTGGTGTAAACGCCGGCGGGCTTCTCGACAAGGGCGTGAACGTTGCGCTTGAGGGTTTCAATGCCCATCTCGGGGTGCAGGAAATGCGGCACGCAGGTGACGATAGCGTCTACGGAACCACTGTCCAGCATCGCGATGTAGTCGTCGTAGAACGGAACCTCAGGGTACTGGGACTCGGCGAGTTCCTTCTTGGCAGGGTCAACGTCGCAGATGGCACCGATCTCCATGTTCGGTACGAGTCCGTCTTTGATGAACCTGGCGTACGCGCCACCCTGCTGGCCCAGGCCGATAATGCCAAGGCGTACTTTCTTGCTCATGAGTGTTTCTCCTGTGTTGGAAGGTCTAGAAAAGGTCGCCGTGGCCCATGGCCACCAGGTTGTCGTACGAGGTTTGGAGCGCGTCCCAAACGGTGCGGCCGTACAGCTCGTCCTGTTCCACGAGCAGGTACTGGGCGCCTGCAGCCACAGCGGCGGGCACGATCGATGGGAAGTCCAGGTTGCCCTCGCCCACTTCGGCGAACTGGACAACATTCTTGAACTCGGCCATGAAGGCCGGGAAGTCGCCCTTCTCCAGGAGCCCGAACGCGGCCTCCGGCATTTGTCCGATCCGGTAGTCCTTAAGGTGCACCATGGCCGTGTTGCCCGCGTACTTTTCCAGTGTGCGGACCGGATCCAGGCCTCCCCGTTGGACCCAGTGGACATCGATTTCCATCCCCATCGCCGGGGAGTTGTCCGCGATGATGTCCAGCATGTATTTACCGTCAAACTTCGCGAACTCGATGTGGTGGTTGTGGTAGTAAAGACCGATCCCGTGTTCCTGCAACCGCTCGGCGTACCCGTTGGCCTGCTTGGCGAACTCCACCACGGCGTCCAGGGACTTCATGGCCGGGAACGGCAGCATACCGATACGCAGCAGCGAGGTGTCCAGCCGCTTCGCATCGTCCACAATCTTGTCGAAATTCTCTGCCAGGGATTCCACCGGCATTCCCTTGCGGCCTTCCACGTTGACCGAGAGCGCGGCGATGTCCATGCCCAGCTCCGAGCGTGAGCGGCCGAGTTCTTCAACGTTTTCCGGGGTCATGGGGATCTGGGAGATCTCCACTGCGTTGTATCCGATTGCGTTGACTTTCCGCAGGGTTTCGAAAGCTCCGACTTCGGCGAAGCTATCCTTCAACATCATCGCCTGTACGCCTATTTTTGCCACTGTGTTCCTCCGTGGTGTTGTGGGCCCGCGAGGACCCTTTGGTATCCGCTGGCTGTCGTTGCCCTCAGGCCACGGCACCCGCTTGTTCGTTTTGACGTTGTTGGTTGGCCAGAAGCCTGTGCCTGTCTGCCCGGCGTTGTTCCTGCCGGTCGGGGTCGGGCACGGGTGAGGCGAGCAGGAGCCGCTGCGTATAGGGGTGTTCGGGATCCCGGGTGACAACCTCCGCCGGGCCCTGCTCCACGATTTCGCCGTGGTACATGACGGCAACCCGGTGGCTGATGTGCCGTACGACGTCGAGGTCGTGGGACACGAACAGGTAGGAAACGCCGGTGTCCCTCTGGATCTGCAGGAACAGGTCCAGGACACGGGCCTGGGTGGAAAGGTCCAGTGCGCTGACGGGTTCGTCGCACACGATCAGCTTGGGAGAGAGCGCCAACGCCCGGGCAATGGCGACGCGCTGCCGCTGACCGCCGCTGAATTCACGGGGGAGGCGGTGGATCGCGTCCGATGGCAACCCCACCTGGTCCAGCAGCTCCCTGACCCGCTTCTTGGCTGCCGCCGGCTCCATGCCCTGAACGGCCAGCGGTTCGGCGAGGATGTCGCCGATTTCCAGCGCCGGGTTCAGCGAGGTGTAGGGGTCCTGGAAGACCACCTGCAGGTCGCGGCTGAGGGTACGGCGTTCTTTGCGCGAAGCGTTGCTGATGTCGTTGCCTTCGAAGACGACCTTACCGGCGGTCACCGGTGCAAGGCCCAGGACAGCGCGGCCAAGGGTGGTCTTCCCGGAACCTGACTCCCCCACCAGCCCCAGGGTCTCTCCTTGGCCAATAGTGATGTTGATGTCGGTCAGCGCGCGGAATGGCTTGGCCCGGAATCGCTTGCTTGGGTACTCGACCACCAGGTTTTCCACTGACAACAGTGGCGCATTTTTCGGTGCTTCAACAGAGGTACTCATGCCACCGGCTCCTTCTGTGGGGTGACAAGCATGGTCATGGGGGTCTTTCCTTCAAGCATGGATCCCAGGAGTGTCTGCGTGTACTGCTCTTTCGGGTTGCGGAGAATGTCCCGGACTGTGCCTTCTTCCACCAACCTGCCGTTCTGCATCACGGCCACGCGGTCGCAGAGGTCGGCGACTACACCGAAGTTGTGGGTCACCAGGATGACGCCGATGTTGAGCCGCTGCTGCAGCTCGCGAAGGAGGTCCAACACATCCGCCTGGACAGTGACGTCCAGCGCGGTGGTCGGTTCGTCCGCTATCACCAGGTCCGGTTCGCAGCTGATGGCGCCGGCAATGAGCACACGCTGTGCCATACCGCCGGAGACCTCGTGCGGGTAGGCATCGAAGGTGCGTTCCGGGTTGGCGATTCCGACGTCGGTGAGCAGCTTGAGTGCCCGGGTCCGGGCCTCGGCTTTGGTGATCCCAAGGACGCGCACCATCGGGGTGACCAGTTGATAGCCGATGGTGAAAGCGGGATCCAGGTTGCTCATGGGTTCCTGCGGAATATAGGAGATCCGCTTACCGCGCAGCTTGGACAGCCGCTCCTGGTTGACGCGGTCATCGCCGGGAGCCACCGTGTAGTTGCCGTCGAACTGGATGGAGCCACCCACAATCCGGGCGTTGTCCGGCAGCAGGCCAAGGATGGAGAACGCGGTTTGGGACTTGCCCGAGCCCGACTCGCCAACGATGCCCAGGATCTCGCCACGGTCCACGTGGAACGAGACATCGTCCACAACCTTCTTGACCGAACCGTCCGCCTGCGGATAGCCGACGCCGAGGTTGGTCACCTTGATCAGGTGGTGCTCGGTTCCAAGCTCGACGGCGGCCACGGACTTCCGTGACTGGCGTGCCTTGGCGGGTTCCGCTGTCGTGCCTTCAGCTGTTGCAACCGACCGCTTCTTGCGGTGCTTGATCTTTTCGCCGTCTTCCAGTGCGTCACGGATGGCGTTGCCTAAGAGGACGAGTCCACCGATGGTGAGTGCCATGGCCAGGGCCGGCCAAAGCAGCAAGGTGGGAGTGAGGTAGACGTTCTTGAAGCCTTCGGAGAGCATGACGCCCCACGTGGCCTTGGTGGGATCGCCCAGGCCAAGGAACTCAAGGCCGGACTGGATGGCGATGGCCACACCGGCGATCGCCGCGGTCTGGATGATGATGGGGGCGCGGACCACGGAGAAGATGTGCCGGGCGATGATGCTCAGGTCCGAGAGCCCGGAGACCCTGGCTGCGTCGACGTAGAGCTCGTTGCGGACCGACTGGACCGCGGTACGGGTCAGGCGGAAGTACGACGGACTGATCAGGACACCGAAGGCGATCATCGAAATCCATACCGAGGGCCCGAAGGCAGCACGAATGGTGAGCAGGACAATCAGGCCGGGCAGGCTCATGAGGATGCTGACCACCCAGTTGGAGACGGCCTCGAACTTTCCGGCGTAGTAGCCGGCGATCAGGCCGGCCGGCAGGCCGATGGCGATAGCGACACCGGCACAAAGCAGCGCGGACAGCAGCGTGAGTTGGGCACCGAAGAGCAGGCGGCTCCAGGTGTCCCGGCCGGCGCTGTCTGTGCCCAGGATGTTTACGGAGTCTGCAGGGGCAAGGGTTTTGGAGATGTTCGCGAAGTTCTCCTCGAACGGCGCAAGGACCGGAGCGAAGATGGCCAGGATGGCGATGGTCCCCAGGATGACCAGCGAGGCTATACCCAGCGGGTTCCTGATCAGGCGGCGCATCACGGTGGAGCGGACCACTGTGCCGCTCTGGCCGGTTCCTGGCTTCGCCGCAAGGCCTGCGGCGTCCGCGGTTACTGCTGATGAATCTATGGAGTCGCTCATGAGACACGTACTTTCGGGTTGAGCCAACCATTGAGGATGTCCACCAGGAGATTGACGACGATGACCACCACCACGGTGTACATCACCACCCCCATGACGACGGGAAGGTCGGACTGGCCGGTCGCTGCTACCGCGAGGGGGCCCATTCCGGGGAGGGCGAAGATCTGTTCGATGATCACCACGCCGCCCAGCATGCCGATCAACTGCAGGCTCAACACCGTCAGGCCTGCCGGAGCAGCGCTGCGCAGCACGTGCTTGAAGAGGATTTCCCGCTCGCCGATACCGCGGCTGCGCAGCGTCCGGACGTAGTCACGTTCGAGCTGCTTGATCACGGCGCTGCGGATTTGCTGCGCTCCGCCGGTGACCCCGTTGATGAGCAAGGCAATGACGGGAAGCGTCATGGACACCACCCACGCTTCGGGTCCCACTTCCGGAGAGATGGTGCTGGTGGCCGGGAAGAGGCCCAGCTGGATGGCCAGGATGGTCACCAGGAAGACGCCGATGACATACCCCGGGATGGAGTCGCCAACGATTGCGCCGATCTGGACCACCCTGTCCACCCAGCCGCGCTTCACGGCTGCGGCAACGCCGATAAGCGCTGCGCAAAGGGCGATCAGGATCATTGCGGTGAAGACCATGGTCATGGTCACGGGGATCCGGGTGGCCAGGGAGTTGGCCACAGGCTCGGACGTGAACCACGAGGCTCCAAGGTTTCCTGTCAGGGCATCACCCAACCAGGCGAAGTAACGGGTCACAAGCGGCTGGTCGAGCCCCAGTTCCTGTTCCTTCAGGGCAACTTGTTCCGGGGTGGCTTGGTCGCCAAGGATGTTCTGGGCGATGCTACCGCTGGAGATGTAGAGCAGCGTGAAGGTGAGCGCCGAGACGACGAACAGCACCACCAGACCGCTTCCCAGCCTTTTCGCAATGAACTTGATCATGGGTCCTACTTGGCAGGCGAGTAGTTGTAGATGGAGGGAACGGCTTGCTGGGCCTGCGGCGTGACGTTCACTTTGTCGTTGTGGTAGTACATCTGGTTCACGCGGAACAGAGGAGCGAACCATGCCTGTTCAACCACGTACTTGTTGACTTCCTGCGCCAGCTTGCCGGCATCTGCCCCACCGGTGCGCACAGCCTGGATCTTGGCCTCGAGCTCGGGGCTGGTGGTCTTGAACGGGTTGTAGAGGGCCTTGGTGGAGACGATCTGGTCGATCGCTACCGTGGGCTCGCCCTGGAAGAGGTTGAAGTACATCGCGTTGTACTTCTGCGCTGCGACATCTGCGGTGAACGTGTTGGTAATGGCGGCGCCGGGGTTCAGGGTGATTCCGACATCCGCCAGCTGCTGCTTGAGCACGGAGATCAAGGTTTCGGCGCCGGGCAGGGTGGGAACATCGATGCTGACCTTGCCCTCAAAGCCGGATTCCTTCAGGAGCTCCTTGGCCTTGGCGGGATCGTAGGTGTAGTAGTTCTCCAGTTCCTCGGTCCAGGCGCCGCTGTCCTTGCCAAAGGGCTGGGACGTGGGGGTACCTTGGCCCAGCATGACCTGGTCGAGGATGGTTTTGCGGTCGAAAGCGTAGTTGATGGCCTGGCGGACCTTCACGTTGCCCAGGGCCGGGTTCTTGGTGCCATCGCGGTCCAGGAGAAGCAAGCCTGCCCAGTCAACCTGGTTGGCTTCGAGCTTCATCTTGGCGCCCTCAGCCTGCTTGCCGTTCTTCGGGTCCAGCAGCGTGGCGTCGATCTGGCCGGATACCAGCGCGTTGGTGCGGGCTGTGGGATCCAGGAGGACCTTGAGGGTGAGCTTCTTGTATTTCTGGAGGTCCTTGTTCCAGTAGCCTTCCCGGGCGGTGAAGACAGTCTGGGAATCCTTCACAGAAGCTGCCTTGTCCATGACGTAGGGGCCGGAACCCACGGGCACGGTCTTGATGGCGTCGGTACCCAGTGCGGCGGGGCTTCCCATGAGGCCGGCCGCCTGGCTGAGGAAGAATTCCAGTGCCGGCTCGGGAGCGCTGAGGTTGATGTCGATCGTGTCGGCGTCCACCACGGCGACGTCGGAGACTGAGCTCAACTGTGCCATCTGCGGGCCGTTGGCCTTCTTGAAGTGATCCAGGTTGGCTTTGGCCGCGGTGGCGTCGAACTTGGCGCCGTCGCTGAAGGTGACATCCGCGCGGAGGTCCACTGTGAGCTTGGTGTTGGTGTCGTTGTACTTCCACGCGGTTGCCAGCATGGGGCTGAGCTTGCCGTCCGGTTCGCGCAGGATCAGGGAGTCGTAGGCAGCCTGGTACGGCTGAAGTGCGTGGCCGACGTGGGCCTGGGCCGGATCCCACGAAGTGAGGTCTCGGAGGGTGCCCAGCGTCAGCGCGGTGATGGTTTTTCCGCCGCCGGCGTTCGAACCAGCTCCGGCCGCGCCGCCGCCACCGCATGCGGTGAGCGCCAGGGAGGCACTGAGTACGATGGCGGCTGCTGCCGCCTTGGGACCTAACTTCATTGTCGGCTCCTACTATGTTCTTGCCTGATGCGAGTCAGAGCATTTGGGTGTGGTCTGCACCACATATTTCCGGGTGTGGGATTTACAGTACGGACTTATTGGGGGCTTGGCAACCGATTGTCAAAAGTTTCTTAACTTGTTGCCAAGCCGCTGATGAAAGTGAGACAAGATCGCGCAGGTGGGCACGAAAATGGCCGGAACCCCCAACGGTTTCCGGCCCCAATCGCCAAACGGTTGCACTGGATCTCAGGCCACACGCCCGGGCATGTCCGGGTAGCTTTGCGCGTAGATGTCCTTAATGATCGCCAGTGATTTTCCGGCCTCAGCCGGGTTGATCCAGAAGGGTCCAGGCTCTCCAAGGCGTGCATAGAAATCGGTAATGAGTAGCTCATGCGAGACACCCCAGTAGGCGCGGCCGCCTGATTCTGCCACCCGCTCACGAACAACCTCCACGGTCCCGTCAGCGTAAGTAATGGTCAGGTCGCCGCGCAGGCTGAGCGCCGCCTTCTCCGTCACGATGTCCAGCGTCACCGGAGCGTTAACCGCGTTGGCCAGCGTCGCGTAGAAGACGCTCCGGGCCCCGCCAACGTGCTCGGCCACGAATTCGGCAGTGTCCTCCACCTCAATGACACCACTCAACGACCGGGTCGATGCACGACCCTCCACCTTGGCAACATCGCCCACCAACCACTGCAGCAGGTCCACGGTATGGATCGCCTGGTTCATCATCAGGCCACCCCCACCCTCGGCCCAGGTTCCACGCCACGGCCGGCTCCGGTAATAGTCGCCGTTCCGGTGCCACATGACGGTGGCGGACGCGCCGATCACTTGACCCAACCCGCCGTCGTCGAGCATTTTACGCATAGCCTGCGACGTCGCGTTGTAGCGGTTCTGGAAGCAAACGGCGATTTTCGCCGGACTGCGCTCGGCCACCTCGATTAGCCGCTTGCCCTCAGCCAGCGTGTGCGCGAGCGGCTTCTCGACGATCACATTGACGCCGCGCTCAAGGCAGTCGGCGGCCACTGAAGCGTGAAGATAGTGCGGCGTACAGATATGCACGACGTCGGGCCGCACCTTTTCGAGCATCTCCAGGTAGGCCGCGTACCCAGGTACGTCGTGGGCGGCTGCCGCCGCCTCCAGCCGCGCCGGGTCCGTGTCGCACACCGCCACGAGTTGGACGTCGTCCATTGTGGCGATCGCTGCAAAGTGGACGGTTGAGATGTCACCGCAACCAATGATTGCCGCTGTAGTCATTCCTGCTCCTTCGAAGGATGATGCTTGAGTGGGTCAGGCGAGGGTGACGCCGTTCGTTGCTGCGAGTCCAGCGAAAGCCCGGGCCGCGACGCCAAAGGCGACCGGGCCGGAGTAGCCGCCCAGCTCGTGGGCACTGGCAAGGTGCGGTTCCAGCGAAGCGAAGCCCGCGTACCCGTCAGCTGCGAGTGCGGCAATGGTTGCATCCAGTTCCCCGTCGCCCTCACCGGACGGAACCACTTCACCGGTGGCAGCGATCGCATCCTTGACCTGGAGGTATTCAAGGTACGGGCGCAGCATGGCGTAGCCCTCGGTGTACGGCTTGACTCCCACCTGGACAAAGTTCGCGTTGTCCCAGGCAACCCGAAGCGCCGGCGAGTTGACCGTTTCCATGATGTCCAGGACGCGGTCCGGCGTATCACCGAAGATGCCCTTTTCATTCTCGTGAAGAAGGACGACGCCGGCCGTCGCTGCTACCTCTGCCAGCGCAGACATCCGCTCCATGACTGCATCGCGGATGTCTTCCTGGCTCTGGCCCTCAGCGCGATAGAAGGAGAAAATCCGAATGTACTTGGTCTCCAGCGCTTGGGCGACCGAAATGATCTGCCGGAGCCGGGCCACCTCGTGTTCCACCGGCAGGGTGACATCCACCTTGCCGATCGGACTGGCGACGGCGGAGACTTTGAGGCCCTTTTCATCGAGGATGGCCTTGAGCCGTTCGACGTCGGCCGGCGCAAGTTCGGAGACGTTGGTGCCCCAGGCGCTACGAACCTCGATGTGGCTGGCACCGAGGGCCAGCAGCACGGCGGCCTGGATTGTGGGATCGGGATCTACTTCGTCGCCGAAACCGGACAGGTTCCACACGGCATGGGCTTGAGTCACGAAATCTCCTAAATAGTCCTGTGGCAGCTCCGGCGGGGCCCGGTGACGCAGTTCACAGGCAAGTCATGTTCCCCACGAGTTTAGCCACCTTGGCACGGCCTTGACAACCGATTGCCATTCGCTGCCAAGTTGTGGCACTCTTGATCAACGGTGTGGCACTTGTCACAGCCGCATGATCTGACGTTCAGAGAGGAACGCCCATGGCGACGCAGCCCGTGGCTGCAGGCAGGCCTGCAACCATCCATGACATTGCCGCCCTATGCGGCGTGGCGGCATCCACAGTGTCCAGGGCCCTCGCCAATCCGGACCGCGTCAACATCCGCACCCGTGAGCGTATCCAGGCAGCCGCAGCCGAGCTCAATTACACCCCCAACTCCCAAGCGAAAGCGCTGAGCTCAGGCCGGACCGGAGCCGTGGGGGTCCTTGTACCGGACATCACCAACCCGTTCTACTTCGACCTCATCCGGGGAACGCAGCTCCAACTCAAGGCAGCCGGGTACACGCAGCTGCTGGTGGATACCGAAGAATCTGACGAAGTCGAGGCAAGCACGCTGGAGCAGCTGCGCAAGAGCGCTGATGGCGTGATCGTTGCTGCGTCACGCCTCGACGACGAAGCCCTCGCCGACGCGGCGGCCCGGATGCCCATGGTCACCGTCAACCGCGACGTCGACGGCGTTCCGGCAGTCCTCATCGACACTCCCTCGGCCATGCCCCAGGCCCTGGACCATCTCATTTCACTCGGCCACACGTCCGTTGCCTACGTGGGCGGGCCGGCTGTCTCGCAGTCCAGTGCCCGACGCTGGAGTGCCCTGTCCGCGGCCGCGGAAAGCCGCGGCGTCGAGGTCCGCAGCCTCGGTCCTTTCGCCCCCAAAACCCAGTCCGGCGCCGCCGCCGCTGACGCCGCCGTACACAGCGGCGTCACGGCGTGCATCGTGTTCAACGACCTCATTGCCATTGGCATGCTGCAGAGACTCCGCGAACGGGGGCTGCGGGTGCCGGAGGACATGAGCATCGTGGGATGCGATGACATCTTCGGCGCGGACTTCTGCAATCCACCTCTAACCACCATGAGCTCGCCCATCGAACAGGCGGGGCGTGTGGCGGTCTCCATGCTCCTGGCCCAGCTGAACCCGCTGGCGGGTGGCGGAAACCGCAGCCGGTCCGTCATGCCCACCCACCTCACCGTCCGCGGCTCCACCGGCCCGGCGCCCGCCAAATAAGCCGAATCACGGCGCAATATGGTTGAGCCTTTGTGACCGGGCTGACTAGTGTGGAACACATGCGCGAACTCCAGGCCAAGATCATTGAGGAAATGGGCGTCCAGCCCCGGATCGATCCTGCGGAGGAGATCCGCAAGAGGGTCGCCTTCCTGAAGGATTACCTGAAAGCCACCGGCACCAAAGGGTTCGTGTTGGGCATCTCCGGGGGCATCGACTCTTCGCTTGCCGGCCGCCTCGCCCAGTTGGCCGTTGAGGAACTGGAAGCAGAGGGCATAGAGGCGAACTTCGTCGCGGTCCGTCTCCCCTACGGCATCCAGCACGATGAAGACGACGCCCAGGCGGCTTTGGATTTCATCAAGGCAAAGACCGAGTGGACCTACAACATCTCCCAAGCCGTGGATGGTTTCGAGGAAGAGTTCGAAAAGACCACCGGTGCGCCCATCTCGGACTTCCACAAGGGCAACACCAAGGCCCGCGCCCGCATGATCGCCCAGTATGCGCTGGCCGGCGAGCACAACTACCTGGTCATCGGCACGGACCACGGCGCTGAGTCCGTGACGGGCTTTTTCACCAAATTCGGCGACGGCGGTGCGGACATCCTGCCGCTGTTCGGCCTCAACAAGCGCCAAAACCGTGCACTCCTGGCCGAACTCGGGGCCCCTTCCCGAGTGTGGGAAAAGGTGCCCACGGCGGACCTCCTGGACGACAAGCCCGGCCGGACCGATGAGGACGAGCTCGGCATCACCTATGACCAGATCGACGATTACCTCGAGGGCCGGGACATTCCGGAGGACGTCGCTGCGAACCTGGAGCAGAAGTACCTGCGCACGCGCCACAAGCGCACGGTTCCGGTGACCATCTTCGACACCTGGTGGAAGTAACCACCACCCCAACCAGAACTGCCTAAACCACGACGGCGGGTGCGGACTTTGCGACAAGTCCGCATCCGCCGTCGTGCTTTAACAACCCTCGCTCACATCCCACCCGCTTCCCCCAAACGCTCGCTCACATCCCACCCCCTTCCCCCAAACGCTCACTCACAAACCCTTGACGTCGCGATAGATACCGATATATCGTTAACTATCGCCGATACTCCTTCGGCGAAACAACAACCGAAAGGACGATGCTGCTATGAAAGGCATCAACGAACACGACAACAATTTCCCGGATCACGGACATGGCCACCCTGAGCACGAACACGGCCGAGGCCGCTTCAATCGCGGCAAGGGTCGTCGCGGCCCCGGCGGCCACGGCGGAGGTGGATTTGGTCCCGGCGGTTTCGGCCCAGGGTTCGGCCCTGGCGGTTTCGGACCAGGCTTCGGCCCAAGGGGTTTCGGCCCCGGCGGCTCCCGGCGAGCCAACCGCGGCGATGTTCGCGCGGCTATCCTCTCCCTGCTGGCCGAGGCGCCGTCCAACGGATATGGGCTGATCAAGACCATCGCCGAGAAGACGTCCGGAGCCTGGCGCCCCAGCCCGGGCTCGGTCTACCCGACACTGCAGCAGCTGGTCGATGAAGAACTGATCGTCGCTGTCGGCGAGGGACGCCGCACCGAATTCACACTTACTGAAGACGGCAAGGCCTACATCGCCGAGCACGAAGAAGAGCTTGCCAACGCCTGGAACACCGAGGCAGACGGCACCGGCGCCGCATTCCACCAGAGCGTCGGAAAGCTCATGGGCGTCATCCACCAGTTCCGGGCGGCGGCCACTGACGAACAGCGCCAGGCTGCCATTGAAAAGCTGGACGAGACCCGTCGGGCGCTCTACCTGATCCTGGCCGACTAATGCCTGCTGACGCCCCCTTGACCTTGACGTAACGTCAACCTCTACTGTCGAAAGTACAAGCACAGGACGGGGGACGGATGGACTGGTCAATCCAGGAAATCGCGAAAATGGCAGGAACCACCAGCCGCACGCTGCGTCATTACGACGACATCGGGTTGCTGAAACCAAGCCGGACCGGGCATAACGGCTACCGCTACTATGACGGTCCGGCGCTGGTTCAGCTGCAGCGCATCCTCCTGCTCAGGGAACTCGGTCTCGGCCTGCCGGCCATCGCCGAGGTACTCAACCGCGAGACAGACACTGTCAAAGCATTGAGCGGCCACCTGGAATGGCTCGCCCGCGAGCAGGACCGGCTGACCCGGCAGATCGCCTCCGTCCGGCAAACCATCGACACATTGAAAGGGGATGGAAAGTACATGGCACAGGACATGTTCGACGGCTTCGACCACACTCAGTACAAGGATGAGGTGGAGGAGCGTTGGGGTAAGGACGCCTACGCCACCAGTGATTCGTGGTGGCGCAGCATGAGCCCCGACGAGAAGCAGCAGTGGAAGGATCGCCTGCAGAAGTTGAGCGCCGACTGGATTGCTGCTGCCGAATCCGGCGTTTCTCCCGGGAGCGCCGAGGCGCAGGACCTCGCCCGACGCCACGTTGAGTGGCTGCGCGGCATACCGGGAACCCCGACGGCGGCACCCGGCGGAGACGTCAAAGGTTACGTCACGGGACTCGGCGAAATGTACGTGGCGGATCCTCGCTTCGGCGCCAACTATGGCGGGGAGGCAGGGGCGACGTTTGTCAGGGATGCCCTGCGGGTTTACGGGGAAGAGAACCTGTAGACGATCGGGATGCGCCGACATGAGTTAGGCAATAGTCTGGCCGAATGGGTACAAGCACCGCTAAAACCGGCGAACAAGCTGACAGACAGACGCGCATCCTGGAAGCGGCCTTGGAACTGCTGTCCCGCCACGGCATTTCCGGCATCAATATGAGGGCGGTCGCGCGTGAAGCCGGCGTGGCTCTGGGACTGGTGAATTACTACTACGAAGACAAGTCGAGCCTGATCAGGGCGGTGCTGCACCAGATCGAAGAGCACGACCTCCTGCTGGTGGAGCCGGCCCCCACGTCAACCCCGGATGAGCAACTCCGGGAATCACTCCGGCGGGTCGCAGACCCCGGGCTCCTCACCACGCCATATTTGTCACTCCGCCTCCACCTGTGGGCCCTGGCCCAGGCGCACGAGGACTTCGCGCAGATCAACGCCGCGGCCTTTGACAGGTATCTCCAAGGGCTTGCGGCATTGATCGGCAACGCCGTTCCCGGGCTTTCCGTGGATGAATGCAAGGACCGGGCGTCCGACATCGTCGTCGTGCAAAACGGCATGTGGCTCACCTCCCTGCTGGGCATAGACAAGGCAGCCATCGAGCGGGGAATCGCGCGCACGGAAGAGATTGCATTCGCCCCTGGCAGCTAAAGACCCTTAACGGTCCTGGCTACTTTCGTCGCCCCAGCGAGCCAAGGCGTCGATCGCTTCACTAAGGGCGCGTCCGCGATCGGTCAATGCGTAAGCGCGGGTGTTGTGCCGAAGCGGCAGCCGGACCAGGACCCGGGCGGCCTCGAGCTCCCGCAAGCGGGTAGCCAGCATGTTGGTTGGCACCCCCAGGTCGCGTTGCAGGTCACCGTAGCGCTGTGGCCCCTCGAGGAGGCGTTCGACAATGAGCAGCGCCCACCGTGCTCCGACAATGTCGAGGGCAGCGGCGAGGTTGCTCACGCCGTGGGATCTGCATCCGGCTTCATCCAAAACGGCGAGTAGTGGTAGCCGTCGGGGTCGTCGAATTGGCGTTGGTACATGAAGGGGTAGTCGTCGGTGTCACCGATCCGCCCACCGGCAGCTGCGGCGCGCTCAATGATCTGGTCCACCGCCTCCCGGCTGTCCATGTCGAAGGAAACGGTGACTTTGGAGGGGGTTTCGGGTCCACCGATGATGTCCTCGGTTCCCCCAACGCTCGCGTACATCTCGCGGCTACCAAGCATGACGTACTGCTCCGGCGCGATCTCGAAGCAGGACACATTGTGGTCGGACATCTTGGTGTTGAGGGTCCAACCGAGAGCGGTGTAGAAGGCGGTGGTGCGTTCGACGTTGTCGACGGGGCAGGTGATGAAAAGGCTCATGCGGCCCATACTTGCAAAATGCAAGTAACCCGTCAACCCCCACCGGGAACCGGATGCCCGGACTACTCCACCGTCACCATCACCGACGGCCAGCCCGAGGCTCCATCGGGCACCGGATCGGCGCGCTTTTCCGTCTGGGTTTCACCGGTTCCGTCGGTGGCACGTGCTTTGACGTAGTGGATGCCGGGTGTGGCATCCCATTCGTAGGACCACTGACGCCAAGTTACCGTGGAGGCTTCGGTGGAGAGGGTTGCCTCCACCCATTCGCCGTCGTCGATCTGCACTTCCACCTTGGTGATGCCGCGCGTCTGGGCCCAAGCGGTGCCACCCACAGCTACCTTCCCTGGCGGGAACTTCGCGAAGGACTTCGGTACGTCCACACGTGCCATGGTTTTGATGGGCCCACGTTCCGACCATCCGCGCTCAGTCCAGTAAGCCTTGCTGTCCGCGAAGCGGGTGACTTCCAGATCCACCACCCATTTGGTCGCGGAAACGAAGCCATACAGCCCCGGAACCACCATGCGCACGGGGTATCCATGTTCCACCGGCAAGGGCTCACCGTTCATTCCGATGGCCAGCATGGCGTCACGGTCGTCCTGCAGGACATCCAGCGGAGTGGAGGCGCTAAAGCCGTCAATGGACTTTGAGAGCACCATGTCCGCGCCCTCCTTCGGCTTGGCCCTCTTCAGGACTTCGCGAATGGGGAAGCCCAACCACTTGGCGTTGCCGGCCAACTTGCCACCCACAGGGTTGGAGACGCAGGTCAGGGTGACGTGGGATTCAATCAGGTCCGCGTCCAGCAGGTCCTGGAAAGTCAGGGTGACCTCCTGTTCCACCATTCCGTGCACCCGGAGTGACCAATCTTTGACGTTGATCTCCGGGACACTCAGGGCCGTGTCAATGCGGTAGAACTCGTTGTTCGGCGTCAGCCAGGGAAAGACTCCCGGAACCGGGGACTGGACCCCGGCGGGCACGGGGGCGGCGGCCTTGACCGGCGCCGGGAGGCGGAGGGCGTCCCGGGCCTGCGCAACGTTGTTGCGCGCGGCGCTCAGAAGCCTGCCACCGGTTGCCGCTATTCCTGCCGCGACTGCGGCAACCCCCGCCGTCGCGAAGAAACGACGGCGGCTGGTGCCGGCGCCCCCAACCCGGCTATCGGCGTCGGAAGCTATGTCAGAAGGAGCTTCCGGCCACGCCTTCAGTCCCCACAGCGGCACCATGAGCCGACGCAGGACGAAGAGGCCGGCGATCGTTCCCAGGACGGAAGGGATGGCATCGACGGGACCCACACCTGCGCGGGTCACGACGCAAGCCACTATTACCGTCCCCATGAACAGCACACCCAGGACCCCGAGGGCCCACTTCCGGTAGGCCACTATGCCCAGGACGCAGGCCAGCAGGGCGATGGTCAGGCCCATGCCGACGAACAGGGCGGCCTTGTCGTTGGTGCCGAACGTAGCGATCGCGAAGTCCTTCATCCACGGGGGCGTGAAGTCGATGAACGTGGACCCAAGGGCGAACACCGGCGTTGCCCTGGCGGTGAAGAAGGCGCCGATCAGTTCCGCAACAGCGAGTACGACGGCGGCCGACACCACGCCTGCCAGCGCGGCCATGGTTTGGGGGCCTTTGGTCCGGAGTCCGAGCTTTTTCATGACAGTGGTTCGTAGCGGGCGGGAGCGGGGATGGGTGACCCGAATGGTCAGTTAATCCAATTGATAGATATATACTTTCGAAGACCAACGCTTGGCCCGGCACCTTCAGTAGTAAAGGATCATGATGAAGACCAGAAGTTCATCCCGAAAGACATTAGTTGCGGTAGCCGCAGCCATTCTTGTCACCACAGCCCTGGGTAGCTGTGCGTCCGCCGCACCCACCCCCACCGAGGCAGCCGCCACGAGCTCTATGCCATCACAGAGCCCCGACCGCAGCGACACAGCAGCCTCCCCTCAGGCGGAGGCGACTGCCGGCGACTCAGGCTCCGGCCTCGGCTCGGGCTCCGGGGGAAAGCTCGACCCGGCCACTGAAAATCTCACCTGGGACAACGGCAACAGAATCCTGGGGGATGAAAACGGTGGACACACTCCCGACATTGCCAGCTCCCTGACGGATCCCAGCGCCGGTTGGCAGGCCGACTACAGCCGCATGGCTACGGACGGGATGATGACCTTCACCTCCGATAACACGCGATGCAAAGTGCGAACGCTCCAGGTGCGCAACCAACCCTCCGATCTGGTGCCCGGTGACGACAGGGCATCAACCCTGAAGGTTCTCGCCATCCTCATCCCCGGCAAGAAGGACCTGGCCGCAAACGTCAAGGATGCGAGCCTGGGCTACGGCATGGCGGGCAATCATGGAGTGGACATGCTGTCGCTGACCTACACATCGGGCGACTCCTACGGCTATACCGCAGTACGAACCTTCAGCAAGCCGGCGGTCACTGTCAAGGTCGAAGCACTTTGCCCCACACTCGAGACCCTCAAATCCACCCTTCCCGAAATCAGCAACAACATCAGCATCAACGCATACTGAAGTGTCACTTTGAACAGATGTTCATATTTTCCTTGAACAGGTGTTCAAGATGCATTAGCCTGCTCCGTATGACCCAAGCCACATTTTCCGATTCCGCCTCCACCCTCTTCATCAACGGCCGGTGGGAGCCGGCAGCGTCCGGCACGGTGCGCGAGATCCACAATCCGGCCGACGGCGAACTGGTCGCCACGGTGTCCGAAGCCGGCCGCGAAGATGCCGAGCGCGCCATCGCCGCAGCCCGGGCTGCCTTCGACTCCGGCGTCTGGTCCTCCGTCCCGGCTCCCGAACGGGGAGCGTTCCTGCTCAAGGTCGCCGCAGAACTGCGCGAACGCCGCGAGAAGTTCGCCCGTGCCGAATCGCTGGACACCGGCAAGCGCATCGTCGAAAGCCGCATCGACATGGATGACATCGCCGCGTGCTTCGAATATTTCGGGCGCCTGGCGGGGCAGTCGGCGGGCCGGGTGGTCGATGCCGGGGACCCCGCCGTCGTCAGCAGAATCGTCTACGAACCTGTTGGAGTGTGCGGCCTGATCACGCCGTGGAACTACCCGCTGCTGCAGGCCGCCTGGAAGATCGCTCCTGCGCTGGCCGCCGGCTGCACTTTCGTCCTGAAGCCCGCCGAGCTGACCCCGTCCACCGCAATCCTCACCATGCAGTTGCTGAAGGACCTGGGCCTGCCGGACGGCGTCGCCAACCTGCTGACCGGTCCGGGAGTAAAAGCGGGCGCACCCCTTTCCGAGCACCCCGACATTGATCTGGTCTCCTTCACCGGTGGCCTGGAAACCGGCAAGCGCATTGCCGCGGCCGCAGCCGGCACCGTGAAGAAGGTGGCGCTGGAACTCGGCGGCAAGAACCCCAACGTCGTCTTCGCTGACGCTGACTTCGACGCCGCCGTCGACAATGCGCTGAACGGTGCCTTTGTGCACTCAGGCCAGGTCTGCTCCGCCGGGGCGCGGCTGGTGGTGGAGGAATCCATCGCCGAGCGCTTCGTCGATGAGCTGGTCCGGAAGGCCAATGCCATCCGCCTTGGCGGACCGTTCGACGAGTCCGCCGAAACCGGACCCCTGATCTCTGCGGCCCACCGCGAGAAAGTGGACGCTTACGTCAAGCGCGGCGTGGCCGAAGGTGCGCGGCTGCGGTGCGGCGGCGCGGCCCCTGAAGGCGAACAGTTCGACGCCGGTTTCTACTACCAGCCCACCGTCCTGGACCGCGTGACCAGGGGAATGTCCGTTGTGATCGACGAAGCTTTTGGACCGGTAGTGACAGTGGAAACCTTCCGCACCGAGGACGAAGCCGTGGCCACCGCCAACGACACCATCTACGGGTTGGCGGGCGCAGTCTGGACCCAGGATGCCGGCAAGGCCCAGCGCGTAGCGGGCCGCCTGCGGCACGGCACGATCTGGATCAACGACTACCACCCTTACCTTCCGCAGGCCGAATGGGGCGGCTTCGGCCAGTCCGGCGTCGGCCGTGAACTCGGCCCCACCGGTCTGGGCGAGTACCAGGAAGCCAAGCACATCTACCAGAACACCAGCCCCCAGGTGACCGGCTGGTTCGCAGACCACGGCAAGGAGAACTAGATGCACGTCGACAACATAGAGAGCCTGGGCAACCGCGGGTTCGATTACGTCGTCATTGGCGGAGGATCTGCCGGGGCTGCCGTCGCCGCCCGGTTGAGCGAGGACCCCGCGGTCACCGTGGCCCTGGTGGAAGCCGGCCCGGATGACCGCAACATCCCCGAGATCCTGCAGCTGGACCGCTGGATGGAACTGCTGGAATCCGGCTACGACTGGGACTACCCGATCGAACCCCAGGAGAACGGCAACTCCTTCATGCGCCATGCCCGCGCCAAGGTCATGGGGGGCTGCTCCAGCCACAACTCCTGCATCGCTTTCTGGGCTCCCCGCGAGGACCTGGACGAATGGGAGTCAAAGTACGGAGCAACCGGCTGGAATGCTGCTGCCGCCTGGCCTTTGTACCAGCGCCTGGAAAGCAACGAAGACGCCGGACCGGAAGCACCACACCACGGCAACAACGGCCCGGTCCACTTGATGAACGTTCCTCCGAGCGATCCCGCCGGGGTGGCGCTTCTGGATGCCTGCGAGCAGGCGGGCATTCCCCGCGCAAAGTTCAATGACGGCAACACCGTGATCAACGGCGCCAACTTCTTCCAGATCAACCGCCGCTCTGACGGGACCCGCTCCTCCAGCTCGGTCTCCTACATCCACCCCATCGTCGATCGTGAAAACTTCACGCTGCTGACCGGCCTGCGGGCCCGCCAGCTGGTGTTCGACGCGGACAAGCGCTGCACCGGCGTCGATGTGGTCGACTCCGCTTTCGGCCGGACGCACAGGCTGGACGCGCGACGCGAGGTCATCCTGTCCACCGGTGCCATTGATTCCCCCAAGCTGCTCATGCTCTCCGGCATCGGCCCGGCAGAACACCTGGCCGCGCATGGCATCGAGGTCCTGGTGGATTCCCCCGGCGTGGGCGAGCACCTGCAGGACCATCCGGAAGGCGTGGTGCAGTATGAGGCCAAGCAGCCCATGGTGCAGACCTCCACGCAGTGGTGGGAGATCGGCATTTTCACACCCACGGAGGAGGGCCTGGACCGCCCCGATCTGATGATGCACTACGGTTCCGTGCCCTTCGACATGAACACCCTGCGCTATGGCTACCCCACCACGGAGAACGGCTTCAGCCTCACCCCTAACGTCACGCACGCCCGTTCCCGCGGGACAGTCCGACTGCGTAGCCGGGACTTCCGCGACAAGCCCATGGTGGACCCCCGCTACTTCACCGATCCGGAGGGCCACGACATGCGCGTCATGGTGGCCGGCATCCGCAAGGCCCGGGAAATCGCGGCGCAGCCGGCCATGGCTGAGTGGACCGGACGTGAGCTCTCCCCCGGCATCGAGGCGCAGACGGACGAGGAACTCCAGGACTACATCCGCAAAACCCACAACACCGTCTACCACCCTGTCGGTACCGTCCGGATGGGACCGGTGGAGGACAAGATGTCGCCCCTGGATCCCGAACTGCGGGTCAAGGGCGTTATCGGGCTGCGCGTGGCCGACGCCTCCGTCATGCCCGAACACGTCACCGTCAACCCGAACATCACTGTCATGATGATCGGCGAGCGCTGTGCCGATCTCATCAAGTCAGACCTCATCAACGACAACCGGACGGAGGAACCCACGACGGCGGAAGCCGACTTCAGCTTTTCTGTCGCCTGAACAGGCGCCCTGCTTTAAGACCCACGCAACAAACAATGGGGGAAACAGCCGGAGGCACAAAGTGGTGCCCGGTTTTTGATTTCGACTGCGGCCAACGGCGGACGCAGGTAATCACCATTAATGCACGTCTGAACTAGGAGTTCGCATGTCAGAACCCAGCAAATCAGGACCCTGCAAGAGCGATGCAAGCGGTATGGACGAGTTTGGCTATGCCCAAACCCTTGACCGCAGCATCGGTAAGTTTGCCAGCTTCGCGGCCGGCGTCAGTTATGTCTCCATCCTCACCGGCGTTTTCCAACTGTTCTACTTCGGATTTTCGACGGCGGGACCTGCCTACGCCTGGTCGTGGCCCATCGTCTTCGTCGGCCAGCTAATGGTCGCCTTGTGTTTTGCCGAACTGGCCGGACGTTATCCGGTGGCTGGATCGGTCTACAACTGGGCCAAGAGGCTTTCAACCGGAACGTGGGCCTGGTTGGCGGGCTGGTTGTTGCTGCTCTCCTCCATCATGGCCCTGGGCTCCGTTGCTTTGGCCCTCCAAATCACCTTGCCGCAGATCTGGAGTGGCTTCCAGATGGTGGGCGATGGAACCGGCCCTTACGACTTCGCGGTGAACGGGGTGATCCTGGCAAGCATCATGATCGGCATCTCCACGCTCATCAACGCGTTCGGGGTGAAGCTCATGACCATGATCAACAGCGTGGGCGTGTTCGTGGAACTGGTCGCGGCGGTCCTGCTGATCGTGGCCCTTTTGTGGCATGCCGTGCGGGGCCCGGAAGTCCTCCTGGACACGGCCGGGTTCGGCGAAGGGCAACCCCTGGGCTTCTTCGGAGTGTTCCTGATCGCCGCCATGGCCTCCGGTTATGTCATGTACGGATTCGACACGGCGAGCTCACTGGGCGAAGAAACTAAGGACCCCAAGAAGACGGCGCCCAAGGCCATCCTGCGCGCTGTCACGGCGTCCTTCCTTCTGGGCGGGCTGCTCCTGCTGGGCGGGATACTGGCCGCGCCGGACCTCTCCGACCCGAAGATTGGGGCTGCTGACGGCGGGCTGCAATACATTGTGCTGTCGGTGCTCGGCGGACCCTTCGGCAAGGCGTTCCTGGCGTGCATCGTCGTGGCTGTAGTGGTGTGCACGCTGGCCGTCCACGCGGCTGCCATCCGGATGATGTTTGCCATGGCCAGGGACAACAACCTTCCCTTCAGCCGCCAGCTCAGCAAGGTTCACCCCACCCGGAAGACGCCTACCGTGGCGGCTATCGTCATCGGCGTGGTGGCAGTGATTCCCCTGCTGGTCAACATCTCCCAGCCAGCCATCTTCACCATCCTCTCCAGCATCAGCATCGTGCTGATCTACCTCTCCTACCTGCTGGTTACCGTGCCTATGCTGCGGCGCCGGTTCCTCAAGAAGTGGCCCCTGAAGGACGACGGATCGGAACCCGGATTCAGCCTCGGCAAATGGGGACTGCCCGTGAACATCCTCGCGGTGCTCTGGGGCGGCGCCATGACACTGAACCTGGTGTGGCCACGGCCGGAGATCTACAACTCGGTGCCGCCCTTTGAGTGGTACCTGCAATGGGGCGGTGTCATGTTCGTCGCGGCAGTCGTCATCGGCGGAACACTGCTTTACCGCCTCCGCATCAGGCACCGGACTGGCGTGCTGGCCGAACACGCTGCCGCCGCGCCATCGCCGTCCACATCCGCATCGTCGTCCACATCCCCGGACCCGGACCCCGGGTTGGTGGCCGCCCAAAATTCCTAGCAGTCAACCTCAGACGAACGCCGATTTTCCTGTCACGGCCCGGGCAACAATGAGGGAGTTGATCTCGTAGCTGCCCTCGTACGTGTAGAGGATCTCGGCGTCTCCGAAGAGCTTGCCCATCTCGTAATCCGTGGTGATTCCGTTCCCGCCCAGCAAGGACCGGCCCATGGCTACGGAGGAGCGTGCCAGCCGGGTGGTGGTGGCTTTGCACATGGCGGCCTGGACCATTTCGAGCTTGCCGGCCTGCTGGATCCGGGCCAGTTCCACCATCATGGACAGTGAAGCGTTGGCGTTGCCCAGGATGTCCGCGAGCTGCTGTTGCACCAACTGAAAACGTGCCAGTTCCTTGCCGAACTGCTGGCGTTCCAGCGCGTAGGCGCGGGCAATGTCGAAGGCAGCCAGCTGGATTCCCGCGGCCTGCCAGCCAACCCAGGCCCGGGAATCACGCAAGAGGTCATTGGCCCGGGAAAATTCGGAGGCCCCGGGAAGGAGATTCGATTCAGGAATGCGGACATCATCCAGCACGATGTCCGCATTCTGCATGATGCGAAGGCCGATCTTGTTCGAAATCTTGGAGGCTGTGAAGCCGGCCCGGTCACTTTCCACGATGAAACCCTTGATGTGCCCGTCGTCCTCGTCACGGGCCCAGACCAGCGCGAAGTCCGCAATGGTGCCTGCCCCGATCCAGCGCTTGGCACCGTTGATGACCCATTCGCCGCCCTCGCGCCGCGCCGTCGTCGAGAGTCCTCCGGCAATGTCCGATCCGTGGTCCGGTTCGGTGAGCGCGAAGGCACCCAACTGGGTGAAGGCTTCGAGGCCCGGCAGCCACTTCTGCTTTTGCTCGTCAGAGCCGAGCTCGTTGATCATGCCCACGATGAGTTCGTTGTGGATTCCCACCAGGGCCGAGAGGGATACGTCGGCCCGGGCGATTTCGGTGTACATAAGGCCCTTGAAGAGCTTGGTGGAACCGTCGGTCTGAAGCCCGCCGAGCCCGAACTTGGCCATATCTGCGAGTAACCCGAAGGGGAATTCCTCGCGGTTCCAGTAGTCGATGCTGGCCGAGCGGATGCACGCCTGCAGGAATTCCCGGATTTCGAGGTACCGCGTGCGCTCCTCCTCGGGCAGGAGATCGATGACGTGCATCAGGTCCGCCTCCGGATAGGGAGGGAGGACGTGTTGTGGTGCCGTGCCATTCGTGGTGGTGCCGGCAGCTTTTTCGTCGAGCATTGGACCCCTTCGTCATGTCCCGTGCAGGCTCTTCCAAACCCTTGGATGTCCTAGTATATTGCAAGGTGATGTGGATCACTAGGCGGGGGCTGTGGCGAGGACGCCAGGCCAACCCCAAGGCGAAAGGCGGACTATGACAGTCACAGAAGACTTCCGTGCGGCCCGCGACCGGCTGCTGGAGCTGCGCGAGGACTACAAGCTGGCGCACGCAGAATTCCAGTGGCCACGCTTTGAATACTTCAACTTCGCCCTCGACTGGTTCGACCACATCGCTGCAGATGAGGCCAGGGGCTCCAAGCCGGCATTGGTGATCGTGGAACAGGACGGCAGTTCAACACGGCGCACCTACCGCGATCTGTCGGAGCGGTCCTCCCAGGTCGCCAACTGGCTTCGGAGCCAGGGGGTCAAGCGCGGCGACCATATGATCATCATGCTCGGCAACCAGGTGGAACTCTGGGAACTCATGTTGGCCGGCATCAAGCTGGGCATCGTCATGATCCCCACCACCACCCTCATGGGCGCCCGCGACCTCCAGGACCGGGTGGAGCGCGGCGGGGCGGCCTGGGTCGCCGTCGGAAGCGCAAACATCGGCAAGTTCGAATCCGTACAGGGTGATTACACCCTGATCGAGGTCGGCGCGGAAGGCAGCAACGGGCAGGCCAAACAGTACGCTGACTCGTACGACGCCGACACCGGCTTCACGCCCGACGCCCCCACCCGCGCCGATGAAACGCTGCTCCTCTACTTCACCTCCGGCACCACCTCGCGGGCCAAGCTGGTGGAGCACACGCACACCTCTTACCCGGTGGGCCATCTGTCCACCATGTACTGGATCGGCCTTGAACCCGGCGATGTCCACCTCAACGTCGCATCCCCAGGCTGGGCCAAGCACGCCTGGTCCAATGTCTTCACGCCATGGATTGCCGAGGCCTGCGTCTTCATCTACAACTACGACCGCTTCGACGCTGCGGCCCTCATGAACCAGATGGGCCGCGAGGGCGTCACGAGTTTCTGCGCTCCCCCAACGGTGTGGCGGATGCTCATCCAAGCCGACCTCACGCAGCTCACCAACCCGCCCAGCAAGGTGGTTTCGGCTGGCGAGCCCCTGAACGCCGAAGTGATTGGCCAGGTGGAAAAGGCCTGGGGCGTGACCATCCGCGACGGTTTCGGCCAAACGGAGTCCACGGTCCAAATCGCCAATACGCCTGCCCAGGCAGTCAAGATCGGTTCCATGGGACGGCCGCTGCCCGGCTACGACGTGGTGCTGGTTGACCCGGTCACCGGGCAGGAAGCCGACGACGGCGAACTCTGCCTGCGTTTGGACCCCCGGCCCGTGGGGCTCATGAAAAGCTACTTCGGGGACGAAGCGAAAACCGCCGAAGCCTTCCGTGACGGCTACTATCACACCGGCGACATGGCCAGCCGGGACGCGGACGGCGTCATCACCTACGTCGGCCGGGACGATGATGTCTTCAAGTCTTCGGACTACCGTCTGTCGCCTTTCGAACTCGAAAGCGTCCTGATCGAGCACCCCGCAGTGGCGGAGGCCGCCGTCGTGCCTTCACCTGACGCGGTAAAGCTATCGGTTCCGAAGGCTTTTGTGGTCCTGGCGGCCGGCTACGAACCCGGCCCCGGCGTCGCAGAGGACATCCTCCGCTACTGCCGCGAGCATCTGGCCCCGTTCAAGCGCATCCGACGACTCGAATTCGGTGAGCTGCCCAAAACAATCTCGGGCAAGATCCGCCGTGTGGAGCTGCGCGGGACGGAAGTGGCCCGGCATGGCGACGGTCCGCTGCCGGCAGGTTTGGGCGTGGAGTACACCGAGGAAGAGTTCCCGAATCTGAAAGACTAGCCAACCAAGCAACCGAAGGAGGCCTATGGGCACCCCACTCCCCCGCGATCCCATTGCCGATGCCCAGCGCAACTGGGAACGGCATGGTTGGGGCGATGTCGCCGCGCCCATGGCAGCCATCACCGCGATCATGCGGACCCAGCAAATCCTGCTGGCACGCATCGAGACGGTCCTCAAGCCCTTCGGGCTGACCTTCGCGCGCTACGAGCTGCTGGCGCTGCTCAGTTTCGCCCGGAGCGGCGCGCTGCCCATGAACAAAGCCAGCGAACTCCTGCAGGTCCACCCGACGTCGGTGACCAACGCCGTCGACCGTCTCGAAAAGGCCGCCCTGGTGGCCCGTTCACCGCACCCGACCGACGGCCGCACCACACTGATCGAGCTCACCGCTGATGGCCGCAGTCTGGCGAAGAAGGCGACGGCGGCGCTCAACGCCGAGGTTTTCGGCAAGTCCGGTTTCGGGGACGACGACGTCGATCACCTCATCCGCGTCCTGGGCACCTTCCGCAGGGATGCCGGGGATTTCACCGAGGACTAGCGTCAGGTCAGCGCCCAGTGAGGGGCGACATCCCACCCCAAAGCCCCCAACGAGAGTGCCGAAAGGTCGCCCCTCGGCGGCCGGCGCTAGGACGCTGCGGAGGTGACGGCGAAGATCAGCGCGGAGCCGAGGGAAAGGATTCCGATGCCGTAGCCGACAACCAGGGCTGCAATGGCGAACCCACGTCCCCGTTCGCCACGCTCCTGTATCTGGTTCAGGGCTACGTGGCCTGCACCCACGACAAAGATCGCGATGACAGCCATGCCGGCGAAGAACAGGCCGACGATCGCGAGCACGGCCATGGCTGCGGCCACGATGGCCTGGCGGTTGACCGGCTGCAAGGACGTATCAGCTGGCACGGTGTGAACGATCTCCGTTGACATGTTCTCTCCCCATTCGTAAGTGCCCCGAGTCTATCCACGCTGCACCCAAATACCGGGCAGCCCCGCCTGTGGCGTCCGAGGACGTTGCCGGCCCGCTACTCCGTGGTTGGCCAACGACGGAGTAGCGGGCCGGCGACGGGGAGTCACTGGTTACCGGTGCTTGAATTCCGGCTGGCGCTTCTCGCTGAACGCGGCCATGCCTTCCTTCTGGTCCTCGGTGGCGAACAGCGAGTGGAACACCCTGCGTTCGAACACGACTCCCTGGGCCAGGCCCATCTCGAAGGCCGCATTGACCGCTTCCTTGGCAACCATCGCAGCTGGCTTCGATTTGGATGCGATGGCCTCGGCTGCCTTCAGGGCTTCGTCCACCACCTCGGCTGCGGGCACGACACGCGAGACCAGCCCGGAACGTTCGGCTTCCTCCGCATCCATGAAACGGCCGGTCAGGACCATATCCATGGCCTTGGCTTTGCCCACGGCGCGTGTCAGCCGCTGCGAGCCACCCATGCCGGGGATTACTCCCAGGTTGATTTCCGGCTGGCCGAACTTGGCATTGTCTCCGGCGATGATGAAGTCGGCCATCATGGCCAGCTCGCATCCCCCGCCCAGGGCAAACCCGGATACAGCGGCGATGACCGGGATCCGCAGCCGTGTGAGGTCCTCCCAGTGCCGGAACCAGTCTGCGGCATACATCTCCATGTAGCTCTTGGAGGACATTTCCTTGATGTCGGCGCCGGCAGCGAAGGCCTTGATGGAGCCGGCAATCACCACGGCGCCGATATCGGGATCGCTGTCCATGTCCCGCACCGCGGAAACGAGTTCGTTCATGAGTGCCGTGTTCAGCGCATTCAATGCCGAGGGCCGGTTCAAGGTCACCAACCCGACCCGTCCCTGCCGTTCCACCACGATGTTCTGGTACTGCTCCGTCATGCGCTCCCTCTCGCTAATGCTCATCAGGCCAGACTCTCACACAGACTTTTCGCGGATATCGGTGATGATGCCCGAGAAATCCCTGCCGGCACCCTCCCCGGCCGCGAAGGCGTCGTAGATCCGGGAAGCCAGTGGCCCCATTTCCGCGGCAACGCCCGTGCTTTCCAGCGCGTTCAGAGCGAGCCGCAGGTCCTTGGCCATCAAGGCTCCAGCGAAACCGGGTTGGTAGTCACGGTTGGCGGGGCTCGTGGGGACAGGTCCGGGAACGGGACAGTTGGTGGTCAGCGCCCAGCATTGCCCGGACGCGTTGGAAGCAACATCGAACAACGCCTGATGCGTCAGGCCCAGCTTCTCCCCCAGGACGAACGCCTCGGCAACAGCAATCATGGACACCCCCAGGATCATGTTGTTGCAGACTTTCGCAGCCTGCCCGGCACCATGATCGCCACAGTGGACAATCCTCTTTCCCATCAACTCCAGAATGGGCTTCACGGTCTCGAAATCCTCGGCAAGCGCACCCACCATGAAGGTCAGCGTCCCCGCTTCGGCGCCCACCACACCGCCGGAGACCGGGGCATCCACGGAACGGTGGCCGGCTTCCACCGCGATCGCCGCAGCTTCGCGGGCCTCATCGACGTTGATGGTTGAACAGTCCAGGAACAGGGTGTCCGGGCGTGCGACGGCCAACAAGCCGGGCCCTCCGACACCCCGGTAAGCGTCCAGGACGTGCTTCCCGCTGGGCAGCATGGTCAACACCACGGAGGCCTCCGCCACGGCCTCCGCCGGGGTGGCCGCCATGGGTATGCCGTGTGCTGCAGCTGCCTCGACGGCCGCCGGAACCGGGTCGTAACCGATGACGTCATGCCCGGCCTTGATCAGGTTGGCAGCCATCGGCCCACCCATATGGCCGAGTCCCAGGAAAGCGATGCGTCCCGTTGCCGATTCTGCGTTATCTGTCATGTCGTCTCCTTCAAAATGGCTGCTGGACACTGTCTGCTCACTGCTGCCTACTTCGCTTGGGCCGCCACGCTGGCGAGCCCCAGTTCGCGTTCGCCAAGCGGCGCGAAGTAGCTTTCGACGTCGGACCGCTGGACTTCTGCGAGAGTCGGCGGTTTCCACTGCGGGTTGCGGTCCTTGTCCACCACCTGCGCACGGATGCCTTCGCGGAAGTCGGGGCCAGCCAGGCAGCGAAGCCCCACCCGGTACTCCTGGTCCAGCGCTTCCTCGAGGGACAACCCCCGGACCCGCCGCAGCGACTCGAGCGCCACCTTCACCGACGTCGGCGACTTCGCCTCGATGGTGTCCGCCGCGGCAGCAGCTTCAGCACCCGCAGAGCGCAGGCTCCGGACGATCTCTTCGGCGTCGTCATGGGCGTAGGCTGCGTCGATCCACCCCTGCTGGGCCGCCAGTGGCGAGTCCGGAGCGGCTTGGGCGAAGCGTTCGACGGCGGCCGCCGCCGTCGAGCTTTCGAGCGCTTCCGCCAGCGCGGGGAGACTGTCGGACGGGACGAAGTGGTCCGCGAGCCCAAGGAACAGGGCGTCCGCACCGGACAGGTGCGCGCCTGTCAGCGCCGCGTGGGTCCCGGTCTCCCCCGGCGATCGTGACAGCAACAGGGTGCCGCCGACGTCGGGCACGAACCCAATGGTGGTTTCCGGCATACCGGTGCGGGTCCGTTCGGTCACCACACGCACCGAACCGTGCGCCGAAACACCCACCCCGCCGCCCAGTACCAGCCCGTCCATGAAGGCGACATACGGCTTGGGATACTGCGAGATCAGCGCGTTCAGGCGGTATTCGTCGGCCCAGAACGCTGCTGTTTCCGTCCCGCCGTGGAGCATGTCCTTGTAGATGGCCACGATGTCGCCGCCGGCGCACAACCCGCGGTCGCCGGCTCCGCGCACCAAAACTGTGGCGACGGCGTCGTCGTCAGCCCAGTCGGTGAGCTGCTGGAGCATGGCCTTCACCATCCCGGCATTCAACGCGTTGACTGCCTTGGGGCGGTTGAGCGTGACGATGCCGAGGTGCCCACGGCGCTCAAACAGGACGTCTTCTTCCGTCTCCGCCAACCCCATCAGCTGCCTGCCGGCATCACGAAGCTGGCGCCCTGGCGGATGCCGGAGGGCCACCGCGACGTCACGGTCTTGGTCTTGGTGTAGAAACGGAAAGCGTCGGCGCCGTGCTGGTTCAGGTCACCGAAGCCGGAGGCCTTCCAGCCGCCGAAGGTGTAGTAGGCAATGGGCACGGGAATGGGGACGTTGATGCCCACCATGCCCACCTCGACGCGGCTGGCGAAGTCGCGCGCGGAGTCGCCGTCGCGGGTGAAGATTGCGACGCCGTTACCGAACTCGTGCTCGCTGCAGAGCCTGAGCGCTTCGTCGTAGTCAGCCGCCCGCAGCACGCTGAGAACGGGCCCGAAGATCTCTTCCTTGTAGATTTTCATGTCCTTGGTGACGTTGTCGAAGAGTGTGGGGCCAACCCAGAAGCCGCCGTCGTACCCGTCCACCGTGAGGCCGCGACCATCGGTGACCAAGGTGGCGCCCTCGTCCACGCCGGACTGGATGTAACCTTCGATCCTCTCCTTCGCGGACGCAGCCACCACGGGCCCGAAGTCCGAGTCCTTGTCCAGGCTGTGGCCAACCTTCAGGTCCTTGACGCGCTCAGTCAGTTTGGCCACCAACGCATCGGCGGTTTCCTGCCCAACCGGCACCGCCACGGAGATCGCCATGCAGCGTTCCCCTGCGGAACCGTACCCGGCACCAATGAGGGCGTCGGCTGCCATGTCCAGGTCGGCGTCGGGCATGATCACCATGTGGTTCTTGGCCCCGCCGAAGCACTGTGCCCGCTTGCCGTGCGCCGCGGCCGTGGCGTAGATGTACTGGGCGATCGGCGTGGAGCCCACGAAGCCGATAGCCTTCACGCGGGGATCCTCGAGCAGCGCGTCCACGGCTTCTTTGTCGCCGTTGATCACGTTGAACACGCCGTTGGGAACGCCTGCTTCGCTGTACAGCTCTGCCAGGCGCAGCGGCACGGAAGGATCGCGCTCGGACGGCTTAAGGATGAACGCATTACCGGCTGCGAGCGCCGGGCCGGACTTCCAGAGTGGAATCATTGCCGGGAAGTTGAAGGGGGTGATGCCCGCAACCACACCCAATGGCTGGCGCAGCGAATGGACATCGATCCCTTGGCCGGCGTTGTCCGAGAACTCGCCCTTGAGCAGATGCGGAGCACCTGCCGAGAACTCCACTACCTCGATGCCGCGCTGGATATCGCCCTTGGCGTCCGCGAACGTCTTGCCGTGCTCGGAGGACAGGAGCTTGGCCAGCTCATCCATGTTTTCGTTGACCAGGTCCACGAACTTGAGCAGGATGCGTCCCCGGCGTTGCGGGTTCATGGCCGCCCATTCGAGCTGGCCCTTCTCGGCATTTGCGACGGCGTCGCGGACCTCGCCAGCGCTGGCCAGCGGGAGCCGGGCCTGGACTTCGCCCGTGCAGGGATCGTAGACATCGCTGAACCGGCCGGACGTCCCGTCGATCCTCTGGCCGTCTACGTAGTGTGAAAGCTCGCGCACCATGGTGGAATGCTCCTTTGCATCGTGAATGACTGCCGTGCCTCCGGGTCTGGGACCCAGGCGGGGAACACGTGACCAACTGTGATCCAGGTCATCTCTGAACCCGAATATACTCGGACTTCCTACTAATTTCCAGAGGGCCGTTTTCCGGGTGTGGCCGCCCCTAGTGGACTTCCTTCATCCCCTTGTAGGCCTCCAGCGCTTCCGCCCGGGTGGTCTTGAGATCCACGATCCCGTCCGGGTAGTCCGGCGTGCCGAACTCGGGAATCCAGTGGGCAATGTACTTCCCCTGGGGATCGAACTTGACGCGTTGGGCCTCCGGGTTGAAGATCCGGAAGAACGGGGAAGCGTCCGCTCCGGAGCCGGCCACCCACTGCCAGTTGGCGGGGTTCGACGCCGGGTCGGCATCCACCAGGGTGTCCCAGAACCACTGCTCCCCCAGTTGCCAATGGATTCCAAGGTTCTTCACCAGGAAGCTGGCAGCAACCATGCGGACCCTGTTGTGCATCCAGCCGGTGTGCCACAGTTGCCTCTGCCCGGCGTCAACCATGGGGAAACCGGTGCGGCCCTTCTGCCAGGCGCGGAACTCCTCAGGGGCGGACTCGTGGCCCGGGTGCTTGCCGCCGCTGCCGTTGGAGCCGGGCCAGGCCCAAGGGAAGCGGTCAAATTCGGTGCGCAGGTTGGCCGTGGCCAGGTGTGGATTGTGGAAGTACTGGTGCCAGCAGAACTCCCGCCACCCCAACTCAGACGCGTAGATCGAAGCACTTTCGGAGCGCCGGGAGCCCAGTGCGTGCCACACCTGGAAGGGGCTCAGCTCACCCCAGCGCAGATACGGTGACAGGCAGCTGCTGCCATCGGTATCGGGACGGTTGCGGCCCTCGCTGTAGTTGGAAAGTCCCTTGTCCACGAATGCCGCCAAGCGCTTGTGCCCGGCGGCGGCCCCGGGCGTCCACATCTCCGCCAGCCCTCCGGCCCAGTCGGGCTTTTTGGGCAGCAAGGACCACGATTCGAGGTCATCGTAGGCCGGCAGCTCGCCGCCGAAGCCATGGCCCTTCTGGGGAACAGCCAGGGGCTCACGGAATTCCTGCGCGGAAATCGTCCGCCAAAACGGTGTGAAGACCTTGTACTGGCCACCGGTCTTAGTGGTGACCTCCCACGGCTCGTGGAGCAGCGAGGCCTGAAAACTTGAGACGTGCAGTCCGGCCTCGCCCGCCCACGACTTGATGCCGGCGTCGACTGTTCGCTCGGCGGAACCGTAACGGCGGTTCCAGTACAACGCGCCGGCACCGATCGCCGTCGTCGTTTTCCGGACAACCTCAGCGGCCGATCCGCGG
The DNA here is from genome assembly GCF_040137855.1 of Paenarthrobacter sp. CAP02. Taxonomy (NCBI): domain Bacteria; kingdom Bacillati; phylum Actinomycetota; class Actinomycetes; order Micrococcales; family Micrococcaceae; genus Paenarthrobacter; species Paenarthrobacter sp. CAP02. The sequence continues at coordinate 280,534 of NZ_JBEEII010000006.1, read as the reverse complement.
CGCAGCAGCAGAGGAATGCCAAGGTTGGCAAGGTCTTCCCGGAGCGCCGTGAGCGAGTGGTGCAGCCACCACCTCGCGGCACCACCGTGGGGGCGGATGCCGGGCGATTCTTCGTCGAGGACGTACAGCGCAACGGCTTCACCGTCGTCGACGGCGGCACGTAACGCCGGGTTGTCGGCCACACGGAGATCGTCACGGAACCAAACGACGGAAGGCTTCACATCTTTCCTCTCAGTGGGCGACCGGAAAATGGGAACAGCCCATGCCCCTATCAAATCCTAGGGGCATGGGCTGTTCGAGCTGTTAAGCCGGGGTCAGGCGATGGAAGCGACGTCTTCCTGCTCCATGACTTCCTGCACGGCAATGTCGGTGGCGGTTTCGGTCCACATCGGTACGGAGTTGACCACGTAGTCACGTGCTGCTGCGCCAACCATGCTCATACCCGGGTAGACCCGCTGGCCGTTTTCCTTGACCTGCTTCAATCCTTCAAGGGCAACGGCTGTCTTGAATGCGGAGTCGGGAATGGGGACTTTGCGGCCGAGAACGCACCAACTGATGTACAGGCCGTAGAGTGTGTCAAAGTCCAGGCCCTTCTCAGTGTCGTCCTCGAACACCACGGAGTCGCGCAAGAATTGGCTAATTTGGGTGTCGGTCATTTCTTGGGGCCTCTTCTTAGAGAAGTAAGGGCCGCCGGGCTGCATCAGCGAATGTCCTATTTGCCTACTATAGCCCTCTTCCGGCTGCCCGGAAGAGGAAAGCAGATTAACTCTTGGCGTCGGGCATCCTCTGAGGGGTCATCATCGGAGCCACGAACTTGGAACGGTCAGGCATCAATCACCAAGTCCGATTGTGCAGTGGAGCAGCAGGGCAGGAACTTGCCGGCATCGATTTCCCTTTTCCGGATACCGCCCTGGTGGTTCATCTCGATGTCGCCCGAGAGCTTGACCACCTTGCAGGAACCACACATGCCTTCCTTGCAATTCGCGCCGATCCTGACACCTGCGCGCTGGGCCACCTCAAGGATGTGCTCGGTCGGGTCGATCCGCACGTTGATGCCCGTGCGCATGAAGGACAACGTGAGGCTTCCCGTTCCAACCGTGTCAAAGCTCGAAGCATCAGGTGTTGCAGCCTCGGGCGCGGCACCTGCGGCGGAACCGCCGTCGTCCGCTTCGGAAGCCGCGTCCCCGGCGTCGAGGGTTTCCAGGGTGAGCCCGGACGCTTCCATCGTGCCGTCGGCATCGTATCCGGGCTCGTAGAGACCGAAGGCAGCCGGCTGGCTCTCAAAGTAGTCCTCGGCCGAATCGGCGATCTCATCCGCGATTTCCTCGGCAATGTCAGCCGCAATCGCCAGCTCTGCCTGGTACTCCAGGAGTGTCTGGCGGTCGCCGGTAAAGAATTCCATGTAAATGGACGTGTCATCGACGCCCACCTTGTTCAGGAGCTCCGTGGCTGTATTCAGGTAACCCTCCGGACCGCAGGCGTACACCTGCCTGCCGTTGGCATCAGGGGCCACCTGGTCCAGCATGGCCGCCGTCAGCCTCCCGGTGAAGCCTTCCCAGCCGTCGGGCTTGCTGCGGTCGCCCAGGGAGTAGAAAACCCGGATCCGCGAGTCCACGGAGGCGATATAGGCCAGCTCCCGGTGGAAGGCGAAGCCGCCAGCTTCCGCCCCGTGGTAAAGGACAACGACGTCGGCATGGCCGGGCAGCGAATGGATGGTCCGCACCATGGACATGATCGGCGTGATGCCTGCGCCGGCGGCCAGCAGCAGGTAACGGGCGCGTCGGTCGGCGTCGGGCAGGTGGAAGGCTCCCACGGGACCGAGCATCTCCAGCACTGTGCCGGGCTTGACGTTTTCATGCACCCACGGCGAAACCAGCCCACCGGCGTCGCGCTTGACGCTGATGCTGAACGTCCAGGGCTCGGTGGGGGAACTGGACAGCGAGTAACTGCGGTCCACCGGATCCTGGTCTTCGCCATTCACCGGGAACGCGACGTTGACGTACTGCCCGGCGCGGAATGCCAAGGGCGCACCATCGCAGCGTCGGAATACGAAGGTCATGAGTCCGCCCGCTTCAGGAACGGTCTCCACGCATTCAGCCATGAACTCCTGCGGATGCCACGGACCCAGCGCACGGGCGGCACGGGCTGGCGCCTCAGCACTTCCCATCACCCTGTTCCACGGCATCTCGAGGCCGCGGATGCGCTGGGGCTCCTGGATGGCCGTCTCAGTGAGGAGTTCCATCACGCCAGGTGCTCCTGGACGCGCTGTACGTACCAGTTGATGAAGGCCTCAACCTGGTACTCGCTCTTCATGTACGGGCCGGGTTCGTAGGCGGGGCTGCCGGCGCCTGTCTGGCAGAGCTCCACGAATGCCTTGTCCTGCAGGTTGGTCTGCTTCCAGGTGTAGGTCAGCTTGTCCAGGTCATAGTCCACGCCTTCTACGGCATCATCCGCTACCAGCCAGGTGGTGCGGACCAGGGACTGGTGTTCGTTGATCGGGAAGACGCCGAACGTGATCACGTGGTCGCCCAGGAAGTGGAACCAGCTGTTGGGCTGCAGGTGCATCGAGCAGCGGCCCAGACGGAAGTCCGGCAGGTCGCCGAGCAGCTTCTTGGAGAGCCGGCGGCCGTCGGCCGAGAACGATTCGCCCTCCCCGTCCAGGGATTCACGCGAGATGCGGATACCGGCGATACGGGTGTCGAGCTCCTCGACCACCTCGTAGGGCAGGCCGTAACGGCGGCAGCGCTCCTCGAGGGAGGACTGTGCTTCCTTGTTGCGGTCCCACACTTCCTCGAGGTGCGCCGGGATCAGGCCCTCAGTGAGGCCCCAGGTGGGGAACAGTGAGCACGCGAGTTCCGGGTGGCCGTCGCAGTGGTAGCACTCACGGTTGTTCTCCATGACCAGCTTCCAGTTGCCCTCTTCGATGATGTTCTGCTGGTAGGCAATCTTCGTCTTGGACAGATCGTGGGGCGCCAGGTAGGGCTCGAAGATCTTGGCGGTCTCGTCAAAGTCGGTGGGCGGTTCGTCGGCGATGCAAACAAAGATGAGTCCGGCCACTTCGCGGCTGTGGGCGCGCTTGAGGGCGAAACAGTTCTTGTCGAACTTGGCCTCGCCGGGTGCCGATGCGTGGATCAGGTTGCCCTCGGGCGAGTAGGTCCAGGAGTGGTAGCCGCACACCAGGTTTCCCGTGGACCCGGTGGACTCGGTCAGGACGCGGGCACCGCGGTGGCGGCACACGTTGTGCAGGACGTTGACGCCGCCGTCGTCGTTGCGCAGGACGATCAGGGAGTAGGGGCCGTAATCCACCGTGATGTAGTCGCCGGGCTCCGGCAACTCGGCAACGCTACCGGCAAAGATCCAGTGCTGCCCGAAGATGGCTTCCATGTCGATCTTGAAGATCGTGGAGTCCGTGTAGAAGGGGGCGTCCAGGGAGTACCCCGGGCGGCGGAACTCGAACAGCTCCGAAATTTCAGCGAGCTGCTCGGCGGGCAAGGTGGAAACGAGTTTCCCGCGTGATTTGAGGGGTGAGTTCACTGGAGCAGTCATGGGGTTCCTCCCGGGAGGCTAAATAAGTACGTGTTTGGGGATGCCGCCGGTGCTTCTTTGCGCCGGGCGTTGTCGAAGTCTTCGTAGTACGAGATTAGGGACCATCGACCTGCAACAAAAGCGCAATATTTAGGAGATAACTCTGCACATTCGGTGCATGATGGGTGCATGATCGATCCACGGCTGATAACCCTCCGGGTTTTTGCCCGCTGCGGCACAGTTGGGGCCACCGCGGAACTCACCGGCTACTCTCCCTCCGCGGTTTCCGCCCAGCTGCGCGAGCTCCAGCGCATGCTGGGGATGCAACTGCTCACCAAGGACGGCAGGGGCGTGCGCCTGACGGCCACAGGGCGCTTCCTCGTCTCCGGCTCGGACACCCTGATCGCGGATTGGGAGAACCTGCGGGCCGCTGCCATGAAGGCCGGCGACCAGGTCCAGTCCCACTTTGGCCTCGGCGGATTTTCGACGGCGGCAGCCCAGTTGCTCGCGCCGCTGGCCGCAACGCTGCGCTCAACACGGCCCCTCCTGGAGGTGCAGGTACTGGAGGCCAACCCCTCACGCTGCTTCGACCTGCTGGTGGCGGAGCGGATCGACCTCGCGGTCATTGTTGCCATGCAGTCCGACAACTACGGCGAGGACGATCCCCGCTTCGAGCAAACGGTCCTGCTTGACGACCCCCTGGACGTGATCATTCCGGCAGACCACCCGCTGGCGGCCCGCGCAACGGTGACCCTGGAAGAACTGGCATCGGAGCCCTGGATCACCGAGGCGGCGGGCTCCACGTATCACTCACTGTTCACTGCGGCCTTCACCGCGGTCGGAGTGACGCCACGGATCGCCCATGAGGCCGTTGAATGGGAGACCCAGATCGCGTTTGTAGGCGCGGGGCTTGGCGTCGGTCTTTTGCCCCGCCTGGCGCCCCTGCACGGTGCCGAAAACGTGGTCCGGTTACGCATTACCGGGAAGGGCAAGCCCGCACGCCGCATCGTCGCTGCGGTGCGAAGGGGAAGCATCGGCTCGCCCCTGATCAAGGAGTCGCTGGACATCCTCCAGAGGACGGCGCAGCACATCCTCACGGCCCGGCCCGAGGATGAGGCCTAAGCCGCGAACAATGCCTGACGGACGGCGCGCTCGAATCCATTGACGTGGACCCTGGCGAGCTCGGCAGCTTCATCTTCATTGCCGTCGATCACGGCTTTCAGGAGATCCAGATGCTCGCGGACGTGATGTTCGAGATCCGGCAAGCGGTCCAGCACCATGCACCAGATGCGCGTAGCCAGGTTGTCGTAACGGATCAGGATGTCTTCCAGGTGCGGGTTCGCAGCCGCCGCGTAGATGCCCTGGTGGACGCTTGCGTCGAGCCGTAGCGTCTCCACTACCGAGGCGGCGCTGACATCGAAATCCTCCACAGCCCGCATCACGCTGCGTAGTTGGTCCCGGGTGGCAGCCGACGCGACGCGCGCCGCCCTGGCTGCGGCAAGGGGCTCCAGCTGCGCCCGAATTTCGGAGATGAAAGCAAGATCGGTTACCTCCACACGGGTGGCGAATGTTCCGCGCCGCGGGTAGGTAATCACCAGGCGGTCCAGTTCCAAGCGCTTCAGGGCTTCCCGAACAGGAGTGCGCCCGACTTCCAGTTCCTTGGCGAGTTGCTCATCGTTGAGGATGTCCCCGGGTTTGATTTCGAGCATCAGGAGTCGATCACGCAGCCGTTCATAGGCCACATCAGCCAGCGATTTCCTGGTGGCGTCGCCGATGCTTGCAAGAGTTCCAGTTGCCAACGCGCCAACTCCTTTTTCAAGAACGGGAAATCTATTGACCTGCCTTGGACACCAGTATACGCTGATTTCCAATCCTAATATATCAGTTCATGTCCCAAGAATATATCTAGGCAAACATCCCAGGAGGACCCATGACCCTCGTAGCTTCAGACCCCCACCTCAGCACTTTTCCGGCTGAAAGCGGCCAGCTCAATGACGAGCAGGCGCAGAAGTTCGTACTCACACTGTCGTGCGTCGAACAGCCCGGCATCGTGCAGGCAGTCACCACCTTCCTCTTCGACCGGGGCTTCAACATCGAAGAACACCAGCAGTTCGACGATAGCCTGCGCCAGACCCTGCACCTCCGCACGGCCTTCTCCGGCGCCAAGACCTTCACACCGGAACAGCTTGAGGACGAGTTCCGCTCCATCGCGGATCGCTTCGACATGAAGTTCAGCTTCCACGGCGAAACCAAGCAGCGGGTCCTGGTGATGGTCTCCAAGTTTGGCCACTGCCTCAACGACCTCATCTTCCGCTGGCGCGGAGGCAGCCTTGGCGGCGAGCTGGTGGCAGTTGTCTCCAACCACGAGACGCACCGCGCCATGGCCGAGGCAGCGGGTCTGCCCTTCATCCACGTTCCCGTCACCGCGGACACCAAGGCTGAAGCGGAGCAGAGGCTCCTGGACCTGGTGGACGAATACGAGGCCGACCTCGTGGTCCTGGCCCGCTACATGCAGGTCCTCTCCGACGATCTGTGCCGTAAGCTCGAGGGCCGTGCGATCAACATCCACCACTCCTTCCTGCCCGGCTTCAAGGGTGCCCGCCCCTACCACCAGGCCTATGACCGCGGAGTGAAGCAGGTGGGTGCAACAGCCCACTACGTCACTGCGGAACTGGACGAGGGCCCCATCATCGAGCAGGAAGTCATCCGCGTGGACCACAGCTACGGTCCCAATGCCCTCGCCACCGTGGGCCAGGATGCAGAAGCCCTTGCGCTTTCCCGTGCCGTCCGCTGGCACTGCGAACACCGGGTCCTCCTTGACCAGACCAGCACGGTCGTCTTCCGCTAACCAGCCCGCCCCAGCCCCAGCCCCACGAACTTCAGCAGGAGAATTTTCCATGGCAACCACGCCTCGCATTGTCATCATCGGAGCCGGGATCGTCGGCACCAACCTCGCCGACGAACTCGTCACCCGTGGTTGGAACAACATCACCGTCCTGGACCAGGGACCACTGAACATGCCCGGCGGCTCCACCTCGCACGCGCCGGGCCTGGTCTTCCAGACAAACCCCTCCAAGTCCATGGCACTCTTCGCCAAGTACACGGTGGAAAAGCTCCTGTCCCTCACGGAGGACGGCCAGAGCTGCTTTAACCAGGTGGGCGGGCTTGAAGTTGCCACCACCGAAACCCGTTTGGCGGACCTCAAGCGCAAGCTCGGCTATGCGCAGGCGTGGGGCATCGACGGCAAGATCCTCTCCCGTGAAGAGTGCAAGGAGCTTTACCCGCTCATCAACGAGGAAGACATCCTCGGCGGACTCCATGTACCCACCGACGGCCTGGCCTTGGCCGCCCGCGCCGTCCAGTTGCTCATCAAGCGCACCGAAGCCGCCGGCGTGAAGTACATCGGCAACACCGAGGTGACCGGAATCGAGCAGTCCAACCGCCGCGTCACCGGCGTCGAAACTGCCGACGGCGTGATCCCGGCGGACATTGTGGTGTCCTGCGCCGGCTTCTGGGGCGCCAAGGTGGGCGAGCTGATCGGCATGTCCGTTCCGCTCCTGCCGCTGGCCCACCAGTACGTCAAGACCACGCCGGTCCCCGCACAGAAGGGCAAGAACGAGCTCCCCAACGGCGCCCGGCTGCCCATTCTGCGCCACCAGGACCAGGACCTTTACTACCGCGAACACGGCGAGCGCTACGGCATCGGCTCCTACGCGCACCGCCCCATGCCCGTGGACCTGGACGAACTCGGCAGCTACGAGCCCAGCAGCATCAGCGAACACAACATGCCGTCGCGCCTGGACTTCACCCTGGAAGACTTCCTTCCCGCCTGGGAGGCAACCAAGCAGATCCTTCCGGCATTGCGCGAAAGCGAAATCGAGGACGGCTTCAACGGCATCTTCTCCTTCACCCCGGACGGCGGCTCCCTGGTGGGCGAGTCCAAGGAAGTGGATGGTTTCTTCGTTGCCGAGGCCGTGTGGGTCACCCACTCCGCCGGCATCGCCCGCGCGGTGGCAGAGCTCCTGGTTGACGGAAAGTCCAAGATCGATCTTGGCGATTGCGACATCCACCGCTTCGAAGAGGTCCAGCTCACGCCGGAGTACGTCAGCGAAACGTCCCAGCAGAACTTCGTGGAAATCTACGATGTCCTGCACCCGCTCCAGCCCAAGCTCTCCCCCCGCAACCTCCGCGTCAGCCCCTTCCACGCCCGCCACAAGCAGCTTGGTGGCTTCTTCCTGGAAGGCGCCGGCTGGGAACGCCCGTACTGGTTCGAGGCGAACGCCGAACTGCTCAAGGAAATGCCGGACGAGTGGCAGCCGCCGGCCCGTGATGCCTGGTCCGGGATGTTCAGCTCCCCTATCGCTGCGGCTGAGGCGTGGAAGACACGCACCGCTGTTGCCATGTACGACATGACGCCGCTGAAGCGCCTGGAAGTTTCGGGCCCCGGAGCCCTGAAGCTGCTGCAGGAACTGACCACCGGCGACCTCGCCAAGAAGCCCGGTGCCGTCACCTACACCCTGCTCCTGGACGAAGCCGGCGGCATCCGAAGCGACATCACTGTTGCCCGCCTGGATGAGGAGACGTTCCAGCTGGGTGCCAACGGCAACATCGACACCGCCTACTTTGAGCGCGCGGCCCGCCACCAGACGGCCAGCGGCAGTGCCAGCGACTGGGTCCAGGTCCGCGACACCACCGGCGGCACCTGCTGCATCGGCCTGTGGGGGCCCCTTGCCCGCGACCTCATCAGCACCGTCAGCAGCGACGACTTCACCAATGACGGGCTGAAGTACTTCCGTGCCAAGAAGGTCACCATCGGCGGCGTCACCGTCACGGCCATGCGTTTGTCCTACGTTGGCGAACTCGGCTGGGAGCTCTACACCAGCGCGGACAACGGCCAGCGGCTGTGGGACGCGTTGTGGAAGGCCGGCCAGCCGTTCGGCGTCATCGCCGCGGGCCGCGCAGCTTTCAGCTCCCTGCGACTGGAAAAGGGCTACCGTTCCTGGGGCACGGACATGACCACCGAGCACGACCCTTTCGAAGCCGGCCTCGGTTTCGCCGTGAAGATGACCAAGGAGAACTTCATCGGCAAGGCGGCCCTGGAAGGACGCACGGAGGAAGGCTCTGCCCGCCGCTTGCGCTGCTTGACCGTCGACGACGGCAGGAGCCTCGTGCTGGGCAAGGAACCGGTGTTCTACAAGGACCAGGCGGTGGGTTACGTGACCAGCGCGGCCTTCGGCTACACGGTCCGCAAGCCGATCGCCTACGCCTACCTGCCTGCGACCGTCTCGCTGGGAGACTCGGTGGAAATCGAATACTTCGGCCGCCGTATCCAGGCGACCGTCACCGAGGACCCGCTGTACGACCCCACCATGAGCCGGCTCCGCGGCTAGAACACGTCCCATGATCAGCTCAGAAACCATTCAGAACTACCTCGCCAGGCTCGCCGCCCTCCAGCCCACACCGGGCGGCGGGGCGGCTGCCGCGCTGCACGCAGCCCAGGGGGCGGCTCTGGTTGCCATGGTGGCCAGGTACACCACGGGGGCCAAGTTCGAGCAGCACGCCGAGCTCGTCGCACGGGTCACCGCCGCAGCCGACCACTTGGTAGAAGAGGCCCTGCGCCTTGCCGACGCCGATGAACACGCCTTCCAGGCGGTCATCGACTCCTACAAGCTCCCGTCCGACACGGACGAACTGAAGGGTGCACGCAAGGCAGCCATCCAGGCCGCCCTGGTGCAGGCAGCCCAAACCCCCGCGCAGCTCATCCGGGTTGCCGGCGACGTAGTGGAACTCGCCAGCGACCTCCTGGACGCGGCGAACCCCAACGTCATCAGCGATGTTGCCGCAGCAGCGGATGCAGCCCGTGCCGCAGCCACGACAGCACGCGTCAACATCGACATCAACGTGGTGGCCATCAAGGACCCCGCTGCCCGCGCCCAGCTGGCCCGGGAGACCGACGGGCTTGAAGACAAAGTGGTCCTGGCGGCCGATTCCCTGGTCAAGCGCGTCCGCGAAAGGATTCTCTCGTGAGCACCAATGTGCTTTCCGGCAAGAAACTGGCCACACTCGTCCAGCAAAAGGCCCAGGAACTGGCGCAGGTCCTGGAAAACAGCGGGCGCCATCCTGTCCTCGCCGTGGTTGTGGCCACGGACGACGAATCAACGCTCTGGTACGTCCGGTCCATTGAACGCGTGGCTGAACGACTGGGCATTGGATGCAGGATTATCGATCTTGGGCCCGAAGCCACCGAACACGTCCTGGCCAGCGTCCTGGAGGACCTCAGCGCCGAACCGTCGGTCAATGGAATCATCCTGCAAACGCCGCTGCCGGTGGGGGTGAAAGCTGATGCCTTGGTAGGGCTCATCGCTCCAGAAAAGGACATCGACGGCGCCAATCCCCTCAGCCTCGGCCGCCTCGCCGTCGGCCAACCCGCCTTCGCCCCGGCAACGGCGCAGGCCGTGGTTGAACTCCTGGAACACTTCCAGGTGCCCATCGCGGGCCGGAACGTGGCCGTCGTCGGGCGTTCCGCGGTGGTGGGCAAGCCGCTGGCGCTGCTGCTGTTGGAGCGGGACGCCACCGTCACCGTCTGCCATTCCAAGTCGGGGCCGCTGGAACGCTACACCCAGCCGGCCGACGTCGTGGTTGTTGCCGCGGGCCGGGCCGGACTGCTCAAAGGCAACCACCTCTCGCCGGAGACGGTAGTGGTCGACGTCGGAACCAACGTCCTGCCCGACGGCTCCCTGGTGGGCGACGTCGACGAGGCGAGCGTCAGCGGCGTCGCAGCGGCCTTGACCCCTGTTCCAGGTGGCGTAGGCTCAGTGACCACCGCGCTGTTGCTGCTGCACACTGTCGAAGCCGCGCGCCGGCAGGAACCCGCCCAACTGGCCGCCGCGACGTCTGCTGCCCGGACCTGAAGGGAACCCGCATGGCAACGAAAGCCCCCGAAGGAAACATCGACGAGTCGAAGCTGACCGTCACCAAACCCAAGACAAAGGCCGTCGGCATCCCCGCCGTCGCGAACGCGCTGAAGATCTCCCTGGAACAAATGGGCCCGGTTCGCAGCGTCCAAACCCTGCTGGCCGTGAACCAACTGGACGGCTTCGACTGCATGGGCTGCGCGTGGCCCGAGCATGAGAAGCGCAACGCTGCGGAGTTCTGCGAGAACGGCGCGAAAGCCGTGGCCGAGGAAGCCACCCGCCGACGCGTCACTCCGGAATTCTTCGCCAAGTACTCCGTGGAAGAACTGAAAACCCGCGATGACTACTGGCTGGGACAGCAGGGCCGGCTGACCCATCCCATGGTCCTCGAGGAAGGCGCCACCCACTACACGCCGATCAGCTGGGACGACGCTTACGAGCTGATGGCAGCCGAACTCAAGGGCATGGCGTCACCTGACGAGGCTGTTTTCTACACCTCGGGCCGGACTTCGAACGAGGCAGCCTTCGTGTACCAGCTCCTGGTCCGCGGCATCGGAACCAACAACCTGCCGGACTGCTCCAACATGTGCCACGAGTCCTCAGGTTCCGCCCTGGTGGAAACCATCGGCATCGGAAAGGGCTCAGTCAGCCTTACTGACCTGGAAACGGCGTCGTTGATCTTCGTTGCCGGGCAAAATCCGGGAACCAACCATCCCCGCATGCTCAGTGCACTGGAGAAAGCCAAGAAGAACGGCGCAGTCATCGTGTCCGTGAATCCGCTTCCGGAGGCGGGGCTCCTGCACTTCGAGAACCCCCAGCATGTGGCCGGCATGGTGGTGGGAACCCAGCTGACCGACGATTTCCTCCAAATCCGCGCCGGTGGCGACCAAGCCCTTTTCCAGGGCCTGGGCAAGTACCTCCTTGAAGCCGAGGCAGCGGGCCGCAACAGCCCGGGGCTGGAAACCGTCCTGGACCATGCCTTCATCAATGACCACACAGTGGGCATCGACGACTACCTGCGCTTCCTGGAAAAGGTGGAATGGGACGACATTGTGGAAGCCACGGGCCTCACCCTTGAGCAGCTCCACGCCACGGGAGAACGGTTGCTGGCTTCCGACTCGACCATTGTCTGCTGGGCAATGGGCCTCACCCAGCACAAGCACTCCGTGCCGACGCTCCGGGACGTGGTGAACGTCCTGCTCCTCCAGGGAAACATCGGCAAACCCGGCGCCGGTGTTTGTCCCGTTCGAGGACACTCGAACGTGCAGGGCGACCGCACCATGGGCATTTTCGAAAAGATGCCGGAGGCGTTCCACGACCGCCTGGACCAGGAATTCGGGTTCCGCTCCCCCAGGGAACACGGCTATGACACGGTGGCAGCGATCCGCGCCATGCGCGATGGGAAGGTCCGCTTCTTCATGGGCATGGGCGGGAACTTCGTCCGTGCCGCCCCGGATTCGGAGGTGACCGAGCAAGCCCTGGCCAACACCCGGCTCACCGTCCAGATCTCCACCAAGTTGAACCACTCCCACCTGTCCACCGGCCGGCGGGCCCTGATTCTGCCGACCCTTGGCCGGACCGAAAAGGACACCCAGCGGACCGGGGACCAGCGCGTCACCGTGGAAGACTCCATGAGTGCCGTCCACGCTTCACGGGGCCGGCTCAAGCCAGCCAGCGAGCACCTCCACTCCGAAGTTGCGATCGTGTGCAACCTCGCGGACAAGCTGTTCACCGATGGCCACCACCGCCTGCCCAACACCCCCAAGGCCTCCTGGCTGGCCATGCGGGATGACTACACCCTTATCAGGAAGCACATCGAGGCGGTCTTTGACGGATTCGAAGACTTCGAAGCCCGGATCCAGCACCCCGGCGGCTTTGTCCTTCCGCACCCACCCCGCGATGCCCGGATGTTCAATACCGCCTCCGGCAAAGCCCATTTCACGGGCAATGCGTTGGAGTACATCAAGGTCCCGCCGGGCAGGTTGGTCCTTCAGACCCTGCGCTCCCATGACCAGTACAACACCACCATTTACGGCAAGGACGACCGGTACCGCGGCATCCACGGCGGCCGGCGCGTGGTGCTGATCAACGCCGACGACGTCAACGAGCTTGGTTTCGCGGACGGGGACATGGTCAATCTTGTCTCCGAGTTCCAGGGCACCGACCGGGTCGCGGAGAACTTCAGGATTGTCTCCTACTCCACCCCGAAGGGTTGCGCGGCCGCGTACTATCCCAAAACCAACGTCCTGGTGCCGCTGGACTCGGTGGCCGACACCAGCGGAACACCGACGTCCAAGTCCGTGATCATCAGGCTGGAACGAGCCGCCAGCCCATAAGCCCAGGACCACCGCTGATCAGTTGCCTGTAAATGGTGCTTCGATGCCTGAAACCTGGGGAGGTATTTCCTCATCGAAGCACCGCTTACGGGCAACCGTCCAGCCCCACATTTCCGCACCACCAAACACCCTAAGGAGTGTCATGTCAGGAAACAGAGCAGTCGCCTACAAGGAACCCGGTGTCGTAGAAATCATCAATACCGACTACCCCACCTTCGAACTCAAGGACGGGCCAGGCGTCAATCCCGCCAATGTCGGCCGCAAGGTACCCCACGGCGTCATCCTGCGCACCGTGACCACCAACATCTGTGGTTCGGACCAGCACATGGTCCGCGGCCGGACCACCGCACCGAAAGACCTGGTCCTTGGCCACGAAATCACGGGCGAAGTGGTGGAGGTTGGCCCCGACGTCGAGTTCATCAAGGTGGGCGACATCGTCTCGGTGCCGTTCAACATTTCCTGTGGCCGCTGCCGGAACTGCAAGGAACAGAAGACCGGCATCTGCCTCAACGTGAACCCGGACCGGCCGGGCAGCGCCTACGGTTACGTGGACATGGGCGGCTGGGTGGGAGGACAGGCCGAGTACGTCCTGGTCCCTTACGCGGACTGGAACCTGCTGCGCTTCCCGGACCGTGACCAGGCCCTCGAGAAGATCATGGACCTGACCATGCTCTCGGACATCTTCCCCACCGGTTTCCACGGTGCCGTCACTGCCGGTGTGGGCGTTGGTTCCACGGTCTACGTGGCCGGCGCCGGTCCCGTGGGTATCGCCGCCGCCGTCGGCGCCCAACTACTGGGGGCCGCCGTCGTCATTGTGGGCGATATGAACGAAGACCGCCTGGCCCAAGCACGCTCCTTCGGCTGCGAAACGGTCAACGTCTCCAAGGGCGACCCGAAGGACCAGATCGAACAGCTGCTTGGTGTGCCGGAAGTCGACTGCGGCGTGGACGCCGTGGGCTTCGAGGCCCGCGGACACGGCAAGGACGCATCGCATGAGGCACCGGCCACGGTGCTGAACTCCCTAATGGACATCACTGCGGCCGGTGGCGCCCTGGGCATCCCCGGCCTCTACGTCACGGGCGATCCGGGCGGAATCGATGAGGCCGCCAAGCACGGATCGCTGTCGCTTTCTTTGGGCACAGGCTGGGCCAAATCCCTGTCCTTCACCACCGGCCAATGCCCCGTGATGAAGTACAACCGCCAACTGATGATGGCCATCCTGCACGACAAGGTCCAGATCGCCAAGGCCGTCAACGCCAAGGCCATCCCGCTCGAGGACGCGCCGCGCGGCTACGCCGAATTCGACGCCGGAGCGGCAACAAAGTTCGTACTCAACCCCAACGGTTACGTGAAGAACTAAGTACCCCAAGGTTAAGTACGCACTCAACGGATGCCGGGGACGGCGCGGCAGTAATTACGGGAAGGCCGAGCAGTCCCCGGCATCCGTGCCCCATGAACGCACCCAGGAATCGGACACCCATGCTTGCACCAGCGGATTCACCAGCCGACCTCACGCGGCACCACGCCACCACGTGGGCCGAAGCACGGCAGTTGGCCTTCAGCTGTGCCACACCGCTCCCCTCATGGAAGACCGAACTCGGCACGGCAATCGGATGCACCCTGGCCCGTGACGTCATTGCCCGACAGGACCTTCCCCACTACGCGTCGTCCGCCATGGACGGCTGGTCAGTCAACGGCGAAGGCCCCTGGACCATCACCACGGCCGGACGCCGGCTTTCCTCCGGTGAAGCCAGTGTCATCGCAACCGGAGGACTGGTACCCGCCGGTGCTACAGGCGTGCTCCGCAAGGAAAGCGGTCGCATATCCGGAGACGGGCGTCTTTCGCTCACTCCCCATGCAAACCCGGATGAGCTTCTCCCCGGCCGGCACATCCGGCCGGCCGGCGAAGAGGCCACAGCGGGTGATGTCCTCATACCCGCCGGGACCCAGCTCAACCCGGCACACCTTGCCCTTGCTTCAGTGGCCGGACACGATCACGTCCAGGTGCAGCGCAAGCCGCGGGTCGCCGTCGTCATGACGGGCTCGGAAGTGGTCACCTCCGGTGACCCGGCGCCCGGACAGGTGCGCGACGCCTTCGGTCCGCAGCTTGATGCGGTCATCCCGCAACTGGGCGGGGTTGCGGCAGGGCAGCTGCGGATCGGCGACTCGTACGAGGAGTGGCTGGCGGCGCTCTCTGGCGGTGACGACGGCGGTGCTGACCGCCACCGGGCCGAGGTCACCATTACCACCGGTGGGACCGGCAAGTCCGGAACAGACCACTTCCGTGCTGCCGTTGCTGCGCTTGGTGGGCGGCTGCTGCTGGATGGGGTTGCCATGCGCCCGGGCCATCCTGCGGTGCTGGCGGAGCTACCGGACGGACACTTCATCCTGGGACTGCCGGGAAATCCGTTGGCCGCCATGCTGGCCCTTATGACCCTGGGCGAACCGCTGCTCGCTTCCTTGGGAAACCAGCCCCTCCAAGAGCCCACGCCCATGCTCTCCGGCGCCGACATCGAACCCATCCCGGGAAAAACCCGCCTCATACCGTGCAGCGTTGTCCACGGGCTGGTGTTTCCTGCCGCCCATACCGGCCCCGGGATGATGCGCGGGCTCGCCTGGGCCGATGGGTACATGGCCGTCCCACCTGAAGGTGCGGCCGCTGGCGGGCAGGTTCCCGTCCTTCCCCTGCCGTGGACCCGCTTGCCGGGATAGTGTGTTGCGATCACCGCAAGAACCCAAGGACCGGTAAGCGTTTATCCTTAACGGCATGACACGACGACGCGGCTCGATGAGCCGGGGCTTCCGCGTCCCAGGCACTTCCGTGGCCGCCCTATGCGCATTAGCTGTCGCCCTCGTCCTTACTGGCTGCTCCCTCGCTGCCAGCAGTCCCGTGGATTTGAAGTCTCCACAACCGAAACCACCCCAGGATGCGGCGCGTCCGGTGCAAGGCTCGACTGCACCCGAACGCATCGTCATCATCGGTGATTCTCTCAGCACCGGATACGGGACGAGCCCGGAGGAAGCCTGGCCCCGCCTCCTTCGGCATGAACTCCATGCAGCCTCCGTGCCGGCGAAGATCACTAATGAGGCTCAAAACGGCGCGGGCTACCTTACCCTCGGTGACGAAGACGCCACCTTTGCCTCACAGATCAGCGAATCCGTTAACGCATCGACGGACGTCGTTGTGCTCTTTGGTTCGGACAACGACGCAGGCCAAGACCCCGAAGAGCTACGCGCCGCTCTTACAGATGCCCTCGGGGAAATATCGACGCGGGCGCCCCACGCCAGGCAGATCGTGATTGGCCCGCTGACCGGCTTCGACGCGCTCGAATCGGACGTCACCATTATTCGCGATCAGGAACAGGCAGCAGCCCGCGACGCCGGCGTCGAATTTGTCGACCCCGTCGCCGAACAATGGGTCGCTGGGCCGGACTCCCCACTGTTGGGTCCGGACGGAGAACACCCCAGCAGTGAAGGACAGCAATTCCTGGCCGGGAAAATCAGGACGTTGCTGGACCAGCACCGGGTCTCATCGACGGGCTAGGCGAGGCCGGGCCGATCAACAGCGCCCGCATGGGTCACACGTCCCGATAGCTGACGCTCTGTAAGCAACACTGCTCATAATAAGCAACGGACTTCGTCAGAGCCAATTGATATATCAATACGCCACAAAAGATGTAAAAGTCTTGACTTTGAGGTGTGACGAAGCGCACTCTGTTGCTTACCGCGAACTTTGTTGATTCATGCGGAACTATCCCTCTCCCTCTGGACGCACGCCCACCGGGGCCGTGCATCAACGCAAAACCCATGACTCGCCGAGTAAAGGACCCGCTCATGGCTACAAACAGTGACACAAAATCGTTAGTACCCGAGGATTTACCTGCCGACGCAGTACCCGACCCCGTCCACGTGGAGATCACTGTCTCCCCCGATGCAACAGCCCTCAACGATGAGGACGGAGGCGCAGCAGCTCTCCCGGATTCCGAAGAATACGAACAGATCCTGGTAGAACTGCGCAACGCCAAGACCGAGCAGGCCGTTTCGGCCCGCCGGAACCAGAAACTTACCCTCGACAAAGTCACCTTCGGAATCACGGGCGCCATCGCCGTCGCCTTCGTGGTCTGGGGCTTCGTGGGACGCGACAGCCTTTCGGAAACTTCCAAGGGCGCCCTGAACTGGGTCATGGAATACACCGGCTGGCTCTTCATGGTGCTTGCATCATTGTTTGTTGTTTTCGTGCTGTGGCTGGCCCTTGGCAAGTTCGGCAACATCCCGCTGGGCAAGGACGGTGAGAAGCCGGAATTCCGCACGGTCTCCTGGGTGGCCATGATGTTTGCCGCGGGCATGGGCATCGGCCTCATGTTCTACGGTGTCGCTGAGCCGCTCTATCACTACATCTCACCGCCGCCCGGAACTGTGGATGGCCGCACCCCGGCCGCCATCCAGACCGCCATGGCCACCTCGATCTTCCACTGGACCCTCCACCCGTGGGCCATGTACGCGGTGGTGGGCATCGCCATGGCCTACGGGACGTACCGCTTGGGCCGCAAGCAACTGGTCTCCGCAGCGTTCACCTCGCTGTTCGGGATCCGGATGGTGGAAGGGCCCGTTGGCAAGTTCATCAACATCCTGGCCATCTTCGCCACACTGTTCGGAACCGCCGCGTCCCTCGGCCTCGGTGCCCTCCAGATCGGCAGCGGCATGACGTCCAACGGCTGGCTCGGTGAAGTCGGCACTCCCGTGCTGGTCGTCATCGTGGCCATCCTGACCTTCTGTTTCGTCGCATCAGCGGTCTCCGGCATCAGCCGAGGAATCCAGTGGCTGTCCAACATCAACATGGTGTTGGCCGTGGTGCTGGCCCTGATCGTCTTTGTTGCCGGCCCCACCCTTTTCATCCTCAACCTGATCCCCTCCGCCATCGGTGACTACGCCCGCGACCTCGCCGAAATGTCATCCCGGACAGAAGCCGTGGGCGACGATGCATTGCGCAGTTGGATGACCAGCTGGACCATCTTCTACTGGGCCTGGTGGATCTCCTGGACGCCCTTCGTTGGCCTGTTCATCGCACGCATCAGCCGGGGCCGCACCATCCGCCAGTTCGTCACCGGCGTCCTCCTGGTCCCGAGTATTGTCAGCGTGATCTGGTTCGGCATCTTCGGCGGAGCCGCTTTCCAGATCCAGCAGGACGCGGACAAGGCAGGCACCCCCGGGCTGCTGACCACCACCAACGGGGTGGCCTCCGTCAACTTTGACGGCGCTCTCTTCGATCTGGTCAAGAACCTCGGAATGCCCGGATGGGCCACGGCCGCTGTCATCGTCCTGGCCATGGTGCTCGTGGCCATCTTCTTCATCACCGGAGCTGACGCTGCCTCGATCGTCATGGGTTCGCTCAGCTCCAATGGGGCAGAACACCCGCGACGCGCCGTCGTCATCTTCTGGGGAAGCCTCACTGGCGCTGTTGCCGCCGTCATGCTCCTGGCCGGTGGTGACGAGCCATCGGAGGCTTTGGCCGGGTTGCAAAGAGTCACCATCGTGGCGGCGCTGCCGTTCGTGATCGTCATGCTGTTGCTCTGTTTCGCACTGACCAAGGACCTTAGGCGCGATCCCCTGTCGCTGCACAAGCGTTTGGCCACTTCTGTGGTGGAACGTGCCATCCGCACAGGTGTGGAGCAGCACGGCGGTGTCCAATTCGACCTCGTCACCAAGCATGAGTGTGCCGAGAGCTGCACCGAGTCGCGGACGGATCACACGCACCAATAGAGTCCACCTTAACCAACAACAAAGCAGGCGCCGGATCCCGGCGCCTGCTTTGTTGTTACCAATCTCGGTAAGGCCTACTTGGGCATCAGTACCGAATCAACCAGGTAAACCGTTGCGTTGGCGGTGTGAACGCCACCGCAGATCACGTTGGCTCCGTTAACCGTGAGGGCGTCCTTGGTGCCGGCTACGGTCACTTCGCCACCCTGGACAGTCTTGTGGGTGCCAGCGATCTTGTCCGGGCTCAGCTGGCCGGGGACTACGTGGTAGGTGAGGATCTTGCTCAGCAGGGCGTCGTCCGTCTTGAGAGTTTCGATCGTTGCGGGATCGATCTTGGCGAAGGCATCGTCAACCGGTGCGAAGACCGTGAATTCGCTGCCGTTCAGGGTGGAAACCAGGTCCACCTTGGGGTTGAGCTTGCCCGAGACAGCGGCGGTCAGCGTCTTGAGCAGCGGGTTGTTGGAAGCGGCTACAGCTACCGGATCCTGGGCCATGCCCACGACGGAGCCGGCACCACTCGGTACCTGGGCGGCGTAACCGGCGCAGCCGGGGCCAACGAGGTCACGGGCCGGGTCCATGGCGGTGCTGGCCATGGCCGAGGAGGATGGCGACGGTGCCATGGAAGAAGGAGCCGCGGATGACGGAGCGGCTGCCGACGAAGATGCGGGGGTGCTGGTGGTGCTTGAACCACCACAGGCCGTGAGTCCGAGAAGGGCGGCTGCAGTGAGGCCAACGAAGGCGAGGGCGGGGCGCTTTGTGGACAACATGTCATTCTCCTTGTTTTGTGGGACCTGGGCGTTGGTTCCATTGGGTGGTGGGACTCAGGCTGGGAATGGTGCGGCTGCATCGCTCCCGGTTTGTGTCTCACCAGCTATTCGGAGGTCACGACGGGGTGGATGGGTGCGGATTGAAAAAGTTTTTTTAATCGGTCTCAGCCCGGTCTCTGTATGGCGCGCTCGGGCTTGGTTACGGAACAGCGTCCGACGCCGGTACTCGCCGCAGGCGCGAAGGCTGCGGACCGCGGTGCACGCAGCCGATTGCATCGGCTAAGCCGCGTTACATGCCGATAAGGATCTTCTGTAAAGCTAATTGCGCTCAATCCCACCAGTTGGCCCACCCGACTCCAAATAGGTCGATCCACTAACCTAGGAGTCTGGTGTTGGTGGTCTCCCTACACGTTCTCGGGCTCAGTTTCTCCTTCGAGATAGGCGTCGATGCACTGTTGCAACAGTAGTAGGGACAAAGGTGTGACCTCATCTAACGCGACGTCACCGAGGTGCTCGAACATCCCGATATCCCTTTCTACGCTTACCCAGAACCGGTGCACGTCGCGTAGGATCGCAACCGCGTCGACGAACATTTGAGCATCCAGGTTTCGATCGGGATCAACGATGAAGCTCGCAAGTTCATGGGTCAGTTCATGGCGATGGCCATAGATGGCCTGGAGTCGCTTCGCTTGAAAGGGGGTGATGGCTTCCATCCTGACGAGCCATGCCGCCGAGGCCTCAAAAGTTTGCCTAGAGTCCTTGACCCATCCTTCAGTTCGAGCCGCATCAATGACGTGCTCTTGGTAAGCATGCTCATCTAAGACGGTCCCTTTCTCGCTGAAACCAGTGCAGTAGAAGTCACGCACTCGCTGGGGAATCACCTGCTTCAGCATTTCGTGCGTCATTTGATATAGACCGGCAAACGATAAGGTCGACCGAATTGCTGCGGGCTGTAGCTTTGCCAAAAGAAGCCGCTCATACTCTTCTTTCGAGCGACCTCGGAATGGTCCTGCCGACTCTGTCAAATCTTGCACCTTCCCACGCCCAATAAGTGGCCCGCCGCCGGCCGAGAGAACCCTCTTCGGCAGGTTACACCAGCCTTTTCGGGCGTCTCCCCTGGGCGATTCTAAAGCCGATAACACTGGTTCCGTAAAGGTAGGGGAGTGGCGCCCGTTCGGAACGCTTGCTGTCGCGCCATCGTCAATCTTCGAAGACTTCCCGTACTGGTGCAGCGTCGTGAAGGTCTGGCAGGTAATTCTCTTGCCATCCAGCTTGCGTTTGAAGAGGGCGTGGGCAGATTCTTGGTGATATCCAGGGCCTCGGCGATCTCGGGCATTTCGCACTCGTTCGCAGGCAGTTTTCATGACGTACCAGCGTCTTCGTGTAAGCATCTCTCGGCGGCTTCCGCGCTGGCAGGCCAAACCCGTCGAGTACTTTGCCACGTGGCACCACCTCCGGCGCATTCGGTCCATGGCCACGCCGGAGACAAACGCGCAAGCTCCCGTTCACTCGGCCAAACAAGAATTCACCGAAACCATCAAATTTCTGGACTGGCTCTGGCAAACCCACCAAAGGACAGCCGCCACCTGCACCCAGCAGGACATCGAGACTTGGATCGCCACCGGACCCACAACCAGGAAAAGCCATCCACACGTTCATCGTGTTCGCCAAGAAAACCGGCACGAACAATCGAGTGAACATGGGCCACTACACCGCGAAAACCCGGCCCGCAGTT
Organism: Paenarthrobacter sp. CAP02; assembly: GCF_040137855.1. Taxonomy (NCBI): domain Bacteria; kingdom Bacillati; phylum Actinomycetota; class Actinomycetes; order Micrococcales; family Micrococcaceae; genus Paenarthrobacter; species Paenarthrobacter sp. CAP02. Next base: position 259,500 of record NZ_JBEEII010000006.1, on the reverse strand, counting down.
ACCCAAGACCAACGTCTGGCGTGGCTGCGGGAATTACTTACCGGTACTAGCCAATCTCTGCCCTACAGGGTCGCCGGAACCCTGTTCCTCCTCTATGCCCAGCCCTTGGTCCGGGTAGCCAAGCTCCGCGCCGATGCAGTCGAGACCAACCAAACCAGTGGCGCCATGCGAATTACCTTTGGCATGCACCCAGTTCCTGTCCCGCAGCCGTTTGCGGAATTACTGGAAGAGCATCTTCTAGGCCGGCCGAACCTCAGAACGGGGTCGAACGCGGCAAGCCCCTGGCTCTTCCCTGGAACGCGAGCCGGGCAACATCTTCACCCCAACACCCTCATGGACAGGCTCCGAAGCCTCGGCATCGACCTTATAGGCGCACGGAACACTGCCTTGGGCGAACACCTCAGCCTCACACCGCCACCGCTGGTCGCCGACGCCCTCGGCTACAGCCACCAAGTCGCGTTCCTACATGCCGATGCTGCGGGGGACGCGTGGGCCCGCTACGTCAATCAAAGGCGGCCCAAATAGAGGAGCTCCACTCCAAATCACATTCTTGTGCAAGGCTGGAATATGCGACCAATCACAAGTTCCGAACAGGAAGTCCTCGATCGGCTCCTGACGCTAGATTTCGAAGGATTCAGTGCCGTGACGCAGACCGGATGGGCTGAGATCTTCGATGCAAGTGGCAAGTTGATCTCCCGAACGTCTAGCAAGTAATCCTTTTGGAACGTGGCGGTCGTCGTCGGCGTTGGCCTTACCAATGGCTACAAGGTTGGTTCGGTTAATAACGGAACGCACATAGTAGGTGAGGCGCCAGACCACTGATACGCGGACATCTGATCCGCAGGGGTGCCAGTAAATTCGGTTGATGAGGCTCGGGCTCTCCTCTTCCCCCCCGACGGTCGCGCATCGACTGTTTGACACGCGCTGCCCGGTGGAAAGAATGCGTTCCGCTGCTGCAGCCAACGGCTGTCCCTGAAGGCCGGAGGGTCTGGTAATGACCGATTCCCTTATCCCAGCCTTTCTTGACCGCTGCCTCGTCATCAATGAGAGGAACGCCGACGGCCTGGACATCACATCGCTCTACGGCCGATCTGAGACGTCCAGGGTTATTACACGAGGAAGAAGAACTTGGACGGATCTCTCGCTGGAGAAAGCACCCAAGTTTTCCTGAAAGAGTGGCCTTTAGGCATACATATCGACGAGCGTGATCGTTAGAATTCAGGACTCATTCCAGATCATTGCTGCGAACCAGTCAGCTGTCATTGACCTCATTTCGATGTCTCCCTCCGGTTCGGTGACGCACAAAAGGGCGCGGGCCGTTCTACCTTCCCGGGTCTTCAAGTCAAAGCCCTTAGGGAACGAGTCCAGATAGTCCCAAGTTCCTAGTTTCGCCCCCTCTAAATCATCGGCGCTGAGGGCGTTGTCGCCGTTCCAATAGGCCTGAGCGGTCTGCAGGAAGGATTCGATCTCCGGCGGAATGGGAAGAACCGACAGATGCTGAAGCAGCACCTTCATCAGTCCATGCCATTCATCGATGTCTTCCGTAATTGATGTCGCTTTAGCAGCTGCTAGAAGCTCCACGCTGTTCAATATTTCACTCCAAACTGGTCCAACACGTTCTTACATCCGGAGCATACGACCTTTGGCAACTTGTGACCAGGATTCGAGTTGCCGATAGCGACAGCACGGATCCAACTACCGTTGAGGTCGAGGTTTGCATCCACAGCCTGGCTGAGGCAACCCAGCTCGGCGCATTCACCATGCCAACCCATTTGTTGCTTCTTGGGTACAGCATCTACGGCTTGTTGCACTAGCGGGTTGAGAGTTCGATCTGCTCCACCCGTGGAGATGTCCGTTATGACTTGACCGCCCACATGCAATTCCGCGGCCGCGCCCGTCTGGCGTCCTGCCTTCAAAGCTGCTTCTGCCGCTTCTTCCGCTGTTCTCAGAACGGTTGATTCTGCTGCGCCTTTGATTGCGCCGCCCACGCCTGGGATTTTGCCCCCGATCATTCCAGCGGCGAGGTCTGTACCACCGTGAGCGGCTAGCTCTTCCGGAGTGAAGTCACCTCGTTTATCGATGGCCCATCCGCCCGTCGAGAAGATTGCTCCAGCAAGGGCTCCACCTGCTATGCAGCCGATGACTGCGGTGAAGAGACAAATACCGATACCGAGAGCGATTCCAACTGCTGTTCCGATGCCTTCGGCAGTGAATTTGATGCCTGTGGCTTCGGCTTGTTGCATGCTCGGGAATCCGCCGATGGCGCCCATGTCGGCGCCTTCCCATATGTCGGTGTTGCCGGGTGCTGGCGCGATCGTGCCTTCGAAGGGAATGGGTGGTTCTACGACTCTGTCGTTGCGGGGTGTTGGTTCGATGCCTCCCGGGTGGATGCCGCCGTTGTCCTGCTGGCAGTCGCATGTTGGCCTGAGCCCGGATGGGTCTGAGGCGTTGATGACGTTGCCGAAGGCGTAGGTGTAGGGGGTGAATCCTCGTTGGTCTTCGGTGTTGAGGATGGGGTCGGGTGCGGTGAAGATGCCGGTGACGGGATCGAGTTCGCGGGCTCCGAGGTGGGTGAGGGTGCTGACGGTGTCGTCGAGTCCTGAGATGTAGCCGTTGACGGCACCGAATCCGGCTGGGTTAGCTGCGTTGGAGCCCACCCCTGCGGTTGTTGGGGGTGCGGTTGTGTAGGTGTTGTTGGCTGTTGCTGTTGCGTTGGCCCTTCTGGCTAGCCCGAGGGGGTCTGTGTAGCGGGTGAGGGTGGTGATTGGCCCGGTACCGGTGGTGGGTATGGTCAAGGTTTGGGTGGTGTTGATGCTGTCACCAACCAGGAATGTCAGTTTCGTGCCGCTGGCAGTGGCGGTGCGTTGGGCCACTGTCTTTCCCGCGAATGAGTATGTGCTAGTAGCGGTGCTTGTCGGCGTGGCGGCTGAGCTGGTGTGTGCTGTTACCGACCCGAGCGTCACCGTGGTACCGCTTCCGTCCTTGACGCCCACGAGGTTGCCTGAGGCGTCGTAGTACCTTTTCCCTGCCACGCTTGCGACGGCGGTGTTTGCCGAGGCCGGGGTGCCGGCTCCCGCGCCGGGGTTAGGGTTGGCGGGTACTTTACTGGTGCCTGTTGTGGTGTCCAGGCGCCCGTCGGGTGTGTAGGTGAGGGTTTGGGTGGCACGGTTGGTCATGCGCCCTGCCGCGTCCCAGGTGAAGCTTTGGGTGAGCGGTGTTCCTGTGGCGGGGGTGGAGACTATTTGTTGGACGCGGTGGGGTCCTGCTGTTCCTGCGGCAGGGTAGGTGTAGTTTTCGGTGACTGCTAGGGCGCCGGTGGCGTCGAATCGTTTGACTTGGGATCGGTCGCCGGCTGGTGTGTAGGTGTAGGTCTGTGCGTAGGGTGCGGCTCCGCCGAGTCCTGTGACATTTGTTGATGCCGCCGTGGGGGCGGATGTGCAGTTCGTGTTCGCTGTCGGTGCGGGTGTCCAAACGGCGGCCAGGCGTGAGGCGTGGTCGTAGGTGTAGCACTGGTAGTCCGTGGCGGTTGACGCGCGGCTCGGGAACGAGAGTTCGCGGGCGGTGATTTTGCCTGCTTCGTTGTAGGTGTAGCGGGTTTTTCCGAGGTCTGAGATGACGTTGCGGGTGGTGTTGGTTGCCCATTGGTCTGTTAGTCGACCTGTTGTCGCGTCCCAGGTGAAGAAGTTCTCGTTGGTTCCGGTGGTGTTGCCGGTTCCGGTGGTGTTCTTGTCGAACTGCTGGAAGGAGGTGATCTTGTCCAGGTGGGAGCGTTGGGTGTTGGCGGCGAATCGGTCGAGGTTCCCGTTCCACAGGGAACCCTGGTTGTCGCAGTCGTCGTACGCGGAGGTGAGGGTTTCCGTGGGCATGGCCCCGACGGCGGGTAGTTTCTCCTGTCGTATTTGCCCGGTGTTGGTGAACACGCGTGTGGTCGTGTAGGAACCGGCGTAGGGATCCAGCCCGGCCGGGAGGGTGACGGTTGTGGTGGTGGGCTGGTAGGCGGCGTTGTAGCCGGAGAAGGTGGTCACAACTGGCTGGGCCAGGCCGGGCGCGTTATAGCGGGTGGCCGATGAGAGCTGGCCTTTGCCTTTGAGGGTATCGGTGTCGTAGATGGACCGTTCCAGGATCATGGCTGCGCCGCCGGCAGGGGTGACAGTTTTTTCCACGACCCGGTCGACGTCGTCGTAGGTGAACTAAGTAACGGCACCCGTTGCGTCCGTTGTGGTCAGGGTGCGTCCGGTTGTGTCGTAGGTGGTGGATCGGGCTCCGGCGTCGGGGTCATTCGCTGCGGTTTCCCGGCCGGCGGCGTCGAATGTCCAGGACCAGGCGTTCCCGACAGTGTCGGTCATGCCTTTGAGCCGGCCGAGGGCGTCGTACTGGTACGTGGCCACATCAGAGGCGCCCGTTGCTGCTGGGCCGTGGAAGTTTTTCCGGGTCTCTGTCTTGCCGTTGAGGTTTTTGATGGTGGTAACGGCTGCTTCGTTGCCTGGTCCGGTGACTGTTGTGGTGTCGGCTCCTGTGTAGCTCATCTGGGTTGTCCAGAGAAGGTTGTTGTCGTTAGCCAAGTCCCTGATAGCGGTGGGACGTTGCGCGCCGTCGTAAAGGTATTCGGTGGAGGACGGGACGGCCATGGACGGGATTTTCAGTACACCGTCAGGCCCGTCGGCGAGGTAGTAGTCGTTGTTGACCTTGGATTTGTCGCCGCGGGAGTCATACCAGGTGTCGGTAGCGATGGTGCCGTCACCTTTGAAGTAACTCGGCTGATACGGCGCGCTCGACCGAGGCGATGATGGTGTGAACGCTAACAAACCAATTTCTCTGGCGGAGCACCAACCCCGATGGCAGGATGGGCGGATGGCTATCGAAGTTCGCCCCGCCACGGTGTTCGATGACGTCAGGACCATGGTGGGACCCAAGAACCCCGGCTCCAATGTGTGCTGGTGCCTGAGCTACCGCATCCCATCCAAGCTGAACCTGAGCCTCCAACGCGAAGAGCGCGGCGCGTACGTTGAGAAGCTGGTCGCCGAGGATCCTCCGCCCGGGGTTTTGGCGTACGACGGCGACGAGGTGGTTGGGTGGGCGGCCGTCCACCCGCGTGCGGACACCAGTTTCGCGACAAACCGGAAGATCCCGCATGCGGACAAGACCGACGTGTGGTCCGTGTGGTGCATCCGGGTACGGCCCGGGCATCGGGGAAAGGGCATCTCGCACGAACTCCTGCGCGGAGCCATAGACTTCGCGAAGGCCCACGGTGCCCCTGTTTTGGAGGGCTACCCCGTAGACAACAAGGGCGGAAAAGTGGATCTGACCATGGCCTACGTGGGCACACGGAGGCTGTTCGAGAAGGCCGGCTTCAAGAAGGTCGCAGAAACCACCTCCGTACTCAATGGCTTCCCCAGAGTGTTGATGCGGCTGGAGCTCAGCTAGTTCCTTGCAACCGTGCGGTCATCCTGTGCGCTTCCTCCAGCAGCAGCTTTCCCAGGTATTCCTGGCGCTCAGGGCGGAAACGGGGTTCGATTCCGGTCAGGGACAACGCCCAGGCTGGGCGGTCGTGCTGGTCGAAGACCGCCGCCCCCATCCCCCAACTGCCTTCGAGGATCAAGCCCGGATTCACTGAATACCCGGCCAGCCTTGTTTGCTCCAGGTTCTTCCGCACCACATCAGCGGGGTGACCGACAGCGAAGTCGCCCGCGTGCACCGTCCATTCCGCCAGCAGCGCTTCCTGTTCTTCGGCGGGCAGGAAGGCCAGGATCGCCGTTCCCGCGGAGGCGACGCCCAAGGGAAACCGCACACCTTCATGGAGCACGAACGACCGTACCGGGAACGAGCCTTCCTCCCGCAGCACACAGACAGTTTCGTTGCCGCGCCGGATGGAGAAGAACGCGCTCTCGCCCGTCTCGGTAGCCAGCCTGCGAAGGGATGGGCGGGCGATGTCCTCCATGGGGAAACGGGCAGCTGCAACAGAGCCGAGCAGGAAGATCTCGGGCCCGAGCACCCACTTTCCTGAGGACGAATCATGTTCCAGGAAGCCCTCGGCGGCCAGCGACGTCAGCAGCCGGTGAACCGTTGGCCGGGTGAGCCCTGATTCGCGGACCAGCCCGGCCAAGGACGTGCCTTCTGGCTTGCGCCCAACCAGGCGGAGCAGTTCCGCGACCCTGCCCACTACCTGCGCTCCCTGCACTGCCACGATGCCTCCTGCATAGAATTCATCCACATTATGGACAGGCCCAAGTGTAGCGTCCACACCGTGAGTAACGCGAAGAGAGCGCTCTTGACCGGCCCGAAGAGCCGAACCTAGGCTCCTACCCAAGAGGTCAACAGTCCACAAAGTGGAAGCCAATCACACTCAATGAGGAGTTCCCCGTGTCCAAGATCCACGCGAGCGCAACCCAAGCGCTCCATGACCTCATGGCAGATGGCCTGACCATCGCCGTCGGAGGTTTTGGCCTGAGCGGTATCCCCGCAGACCTGATCGACGCCGTCCGCGAGTCGGGCGCGAAGGACCTGACCATCGTCTCCAACAACATGGGCGTGGACGGCAAGGGCCTGGGCGTGCTGATCGAGGCGGGGCAGGTCCGGAAAGTCATCGCATCCTATGTTGGCGAGAACAAGCTCTTCGCCGAGCAGTACCTGGCCGGAGAGCTGGAGGTTGAGTTCACGCCGCAGGGCACGCTTGCGGAGCGTCTTCGCGCTGGCGGCGCCGGGATCCCGGCTTTCTACACGCGGACCGGGGTGGGCACCTTGGTTGCCGAAGGCAAACCGTTGGAAGAGTTCGACGGCGTGACGTACGTCCGCGAGCGCGCCATCACCGCCGACGTCGCGCTGGTCCACGCCCATACGGCGGATACGGACGGCAACCTGATCTACCGCTATACAGCCCGGAACTTCAACCCGGTGGTTGCCACCGCGGGTGCGGTGACCATCGCCGAAGCGGAGGTGATCGTCCAGCCGGGGCAGCTCGACCCCAACCACATCATCACCCCGGGCGTCTACGTCCAGCGGTTGGTGCAGGCAAGCAACAGGGTCAAGGACATTGAGCAGCGCACGGTCCGCCAGCGCCTTGAAACCGCAGCCGTCTAAGAAGACAGAAGGAGCACAACACCATGGCATGGACACGGGACCAAATGGCCGCGATTGCGGCCGAAGAATTGAACGACGGCGACTACGTCAACCTCGGCATCGGCATCCCCACATTGGTAGCCAACAACCTGCCCGACGGCGTCCGGGTGATCCTTCAGAGCGAGAACGGCCTGCTCGGAATGGGCCCGTTCCCGTACGAGGGCGAGGAAGACGCGGACCTCATCAACGCCGGGAAGCAAACGGTGACCATCACCCCGGGCGGCAGCATTTTCGACTCCGCCACCTCGTTCGGCATGATCCGCGGCGGCCACGTGAAGGTGGCCATCCTGGGTGCCATGCAGGTGTCCGGCGGCGGCGACCTCGCCAACTGGACCATCCCCGGCAAGATGGTCAAGGGCATGGGCGGTGCGATGGACCTGGTTGCCGGGACCCCGCGCGTCGTGGTCCTCACCGAGCACAACGCCAAGGACGGCTCGGCCAAGATCGTCACCAACTGCACCCTCCCGCTCACGGGGCTTAACTGCGTGGACAGGATCATCACGGACCTCGCCGTATTCGATATAGCCCCCGAAACAGCAACGCACGACGGCGGCACCCGCCTCGTGTTGACCCGTCTCGCCCCAGGCGTCACCGTGGAAGAGATCCGGAGCAAGACGGACGCAGGGTTCACTGTGGCGCTGGACGAAGACGCGAAGGAAAACACCCTCGAAGGAGCCAACGCATGAGCCTGCAAGACCAGTTCGGTAAGGACATCCTGCTCACAGGGTGGGGCCACAGCAAGTTCGGCAAGCTGACGGATGACACCCTGGAATCGCTGATCGTCCACGTGGCAGGCGAAGCCATCCGGAACTCCGGCTTGGACCCCAAGGACATCGACGAAATCTACCTGGGCCAGTTCAACTCGGGCATGCAGCCGCTGGGCTTCACATCGTCCCTGGCCCTCCAGCTCTCCCCGGACCTCGCCAACGTCCCCGCGACCCGTATTGAGAACGCCTGCGCTTCCGGCTCTGCCGCATTCCAGCAGGGAGTCAAGGCCGTGCTCGCCGGAACCGCCCGCAACGTCCTGGTGATCGGTGCCGAAAAGATGACCGACGCCGGAGCCGACGTCGTGGGAGCGGCCCTGCTCGGCGCTTCCTACGAGATGGCCGGCAAGGCATCATCCACCGGTTTCACGGGCCTCTTCGCTGATGTCGCCAAGCACTACGAAAAGCGCTACGGCGCCGGGGTAAACGGCCCCGGCTTCGAGAACGGCCTTGGCGATGTCCTTGGTTCCATCGCCGCCAAGAACCACCGCAACGGCATGGACAACCCTTACGCCCAGATGCACCGGGACTTCGGCGAGGAGTTCTGCCGGACCATTTCGGACAAGAACCCCATGGTGGCGGAGCCCTTGCGCCGCACCGACTGTTCGCCGGTCTCCGACGGCGCTGCCGCCGTCGTGCTGTCCACCAACGCCACCGGAGGCGCAACCGCTCCCGTGCGCCTGGCGGGTTTCGGCCACGCGAATGATTTCTTCCCGGCCGAGAAGCGCGATCCCACGGAGTTCGCCGCCACCAGGGCGTCCTGGGAGCGCGCGTTCGCCATGGCCGGCGTCGGAATTGATGGCCTGGACTTCGCCGAAGTGCACGACTGCTTCACCATCGCCGAGCTCATCATGTACGAAGCCATGGGCCTGGCTCCGCGCGGCGAGGGTTCCCGCGCCATCCAGGAAGGGTGGGTATATAAGGACGGCAAACTTCCCATCAACGTTTCCGGTGGCCTGAAGGCGAAGGGCCACCCCGTAGGCGCCACCGGCGTGTCCCAGCACGTCATCGCGGCCATGCAGCTCACGGGTACCGCTGGCGACATGCAGCTTCCCAACGCCCGTCGGGGGGCCGTGCAGAACATGGGCGGCGTGGGCATCGCGAACTACGTGAGCGTGCTGGAAGCTCTCTAACCCCGGATCAACGCCGCGATCTCCTTGAATCCGAGCCGCTCTGCGTTCTGCAGGGCGGTTCGGCCTTGGGGGTCGCGGATGTCCGGGTTCGCTCCGGCCTCAAGCAGCTGCCGCACCACGTCCTGCTGGTTAGGGCCGCCGTTGTTAAGCAGGATGGCTTCCTGCATGGCTGTCCACCCCAGATTGTTGACGTGGTCCACTGGTACACCCGCGGCGATCAGGATCCGAACGGTTTCCGTGTGCCCGTGTTCGCTCGCCGGAGTCAGGGCCGTGCCGCCGTACCGGTTGAGGCTGCGCACGTCCGCCCCGGCGGCCAAGGTGAGCTGGAGAACCTCGTTGAAACCCTCTGCCCCCGCGTAGAGGAACGCGGAGTCCTGGATTCCGTCCTTGGCGTTGACGTTTCCGCCCGCTGCGATGAGCTCCCGCACCCGCGCAGGATCGTTGGCTTTCGCGGCCAGGATGAGGAGTCGGTCGGTTTCCATCTGGGCCTCCGGGGACAATTTGGGCGGCGTTGCCTGGGCAGCAAACGACGACGGGACAGGGCTGGCGCTCGACGGCGACGCGGAAGCGGGGGCTGTCTGCGACGCGCCAGGTGAGGCTGGGCTGGAAGGCGACGTTCCGGCCGTCGTACATCCCGCCAGCAGCCCGACCATCAGCAACCCAACCCCCGCCATCCGCTTTTTCATGGCTACTTCGCTGCCTCGGCCAAGGCATCCGCACCGGCGGTAGCGCAGGCTTCGTCGAGGGCACCGTCAGGGGCACCGCCGACGCCGATTCCCGCTACCGAGACGCCGTTCACCTTCAGCGGCACGCCGCCGGACAGGAAGAGGGTGCCCGGGAGGTCGGCGATCGAGGGGCCGTTGCCGTTGACGCGCTTGGCAAGCTCACTGGTGGGTGCACCGAACGCGGCAGCCGTGTAGGCCTTCTGCTTGGCGGCTTCGATGGTGTGCTCGGCGGCGTTGTCACCGCGGAGGATGGCCTGGACCGTGCCGAAACGGTCCACCAGTGCGACGGTCACGAACGGCAGCTTGTCCGCCTGGCACTTGGCGAGCGCAGCGTTGACGGCCTTGCTCGAGGCACCCACTGTGATGCGGTTCTGGGCAACCACGTTCTCCGGTGCGGGCTGGACGTCAGCCGGGGCCTTTGCCTCGACGGCGGCGGGGGCGGCAGCCGGAGTTACGGCGTTGGCCACAGCCGTGGCGCCACCGGTGAGCAACAATGCTCCAGCAGCGGCAACGGCAATCATCTTGTTGGACTTCTTCACGGCAATCTCCTTGTAGTCAGCGTCGGTACACCTCCATGCTCCCGGGGCGGAGCCTGCGCCACATCGGCCCGAAGAAGCCCCCGGACTCATACTTTCCGCGGGCCGTATCAGCCAAAAGGTGGAGAGACCAACACCCCTGCGGGCACCTAGCATGGAAAGAACGCCTTCAAGGGAAACGGAAACCGGAACCGACCATGCCAACTGCCCCTCCACAGCCCGCACCAGGCGGCCGGATCGGCCGGATCGATGGCCGCATCGATGCCGTGGTCCACCTCGGCTTTGCTGTGCTCATGGTGGCGTCCGGGGTCCGCTACGTCATGCGCCACTCCCCTGCGGACAACCTGTGGACGGTGGCCCTGGCCGCGGCGGTTTGCGTGCTGTACGCAGTCACAGCGGTCCTGGCCGGCCCCCGCCTGCCGGGCCACCCCAACAGGCCATGGATGTTCGCGCTGCTGGCCGCCTGGGCTGTGTTGGTTATTGTCGCCCCAAGCTTTGCGTGGTGCTCCTTCGCGATCTTCTTCCTGGCCCGCACGGCTTTCCGCGGCTGGGCAGGATACCTGGCAGGCGGCGCGACGGCGGCGGCCACCGCCGTCGGGCTCTTCCGCATGAGCGACTGGACGGACGTCGCAATGCTGCTCGGCCCGCTTGCCGCGGGGGTGCTTTTGACCCTCATCTACGACAAGATCGAGCGCGACGCCGCCCTCCAAAAGAAGCTCTTCGACGACGTCTCGCAAGCCCAGGAGCAGCTCGCCGCACGTGAACGGGAAGCCGGGATCGCCACGGAACGCCAGCGTGTTTCCCGCGAAATCCACGACACCGTCACCCAAGGGCTCGCCAGCAGCCTGCTGCTCCTGGAAGCAGCCCAGCGTTCCTGGCCAGCCGAAGCCGCCCAGGCCGATGTGCTCCACGCAGCCGGACTGCTGCGGCGGAACCTCGCCGACACCCGCAGCCTGGTCCATGAACTCTCGGTCCCTGGCCTGGAATCCGGGCCCCTTCCCGAAGCCCTCGAACACGCAGCACGCCAATACGTGGACACCATCCGGGTCCAGGTCACCGGCGAGCCGCGGCCGCTTCCCAACGAGGTGCGTCACGCCCTGCTCCGGGTTACCCAAAGCGCCGTGGCCAACATCAACCTCCATGCCCACGCGGAGCACGCCAGCGTCACTCTCGGCTACCTCCCGGACGCCGTCACCTTGGACGTGTTCGACGACGGCCGCGGCTTCGATCCCGGATCGGTACCTCCGCCGTCGCCAAGCGGAGGTTACGGGTTGCGGGCCATGAGGCAACGCGTGGAGCAGTTGGGCGGAGAATTGTCCGTGGAGAGCACGCCCGGCGAGGGCACCATCATCGCCGCGCAACTGCCCTTGCCGGCTGCCGGCACCGAGACGAAGGAACGCCGATGAGCACCATTTCCGTGCTGCTCGTGGATGACCACACAGTCGTCCGGAGCGGGCTCAAGGCGCTGCTGGGCACCCAAGCCGATATCGCCGTCGTCGGTGAAGCGGCATCAGGCGAAGAAGCGCTGGAAGCCGCCCAACAGCACCAACCCGCGGTGGTCCTCATGGACCTGGCCATGGGCGCCGGAATGGATGGCATCGAGGCAATCAAGCAACTGCGCCAACGCACTCCCCACCAGGCGATCATCGTGTTCACCACCTACGATTCCGATGCCGACATTGTCCGCGCCGTCGATGCCGGAGCGATGGGGTATTTGCTGAAGGACGCGGCACCCGAGGAGATCTTCGCCGCCGTCCGCGGGGCTGTGCAGGGAAAGAGCGTCATGTCAGCTCCCGTTGCCTCGCGGCTGTTCCAACAACTGCGTCATCCGGACGAGATCCTCACCCCGCGCGAAGCGGAACTGCTCAGCCTGTTGACCCAGGGGCTCAGCAACCGTGACCTGGGCAAACGCCTCTTCATTTCCGAAGCAACAGTGAAAACCCACCTCGCGCACATCTACGCAAAACTGGGCGTCGAAACCCGTGCGGCGGCCATCGCCACGGCCATCCGGCGCGAGGGGATGCGGTAACCCGCGGTGGTTGGTTACGCTGACCCTATGTCGGACACAGCGGATCGCAGAATGTTCAAGACCCCGGGAACTGCTTTGCTGGTCCGGGGAGCCCTCGCAATCGTTTTTGGCCTGCTGATCCTGGTGTTGCCAAGTGCCACTACCTTCGTGGTGGTGGTCATGTTCGGATTCTTCGCGATCATTGACGGCATCACCAGTGTGGCCCATTACTTCTACGACCCCGCAGGCCGGTCGCGCTGGTCCGTGGCTGGCGGTTTCATTTCCATCGCCGCCGGGATCGTGGCAATCGCCTGGCCCGGGCTGACGGCTGCGGCCATCGGTGTGCTCATCGGTTTGTGGGCTTTGGTGCTGGGCATTTCCCAGATCGTCCTGGCCCTTGCAGCGCGGACCTTCGTGCGGAGCTGGGGAATCTGGTTGCTGATCGGCTTGCTCACCACAGTGTTCGGCATCGTTGTCCTGGCCAATCCTGGGCTCGGATTGCTGGGCCTGGTAGCCATGCTGGCGGCATTCGCCATCGTGACCGGGTTGCTGCTGATCGCTTCCGGCATCGGGCTCCGCAAACTCGCCCACACGCAACCGCTGTACGGCCACTGATCCGGCGGTAAAAAGCGGTAGGGGGATGCGCTCAGCGCCAAGTTCGGTAAGTTAGTTGCTGTGAAGATAGCTACCTGGAATGTGAACTCCCTCCGTGCCCGCGCCGACCGGGTAGAAGCCTGGCTTGAGCGCAGCGACTGCGATGTCCTGGCGATCCAGGAGACCAAATGCAAGGACGAGAACTTCCCTTGGGAGCTCTTTGAACGCATGGGCTACGAGGTCGCGCACTTCGGCGTGAACCAGTGGAACGGTGTGGCCATCGCCTCCCGCGTTGGCCTGGAGGACGTGGAGCGCACCTTCCTGGACCAGCCGGCGTTTGGCAAGGCCGGCAAGGACCCCGTCCAGGAAGCCCGCGCCATCGCGGCAACCTGCGGCGGTATCCGCATCTGGAGCCTCTACGTTCCCAACGGACGCTCGCTGGATGACGAACACATGCCCTACAAGATCAAGTGGCTGGACGTCCTCCAGGGCCACGCCGCCGAATGGGTCAAGGCCGATCCGACCGCCCAGATCGCCCTCATGGGTGACTGGAACATCGCCCCGTTCGACGAGGACGTCTGGGACATCCAGCTGTTCCGCGACAACAACTTCACGCACGTCAGCGAACCCGAGCGCGCCGCATTCCACGCGTTCGAAGCGGCCGGCTTCACCGACGTCGTCCGTCCCTACACCCCGGGCCCGGGCGTCTACACATACTGGGATTACACGCAGCTTCGCTTCCCCAAGAAGGAAGGCATGCGCATCGATTTCTGCCTCGCATCACCAGCATTGGCCGCACGGGTCACCGGTGCTTCCATTGACCGGGAAGAGCGCAAAGGCAAGGGCGCCTCGGACCACGCACCGGTGATCGTGGAGCTCGCAGACTAGGCACATTCACACCGACGAAAGGGGGTGGCTGGACATGGCTGGAAACCTGTACCGGGGCCAGGCAGGGCTGCCCTTCTCGTCGTCGCTGCGCATTTACGAGCCACTCGAAGCGTTCCCGCCCGAGCAGCAGCAACAGCTCGCGGCGGCCGGCGGCAAGACAGGTTCCCGGGCCGCCGTCGAAAATGCGGAGCTCCAGGCCTCGCTGGGCCGCATCACGCGGCCCGGCGGGGATCCGTTTCCGACCGGTCGGACCGACCTCGTCCGGATGACGCGCGTGCCCGCGGGACGGCACGCCGCCCCTGATAAAGACGGGGACGACGCCGGGCGCCTGCTTTACTGCCCCAGCCAACTGGTGATTCGGGCCGGTTTGGCGGCCAACGCCCTGATGGACGGCGTGCACAGTCCACTGGCCGATCTGCTCATCCCGGTATCGCAAAGGGACAAGCACCAGGTCAGGATCGACCGCCTCAACGCCGGCGAAGGCGCCAAGCGGGTGCACACCCGTGCGTCCACGTGGGGTATCCCGTTCAGTTGGTTCTCGCTCTTTGCCGAGTCGGACCGCAAGGATGTGGTGGAAGCCGACGGGCGTATCCTGACCGTCCGGGTGTGGACGCCCCTCACCGAAGCATTGGAAAGGGCGCGTTTTGCCGTGGCCCACCTGGCTTTGGCTGCTCCCGACCTGGACATGCTGGACGACCTGACGCAACTCACGGAATGGCTGGAGCTGTTCCATGCGCAATCAATGGTGGAGCTTGATTACGGTGCCGTGGCTGACAAGGTCTATCCAGACGACTCGCCCATGGATGTCCGGCTGGGCATTGAATGCCTGGCCGAAGGTGACATGACGGGGGCTGCCGCCGCATACCGGCGCCTGGCATCACGGTGGATTCCCATCAGGCAGCTGGCACGCGCTTCCTAGCTTTGGCTTTCTCCGCTGGGTGGGGCGGTGGTCTCCCGGACGATCAACTCGTGCGGGGCAACCTGTGAATGAACAGCCCCGAAGTTGCCGTCGAGTTCGTCCAACAGCATCTTGGTGGCAAGCTCGGCCTGGTCGTCGGGGCGTTGGCCCACGGTGGTAAGGCCCAGCGACGACGAGAAATCATGGTCATCGATGCCAATGACGGACAGGTCCTGGGGCACCCGGACCCCGTGGCGGCCTGCTTCGAAGATCACGCCCATGGCCATCTCATCCGAGGAGCAGAAGATGGCTGTGGGTTTACGGCCGGGCTGGCTCCACAACCGGTTGAAAGCCTGCTGACCGCTGGCAACAGTGAAGTCCCCCCATTGGTCCCATTCCGGGCGGACTTCCAGGCCGGCGTCGGTCATGACCTCCTGGAAGGCGCGGATCCGCACCCGGGGAACGTCGAAGTTCAGGTCCGTTTCGTCGTCGCCATGGAGCAGGGCAATATCCTTGTGCCCCAGGTCCAGCAGGTGTCGCACGGCGGTGGAAGCGGCGTCGTAATCGTTGATACCGATGTACGCGCAATCCTCAACGTGACCACCCACCACTACTAACGGGATGTCGATCTTGTGGAGGTGTTCCAGTTCTTCCTCGGTCAAGGACATGCAGAGCACCAGGAGCGCATCGATTTGCTTGTAAACCATGGTGGAGCTGAACAGCCGCTCACGGTTGCTCCCGTGGCCGCCGAGGTTGAACAGGGACAAGTTGTACTTGCGGGAATGCAGTTCCCGGTCTGCGCCCTCGATGGCCTTGGAGAAGAACCAGCGGCTCACGAATGGAGCCAGGACGCCGATGGTCCGGGTGCGGCCCGTGGCCAGCCCCGAAGCCGACGACGACGCCACGTAGCCCAGCGAACTGGCCACCTCGAGGATCTTTTCGCGGGTAGCCGGGGACACCCGCGGCAAGCCCCTGACCGCCCGCGAAACAGTTGCTGTGGAGACGCCGGCCGCCATGGCGACGTCTTCGATGCTGACGCCCGTATGGCCGCCGCGTTGGGATCTACCCGTTGTTCGTGACACAGGCTCCCCTCTCCGGCCGCCGTTGCTCCGCATTTACCTTATGTGGGACTTGCCGTCTGCAGCACCCGGTTACGCAACGGCGTAATGCGCTGCGTAACCGGGGCGGCAATGGTTATCCCTTGAGACCGCCGGAAAGAAGGCCTCGCACGAAGTACCGCTGCAGGCCGAAGAAGACCAGGAGCGGGATGATGATCGAGACGAATGCAGCTGCCGGGTTCAAGTAATCCCGGGCACCGCGGGTACCGGAAATTTCGGCCAGGCGTTGGGTGATGGGAGCAACGTCCGCAGTTCCACCCGAGAACACCAGCGCCACCAGCAGGTCGTTCCAGACCCACAGGAACTGGAAGATCGCCAGCGATGCCAGTGCCGGCACGGACAGCGGCAGGATGATCCGCCAGAAGATGGTGCTGTGCCCGGCGCCGTCCACCCTTGCAGCCTCGATCACTTCACCGGGAATCTCAGAGATGAAGTTGTGGAGGAGGAAGATACCCAGCGGGAGCCCGAACATGGTGTGGGCGATCCACAGCTGTGCATACGAACCGGCAGGGAGGTGGAGCGTCTGCGTGAAGAACTGCAGCAGCGGGATCAGTGCCATCTGCAGCGGAATGATCTGCAGGGCGAAAACGAAGATGAAAAGAGCGTCGCGGCCCTTGAACTTGCCCCAGGCGAAAACGTAGGCGGCCATCGAAGCGAGCACCAGAACAAAGATGGTGACCGGGATGACGATCGCGACCGAGTTGACGAAGTACTGGGACAGGTTGGCCGACTGCGAGCCCGCGGGGGTCAGGACGTCCGCGTAGTTCTTGAACGTGAAGTCCCAGTCAACGAAGGCATTCCACCAACCGTTGGAGCGGGGCCCAACCTGCTTCGCAGCAGGACGGAACGACGTAACGAACAGGCCGAACGTGGGTACGGACCATACGACGGCGATGATGATGGCTGCCGCTGTTGCCCACTTGGAGGTGAGCTTGGTCTTGACCCGCCGCATCATCGGCTGGGCGTCCTCCGTGGGATCGGATCCAGGACGCTGCCGGGTTGCGGCCTTCGAAACCTCTTTCGGGGCTGGCGTGGCTGTCAATGGATCTCCCTTTGCTTGCGAAGGACTCGAGCGTTGTACACGACGATCGGCAGCACCATCAGGAACAGGATCAGGGCCAATGCCGCACCACGACCCGGTTCGCCGGCACGGAAGGCCTGCGTGTACATTTCGTTGGCCACAACCGAGGTGTCGTAGTTACCGGCCGTCATGGTCCGGACAATGTCGAACACCTTCAGGGTGGCGATCGTGATGGTGGTCAGGACCACCACAAGTGCTCCACGGATGCCGGGCACGGTCACGTTGCGGAACTGCTGCCAGGCATTGGCGCCGTCAAGGCGGGCCGCCTCGATAAGTTCCACCGGAACACCCTTGATGGCAGCCGAGAGAATGACCATGGCGAAACCGGTCTGGATCCAGACCATCACAACGATCAGGAAGATCGTGTTTTCCGGGGCGTCCAGGAGGAACTGCTTTGGATCCAACCCCAAGGCGTCCCTGAGGAAGTTGATGACACCGGTCTGTTCGAGGCCAGGGCCGCGGTAGTCATAGACGAGCTTCCAGATGATGCCGGCGCCCACGAAGGAGATGGCCATCGGCATGAAGACCAAGGACTTAAGGACCTTCTCACCGCGGGCCTTGTCGATGAAGACTGCGTAGGCCAGGCCGAAGCTCGTGGACAAAAGGGGGACCAGGACGGTCCAAATAACGGTGTTCCGCAGCGTGGTCAAAGCCTCAGGCTGCGTGAACATCCAGACAAAGTTGTCGAAACCATTTCCGTTGCCGCTGGCGTCCGTGAAGGCCAGCATTGACGTGCGAACCGCGGGGTACACGAGTCCCACGAGCATGAGAATACCTGCCGGTGCGAGGAAGCCGGCCACGGTGACCTTGTCCTTGACCGATTTCGGTGCCCTGTCCACCACCAACATGATGATGCCGATAATCGCCGCGAAGATCGCCAGCGCTATCACTACTTGAAGGAGTTTTCCTCCGATAAAATCCATACCCAACCTCCGGGGCGTGAGTGAATCACTGAGTTCCGGGAAAAGCGCTGCCTCCCGACCAGGCGAAACCAGGCAGGGAGGCAGCGCTTTCGTAGTTAGCTCTTAGGCCAGCTGGCTTCGATGCTGTCCGTTACCTGCTGCGAAGAGCTGCCATTGATCCAGGCAACAATGCCCTTCCAGAAGGAGTTGGAACCCACTGCACTCGGCATCAGGTCAGAGCCGTCAAACCGGAAGACAGTCTTGGGATCCTGGAGGAGCTGGATGGACTGCTTGTCCAGGGCCGACTGGGCGTTGTTCGGGTCAAGGCCCTTGTTTGCGCTGATGGCACCGCCGAGCTTCACGCGGTTGTTGGCGAAGTCTGCGCTTGCCATGAATGCCAGGTAAGCCTGGACCTCAGGGGTGTCCTTGTAAGCGCCAACGGTTTCACCGCCACCGGTGATGGCCGTGCCCTTGGACTCGTCGATGGGAGGAGTCATGAACGCCCAGACGTCACCGTCCTCGGCAACGTTGGTGCCCGCGGGCCAGTTGGATGCCTGGAACGAGGCCTGGTGGTGCATGGCGCACTGGCCATCAAGTACCGGCTGGCCGGCCTGAGCGAATGCCGTGCTCAGGATCGAGCGGGGGTCACCGAAGCCACCGTTGACGTAGTTCGGGTTGAGGAGGATGTCGCCAACCTGGTCGAATGCCTTGACGATCTTGGGGTCGTTGAAAGGAATCGTGTGGTTGACCCACTGGTCGTATACCTCGGGGCCCTGGGCGCGCAGGACAACGTCCTCGATCCAGTCAGTACCCGGCCAGCCCGTTGCTTCACCGGATTCGAACCCGGCACACCACGGCTTCATGGTCTTGTCATCGGCGATCTTCTTGGTGAGGTCCATCATCTGTGCCCACGTCTTGGGAACTTCCCAGCCCTTGTCCTTGAAGGTCTTGGGTGAGTACCAGACGTAGCCCTTGACGTTCGCGAGCATCGGGGCGCCGTAGTAGGTGCCATCCACGGTGCCGTACTTCTTCCAGTCAGGGGACCAGTTCTTGTCCACCAGGTCGGAGACGGCCTTTGGAGCGGGCTTGAGGTAGCCGGCGCGGGCCTGGGTGGCGAGAAGGCCGGGCTGCGGGAAGATCGCTACGTCAGGGGCGGTTCCGGACTGGGCGCGGACGCCAATCTGGGTCTCGAATTCCTTGCTGCCTTCGTACTTGACGGTGATGCCCGTGCACTGCTCGAACTGCTTCCAGGATTCTTCGAGGTTAGTGGCCTCGGTGTCCACGATCGTGGAGTACACCGAAACGGTCTTGCCTTCGTGCTTGCCGTACGTGTCGTAGGCGGAACAGTCGCTTGATCCGGCAGTGGATCCGCCACCTCCGCTGTTGCCGCTGCAGGCGGACATGGTAAGTGCCAGGACACCGGCGGCTGCGACCGGTAGCAGGTACTTGGTTTTCTTCATGCTAAAGACTCCTCGCTGAGTACAAGTGATTCGGCGGCGCAATTGATGTGGTGACGCTCACACTAGCGATGATTATCGCAAATATGCAAGCGCTTACACGCACCGTAACCACAACGATACAAAGCAGCCTGCCTAATTTATATCTACTCCAGTCGTGGCGCCATTGGCCCCGATATGGCGGGCGTGGAGCATGATTGCCCATTATCCGATTTGATTGCCCAATATTGCCTATGGAAAACTAAGAAGTGTGGATGAACTTGAAGCACTACAGACCATCGGCCGACTGATCAAGGAAGAACGCCTGGCGCAAGGGCTGAGCCAGGTGCAGTTGGCCAAGCAGGCTGGAACGGCCATCAAGACCGTCCGGACGCTGGAATCGGGAACCCGCCGCGCGCAGGAGATCAACCAACGCAAGCTTGAACATGCCCTGGGTTGGCGTGCCGGTTCGGTGTCCGAGGTCCTCAAAGGGAAGTCAACGTTCGCCCCGGACATGATCACCCCGGACGACATGCGCAATGCCGACGAAACCCGGCAGGGCCCACCCCGGGTCGCCGTTCCCGCTGCCCCCATCGCGCGGGCATCGCACCTTTCCGACGAGGAACTCCTCGCCGAGATCACCTACCGCATGATGCACCGCAACAGGGGCTAGCCTCCGCGGAGATCAGCCCTTGCGGCGAACCATTTCAGTGATCCAGATGGGCGCGAACGGTGACGTGCAATTGGGCGGCGTGGGATAGTCCTTGAGGACCTCCAAACGCTCACCGATGCTGAGCGCCCGGGAGCGATGCCCAGGGTGCTCGATCCCGATCTGTGCCAGGCAGTTGTTCATGGCCCACTGGAGTCGTTCCGGGGCGTCCTTCATGTCGGCCTCGATCAGGTCCAGGAGCTGGTCCAGGTCCAGGCCCTCGGGCTTCTTGACGATACGTTCGGAGGTCAGGGCCCAACCGGCGGCGGCCACCACGGGGTCCGCGTCGGAAAACCACAAGATCCGCAGTTCTTCGCAGTAGGGGCTCTTCTTGACCACATAGTTGACGAGCCAGTCGTTGACCTTCGGGGTCTTCGCTTGGCGCACCATGCTGTCCAGTTCGTCTCTGGCAAAGGCTTTCGGCCGGCAGATCAGCAAAGACAGGAGCCTGGCGGCAGTGTCTCCGGTGTTCCAAAGTTCCCGGGCCAGGTCCTGTTGCGTCTTCAGCCTCTTGGCCACGGCACGCAACTTGCTGAGATTTACTCCATGATCGTCGCCGTGTCTTTCGTTCACTTCGCGCGCACGGGGGTCCTCCAAGGCGGCCAGTTCGGCCATCACCTCATCCAGTGACGCCTCAAGCGTCTCGGTTCCGGCCACCGCGACCTCCCGTCCTGTGTGGAGCATTTCCTGCCATCAGCGAACCCGTTCAGCACGGGTGAACCTTGACCGGGCACCCGAAACCATGTGGACCAGCACCGGAGTCTTCTGCCCAATCACCAGGTCCAGGGCTTCAACCAGTTGGGAAACCTCGGCAGCAAGGATGTGGGGTGCTACTCCTTGCCTGGGTTGGATGCGGATGCGCAGCCCCGGCTTTCCTTTCACCTCAAGGGTGGCCACAGACGCGCTGGCGAGGTCGGTCCTCTCGGAAAGTGCGGCACGCAGCGCCTGCTCGGCGACGCCCCCGCCAATCCGGACTTGGCCGTCGACGTCGCTGTCGTCATCGCTGGACACCAGGAAGTTGGCCCGGCCTTTGCCTTGCTGGGATAGCCAGGCAATCATCGCCACAATGACGGCCACCAGGACGAGGCCGGCCACGATCCACAGCCAGCTCTCCTCCCGCCCGGGAAAGCGGGTGTCCCTGAAGAGCTGTTCCGTCCGCGCCCACGCTCCGGCGGACCAGCCATGCCACCAGGTGGCAACGGCAGGAACCGTGGCCAGCAGCAGGAGAAGGAGCCCGACGGCAAGGAGCTTCACTCCGATGATGAACAGCAGCACGCGGTTAAGAGCCCGCGGTGTTCCATTCACGCTCCGATCACCCCCGACGACGCAAGGTTGACCCGAACCGAAGGCATCGGCACCGGCGACATTTCTTCAAGTTCAGCCTGGACCGCGGACCGAACCGCTTCCTCGCTCACGCGGCTGCCGGAAGTGGGCCTTACATTGACCACCACCAGTTGCCGCGACACGACCACCATGACTTGTTCCTGCGTGACATTCGCAGCGGTCCGGGCCCTCCGGGCCAGCGCCGAAGCCAAGACCTCGTCATCGACGACGACGGCGGTGCGCGGGTCGCGTAGGAGATGGCGGGCCCGGCGGCCCGGCAGCACTGCGTGGAGGAGGAAAAACAGCCCGACCATGGCAATCACAGCACCACTGGCACCCAGCAGCAACGGCGAGATACCCTCCGGCAGGGCGATGGCGCGCTCCGCCGCAGTACTCGGATCGATCAACCATGGGGGCTGTCCAACGGCACGGACGCCGGATTCGAGCAAAGCATAGACGCAAAGGACAATGACCAGCACTGCCGCAATGGTGGCTGCTCCGGCACGGGACGAGTGCGTTTCGCGGCGCAGGATGCGGGCCATCTCCGGGTCCTCCCCGGCAACCGGGCTGGCCCCGGAATCCCCTGTATTCAAGGTTCGAGTCTCTTGATCCTGCGTCATCGAACGCGCCCACCCTCCGTGACCTGGGCTCCACTGATCCTGATGTCCACACGGCTTAGCTGGGAGCCGCTGAGCCGGGTGACGATCTCCAACACTGTTGCCTTTGCCGCCACGGAACGGTCCCAGATCGACCCTCCGAAGCCCTGGACCCGGTTGGGATCACGAAGGACCTCGGTCAGGGCCGGAATACTGATAGGTGCCACGATCGACAAAGCCAGCAGGCCGTCGTCGTCCGCCCAATCGGCCCGGATGTCACTGGCCTCAACGCCGAGGGCCTCGGCGGCCGCGGCGCGGGCCAAGGATGTCAGAGCCTGGGTGCTGATCCGGTTGTGGCCGGCCAGGCTGGTGGTGGATTCCACAGCCTCAGCCACGCTCATGACGAAGAGCGCCGGCCCGTAATGGCGTCCAGCACGCTGCGCAAGTCCAGCTTGCCGTCAGCCGCACGACCCAGCAGCGCGCCGATGCCCATGAAAAGCAGCGATATGAGGAAGCCCCACAACCCGAACGACAGCGACATGAAAGCCACAAAGGCGCCGATCGCGATTCCCACCACGGTCATACTCATTGGAGCGCATCCCTTTCCACTACGACGGTTTTGCCACCGGGGGACTTCACAGGCGGGGCGATATAGACGTCCGTGATTTCGACATTGACTTCGATAACCTGCAGTCCAACCAGTTCCTCGACAGCCCTGAAGACAGCCGACCGCACTTGGTTGGCGACGCCGTGAAGGGGATGACCGTAGAGGGCAACAAGATTGATGTCCACGGCCACCTGGGTCTCGCCGACCTCGGCCCGTACACCGGCTGCGTGGTCTGAGCTGCCCACGGCGTCGCGGATAGCGCCCAGGGCACGCGAGGGGCCCGAACCCAGGGAGTAGACGCCAGGAACTGTCCGGGCAGCGATCCCGGCTACCTTGGCCACCGCAGCCTCGGAGATGATGGTGCGTCCGGTCCCGATCATCTCGCCACCAGGCACGGGCTCAAGCTGCACGTTCTGTTCTTCCATGGAGCACTCCCCTTCTCTTGACTACCACCCTAGCGTCTAGCCCCGACGCTTTGGCTACAAGGCCCGCGAGCCATTCGGTGGTCCGGATCGGGTTATCCACAACCACCAATATTTGACTGGGTAGCGCCCGATCGCTCCACCTAGACTGGCCGACACATCGCCACAAAAGCTTCTGGGGAGCCTGTCATGCCATGCCGTCCGATTGCCGCAATATCGCCTGCCCGAGTCCGTCTGGCGGCGGTGGTTTGGTGCGCGGTGTGGCTTTTGACGGGGTGCTCCACACAGGTCAGCCCACCTTCCCCCACAAGCACGACGACGGCGACACCCGCCTCAAGCCCGCCGGTACCCGCTCCGTCTTCTACCGCTCCGGGCGCCTACAAGCCGGCCGACGCGAACGGCAAGGCCCAAAACGTACCCGTCCCCGTGATGCCGGAGCTTGCGAAGGAGAACTCGAAGGCTGGGTTGGAGGCGTTTATTGGGTACTACTACGCGATCAAGAACTACGCCAACGAGACAGGTGACACGACTGTCCTAGGTACGCTGAACTCTTCAGATTGTGCGTCCTGCACCAAACTTCTGGATGCAACTTCAGATAGCTACAGAGACGGGCGCTGGAGGGCTGGCGGAAATATTCGTATCCCTGTCGTAGAAATTGACTGGAAGGACACCGACTCTTCACATCTGGCAAAGCTGCAGCTCATCCAAGACGCCATCGCCTACTACAACGCAGACGGGACCGAAGGAAGGCCCGCCAATTCGGCGACTAACAGTGCTTTTGTCCTGATCGCCGCGTTCGATGCTTCATGGAAGGTGGTGGAGATCGGTGTCCTTCGCTAGGCGCTTCATCGCCGCCATCGCGCTTGTTGGCGTATGTCTCCTCACACTTCCTGTTTCGGCTTCCAGCGCCTCTTCAGCCTGGGCGAGCGGGAACGAGGAAGAGGGAACCATCGATGCTGGAATCATTTGGAAGTTCAACCCAGAAACAGGCAAGTCCGAACCCAAAGCAGGAACTACGCCTACCGTCGAGGACCCGAACCAGTACATGGCCGACACTCACTGCCGCGCCGACGGACCTGACACGAAGGACCCGGGCTGCGACGCCCTGGACTGCCCACCCAAGACCTCCGGAGCCGACGAAGGTACCCCGGTCATCTGGAAAGAGGCCCCAAAAGCCATCACCAACCCAGGATGGACCGACTGGCTCCCTGTCAGCGGACCAACCTGCCTCTACGACACCAAACCCGAAAACGTCCTGGCCAACATCGCAGCCCGGATCCTCAACGACTTCCGCCAACTACCCATCAACCCAGGAACCCTCCAAGCCCAACCCTTCCCCAACACCCTCAAAGGCGGACCCACCAACTTCTACACCACACCCCAACAACAAACCTTCGACCTCACCATCCTCGGCCAAAACATCCACCTCACCGCAACACCAACCAACTACACCTACAACTACGGCGACGGCACCACCCTCGGCCCCACACCCCAAGCCGGATACCCCATCCCCCAAACCCAATGGCTCACCACCAACACCCGCAGCAGCCACACCTACACCCAAACTGGGAACTACCCCACCACACTCACCACCACCTACACCGGAACCTACTCCGTCAACAACGGCCCACCCCTACCCATCAACGGAACCCTCACCCTCACCACACCACCAACAACCATCCACGTCTGGAAAACAGAAATAGCCCTCGTCGCCGACACCTGCGACCAAAACCCCAAATCATGGGGCTGCCCACAAGCAAAGATCGGCTAGGAGGAAATCGTGGCCAGGCTGGCTCTGACGGCTTCCAAGCACCGGGCTACTGCAAGGCGGGGCTCCAAGGCGTAGGAGCCGTCGCCAAAGAGTTCAAAGGTCATTGCTCCGCCGTAGTTCAGCCGGCTGAGGTCGCGCAGGATCTTGTCGAGGTCCAGAAATCCATGGCCCCAGGCCAGGTGTCCAGTGGGGGCACCATCCACCAGATGAACGTGTCGGATGTCCACGCCAAAGGCGTTCGCGTAGTCGCTGACGTCTTCTCCGGCCGCTGTCATGGCAACAGTGTCAATCACCACCCCCAAAGTTGGGGACCCGACGTCGTCGAGCATTGACCGGAGGGAGCTGACATCAGTGACGAGGTTCGACTCAACACGTTGAAGAGGCTCAAGAACGCATCCCACACCAAGTTCGGCAGCGCGCCGGGTGATGGTTTGGAGGGCTTCGACGGAACGTGCCCAAGCGACCTCAGCTGGTTCGTCCTCGTACCCTCGTCCCGCAGTCAGGAACAACAGGGGGGACTCCAGCTCACTGCACACTTCCGCCGCCCGCAAGAACAACTCCAGGCTTTGACCTCTGAGCCAGTCCTCACCGGAGGCAATATTGACGGGATACGCAACCTGTTCGGGGGTCAGGCAGACGACAGTGAGCTCCCGCTCCAACAGCTGACTTCTGACTATTTTCAGATGTGCCGAATCAACATGGGGAATGTGAAGGTGCGGCGCGATGCCCCAAAGCTCCACCTTCGTCCTTCCCAGCTCGGCCATGTCATCGAGGCAACGCTCAAGAGTGTGGTGCTGGTAGGCGAAGTTCGATCCACTGACCTGGTCCAGGCCCAGTACACCCTCCAAACCCATAACTACTTACCAACTCCGTCAGCGAGTCCACGGATGAAGTACCGCTGTCCGGCAAAGAAGAGCACAATCACCGGAATTGCCGCGATTGCCATGCCCGCGAAGACTACGGGATAGTCCGTGCCGTGCTTGGACATCAGATTCGTCAGTCCCACGGGCAGGGTTTGCAGCGCTCCCCCGCTGGTGAACACCATGGCGAACAGATACTCGTTCCACGTAAACAGGATGTTCAGGAGAACAGTCGAAACCAGGATCGGCTTGCACATGGGCAAGATAACCTGCCAAAACGCACGGGCCTTCGACGCGCCGTCCACGGAAGCTGCTTCGTCCACCTCGGCGGGCAGGTCCATCATGTACGCCCGGATGAGGAAGGTGGTGAAGGGAACCCGGAATGCCGTGTACAGGATGAGCAGTGCCCAGAGATTGTTGTAAAGCCCCAGGCTTTGGAACATCTTGACCAGCGGGATGAGGGCAACCGTGGGAGCGAGCATCAGGCCGCCAAGAATGAGGATGAGCACCACCCTGTTGAAGGGGATGTTGACCCTGGTCAACCCATAGGCGGCCCAGGCGCTGATAAATACTGTCGCAATGGTGGAAGCAACGGTAACCAGGATGCTGGTTGTGAGGTAGTCGCCCACCCCTCGATTCCATGCAGTGATGTAGTTGTCCCATTTCCATGCAACGGGCAGGGCGAACGGATTGGAAAACAGCTCGGCATTGGACTTCACACCGTTGAGCAGCATCCAGACCAAGGGATAAACAACGACGACGGCGAGGGCAACCAGAAACGCTTTGATGAGGACCCGGCCGAGTACCATCAGCAGGGCTGAGCGCGTCACCATTGGACCCTCCTTTTCTTGGAGATACGAAGCTGAATGACGGCCAGGACCAGGGTGATGATGAAGACGGCAGTGGCGACGGCGGCCGCATAACCGAAGTCATTGCGGACGAATCCACTCCTGTAGAGCCACGTGCCAAGGAC
The DNA here is from genome assembly GCF_040137855.1 of Paenarthrobacter sp. CAP02. Lineage (NCBI taxonomy): Bacteria > Bacillati > Actinomycetota > Actinomycetes > Micrococcales > Micrococcaceae > Paenarthrobacter > Paenarthrobacter sp. CAP02. The sequence goes on along the minus strand of NZ_JBEEII010000006.1, from coordinate 233,040 downwards.
CTGACTGGAGTTGTTGGGCCCTCCGCTGGTCATCACCATGACTTCGTTGAACACTTGGAAGGCTCCGGACACCGTGACGATCATCATGAGTCCGGTCATTTCCCTGACGAGAGGCAAGGAGATCGAAAAGAAGCGCTGGAAGGGGCCAACGCCGTCGATCGACGCAGCTTCATAAAGTTCGGAGGGGATCCGTTGGAGCGCCACCGAGAAGAGAAGCGTGCAGTATCCAAATCCCTGCCACTGGCTCATGGCGATGATGGCAAAGATCGCCGTGTTCTCCTGTCCCAGCCATGCTTGCGTGAAATTTCCCAGGCCCAGGGCATTCAAGGCCGCGTTGAGGATGCCCATCTCGGGTTCATAGATGAAGTAGAACAAGAGGCCCGCGACTGTCAGGGAGATGGCGGACGGAACAAAGTAGATGGCGCGGAGGATTCCCCTCCACCGTTGGCTTCGCAGTCCCTCAATCATCGCTGCGAGGATCATCGCTCCGAATACCTGGAAGGCTATGGAGATGACCGCGTACAGCGTGTTGTTGAGGAGTGACTTCCAGAAGATGGGGTCATTGAACATGCGGACGTAATTATCCGCGCCTACAAAGGTTTGCCGACCGCTGTAGATATCCCATTTGAGGAAGCTGAACCCAAGGTTCTGCACCAGGGGCAAGTAGGCGAACAAACCCAGCAGCAGAACGGCCGGCAGTACCCACACAACGTTGCGCCAGCCATGAGCCCGGACAGGCTTGCGTGTCCGGCTTTTCGGCGGCTTAGTGGAAAGAGGCGCCGGAGGCGGAGCCGCGGATTTCCAGGCAGTATCGGAAACTGTCATGGCACTGCCTGCTACTTTGCTGCGCTTGAAGCAGCCCGGACAGAAGCAAGGACCTGGTCAGGGGTTTGTGTTCCTGCCACCAGGGCTTCCCCACCGGCCAACCAGGCATCAGCGACTGCAGGAACAGTAACGGAGTCCAGCCACGTGATGGCCGCGGATGCTTCGTTCACCTGTTTGATGCCCTCGATCACAGGCCCGGAGGAGTTCGCGGCGGACACCGCACCTTTGACCGCGCTGGGCTGACCGTACGGCGGAGCCGACAGTTTGGCAGCGTTCTGGCTGTTGGTAGCGAATTTCATGAAGTCAGCTGCGAGTGCGGCGTTCTTGGAACGCGCATTGATGATGTAACCCTCGGGGGAACCTTCAATGGCCTGCGGATCTCCCTTGGCGTCTGCTGCCGCCGGAAGCTTGAAAATGCCCAATCCATCACGCTTGAGCTTTGAGTCGGCGGAGGCGGTGGAGTCGAATTCAAGGATCTCCTGGTAGTACATTCCGGACTTCCCCTCAGCCAGGGCCTGCTGCGCAGTGGTGTAGAGGACGCCGTTTGAATCCTTGCCACTGCCGGTGCACTTGTTGACCAGGGTGGTGAATTGGCCCATGGCCTTGAGGTAACCCGCGTCCTCGAGTTTGGCAGTTCCCGGGCTGAAGTCTGCTTGCAGAACGTCGGCGGGCACCTCGTATGCGAAGAGCTGCTGCAGGTAGTGCAGACCCGGCCAACCGTCCTTGTTGCCGAAGGAGATCGGCTCGTAGCCGGCTTCCTTTAGCACTGAACAGGACGAAATGAGCTCATCGAAGGTGGTCGGCGGTGTCAGGTTGAGTTCCCTGAAGATCCGCTGGTTGTAACCCATGAACTTACCGTTGTTGTAGAGCGGGACGGCAAAGTATTTTCCGTCTTTGGCGAATGCTTTCAGCGCGGACTCCCCGAAGTTCTTTCCCCACTCAGTGCCGGGGGCAATGACGGGGGTCAGATCTGCTGCGAGGCCTCCGTCAATGAAGTTATTGGCCCAGCTGCCGGCCCAGGTGAAGTAGATGTCCGGCATTGCTTGGGACGCAGTAAGCGTCTTGGTCTTGTCCTTGATGCTCTGGTCCGTCTCCTGGATGAGATCGAAGGACACTTCAGGGTGCAGCTTTTTGTACTCCGCGGCCAGGTCCTCAAAGTAGGGCTCCAAAGGGTCGCCGCCAAACTTACTGAGGATGCTGAGGGTTCCTGTGTATTGCGGCTCAGCATTGGGATCCAGGACAGCAGCGGGTTGGCTGCCGCCGCCGGCACATCCTGTGAGCGCCATGGCGGCGCCGGCCAGCAATGCCATCAATGATTGGGTGCTTTTACGCATGAGTTCTTCTTTCGGTCGAAGGGCCGATCAGCCGGGCTCCTCTGTGGGAGTTGGAAGTCATGCCCGCCGTTGGGTGGCTTCACAGTGACGGGCTGAAAGGTAACTCCTGATTGAAACGTTGGGGTTGAAACTTGTGATACCGGTACCACAGTGAATCATGATTTGCTGCGCCGGGGAAGAGAGCAAAGGAAATTAGGGCAGGGAATTTTCTATTCGCTGCCGGCAGCCCGCACGGGGCCGTCCGACGAGCGGGCGACCAGCAGCGAGGGCAGGACGTGCTTCTTCGAGGCAGAGGTGTCGCCGTCGATCCGCGCGATGAGCTGTTGGGAAGCGACCACACCCATTTGGCGCATGGGTTGCTGGATCATGGTCAGTGGTGGTTCCATGACTGCCGCCCAGGGACTGTCGTCGAACCCGATCAGGGAGACGTCCTTCAGCAAGCGCAGGTTTTTGGCACGCAAGGAGTGAAGTGCTCCCACCGTGGCCTCAGTCTCGGTGGTGAAGATGGCAGTGGGTGGGTCCGCAAGGGCGAGCATCCCGCTGACCGCCCGCGTCGCCTGGCCCTCGTTCTTGAGGACATGGGTGATGAGCGCAGTGTCGAAAGGAATCCCGGCCTCTTCGAGCGCATCGAGATAACCCCTCAACCGCTCGCCGTCACTCCACAGTGCTTCGTCCAGGATGCTGTGCATCTGTTTCAAATCCGTCGCCGGGCTCAGGGTCACTGGCCCCCACGCGAACGCTATGCGCCGATGACCGTTGTGGATGAGCGACGCAACGGCAGACCTCGCGGCTTCCCGGTTGTCGATCACCACCGAATCCGTCTCCAGTTTGTCCACCAGACGGTCGATGAGAACCACAGGGGTTCCTCGATCAATGGCGCTGGAGAGATGTGAGACGTCATCACTTCGTCCCGCAGCTGAGGCCACAATGAGGCCATCCACTTGTTTTGCAAGCAAGACGGCGATCGCGTCGCGCTCCAGCTCAAGCTTCTCGTCAGTGCTCAGGATGATGGCATCGTAGCCGGCCGTTTTGGCGGTTTCCGAAATGCCTTTGAGCACGCCCGAGAAGAACGGGTTTGCCACATCTGCCAGCACAATTCCGAGGGTTTTAGTGACCCCGGTGGTCATGCTTCGAGCCAACGTGTTGGGCTGGTAGCCCAATTTCTCGGCTGCGCGCATCACCTTGGCCCGCGTGGCTTCACTGACCGACCCGTAGTTGCCCAAGGTCCGGGCTACCGTCGCCCTGCCCACTCCGGCGGCGGCTGCCACCTCGGTTATGGTCGGGGCAGCCGGGTGGTTCTGATGATCCGTCGCCATCCGGCCCCTTTCAGCTGTGGAATCCGCGCTTGCGGCTCCGTCCGTGGATTTATCTCTGCAACAGATCCTAGTAGCTACTTCGAGTGCCCGGCCGCTATCTCCACTGCCCGGCCATAACCGAAGGCTCCCTCCACATAGCACTGCGCCGCGGCGGACTCGGCCCCTCGGACCAGGGCCTTCCGGCAGTCCTCAACTGGCGGCAGAAACGATCGATTCCAACCGGAACTCAACAGACTGACCACGAGTCCCGCCAGGAAGGCATCGCCGCAACCCATAGTGTCCGCAAACCGCAGCGGATCGGTAGGTGCCGCTGCCTGCGTAAGGAAGCGTTCGCCGTCGTACATCATTGCACCCGACTGGCCGCGAGTCCCCACCGCAAGCGAAGCGCCTGCTGCGTGAACGCGTTTTAGTTCATTTTCGACGGCGGCAACGGTCATGTTTCCGCACGACAAGAGTGCCAGGTTCACGTAGGGCGCCGTCTGCGCCAGATAGGCGTCCGTTCTACGTTCCGGCTCGGACGAATAGTCGAAACTGACCAGTGTCCCGGCGCTTCGCAAGGCAGGTAACTGGTTCTCCGAGGCAGAGTAGACGCTCGAATGGACCAGATGGGCGGAGGCCAGGTACCGGAGGTGTTCATCCTCCAGTACGAAGGGATCGCTTGTGGTGACGCCTCCCTGGTTCCAGCCCAGGAAGATGCGGTCACCGTCCACCACCTTGATCTCAGTGACCCCGTTGAGGCCGTCGCGCGTGATGCACCGGCTGGTGTCAACACCCTCCGCATCAATGGCTTCGCGGACAAAAGTGCCCAGCGGATCCGAGCCAAAGACGCCGAGGTAGGCGGATTCAACCCCCAGCCGACGGGCAAAGACCGCAACGTTGACGCAGTTCCCCCCGGGGTACATCACTTTACGGTCGAGAAAACGGTCCACAATGTTGTCCCCGAAACCGATTACTTTCATGCTGTTCCTGTCTCGAATCTGCGGGCCCGGACAGCGCCGGGCCCGCAGCGCGGCCTTATGCCTTTGCGGGCGTTGCGCTGGTCAGTATTCGACAACCCGGTAGTAGCGGCGCAGATCCAGGGAGTGGTTCCGTACGCGCTCGAGGTGCTTGCTGAAACGGTCAAGTACTGTGTCCAGAATCAGCGGGGCAAGCAGTGCACGGAATCGAGGACTAATCCCCGGGAGTTCGTAGTCCTTGCTGTCCAGCAAGGTGGTGTTCTTGCTGTAGTTTTCGGCGAATTTGGCCACCCGCTCCATCAGAGGGCGGGTTTCGTCCTCGCCCAGGAGCAACATGAGGCTGGTGTCTTCCTCGATGAGTTCAAGGGAACCGTGGAAGAACTCCGCGCCGTGCACACGGGTGGTCCGGAGCCACTGCATTTCTTCCAGAATGCACATGGAATACAGGTAGGTAAGGCCCCACAGGTTTCCGGTGCCCACCAGGAAATGGTAATCAGCGTCCTTGTTCTTCTCCGCGAACGCTTCAGCCACTGATTCTGCTTGGCGGGCGACGCCGACCAAGCTCTCGGGGATGGTCTGGAGTTCTGCAGCGAGTTCTTCGTACCCTTCAAATTCGCCCTGGGCGGCGAGAAGGCGGGTGCTCAAGAGAATCATTGGGATATCGAAGGGCCAGGTTTTAGGTTCGGTCACCAAGGAGACATCCAAGGCTTTGGCGAACGGGCTGTCACCGAATCCAGTGAACCCAATGGTGTATGCGCCCTTGGCCTTGGCGAACTCGATGGCCTCAATAACGTCTTCCGTCGTACCCGAAACGGACGCGAAGACAGCCACGGAGCCGGGGCCGAACGTGGGGTCCTGGGTCAGCATCAGCTCTTTGCCGATGGACGCACGGACGGGCAAGGTGGAGCGGGACCGGATGAAGTGCTCGTATGGCAGCATCGCGGCATAGGTCCCGCCCGCGCCGATGAGGAACAGGTTGGTCATCCCGCGCTGCTGGATGGAGTCAACCACCGTTTCGATTTGTCCCTGCAGTGCCAGTGCGCTGCGGGTCTGCGTGAGGAATTCCTCTTCTTTGAAGCCAAGCACGGATGGTCCTTTCACTATGACGATCTGAGAGAGTTGAAACAAGTTGATACCGGTATCAAGATGTGGTCATCATGGTGTCATGGGGAATCGGGGGCGTCAATAGATACGCTCGGCGGGCTTTTCGGAGAACTTAGGTAGCGGGTTCCCACCGAAATGTTAGGAGGAGGCCCTACGGGCGAAGAATGGCATGTTCTCAGCACGAGGACCGACCTGATCAGGACGGCCGTTCGCGTTCCTTGCGGGAGGCCTTCGAGGGCGCACTCTGCGTGGGCGTCATCCGTGGATGGGTTTGGCCAGGTTGAGGCTGATGGTCTGGCCTGGGACTAACTCTCCGGAGGGCAGGTCTGAGAAGGCGTACCAGACACGGTCGGTGCCGGCGAGCGGGCGGTTCGCCGATGACAGGTCCGCGATCTCCGGAATTCCGAAACGGAAAGCGATCTGCCGCTCGGTGTCCCCTGGGGCAGTGGTGTAGGTCAGGGGGATCCCTTCGGCGTCTGTGGTGTACGTGCCTTGTGCACCCTCAATGACGGTTTCGCCGGGCATGAGTCTGAGCTTGGTTCCCGCCGGGATGGTTCGGTCGGCTGTGAGGGTCGTGTTCCACCGGAGCAACTGGTCGGTGGTGCACCGGAATTTGTAGCCGATGCTGTCGAGGGAGTCACCGTCGACGGTGGTGTAGAAAACCGCCTGGCCGAAGGAATTGTTGATGCTTGTTCCTTGGCCGGATCTGCTGTCCACCGGGTTTTTCTGCAGTTGGATGTGGTTCCCGGCACGGACGAAGTAGACATTGCCCTTCTCGTACGTGAAGGCGACCTTGTTCGCTTCAGCCAGTTGTTCTTCGGTGATTCCAAACCGGTAAGTGATCCCGGCAAGGGTGTCACCGGGCTCGATCGTGTAGCTGGTGGGAATGCCGCTCGCGTCCACGGTGGCCGTCCCCGTTGCTCCGATGGTTGGACCCGGAGCGGGGAAGGATCGAAGCGTCGTGTTGGGTGCCAATTCGCTGCCAGCCTGAATCCCGTTGAATTCAGCGAGTTTCTTCTCGCTGATGCCCAAGTGTGCAGCTACTGCCGTTATGGTGTCACCGGGGACTGTGGTGTAGTAGGCGACGTTGCCAAAGGAGTCGGTCACTGTGCTCCCTGCCATGGAAGATTTTCCAGAAGCGGTCGACGTAGCCGCCGGGATGACTGCCTCTCCTGTGGGGAACGCAGCGGTGTTGTCCGGTTGCGACGCCAGGTTAGCGCCGACCAGGACGGTGGCAGCGACGGCCGCTGCGGCAACCCCGGCACCCGCGAGACGCCCCCAGTGACGTTTGGCCGGTGCACGGTGGACGTGGATGGATGCGCCATCCGCGAGGGAAATGAAATTGGGGTCATCGGAGTAGGCATGGGACTGGCCCGGCAGGACGCCCGGGGTTGTTCCCGGATCTGGGAGCTGGGGTTTGGCGTTTTTCATGAGTTGTTCGATGCGGTCCATGGCTAGACTTCCCGTTCTGTCATGAGGTGTTGTGGTGCGGCTTTGGCGAAAGCTTTGCGGGCCCTGTGGAGCCGGACGGCTGCTGCGGATGATGTACATCCGAGGCTTTCGGCCAGTTCGGCAGTGGTGAGATCGTCCCAATAGGAGAGCATCAGAATTTCCCGGTCCCGGTCCTTGAGACGGGACAGGATCACGGCGACGCTTCCTCGCTGGCCATCATCGTGCGTAGTGGCGTCTTGGGTGCGGGCTTCTTCCGCGAGTCGTTCCATAAGTTGCTCGCGGCGGCGTCGACCTTTGTATTCATTGCCCAGTACGTTCCTGGCTGTGGCGATCAGCCATCCGATTCCGGGGGGCTCGGTTGGTTGTTTCTCCCAGACAATCCGGAACACGTCGTTGGCAAGTTCCTCAGCCCGTTCACGGTCGTTAATCCGATACGCGATGTACTGGTAGATGCGGCTGAAGTGTTCAGCGTGAAGAGCGATCAGTTCCTGCTCTCTGGTAGCCAACATCTGGTTCTGTTCCCCCGGGCTCGTGCGATTTGATCAGTCAACTCTTTAGTGTCCCGGGAACCGTCGTTTCTTACACAACCGGCGAGAAAATCTGGAAAGGGCTGATGTGGTCGGATCGCGCAAAAGAGATTCTGGCAGGGCGACATCTATGAACCCTCGCAACACACGCTGCCGCGCCAAGAGGCAAGCGTGGCGCGGTCTTTTTCATTAAGCCCAGCGGCCTCAATAAAACCGTCCAAGTCGAGGCCAGTCAGGGCGGCTCGGAACGCTCCCTCCGTGGTCGTTCCGTGGCGCACGCAGAGTTCATTGAGCTGAGCTTCCGCTCTGTTCCGGTTGGTGCTGGCGGCTCGAAGATCGTCGAGTCGGACTGTTTCCATATAGTCGTGGACGATGGCCTCCTGCTCGACACCTACCGCCGAGAGCAGGAGCATGGCAATGATCCCGGTTCTGTCCCTGCCACCCATGCAATGGAAGAGGACGCCGCCCGGCGCTGCGTTCAAGATCGCTGAAAGGGTCGAGCCTGCACGTTCTGGCATTGCAGTGAGGTGCGGCAGGAAATAGAGCGCAGTGCCTACCAAGCCGTTGTCCCAGAAGCCTCCCCAGAACCCGGTGTTCTCCAAGCCGTCAAGATCGACGTGGACGGTTGTTACCCACGGGGGACGCTCCTGGTTATCCATCTCCCGCTCCTGTCGTTGCCGGAGGTCAACGACTGTGCGGATCCCGGAGTCATAGAGGGCTTGCCATCCCGCCGCGGTCAGCAGGTCGACATTTTCGCTGCGAAAGAAGACCCCGCGTGGCGTGAAGGTCCCGTCGGACCGCTTGAGTCCTCCGAGGTCGCGGCCATTGAGCAGCCCGTCAGCACGCAGCGTGCGGTCGTCGCCATCGGATATTTCCATGCTCCCAGTAAAGCAAGCCCGGCACACCCGCCGGACAGAGGCACGAACCGTTTGCCCGTTATGCGGTAGCTGAACGGACACAACGATCGGTTGAGGATCCGTTACCGGGCACCCCATTCTTGGAGTCCGCGTGACGTCCACGGCCAGAGTTTGGAGGTGCAGAGCATCGGTACCGGTAGAGTGCGCTTCATGACATTGGGGGATGGAAAAGCCACTCGCGCCCGCCGCCCGTGGACCTTCGCCGGGGTATGCATCATGGTTGTTTCGATGGCGCTGCTGCTGTTTGGCCTGACCCAAGTGCCCCCAATACAGCTGTTGCCCGGCTACGTAGTGGCCCACCTGCTGATTGGGGCTTGCATCTTTGGACCAATAGGAAAGATGTCGTCGCGGCAGGCAGCCGCGTTCCTGATTCCAGGCCTCCTGCTTGCTGTCCTGGCACTGCTGAACCTGGGGTTCTGGGCAGGCGCTGGTTGATCGGGCTTCCCACCTGGGGCCTCCTGCTGAGTCAATGGACTCCGGAGAACCCGCTCAGCTTTGACCGGCTGCTGAAGTTCCTCGGTCTGCTTGTACTAGGCCTGGTGATCTTCACGTTCAATGCGATCTACCCGGTCCTCGGACTGGGACTTGTCCTGCTGCCGGTATTTCCCCTGGTCCGGTTGGCCTCCCCGAACTACCGGACCCGGGCCCTACAGACTGCCGTGGAACTTGTCCTGGGGGTAGTCGCGGTTGTATTGGCTCTTGCGATTCCCACACCGGAGGGATCATGGTCCTCCCCTTGGACCATAGTGGGCGGAGCAGCTACCGTCGGACTCGTGATGGCGTACTGGGCACGGCAAGTTCCCCAGCGGACGGGCCGGTTGCAGCCGCACTACTGAGCCAGTGTTCTGGCACGTAAGAGGTCCGGGTTCCGGTCATTTTCGCGAGCTGGTCGCCCAGGCCGGAAGGGTCGCGGTTCGTTAAAAGAAGAAAAGCACCAGTTCCGAAGAACTGATGCTTCCCAGTGGTGGCTCCGACCGGCGTCGATCCGGTGACCTTTCGATTTTCAGTCGAACGCTCTACCAACTGAGCTACAGAGCCTAGGTGACATGTCACCTTGAGAACCAAATTTCTTTGGCGCTCAGAGCGACCCTGACGGGACTTGAACCCGCGACCTCCGCCGTGACAGGGCGGCGCGCTAACCAACTGCGCTACAGGGCCTTGCGTTTGCAGTATCTCTACCGCGTTTTTTTCAAGGCTTCTAGCTTACCAGACTTTTTTCATCCGATTTACCACTTGCCTTGCGTACCCCCAACGGGATTCGAACCCGTGCCGCCGCCGTGAAAGGGCGGTGTCCTAGGCCGCTAGACGATGGGGGCCTGAACTCAATTCGGATTTTGCAAGGAAAAGGAACGCTTTACGCGTTCTTTCCGTGTCTCGCTCGTCCGAACTGGACTCTAAAACTTTAGAGCATAGATAGCGATATTCCCAAATCGAGCTCTGCAGGCCCCAAGGGCCCTCGCCGCAAGGGCCCACAAAGATTGGCAGGATCTTGTCCTGACGCGTCCGAAAACCGCCAGCTGCCCAGGGGCCTCCCCGGCTACATTGGCTTTATGACAACCACCACCCCGGCCGAACCCGGCCAGCCTTCCCCGGACCTGCCCAAGCGCACCACCCCCGCGCCGGCTGCGGCCATCAGTAAACTCGGCGTCGTCGCCGTCATTGTCACCGTGGTCCTTTGGGCTTCAGCTTTTGTTGGCATACGCGCCGTCGGCCCCAGCTTCTCCCCCGGTTCCTTGACGCTCGGACGTTTGGCGGTTGCCGCCGTCGTGCTTGGAATTGTGGTGCTGCCTACCCTGAAGGTCTGGCCAAGCGGACGCGAGTGGCTGCCGATCCTCGCATACGGGGTGATGTGGTTCGGAGGCTACAACGTGGCGCTGAACGCCGCGGAGCACATGCTCGACGCCGGAACCAGCGCCATGCTGATCAACGTTTCGCCCATCCTGATCGCAATCCTCGCAGGCATCTTCCTCAAAGAAGGCTTCCCGAGGTGGCTGCTGATCGGCAGCGGCGTGGCATTCTGCGGGGTGGCGATGATCGCGTTGGGTTCCGGACAGCGTTCGACGGCGGACGTGGCCGGCGTGCTGTTGTGCTTGCTTGCCGCCGTGCTCGCCTCGGTGAGCGCGATCCTGCAGAAGCCGGTGCTGCGGAAATTTTCGGCCGGCCAGGCGACGTGGTTTGGCATCATGGTGGGCGCTGTGTGCTGCCTGCCCTGGACCGGGCAACTGATCTCGGAGGTACAGGCGGCACCGCTCCCCGCCACCTTGGGCCTCGTCTACCTGGGTATCTTCCCCACCGCCATCGCCTTCACCACCTGGGCCTACGCGCTATCCCTGATCTCGGCTGGAAAGCTCGCAGCCACAACGTACCTGGTCCCAGGTACCACCATCCTGATTTCGTGGGCCGTCCTCCAGGAAGTGCCCACGATCTGGGGACTCATTGGCGGCGTGGTGTGCTTGATCGGCGTCGGACTGACCCGGCGCAGAGGCCGTTAGCGGGCCATCCCGGCCAAAAGCTCACGGTGTGTTGGCGGATTGGCCCCCGGGCGGCCCACCGTGATGGACGCTGCCATGGACGCGATGCTGCCGATCCGTTCCAGCACCGTAGGTGCCATGCCGTCGCTCCCCCGCAGCAAAAGGCCCATGATCAGCGCCGACATGTAAGAATCTCCGGCCCCAATGGTGTCGGCTACGCTCGACGGAATCGCGGGAACACTGAGCTGTATGTGACGGGTTGCCATCAACGAACCCTGCGCGCCCCGGGTGATGACTGCCAAGCCTGTGCCCAGCGCGAGAAGGTGGCTCGCGGTTTCCTCCAGGGTTTTGTTGGGGTAAAGCCAGCGGGCGTCCGAGCCGCTCATCCGGACAACGCTGGTCAACGGCACGATCTCTTCGAACAGGGATAGAGCCTCACGGTGGGTTCCCAGGAGATCGGGGCGGATGTTGGGGTCGTACGTGACCATGCAGCCTCCGCGCGCCTGCTCCAACAAACTCCGGACGACTCCTGCGCCCGGCTCCAGGAACGTGGCGATGGAACCGGTGTGCAGGATCCGCGGAGCATACGGGAGGGCGACGGGAGCCAGCGCCCAATCAATATCGAACGTGTATGTTGCCGAGCCGTCGGCAGCGATCCGCGCGGTCGCCGTCGCCGTCTCCTGCAGCGATTTGGACCCAGGCAACAGCACGACGCCGGCGCTCTGCAGGTGCGCTGCTATGGCGTCGCCCCGTTCGTCGCGGCCGATCGCGGTCAACAGGCCTGCTTTGACGTCCAGGCGGCCCAGGCCGTAGGCGACATTGGCCGGCGAGCCGCCGGGGTATTCGGCCACCCCGTCGGCGGACTGCACGATGTCGATCAATGCCTCACCCACCACGACGACGTCGAGTGGTTCGGGCGCGAGGGAAGAGGTGGCAGTCATGCGGTTCCTGAGTCTATGGAAGAAGGATTGAATTCAGTATCCCGCATGATGACCGGGCCCAATGCTGTCTCCGCGGACTAAAGTCGAACCATGCCCGCCAACCTTCCTCCCGGCCTGCCCATCGTTCCGGACGGCGACCTTCCTTCGTCCAAGCTGCCGGCGCGCAGTCCCGTGCACAGCCCCGCTGAGGGCGGCACCGTGGACGCCATCCCCGCCGGCACCCCCTTTGAGATGTCGCCGGAGGATTTCGAAGAGGCTGTCAGCGACGCACTTCAACTCATCCCGCCCAAAGCCGCGAGCGCCATGGATAACGTGGCGATCTTTATCGAAGACCAATACACGCCCCAACCCGGCGAAGATCCGGAGACCGTGCTGCTGGGACTTTACGAGGGCGTCCCGCTGACAGAACGCGACTCCTGGTGGGAGGCAGGCTCCCTGCCGGATCGGATCACTATCTTCCGCCAGCCCATCCTGGACATCTGCACTACACGCGAGGAAGTAATCGACGAAGTGGCGATCACGGTAGTCCACGAGATCGCACATCACTTCGGAATAGATGACGACCGCCTTCATGAGCTCGGCTGGGGATAGCCTTGTAGGCATGGGGCACGACCACAACCACTCCCACGGAGTCACAGCAACCGGCAAGCATCGGAAACGGCTCATTGCCGTCCTGGCCATCACGCTCGGCGTGGTCGGCATCCAGGTGATCGGCGCCGTCGTCTCCGGCTCGCTGGCACTGCTGGCCGACGCCGGACACATGCTTTCCGACGCCGCAGGCGTCTTCATCGCACTCATGGCAGCGTGGATTGCCACCCGCCCGGCCAGCGACCAACGGACCTACGGGTACCAGCGTGCTGAAGTACTTGCCGCGCTGGCCAACGCCCTGATCCTCATTGTCATCGCCGTGGTGATCATGCTTGAGGCCATCCGGCGGTTCGGCGAAACCACCGAGATCCACACGGATGTCATGCTGTGGGCAGCCATCGTGGGTGCCGTTGCCAACCTTGTTTCGCTCCTCATCCTGCAAGGCGCCCAAAAGGAGAGCCTGAACGTCCGCGGGGCCTACCTTGAGGTCCTCGGCGATCTTCTCGGATCAATCGCCGTGATCGTCGCCGCCATCGTGATCATGACCACGGGGTTCGCGGCGGCGGACCCCATTGCCTCCATGCTGATCGCATTGATGATCATTCCGCGGGCATGGAACCTGCTCCGTGATGTGGTGGACGTTTTGCTGGAGGCAACTCCGAAGGGCGTGGATGTGAACATGATCCGGGAGCACATCATTGCCGTGGACGGCGTGGTGGAAGCCCACGACATCCACATCTGGACCATCACCTCCGGGGTGCCGGTATTCTCAGCCCACGTGGTTGTGGAGGACGAGGTCCTCAACGCCAGGGGCGCGGACCTCATCCTGGATCAGTTGGGATCGTGCCTGGGCCGGCATTTCGATACCGAGCACTGCACGTTCCAGTTGGAGCCCGTGAGCCACTCGGAGCACGAGTCACACCAGCACGCTTAAACTGCTCCGCCGGTTAGGTCCTCCACGGTCACCGTCCCTGCAGCACCGTCGACCGTTAGCTGCTGGCCCGAGTCGATCCTGGCAGTAGCATCCGGAACGCCCACAACTGCCGGGATGCCGTACTCGCGGGCTACCACTGCGCCATGGGAGTTTGGCCCGCCCATCTCCATGACGAGCCCTCCGGCCGTGAGGAACAGAGGAGTCCAGCCGGGGTCCGTGGAAGGGGCCACGAGTATCTCGCCGGGCTCGAGGTGTGCGCCTACGGGATCCATGATGACTCTGGCCCGCGCCGTCACCAGGCCAGCCGACGCCGGGCTGCCGGACAGAGTGCCCGCCCCCGCCCGAAGCCCCCGGGGAGCGGTGGCTTCGGGCTCGGTACCGTCGGACAACAGCAGCCTGGGGATATGCCTCCGCCGCAACTCCAGCTCATATGTCGCACGCCGCTCCGCCACAACCCCACGAAGGTCTCCCCCGGCAAGGGCAACCTCGACGTCATCAAGGTCAAGGAAAAAGATGTCCTCAGCGTCTTCGATCCGTTTTGATGCCGCCAGGCCATTCCCGACCAGGAGCAACTGCTCCCGTGCCGCTGCCAGCCCCAGGACCAGGTTGTACTTGGGCAGCTCCCGAAGCCCCGCGAACCTCCTTGTCCGGTCCAGCGCGGTACGCACGACGGCCGCGTGCAGCGGGCTCTTTGCCCTGGCACGAGCCACCAGGCGCGCAACCTGGTCGTCCGCCTCCCTGGCGGCTTTGTCGAACTGCTGGTCCGGAGTGTCCGCTCCGGGTTCAAGGCGCAGGTAATTGGCCACGACTCCAAGGACATGGGTTGGATCGTCCGCCCATCGCGGCATGCCGAGGTCGATTTCAGCCACTGCCCGGTGCCCGTATTCCAGAAGGAAGGCCCTCATCCCGGACTGGGCGACAGGCGGAAGGGTGGCATCCCGGTAGTGGACCGCCAACTCCGCTGCCGTACGGCCCAGCATGAAAGACGTGGCATCGGGGTCTTGCCGGATGTCCGAGGCAAGGTGCCACAGGGCCAGGTCCATCTCCGTGGTCACGTTGTTGGCGAGGCCGCGGATGACGGTTTGAAGTTCGCTGTACGGAGCTTGGGACCCCAAGAGACGGCGCACCAGGGCGAGCATGGCGAAGCCGAGCACTGGAAGGGGCAACACGGTGGGCACCGTGGGAAAAACCTGCTCGCCCAGGATTCTTTGGACATACGCAATCCGTTGATGGGCAGTGGCGTCCTCGGGGACGGAAAAGGAACGGCGCAGTTCCGCAGTGAGCCGGTCCACACGTTTCATGGCCGAAGCAGGAGCGATCAGGCCGCGGAGAAGTGACTCCGGGACACGGTATTTGGCGGCCACTGGTCCTACGTGTCGGATCAGCTTCAGGGGTGTTTTGATGGTCACTGAGAATCGCGGGTCCTCGAAAAGGGCCCGCATCAGTGTTGCGGAGCGGGCTTCCATGACATCGAACACCCTGGGAACAATGGCGCGGCCAATCCGGCTCCGCAGCACCGCGGTGAGATCGAAGAAGATGCGCTGCCCGGCTTCGTAATAGGCCGGTGGGCCCGAGCGTGGATCCGGCACATCGAAGGACGCCGTTGTCGCGACGCAAGAGGCCACCAGGCGGATGCCCGCCAAGCCCATTGGCGTTATTGGCCGGGTAAGTCCCTGGGCAAGGCTGAAATTCAAGAACGCGTGCTCTCCTGGGAGCGGAGGATTCCGGGTCATCTGCGGATACAGCGTGGTGATGGGCCGGGATTGGGTCAGCCAGAGCTTGCCCGCGCCGTCGATGGCCCATTCTGTGTCCTGGGGTGCCCCGTAGTGCTGCTCCACCTGGCGGGCCAACCCGGCGAGGTCCAGGATCTGCCGATCATCCAGGCAGGCATTCAATGCGGGCGCACCGGACTGCTCCGACGCGGCCCGTTCGATGCGTTCCGTGCCACCACCGGGCAGCGGCCGGATCTCCACGAGCCTGTCACCCACGGATCGCCTCACGATGGTCCGGCTGTTGATGTCCACCACATACTGGTCCGGGTTCACCGCCCCTGACACAACGGCCTCTCCCAAACCGGGGGACGCGTCTATCACAGCCTCGTGGCGCTTCCCGGTGACCGGGTTGGCTGTGAACATGACGCCTGCCGTAGCGGAATCAACCATCTCCTGAACGACCACCGCGAGGGCCACCGATGAATGGTCCACGTTGTTGGTGGTCCGGTAGCTGACGGCGCGGTCTGTCCAGAGGGACGCCCAACAGCGGCCAACGGCCTCCAGGACCGCCTCCGCACCCACGACGTTGAGGAACGTGTCCTGCTGACCGGCGAAGCTGGCGCTGGGCAGGTCCTCTGCAGTTGCAGACGACCTGACGGCCACGGGCACCTCCTCGCCGAGATCCCGGTATGCCGCGAGGACCGCCTCCGCGACTTCGCTTGGGATACCGGCGTCGAGCACCACTGATCGGGCGCGGGCAGCCAGGCCGTTCAGCGTGCCAGTATCCGTGGACCCCGCCTCAGAGAGTTCGCGAAGGACTGTATCCAAGCCGGCAGCAGCGAGTGCCCGCCGGTACGCGTGGGTGGTGAGGCAAAACCCGGGTGGGACAGGCAGGCCCGCGCTAACCAGTTCACCGAGGTTGGCGGCCTTCCCGCCAACCTCCGAAAGCATGCTCCCCCGTATTTTGGCGATGTCTACGATGAACGCCTGGGCGGCCTTGCGAGGGCCAGTCGGGTGGTCCTCCGGCTGGTTCAGTGGCTGCTGGCTGTCCATCGCTGGGGATCCCTGCCGCTAAGCTGCGCCGAGCATTGGCCCGAAATTGGGCCGATCGGCAAGCCTCGGATCTTCCCGGTCCGGAACCACCAGCACCGGCCCCTTCGCGTGATGGAGGACTCCATCAGACGTGGACCCAAGGAGCATCCCGGCGAATCCGCCGCGGCCACGGGTGCCGAGGACCACGAGCTCAACGGCGCGGCTCGTTTCGACCAGGACATCCACCGGAGCGCCGTCCCGGAGCTCTGTCTCTATGGTCAGTCGCGGGAAATGGCTCTGAAGCCAGGCCAACCCGGCATCCAACTGCACCTTGATGTCGGCGAAGAGGGCATCGCGATCAAGTGGGGCGGGTACCCACGCGAGGGAACCGCTGTATTGGGGAACAGCGCAGATCACACGGAGCTTGGCGCCCATGCGCTGTGCCTGCTCCGCAGCCTCGAGAACAGCTACGCGGGCCTGCTCGGAGCCGTCCACGCCTACTGCCACAACATTCTCGACGTTACGGGGGCCGGCCTTGGCGTGCTCGGCTTTGATGTGTTTGTCCTCGGTGCTCTCCCCAAGGCGGTCCGCGCAGTACAGCGGTACGGTCACCGTGGGGCACTTGGCATGGGCGGGCAAAGCACTGCTCACTGACCCCAGGAGGCGCCCAACGAATCCGCCGCGGCCCCGGCTCCCGAAGACCAGAAGCGCTGCTTCCGCCGAGAGGTCGAGGAGGACACCTGCGGCATCACCGTTTTCGACCGAAGCATCCACGTCGATCGAATAGGCAGAAACCTTATCCATGGCTTGCTTGACGATTGCATCGGCGCCTTCGCGGATGACGGAGTCGTCCACGGTGGCGTAGCCTCCGTCCAGACCAGATGCGGCAAAAATGGGGACCGAGTAGGCCGTGACGATATGCAAGGGGAGCTGGCGACGCTCTGCTTCACGCGCTGCCCAGACCAAGGCGCACTGGCCGTGCTCGGATCCGTCCACCCCCACGACGATGCCGCCGGGGGCAACCGCCGATTCCTCGCCATCGCGTGGCACTTCATTGTGTCTTTCGTGCTGGTCCATTGGGCCCGCCTCTCCACCTACTGCTTGATGTTCCGGCTATTCTGCCAGAGGTTCTCTGCACGGAATTCCCTGACTCTCCAAATGTCAATGGCCGGGGTAGGAGAAACTTGGAATCTCTCCTTCCAATGCCCACTATTCTCGGTCGGAAGTACCGAATCAAGGCGACTTCGGGCTATGTGCATAACGGTCCGGGCTCAGTTCAAAACGCACGGGATCGGCCTGCTGGCGGACACGAAAAACACGTCGCCGGGAAGGCTACCCATGGCCGAAAAAGTTCGGTAGTGTTCGAGTCACTGAATAGCCGGGCAGCGTGTCTCAGGACACACCCCGGCTGTTAATTTGCGGCCGCTTGGGGAACTCGGACGCGATCCCACGCGATGCCGCAGGGCACACACGTCAAGGAGGAACCAAGCAGTGTCACTCACGCCTGATTCCGGCACGGAACGAACCACCACAGTGGTTATCGGCGCCGGCCTCTCCGGTCTGGCTGTTGCCAGCGAGCTCAGCCGCTACGGGGTGGGCTCCATCGTCGTTGACGGGTTCGGGTCGCTCTCAACCACCGGGCCTTCGACCCACACTGGAATGCTCCAGCGCTGCGACATCTCCGATCCCGCCATGCAGGAACGCAGCGAGATTCTCCGCCACCTGCGCAACTACGCCGCCAACCATCAATTGGACGTTCGCAGCACCACCCGTGCCGTTCGCCTGGATTTCCTGGGCTCCGACCCGTCGCAGCAGATAGGGCACGGCCCCACCGGAAGCACCGCATCGGGCACCCTCCGGGGCAGGATCGTTTCCGGCCCCCTCGAATCCACTCCCCGTCAGTGGGCGGTCCACACCGCCCAAGGTGTCCTGCTGGCCGACCACGTCGTGGTGACACGCTGCGCCCAGAGCCAGCTGCGCCGGATGCTGGCAGAACTTGGAATCGCCGTTGGCCAGAATTTTGCCGCGGCAATGCGTGCCGTGGGGATGCACCTTGTAGGCGTCGGAGAACTCATTACCCCGACTCCCAAAGAAGTCCTTCGGCAGGCCAAAGCCGTGGGGCAGGCAATTTCCGCCAGGGTGGCCCTACCGGCAGGCAACGGCATGGCCGGCAGCGGCGTAGCCATCGCCTAGGACGGCCGCTTCACCGCCACTGGAACTTTTGCGCACATTTCTTAACGCCAAAGGCCGGCACCCTCGAAGAATGAATCTTCGAAGATGCCGGCCTTTGAACTGAAGCGTGAGGCTTATGCGCCTGCGCGTACGTACGTGATGGGACCAGTTGCGGTCAACCAGCTGATCGGGTGGATACCCGTCTGGTTGCCGTTGATGCCACCGCTGATGGCCTGGCCGTTGCCGATGTAGATTGCAACGTGGCCGGACTGGACGATCATGTCGCCGGGCTGGGGGCTGCTGACGACCTTGCCGTAGTTCATGAACTGCATGGGCGCGAGGTCACCAACAGGGATACCTGCGGAGCCGAGGGCCCGCTCCACCATGGCGGTGCAGTCCTGCATGATGCCGATCTGGGCGTAAGCCGAGGCAACCATGGCGGCGTTGACTCCACCGACGGCCGGCGCAGCGGCTGCGGGAGCAGCGGCAGCCGGAGCGGCTGCAACTGACGCGGCAGCCTTTGCTACAGGAGCGGCTGCTGCAGTTGCAGCCACTGCTGCCTTCTTGGCAACAGGTGCCTCAACGACGGGAGCCGGCTTCTCGATGACCGGAGCTGCTACGGAAGCAACAGCAGGGCGCTCGAAGTTGACGGTAGCCGTAGCTGCGGCGGTGACAACCTTGGTGGGAGCCTCGGAAACGGTCTCGGCGACCGTGGCGGGGCTGGAGTCACGCTGAACCGGGGTTTCGGCTGCGTGGGCTGCGATGGAGCCGGTCAGGACAAGGCCCGAAGCTGCTGCGATAACAGCTGCCTGGCGGCCAGCGCCGGAAGCGTTGCTGGCGACTGCCTTGGAGATGGAGATGAACGGATTAGGACGTACGCTGTCCGCCTTACGACGGCCGCGAAGAATGCTTGAAGACATGAAAAAGCCTCTCCCGATGCCTGCGAGGTTAGCTGTCGGATTCGGATGGGAGTCACCCGGCCACTATCCCCCGCTGTTCAGCGGAAGCATCGTGACTTCACCCCAAGGCACGCTCGAAAGCGACCTAAATTGGGTTCCCCGTCTCTGCCGTAAGGTTTGTCTGCGAACGGATTCCGGACTGCGGCAGAGCTAGGCAATCAGGCCGGAAGTGCCCGCTACGTGGAACAGGCACAGGTTCTACGGTACGCGATGATCTCGCCGAAGTCACATTTAAGTAACGAGAACCGGGGTTTTGGCGTGTCGCAGTAACCAATCCGAGATATTCGCAGCTACGTAGAAAAGCCTGTTATTCCGCGGAATCTCCCGCATTTGAGTCGTTGGAGGCGGCGAGTTTCTTCCGGGCGGTAACGGCGAGATAGATCACAAGGCCCACAGCAACCACGGCCAGTCCCACGATGCTCCACGGGAAAGGTTGGGACGCGTCCGCGGCCGGGGTGCTGGTGGCAGTACCGGGCGCTGCGGTTCCCGCCGTCGGAACCGTATTTGAAGGTGCCGACGACGACGGCGAGGCACCCGCGGTGCCGCTCGTCGCCGTCGCGCTTCCGGCAGCGGCCGTGAACGTGAAGGTGCCCTCGATGGGGTGCGAATCGGAGCTGACGACCCGCCAAACCACGGTGTATTCGCCAGCCGGCGCGCCTTCGCGGATCTTCTGGACCGCCTGGTTGTCGATGATTTCGACGGGTCCGTCCGCCCAGTTTTCGCCGCCCGCAGTGACCGTCACGCCCGATCCGATGGCCAGCGGCCGGTTGTTGAACGTGATGGAGACCGACGCCGGGACAGCTGCCACGCTGGAGCCGTTGGCCGGCGCTGTGGATTCGGCGACGTCGTGCGCGGAGGCCGGGCCCGCGGAAAACAGCAAGGCGGATGCGAAGGCCAGGGCGGCAACGACGGCGGCCAGAAGCGGGCGGATGGTGCGCATGGGGCGGTTTCTCCTAGTGTTGGCTTCCTTACAGACTAGGCGAATCGTCAGGAGGCCCATATCCGACGGCATAGGATTTGAGGGCACACTCCCCTCGATCCCCGGAGTCCTTCATGCTTAAACAAGGTTCTGCCATCGACCGCTACTTCAAAATTTCCGAGCGTGGCTCCACATACTCCCGGGAAATCCGAGGCGGCTTCGCAACCTTCTTCGCCATGAGCTACATCGTGGTCCTCAACCCCTTGATCCTTTCCGGGCAGGATTCCAGCGGAGCGTCGCTGGGCTTCACCGCCGTCGCGGCCACCACGGCATTCGTTGCGGGCATCCTGACCATCCTCATGGGCGCCTGGGCCAAGCACCCGTTCGCCGTGGCCACGGGCCTGGGCGTTAACGCGTTCGTAGCGGTGACCGTCGCCTCGCACCCGGGCCTGACCTGGCCGGACATGATGGGCCTGGTGGTCCTCTCGGGCCTGACCATGCTGATCCTGGTGCTCACCGGTTTCCGTACGGCCGTGTTCAAAGCCGTACCCGAGGCGCTCAAGACAGCGATCGTGGTGGGCATCGGCCTCTTCATCGCACTGATCGGCCTGGTCAATGCAGGGTTCGTCCGCCGCATCCCTGACGCCGCCGGCACAACCGTTCCGCTGGGATTGGGTGTCGACGGGAAACTGCTCGGCTGGCCCACGCTGGTGTTTGCCTTCGGCCTGATCCTGACCATCGCACTGGTGGTCCGCAAGGTCCGTGGCGCCATCCTGATCGGCATCGTGGCATCGACGGCTTTGGCCGCCATCCTTGAGTTCACGCTCCACATCGGCCCGAGCAACGACGGCACCAACATCAACCCGCGCGGCTGGTCCCTTGTTGCCCCGACCCTGACCAAGTGGGGTGCCCCGGACCTGTCACTTATAGGTAAGGCCAACCCCTTCGGCGCGTTTGAACACCTCGGCTTTATTGCCGCAGCGCTCCTGGCATTCGTGATCCTTTTGAGCATCTTCTTCGACGCGATGGGCACCATGGTCGGCCTGGCCAACGAAGCAGGGACCGTTGACAAGGATGGCAACATCCCCAACGTTGACCGGGTCCTGCAGGTGGATGCCCTCGGCGCGATCGTCGGCGGCGGCGCATCTGTTTCCTCCAACCAGATCTTCGTTGAGTCCGGCGCAGGCATCGGCGAAGGCGCACGCACGGGTCTCGCCTCGATCGTTACCGGCGTGTTGTTCCTGGTGGCCATGTTCTTCACGCCGCTGATCAACCTCGTCCCCTTTGAAGCCGTGGCGCCCGCACTGGTTGTTGTGGGCTTCATGATGGTTTCCCAGGTGGGCAAGATCGACTGGCAGGACTGGGGCGTGGGCATCCCCGCCTTCCTGACCATCGCCCTCATGCCGTTCACATACTCCATCGCAAACGGCCTGGGCGCGGGTTTCATCTCCTTCGTCCTGATCCGCACGTTCCAGGGCCGCGCCCGCGAAGTACACCCGCTCATGTGGGCCGTCGCCGCCGCGTTCCTGCTGTTCTTCGGAATCGGAACAGTGGAGGAACTGCTGGGCGTCAAATAGCCCAGTCCGCAATCCCAGACACACCCCGCCTCTTTTTGCTGGTTTCGGCATCGGAGGTGGGGTGTGCTTTAACCATGGAAACAAGCGTCCCCACAGTAGATGTCAGCCCCACCCCGTGGACCGGCCGGTTCGACGGCACCGGCGCTGAGCATCGCCGGTGGTGGCAGGCCGTTGCCCCGCACACGCCCGAAGCCTCCGCAGCAGCCGCGCGTCCCGCCGTCGTGCTTGGTTTTTGCAGCGACGCCGGCGTGCTTCGCAACAAGGGCCGCACAGGTGCGGCAGCGGCCCCTGCCGCGATCCGTTCGGCGCTTGGCCCGCTGGCCTTCCACCTGGGCCGGGACGTGTTCGACGCCGGTGACGTAGTTGTGGAGGACGACTCATTGGAAGCGGGCCAAAAGCGCGCCGGCCGCGCCATTTCGGGACTGCTCGACGCCGGGAACCTCACCGTGGTGCTGGGCGGCGGCCACGAGACCGCGTTCGCCAGCTACCTTGGCGTTGCCGGTTCTGAGGTGCTCCAAGGCAAGCGGCTGGGCGTCCTGAACCTGGATGCCCACTTTGACCTGCGCGATGACCCGACGCCGAGCTCGGGCACTCCGTTCCTGCAGATGGCCCGCGCGGAAGCTGCCGCGGGACGCGAACTGCAGTACGCCGTCGTCGGAATTTCCGAACCAAACAACACGCGGACGCTCTTCGACACGGCGGACCGGCTCGGCGTGAAGTACCTGCTCGATGAACAATGCTCGGCGGAAGCCGCGGAGATCTTTGTTGCCGATTTCCTGGCCGGCGTGGACGCCCTCTACCTGACGATCGATCTTGACGTGATGCCTGCTTCAGTAGCCCCCGGGGTAAGCGCACCCGCCGCGTATGGGGTGCCCTTGCCGGTGATCAGTGCGATCTGTCGGCAGGTTGCGGCCAGCGGGAAGTTGCTGCACTTGGATGTCGCCGAGCTGAATCCGGAGTTCGACATCGATTCCCGGACTGCCAAGGTCGCAGCCCGGTTGGTGAACACCCTCCTCGCATAGCTTCGCGGGCCCTTTCCCGTTCGCGCTCCGCCGTTTAGCCTGTGAGGAGGAAGGACGGCGATGAGCGCAATTCCTGTGCAGGACAAGTGGGCCTGGGTGTCCGGGCTACTCGCTGTTGGGTTGGGGCTGGCCGCCCATCTGGCCGCTGGCGGAAGCGCCCCGGCCATCCCCGTCGTCCTGGGCTTCGCCGCGCTGTGTTGCCTGGCTGCGCAACTCCTGGCCCACTGGGTCCATGGGCCTTTGCTGTTGCTGCTGGCATCCGGCGTGGCGCAGCAACTGTTGCACTGGGGGTTCGTCGCGTTCGGAGGCTACTTCCCCGGCAGCGGGCTGGTGGAGCACCTTCATGGCGCAGGCCAGGGGCTCGGCGATGTGCCCGCGGCGGGTGCCTCCGACGGAGGATCGCCGCACATCATGCTCTACACCCATATGGCTGCCGCGATTCTTACCCTCGTAGTGACCGCCGGAGTAACCAGGCTTCTCAATCGCGCGTCACTGCGGGCAACCGAGGGCAACACCGCGTAGTCCCGCGACAGGCAGGGCAACGAACGTTGGAAACCGCGTATCCGGGCACCTAGTGTCGTTGGAGCGTGGTGTACCCAAGAGGCCAGGGAGCTGCCTGCAAAGCAGCGCACGCGGGTTCGAATCCCGCCACCACGTCCAATCGCCCTCCCGGATCATCCAGCGAGGCGGCACAAAATGCGGGTGTTTCGTCCAAACATTGGCATCAGGTGCCACCTCGGCGCGCCTGAGACCCAGGTCACGGAAGTGGGAGTCATCTTACAGATATATGCCTTCCTCCGACTATGATTGATGGGTCGCCCTCGCATGCGGCAATTAATAGGAGGCCCCCCAATGACCCCTGCAATGATTGCAGAACGCGAAATCCGCCTGTCCTTTTCCAAGGCAGACGAGATCCACGACGGACTCGACCGCGCCGTGGATGCACTGATCGAAAACGCAGCAGCAGACGCTAACTGCGGCATTCTGGTGACCCGGCACGAGCCAGGCACCTACACCGTGGCTCTGGACGAATCCGTTCCCTTCGGTCAGACCCGCGAAGTACTCGCTGCCTGATTGTCGTCCCTGACGGCACCCACGGCAGCGAACAAACAACCGGGGCTCGTCCCCTCTCCGCATCTACTACCCGCGGAGAGGGAACGAGCCCCGGTTTTTGTTTAAGCTACGCCCGGCGGAGAGTCACGCCGTCGGACTTCATGAACAGTTCCTTGCCCTCTTCGGTGACACCAGGTCCCGAATGTTCAAGCCACACGACGTTCCCGCTGCTGGAAATCTCCTCGATCCGGCCGGTTGCGATGACGTGGGCGTACTTGACCACTTCCACCGACTCGCCGACTTTCAGCATCCTCCAGTCCGAAACCGTAGCCGAGTGGGCGCTTCGCCTGGACAGGACTGCTCCGCGTGCCTTCATTGAACTTCTACCCCTTTGTGGATGTTCTTTGTTGTGTATTGAGTTGTGAACGGTTGACCGTCAAGCCCACGGCAACGCTGGCGTGGACGTGACGTACACCATAAGTTCTACTACATTTGCCGCGCCCCGGTGGTTGCGTTGCGGACAAACACCGGGGCATGACAAATCTGCTCACGAAATGAGCGTTTTATTCGACGTCAGGCCAAAATCCCGACGGCGGATTCGGCGGCCGCGCGAACGGCACCCGAGCCAACCAAACGGTCAGCCGCTTCCAGTTCCGGTGATAGGAACCGGTCGGTTCCCGGCCCCTGGACCAGTTCACGAAGCACCTCAAGCACGGCCGCGCCGGCCGGTCCCGGGGTGAGTTCGCCGTCGGACATTTGCGTCCGCATGTCGATGGCGCGGGCGCTGGTAACGAGCTCGACGGCGAGTACCCGGCGCAGGTTCTCCACAGCCTTCCGCAGCTTCCGGGCAGCGTGCCAGCCCATGGACACGTGGTCTTCCTGCATGGCGGAGCTCGGGATGGAGTCCACCGATGCCGGAACGGCCAGCCGCTTGTTGTCCGAGACAAGCCCGGCCTGCGTGTACTGGGCGATCATCAGGCCGGAGTCAACGCCCGGGTCTCCGGCGAGGAAGGCCGGAAGTCCGTGGGAGCGGGCCGGATCCAGCATGCGGTCCGTGCGGCGCTCAGCGATGGAGCTGAGGTCGGCGATCGCGATGGCCAGGAAGTCCAGGACATACGCCACGGGGGCGCCGTGGAAGTTGCCGTTGGACGTGACCCGGCCGTCGGGAAGGACCACGGGGTTGTCGATGGCTGCGGCGAGTTCGCGGGAAGCCACCAGCGCGGCGTGGTCCACGGTGTCGCGGACTGCACCGGCAACCTGGGGTGCGCAACGCAGCGAGTAGGCGTCCTGCACCTTGGTGTCGTTGATCCGGTGGGATGCCACGATCGGCGAGTTGGACAGGACCCGGAGCATGTTGTCCGCGCTGGCGGCTTGGCCGGGGTGCGGACGGAGTGCTGCGTGAAGCTCGGGCAGGAACACCTGGTCGGTGCCAAGGAGGGCCTCGACGCTGAGCGCGGCGGTGACATCCGCCGTCGCAAGCAGCATGCGGATGTCGGCGATGGCCATCAGCAGCATCCCCAGCATGCCCTCGGTGCCGTTGACCAGCGCCAGGCCTTCCTTCTCGGCCAGCGTGACCGGCTCAATGCCGTGCTGCGCGAGCAGCTCAGCAACGGGTGCCTTGCCGGCGGTGCCGTACAGTTCGCCGTCGGGTCCGGTCGCTTCGCCTTCACCCATGAGAACCAGCGCGCAGTGGGAGAGCGGGGCGAGGTCGCCGGAGCAGCCCAGCGAACCGAATTCGCGGACCAGCGGTGTGATGCCGGCGTTCAGGACGTCCACCATGCTCTGCAGAACGACGGGACGGACACCCGTGCGGCCCGAAGCCAAGGTCTTGGCGCGGAGGAACATGATGCCGCGCACCACTTCGCGCTCCACAGCCGGGCCCATTCCTGCTGCGTGGCTGCGGATCAGCGACTTTTGCAGCTGCGTGCGGAGATCGTTGGGGATGTGGCGGTTGGCCAGCGCGCCGAAGCCCGTGGAAATGCCGTAGGCCGGGACATCGCTCGTGGCGAGGCTGTCGATATGCGCACGGACCTTGGCGACGTTGTCCAGGGCTTCCTGGGAGATGGCCACCTTGGCGTCGTGGCGCGCGACGGCGACGACGTCTTCCGGGGTCACGCCGGAAGAGCCGAGGGTGACAGTGAGTTGTTCGTTGGAGGTAATGGTCATGTTCTTACTTCTCGTTCATAGGGATGCGGACGCCGCGTTCGTTGGCGACCTCGACGGCGCGGTCGTAGCCGGCGTCGACGTGGCGGATGACGCCCATGCCGGGGTCGTTGGTCAGGAGTCGTTCGAGCTTTTCCGCGGCGAGGTCTGTGCCGTCAGCGACGGAAACCTGCCCCGCGTGGAGGGACCGGCCGATGCCGACGCCGCCGCCGTGATGGATCGACACCCAGGTGGCACCTGAGGACGCCGCAGTCAACGCGTTCAACAAGGGCCAGTCAGCGACAGCGTCCGACCCGTCCTTCATGGATTCGGTCTCCCGGTACGGGGATGCGACCGAGCCGGAGTCCAGGTGGTCACGGCCGATCACGATCGGGGCCTTGACCTTGCCTTCTTTCACGAGCTGGTTGAAGAGCAGGCCGGCCTTGGCGCGTTCGCCGTACCCGAGCCAGCAAATACGGGCCGGCAAGCCTTCGAATTCCACGCGGTCCGCAGCAGCGTCGAGCCACTTGTGCAGGTGCGCGTTCTCCGGGAAGAGCTCCTTGATGGCCTTGTCCGTGACGGCGATGTCTTCCGGATCTCCGGACAGGGCAACCCAGCGGAACGGGCCAAGGCCCTCGCAGAACAACGGCCGAATATACGCCGGAACAAACCCGGGGAACTCAAAGGCACGGTCGTAGCCGCCCTTGCGGGCCTCGTCGCGGATGGAGTTGCCGTAGTCGAAGACCTCGGCACCGGCGTCCTGGAATTCCACCATGGCCTGGACGTGGCGGGCCATGGAGGCCTGTGCTTTCTTGGTGAATCCTTCCGGGTCGGATTCCGCTTCGGTGTGCCACTCATCGACGTTGATGCCCTCGGGAAGGTAGGACAGGGGATCGTGCGCGGATGTCTGGTCCGTGACCACGTCAATGGTCAACTCTCCGGCCTTGTGGCGGCGAAGCAGTTCCGGGAACACCTCGGCGGCGTTGCCCACATACCCCACGGACCAGCCACGGCGCTCTTCCTTGGCCTTCTGGACCTTCGCAATCGCGGTATCCAGGTCGGTTTCGACCTCGTCGAGGTAGCGCTTGCCGGCGCGGCGACGCAATCGGGACTCATCCACATCAACGATCAAACACGCGCCATCATTGAGCGTCACCGCCAACGGCTGGGCTCCGCCCATGCCGCCACACCCACCAGTGAGGGTCAGCGTCCCGGCCAGCGGACCCTCGGTGGAACCCTCCGGGGCGGCGGCCGGGTGACCGGCGGTGTTCTGCCTGGCGGCAGCGAGCTTGTTTCCGACGGCGGCGAACGTCTCGTACGTGCCCTGCAGGATGCCCTGGGTACCGATGTAGATCCAGGAACCAGCTGTCATCTGGCCGTACATCATCAGGCCTTCGGCCTCGAGGCGACGGAACTCGGGCCATGTCGCCCAGTCCCCCACCAGGTTCGAGTTCGCCAACAGCACCCGCGGCGCCCACTCGTTGGTCCGGAACACACCTACCGGCTTGCCCGACTGCACCAGCAGGGTCTCGTCCTTCTCCATGGTTTCCAGGGTCCGGGTGATCGCATCAAACGCAGCCCAGGAGCGGACAGCGCGGCCCGTGCCGCCATAAACCACCAGGTCATCGGGACGCTCGGCAACCTCGGGGTCCAGGTTGTTCATCAGCATGCGCAACGGCGCTTCGGTCTGCCACGACTTGGCAGTAAGTTCAGTACCTCGCGCGGCCTTGACCGGACGGGCACCAGTGGTGAAATCGGCGGGTGCCATGGTGACTCCTTCGTCTGTGGGGAAGTATGGACTGGAAAGATCTTCTGCTTCTACTAAAGCCCCTCAACCGCGCCGCCGGAACGGCTTTGGGAAGGGTGCTGTCCGGCATCCCAGACATACGCCTTTGCTGCGCCGGCAGTCCCCGGGGTGCTTGGAGGGGCGCCAGCAGCCCTCGAATTTACGCGGCAAGGAGAGCATGCTGGACCCTCACCAGAGCGAGTTTGGGCGGATGGCAAGCCCCACTGAAATCCTTGCGGTGGATCGGCCCCGGCACATCCGGACCCGTTTCGGCAACAGAATCCTGAAAGGCGAATCGGACGTCAGGTTCGTGCCGGAGGGCCAAGGCGAGCACGAAGCCCGGGACAACCCGTAAAGGGTTAGCCGGCGGGGCGGCCGTGTATCCGGACCGACAGTTCGTCCGCCGCCTTCCGGATGCGCGCGGCCAGCACGGGCCACTGCTCAGCCGGCACTTTGTCCTCCAGGAACGTGACGGCGACTGCCGCCGTCGGCCATCCCACATGGTCCGTTACCGCAGCGGCGATTGAACCGAATCCGGGGGTGATTTCGCCGTTTTCCGTGGCGTAGCCGCGTTGCCGGACCTGGTCCAGGTGCGATGACAGGGCCGAGTACTTCATGATGGGGAACTCGACTTCGTGACGGGAGGTAAAGGCCGCGGCGTTCGGGTAGAGGGCCCGCACCTGCGACTTGGGCAGGGCGGCGAGGATGGCGCGGCCGGAGGCCGTGAGGTGGCTGGGAAGGCGGACGCCGACGTCGGTTACCAGGCTCGGGCGGTTCTTGGCGCGTTCCTCAACGATGTAGAGGACATCGCGTCCGTGGAGCACAGCGAGGTGCGCGCTTTCGCCGATGACGTCAACCAGCGAGGCGAGCATGGGCCGGCCAAGGCGGGAAAGTGGTTCCTGCCGGGAGTACGCCGAGCTGAGCTCGAAGGCGCTGATTCCCAGCCCGTAGCGCTGTTCCTCGTGGAGGTGGAGGACGAAGCCGTTGGCCTCCATGACGCCAAGCAGGTGGTACACGCTGGACCGGGGCAGACCGAGCGCCGTGGCAATGTTCGACGCCGCCATGGGACCACGGCGCGAGGCCAGCAGTTTCAGGATCCGCAGGGTGTTCTCGGCAGCCGGGACCTTGGACGTGGCCTTTCCGGGCGCTACTGGAGTGGTT
Source organism: Paenarthrobacter sp. CAP02 (assembly GCF_040137855.1). Classification (NCBI taxonomy): domain Bacteria; kingdom Bacillati; phylum Actinomycetota; class Actinomycetes; order Micrococcales; family Micrococcaceae; genus Paenarthrobacter; species Paenarthrobacter sp. CAP02. The sequence continues at coordinate 204,140 of NZ_JBEEII010000006.1, read as the reverse complement.
GTCATGGTTCCTCACTGCTCGGCTTATCCGGGAGCCCCGAACCGGAAGTGTCCGGTATCCCGTACTCAAGCGTGCACCCCCGGCTGCCCATCCACCAACCAGCTGGCGGTGATGAGTGTCTGAAATGCCAGACCACGGATCCGGCTGTCTGCGATCAAAGACACCAAAGCCGCGTGAGTCCCATCACAAGGGCCCCAAAAGTGATCTGCTGGATAGCGATCCCCTCCCAAAGACGAGAAGGTTTTACTATGCAACAAACCAAGCTGGCTGCGGAGAGCTCTGTGCTCCAAGCCGCGGGTACGGCGCTCAGCCGAGGCCTCAACGTCCGCCACATCCGCTTCATGGCCCTCGGATCCGCGATTGGTACGGGCCTTTTCTACGGCTCCGCCTCCGCCATCCAAAAGGCAGGTCCGGCGGTCCTGCTTGCCTACATTATTGGCGGCGCCGCCGTATTCATGGTGATGCGTGCGCTCGGCGAGATGGCCGTTCGCCACCCCGTGTCCGGCTCTTTCGGCCAGTACGCCAGCCGCTATCTTGGCCCGTTCGCAGGGTTCGTGACCGGTTGGACCTATGTATTTGAAATGGCGATCGTGGCCATCGCCGACGTTACGGCCTTCAGTATCTACATGGGCTTCTGGTTCCCACAGGTGGACAGGTGGATTTGGGTGCTTGCGATCATCCTGTTCCTGGGCGCCATGAACCTGCTCAGCGTGAAGGTGTTCGGCGAGCTTGAGTTCTGGTTCTCGCTGACCAAGGTGGTGGCGATTATCGCCATGATCATCGGCGGTGCGGCGATCGTCGTGTTTGGCTTCCAAACGGGCGACGGCGGTGGCGTGGCACCGGGACTGGGGAACCTCGTGAACCACGGCGGTTTGTTCCCGAACGGATTCGAAGGGCTCCTGGCCGCGTTCGCCGTCGTAATGTTTGCGTTCGGTGGGATCGAAACCATCGGCATCACCGCAGGTGAAGCAGCGGACCCCAAGAAGGTCATTCCGCAGGCGGTTAACACGGTGCCCGTCCGCGTCCTGCTGTTCTACGTCCTGACGCTTGGTGTGCTGATGAGCATCTTCCCGTGGAACGAGATCGGCAGCAGCGGCAGCCCGTTCGTGCAGATTTTTGATGGCCTGGGCATCCCGGCTGCGCCGCACATCCTCAACGCAGTGGTCATCACCGCAGCCCTGTCAGCTATCAACAGCGACATCTTCGGAGCCGGTCGCATCCTCTTCGGATTGGCCCAGCAGGGGCACGCACCGAAGAGTTTCGGCAAGGTCTCCCGGCATGGCGTGCCGTGGATGACCGTGGTGATGATGGGCGGGATCCTATTGGTGGGCGTTGTTTTGAACGCCGTCATTCCGGAGGACGTATTCGTCCTGATCGCGTCCATCGCAACCTTCGCCACGGTGTGGGTGTGGGTGATGATCCTGGTTTCGCACGTCGCAATGAAGCGGGAGATCAAGCGGAAGGGGCTCCCCGCGTCCGAGTTCGGTTCGCCGCTGTGGCCGGCTGCTTCGATCCTGACCATGGCGTTCATGGCCATGGTGATCGTGATCCTGGGCGTCTTCGAAGACACACGCGTCGCTCTGTACGTGGGTGGAACCTGGCTGGTCCTGCTGTTCGTGGCTTACAAGCTATGGGTGCGCGGCGGGGGCCTGCGCCGTGCTGAGCTGGTGGACGAGACCGCCTGATTCCCTGCGCCGAGAGTGCAGTTAATGCCAATGTTCACGAAGAAAATTGGCATTAACTGTCATCTCGCGGAGCTGTTTAGACGGAAGCAGCGGCGGAACGCACGGCCTCGGACAACGGAGTCGACGGGCGTCCGATCAGCTTGCTCAGGTCGCCTCCGGTCACCAGGAGATCTCCGCGGGCAATGCCCAGATCGGAGTCGGCCAGGATCTCCGCAAAGGCTTCCGGAACGCCAACGCTTGTCAGCAGCCCCGCGTACTCAGCCGCGGTCAGGTCGTTATAAGCGATGGTTTGACCGGAAGCTGCCGTGATTTCAGCAGCGAGTTCAGCCATGGTGAAAGCATCGTCCCCACCGAGCTCGTACACTTTTCCGGCCTGGTTGTCAGCGACCAGGACAGCCGCAGCCGCATGAGCATAGTCGGCGCGGGTTGCACCACTGACCTTGCCATTTCCTGCGCTACCCGCAAGCGCTCCCTGGGCCAGCGTGCCCGGCAGTTGCTCGGTGTAGTTCTCCAAGTACCAGCCGTTCCGCAGGAGCACGAACGGGACGCCGGATTCCTTGAGGATGGCCTCGGTAGCCTGGTGCTCGGCCGCCAGTTTCATTCCGGTGGTTTCGACGTTTGCGATGCTGGTGTAAGCGAGAAGCTCCACTCCTTCCGCCTTCGCTGCTTCAATCACCGTACGGTGCTGCTCCACGCGCTGGCCCACGGCACTGCCGGAGATCAGCAGGACCTTGCTGGCACCTTTCAGTGCTTCTGCAACTGAAGCGGCGTCTTCATAATCCATTGTCCTGACCTGAACGCCACGGTCCGCAAAATCGGCCAGCTTCTCGATCGAACGGCCTGCAGCAATGATGGTCTCTGCGGGGACGTTGCGCTCCAGGAGTGCCTCTACTACGTGACGGCCCAGCTGTCCGGTTGCTCCAGTGATAACGATGCTCATGGTGTTCCTCTCCAAAGTTTTTGCTCTGTCATGCTGGTCAACGAGCCAAGAAGCCATAAACTTCCCAAAAGAGAGTACGCACTTTAAGGTAAGGTACTGACATGAAAGTAAGTGCCATACCCGCCCCGCTCCCGGCCACCCTCGCCGACGGCGTGTTCCCGGCCGGCTGCCCCAGCCGGACGGTGCTGGACCACATCACGAGCAAGTGGGGCGTGCTCATTCTGCTGTCGCTCTCCGAGGGTGAACAACGGTGGAGCGAACTTCGACGCCGGGCTGACGGCATCAGCGAAAAAATGCTGGCCCAAACCCTCAAAACACTCGAAAAGGACGGTCTGGTCCGCCGCGATGCGCAGCCCGTCATCCCGCCCCGCGTGGACTACAGCCTTACCGAACGAGGCCGCGAACTTGCCGCCCTGCTCATCCCCTTGGTGACGTGGGCCTTCGATAATGCCGAGGCCATCATCGGCGGCGAAGGTTAGGCCGGCTCCGACCGCCGAAACTACAAGTAATGCCAATGTTCGCGTCGAACATTGGCATTACTTGGCATCTCACCGGGGCTGCTATCGGGCCGACCACCCACCGTCCATGGTGTAGCTCGCGCCGGTGACCATACCGGCGTCGTCGGAGGCCATCCAGGCTGCCAGCGACGCAACTTCCTCCACCTCGACCAGCCGCTTCACTGCCGATTCCGTCAGCATCACCTTGGCCAGGACCTCGGCCTCGGGAATGCCATGGAGCCGGGCCTGGTCGGCGATTTGCTTCTCAACAAGGGGCGTGCGGACGTAACCCGGGTTGATGCAGTTGGAGGTGACCCCGCGCTCTCCCCCTTCCAAGGCGGTGACCTTGCTGAGCCCCTCGAGGCCGTGCTTGGCGGACACGTAGGCGCTTTTGTAGGCCGAGGCCCGGAGTCCATGGACGGAGGAGATGTTGATGATCCGGCCGAACCCGTTGGCGTACATGTGCGGGAGCGCGGCCCTGATGAGGAGGAACGGCGCCTCCAGCATCAGGGCCAGGATCCGCCGGAACTCCGCGGGTTCGAACTCCTCAATCGGCGCAACTTTCTGGATGCCCGCGTTGTTGACCAGGATGTCGCAGTCCAGGCTCAGTGCCGCGAGGGCGTCGACGTCCAAGAGGTCCACCGTCCACGCCGTGCCGCCCAGCTCATCGGCGAGGGACGCAGCTCCGGAGGCATCGACGTCGGCCACTACAACTTTCGCCCCACGGGCGGCCAGCGCCCGGGCACAGGCCGCCCCGATTCCGCTCGCACCGCCGGTCACCAATGCTTTGCGTCCGTTCAAGGAGTTGTCCATCGAATCAGCCCTTCTTTATTGGCGAGGCCGTTGTCAGTCCGTGACGCTCGGCGTCGGCTTCGTCCACGGATTCGAGCGCGATGCCCTTGGTCTCCTTCAGGGAAACGACGGCGACGGCGGTAATCGCGCAGGCGACCACCAGGTAGATCGCGGTGGGGAGCCAGGAGCCCGTGTCCTTGAGCCACTGCGTTGCCAGCAGGGGCGCCAGTGAGCCTGCGAAGATCGAGGTGACCTGCGAGCCGAGCGAAACGCCGGAGTAGCGCATGCGGGTGGGGAAGAGTTCGGACATGATGGCCGGCTGCCCCGCGTACATGAAGGCATGCAGGCACAGGCCAATGGTCACGGCGAGCACGATGACCACGGCATTCTTGGTGTCGAACATGGGGAAGGCGAAGAACGGCCACGTCGCGCCGGTGATGGCACCAATCAGGTACACGGGCTTGCGTCCCCACGAGTCAACCAACCGGCCGATCTGCGGAATGATCAGGAAGTGGATGACGTGCGCGATCAGGAGTGCCAGCAGGAGCGAGGAAGTGTCGTACTTGTGGACGCTCTTGAGGTAGACGATCGCGAAGCTCACCACGAGGTAGTACATGATGTTTTCCGCGAACCGGAGTCCCATGGCCTGCAGGATGCCCTTGGGGTACTTGCGGATGACCTCGCCCACGCCGTAGCTGATGGCCTTGGACTCCTCCACCTGCGCCTTGGCTTCAAGGAAGATAGGTGCCTCGGTGACGTGGGTGCGGATGTAGTAGCCAACGAACACGATCACCGCGGAGAGCCAGAACGCTACGCGCCAGCCCCAGCCGAGGAAGGCTTCACTGCTGAGCGTGGTGGACATGACGAACAGGACCAGCGTGGCCAGCAGGTTTCCAACCGGCACGGCTGCCTGCGGCCACGAGGACCAGAAACCACGCGACTTGTTGGGGCTGTGCTCAGCCACCAGAAGCACCGCGCCACCCCACTCGCCACCGAGCGCGAAGCCCTGTATGAAGCGGAGGGCCACCAGCAGGGCAGGCGCCCAGTAGCCGATGTCCACGAAGCCGGGGAGGCAGCCCATGAGGAACGTGGAGACGCCCACAATCACGATGGTCAACTGCAGCGTGGGTTTGCGGCCCAGTTTGTCGCCGATCTGGCCGAAGACGATTCCGCCCAGCGGCCGGGCAACAAAACCCACCGCGTAGGTGATGAAGGCCTGGATGATGCCGTCCAGCTCGTTGCCGGTGCTCGGGAAGAAGTACTTCCCGAAGACCAGTGTTGCCGCAGTGGCGTAGAGGAAGAACTCGTACCACTCCACTACTGTGCCCACCATTGAGGCTGCGACGATCTTCTTCAGGCCGGAGCCCTTGCCGGCATCTTTCCCGGCTCTTGATGCGGAGCGCTGCTCAACGCTCATATCCATCTCCTCAGTGTCCTCTTTGACCCTTTTGAACGTGATGTGATCCACAACACGGAATGCTCCACTGAGTATTGCCGCAGATTCGTTATGCCTCAATGACCAATAAGGCACCTTAGGTGTGCAAAATTGCAGATATGAATCCCAACCCGGACGACCTCCTCATCTTCCTCGCCGTCTCACGCTCAGGAAAATTCACGACGGCGGCCCAAGCCTTGGGGCTGAACCACACCACCGTCTCTCGCAGGATAGCGGCACTGGAAAAGGCGCTGGGCGGCAGGGTCCTGGCGCGAGCCGCCGGGGGTTGGGAAGTGACCGAGCTGGGCGCCCAAGCCGTACTGGTCGCGGAACGGATCGAAGCTGCGGTGGGCGCGCTGGGACCCAGCGACCGCGCACCCGACCCCATCACCGGCGTCGTGCGCATGACCGCGACAGACGGTTTCAGCGCGTACATTGCGGCACCCGCTGTTGCCCGCCTGAGGCGGGACCACCCCGGACTGAGCGTCGAGATCGTGACCGTGACGCGTCGGGCACTGCAGCAGCGATCGGGACTGGACATCGAGGTGGTGGTCGGCACGCCGCAGGTGCACCGGGCCGAAGCGATAAGGCTGGGCGAGTACCGGCTGGGGATGTACGCGTCCCGCGCCTACCTTTCGGATCACGGGACGCCCGGGAGCATCGAGGAACTCACGCGACACCAGCTGGTCTACTTTGTGGATTCCATGCTCCAAGTGGACGATTTGGATGCTCCCCGCAGGCTGGTTCCGACCATGCGCGACGGCCTCAGCTCCACCAACGTGTTCGTGCATGTCGAGGCCACCCGGGCCGGGGCAGGCATTGGGTTCCTTCCGTGCTTCATGGCCGATCGGCATCCCGATTTGGTGCGCCTGCTGCCCTCGGACTTCGCCGAGCTCCTCCCCTACTGGATGGTCCTCCGCCCCGACTCCATGCGCCGCCCTGCGGTAGCCGCCGTCGTGCAGGCCTTGCGCGAGGAGACGGAGGGGAGGCGGGAGGAACTGCTGGGGGCCGAATGACCCGCTAGGCGGGGGTCGGCTCCGGTTCCGCAGGAGGATCGTGACGTACCGGAATCCCGGCAGCGAAGGCGCGCACTTGGGCGTCGTCCCAGATGTGGGCCGGGACGCCGCCGCCCAAAAGCCGCCTTGCAAGTGTGGGGTCGTCTCCGAACGGCGCGTGGCTGCCGGCCATGATCATATTGCCGTAGCGACGACCCTTGAGCATGGCGGGGTCGGCGATGATCATGGTGTGCTCGAAGGTGTCCGCGATGGTTGCGGCATCGGCGCGGGCATTCTTGAGGTCCGGGGCGTCGCCGGAGTTGACCACATACAGCCCATCGGCTGCGAGTACCGCGTCCGCATGGGCCGTGAATTCACGCGTTGTCAGGGCACGGGGCGTAAAGGCTCCGGCGAAGACGTCGCGGATGATGAGGTCACGGGTATCGGGAGTCAGCGACTCTGTCACCTGCCGCGCTTCGCCAACCCGGATCCGCAACAGAGGCGCCTTGGGCAATTCGAACCAACCACGGACATACTCCGCGAGCTTGCCATCGAGCTCCACCACAACCTGCCGCGCCTCGGGGTAGGCAGCGTGAAAGTACCTGGCCATGGAACACGCTCCCCCGCCCAGATGGAGCGCGCGCAACTTGGGTTTCTGTTCCCTGGGCCAGCGCGATTCCACCAAAGCCGCGATCCAGCGCATGTATTCGAAATCCAGGAACAGCGGATCGGCAAGGTCGATGTGCGAGCTCATCACGCCATTGATTTTCAGCAACCAGCCGTTGGAGTTGTCCTGGTCCTGGATCAGCTCGCAATCGCCGGTATCGATGTAGTAGACGCCCTCTACCGGGCCGTCGAGACGGGTGCCGGAAGGCACGTCGACGACTCCCGCCGTCGACCTTTGTGACTTGCTCACCCTGCCGCGTTTTGACACTACTTCCGCCCTGCCTCAGTCATGGTTCCAGCCTAGTGGAGCCTCGCAGCCCAGCGAGTAGTAAGGCTACTTACAATAATGGGCGGTTGGGCCATAAGATCAATCCATGAACCTTGGCGAGTGGGTATGGGCGGAACTGTTCACCGCCGCTGCGGCATGGCTGACCGTGGTCTTCCTGCTGCTGGCCCGCGTGCCCAAGCCGCCGAGCCTGCTGGATTCGTCCTTGGACGACGAAGAAGGGGCCAACGGCGAGCTGGAATAGTGTCCGGTTTCAGCGGCGGTTAGCGGCCGACGGCGGTACGCACCATCCGATGCTCCGGCAGCGAGTACCAGGACGGGTCGCAGAGCTGCCTTTTGCCGTCGGGTACGAAGCCATTGCGCCGGTAGAAGGCCTGGGCCCGCGGATTGTCGTCCAGGACCCAGAGATACGCTGGACCGTCTCCAATCAAGGCATCCACCAAAGCCTGGCCCACACCGCGGCCATGGATACGTTCCAGTGTGTACAGCATGAACAGCTCCATATCGCAGGGCTTGTCCTCGTCACTGCCCGAGCCTGCGGCCCCAATACCTACAAGGTCGCCGTCCGGCCCGTGGACCAGCATCCGGGAGTGGCCGGCAGCAATGGACTCCCGGTACCGGTTGATGCGGTCCGGCAAGGCGGCTTCCTGCTTGGCGAAGAACTCCGGCGGCAGCAACTGCCCGTAGCTCTCACGCCAGGACTGGAGGTGCATGATGGCCATCTCCTCGGCGTCCTCCACCATTGCCGGACGAATCGTGAAATCCACCGCTTACCTCACCCTTGCCATCGCGAAGCCGTCCCAGCCTTTGCTTCCAACCGTCTGGATGGCGGTGGCGTCCAAGCGCCGGTCCTGTCCCATCATCTCCAGCATCTTCACGATGCCCGGCGCATTAACCTCATCCCGTTGCGGGTCCAGGATGGCGCCATCCCAGATGACGTTGTCCACCACAATCACCGTCCCCGGGCGGCCAAGCCTGATGGCCCAGTCCAGGTAGTTGGCGTCGTTTTCCTTATCGGCATCGATGAAAACGAAGTCGAACGGGTCCTGGTCCACAAGCGTGGGCAAGGTATCCAGGGCCGCACCCACCCGGATGTCCACCTTGTGGCCTACGCCTGCTGCATCCAGGTTGGCCCGCGCGACATCCGCGTGTTTCCGGAGGAATTCGCACGTGACGATCCGGCCGTCGTCGGGCAGTCCCTGCGCCATCCACATACTGCTGAACCCGGCCAAGGTGCCAATCTCAAGCACGCGCCTGGCCCCGGACATCTGCACGAGCAAGCGCAGCAGTTTGCCGGCATTGGGCGCCACTTCGATCGCCGGCATGCCTGCCTCCACGGCGGACGTCAAGGCACGCTTGTGGGCAGGATCAGGACGCACGACGACGTCGGTCAGGTACCGCTCCACATCGACCCAACCAGGCTCGGTGACGTGTTCAATCATGCGCCCCAGTCTTGCACTCGCGGCAGGCTGGGGGAAGGAACTAGTCCGTGGCGGCGATGGCCTCTTCGAGACGCTCCACTTTTCCGGTCAATTCGCCGCTGTAACCCGGACGGATATCGGCCTTGATCACCAGCGAAACCCGGCTGCCATAACGACCAACCGCCTCGGTGGCGCGCTTGACCACGTCAAAGACTTCGTCCCACTCACCCTCGATGGTGGTGAACATGGAGTCCGTCTGGTTGGGAAGTCCGGACTCCCGGACGATTTTGACGGCGGCGGCAACGGCGTCGTGCACGGAGGCGTCGGGGGTGGGTCCGCCATTGGCAGCGGATGCGGGCTGGCCCGAAGGCGCGACTGAGAATGCAAGCAACATGGAATCCAGTGTTTCATGTACCGGTTTGTCACATAACGGCCTACTCCCGCGTAACAACAAGCAGGGACCTGACCGTTGCTACCCTGACAAGCATGGAACAGCCCTCTGAACGCAAGCCCCTCAGGGCAGACGCCGCACGCAATGTGGACAAGATCATTACCGCCGCAAGGCAGTGCTTCCGGGAACACGGGCCCGAAGTACCGTTGCAGACCATCGCCGCCACCGCTGGAGTTGGCCCGGCTACCCTGTTCCGCAACTTTTCGGATAAGGAGCAGCTGGTGCTCGCTGCCCTGTCGCGCCAGCTCCGCCAGCACGTGGATCCCGTGGCTGCCGCAGCCCTTGACGGCATGGACGCCGCCGAGGGCCTCATCAACGTCATCGATGCCGTGATGCAGGTAGCCAGTGAAGACGCCAACCTCCTTGACGCCGTTGCCGGACGCCGCGGACTCCTCATGGGGATCACCGGTGGCCTCATCGGCTCCATGGCCACCTTGTTGGAGCGCGGCCAAGGCCAGGGTTCCCTCCGCCGGGACATCACCATCGAGGACATGGTCCGACTGGTGGCCATGCTCATAGGCGCCGTGGACACGATGGAGCCTGGATCGGAGGCGTGGAAGCGGCCCGTTGCCTTGATCGAGGACGCCATCCGGACAGAACGACCGGCGCGCCCCCTCCCGGAACAGTCCGGCATTCCAGGCGTGACCTTTACCGACGCTGTCTAGCCCCACCCCAACAGCCTGAGGAGGGCGGCCGCGGCAGCGCCGGAAATCACCACCACCAGGAACGGTGCCCGGAGCCACAACGCCAAGGCGGCCGCAGCCAACGCCCCGATGCGGGCATCCAGAACCAGGGCCTGCCCCGAAGCGACAGCATTGACCACCGTCAGTGAGGCCAGCAGGCCAATGGTCATGGTGCCGGCCACGTGCATGATGCGCGGGCTTTCCAACAGCTTGGCGGGCACAAAGTAGCCCAGCAGCTTAGTGAGGTAGGCCAGGCCGCACGCGATCAGGATCCAAAGCCATAGGTTCATGCGTTGCTCCTGGGTTCTTGTTGGCGCTTTTCCGCGTAGGGATCCACGTCCGGCTCAAGCCCTTCATCCATGCGCGCGTGGCTGAACCACCCGATGATTCCGGCCACGACGGCAGCAACCAAAATCGGAACACCTGACGGCACGAAGGGCACCGCCAAAACCGTGGCCAGTGCACAGGCTGCGGCGATGGCCCACGGTTCCCGGCCCTTCAGCCGGGGCCAGAGCAAGGCCAGGAACGCTGCTACGGCGGCACCATCGAGGCCCCACTGCTTGGGATCTCCCATGGCATCTCCTGCCAAGGCGCCAACGGCCGTGAAAATATTCCACAAGATGAATATTCCAATTCCGGCTGTCCAGAACCCGCGGCGCTGCTCATCCGGATCCGTCTGGCCGGACGCCGTCGCCGTCGACTCGTCGATGGTGACGTGCGCGGAAAGGTAGCGCTTCCAGCCGCCGGGCCGGAGCATCGCATTGATCTGCATGCCGTAGATGCCGTTGCGCAGACCCAGGAGTGCGCTGGCCGTCATCGCCGCCACCCCCGAGCCACCGCCCGCCACGACACCGATGAACGCGAACTGGGACCCACCGCTGAAGAGCAGGAGGCTCAGAACCATCGTCTGCCAGAAATCAAAGCCGGACGCGACAGACAAGGCACCAAACGAAACCCCGTAGAGTCCCGTGGCGATACTCAAGGAAAGAGCGATCTTGAATGCGGGCGACTCCCTGAGTTTCAGGGGCGCGGAACCACTGGTCATTTCCGCAGGCTCCACGACCAGAGGATCAGCGGAATCTGCAGGGGCAGCCGCACGGTGTGGATACGCCTCTCGGCAGGAGTGCCTTTAGGTCCGTAAGCGCGCCTGAGGGCATCAATATGCCCCGCAAGGAATGCAGTGAACATCGCTGTGGTTGCGTCAGCCGCCACCTTGCGGGTGGCAGGTACCAGGAGACCGACGGCGGCAGCCACCTCGAGCAGGCCCGACGACGCAACCCATTCCTCCCGCGACATCACGGCCAACGGCCCATTGGGACGGCTCCCCGGTTCATCCCGGCGGCACAGGTAATCCGGCACCACGGGGTTATAGAAGGTGGGGGTCCGGAAATGCTTTGCGGCGCTGGCCAGGAGCAGGGCGCTCAAGCCTATTGCTGAGACGGTATGTGTTGCCTTGGGTGACCAGCGAAGTGACATGAGACCACTCAATCACAAGCGCGGTAACCCCCAAAGTCAGCTGGAAACCATGAGCTGCGCCAGGACCTGCGCTGGTTTGTTGGTGGTGATCTCATGGATGCCGAGACCTTGGCAAAGCGCTACATCCTTCTGGGAATCAACAGTCCACACCCGGAATACGCGGCCCGCCTCCAACCACCGCTGCACGTTGCGTGCATGCTCGCGCACATAGTCGATTCCCGGGCCCGCGATTCCCGCCCGTCCCTCGTCCAGCACGCGCTCCGCTTCCTCCTGCATTGCCTTCATGACGTTGGCTACCGCCCCGCCGGTGAGGAAGCCCAAGCCCAGTTCCTCCCGGATTTCCTGGACCGTGTAGTCATCCACCAGTTGGCAGACATGCTCCGCGGGAACAGTCTCCAGCAACCGCTGTACAGAGTCCGAATCGAAGCTCATGAAGGAGACCTGGATGTTCTCGAGCCTGGATTCCTCCGGCGTCCAGCCTTCCTCGGCCAACAGGGCCAGTACCCGGTCCTCAAGCTTCAGCCCGTAGGGACTTGGGTGCTTGAGTTCGATGGCCAAGCCGATGTCGCGGCCAGCCCCGCGGAGGATGTCCAACAACTCCGGCAGCGTCAGGAATTGGTCGGCCACTCCCCCATAGGCTTCAGGGATGCGCGCACCCTTCCATGACGAGAAGTCCAGCTCACGGAGCTCCTCCAGGGTTTGCTCGGCTACGGGTCCTGTCCCCGTGGAGGTCCGGTCCAGGTTGGAGTCGTGCAACAACACCACGTGCTGATCCCGGGTGAGGTGCACATCGCACTCGACTCCGTCCGCCCCGTCGTCGATAGCCCTCAAATAGGCGGCCCTGGTGTGTTCGGCAAAGGCGGCACTGGAGCCACGGTGGGCGTAGACCTTGGGCCTTACGGTGGCGAAGTCGTCGCTTGTCATGGAGATACGGTAGCCCACGCGGTTGTACGCACGGGGGCTACGCTGGGCTAATGCAGGTGAACTCTGAACAAATCCCAACTGAAGACGTCACCAACCCCCGTCCGGCGTCAGGTCCCGTGCCCGCCCCGGCCGGTTCCGCCGTCGTCGATCTTTCGGCGGGAGACCTGGAAAAAGCAGCCGCGCTCCGCCGGATGAAGCGGCTGGCGTTGGCCCTGCTGATCGGGATGGCCGTGATCTTCACGGTGGCTTTCGCCTTCCAGAAGCAGTACGCGTGGCTTGAGTACGTTCGCGCGGCGGCCGAGGGTGGCATGGTTGGCGCGCTGGCTGACTGGTTCGCCGTCACCGCCCTGTTCAAGTACCCCATGGGTCTGAGGATCCCGCACACCGCCATCATCCCGCGGCGCAAGGACCAGATCGGCGAATCGCTCAGCGAGTTCGTGGAAAGCAACTTCCTGTCCCAGGAGGTTGTTCAGGAGAAGTTGGCGAGCATCGATATTGCCCGCAAGGCCGGGGCCTGGTTGTCCGGTCCGGGTGGTGCCGAACGCGTCGCGAAGGAAGGCGGTGCTGCGATCCGCGGCGTGTTCACCGTCCTTAATGACGACGACGTCCAAGCGGTCATCGAAGGCATGGTCCGCAAGCACCTGCTCACCCCGCCATGGGGGCCGCCGGTGGGCCGGATGGCGGAGCGGATCTTCTCTGACGGCCACCACCACAAGTTGGTGGATTTGCTGGTGGACCGCGCAGCCGACTGGGTGGATTCCAACCATGCAACGGTGAACCGGCTCGTTTCGGACCGTTCGCCCCTCTGGGTGCCAACGTTCGTGGACGGCCTTGTGGGCGACCGCGTGCACGTGGAACTGTCCAAGTTCATGCGCGCCGTCCAGTCCGACCAGAACCACCGGGTGCGCCAATCCATCGACGCCTACCTCACCGAGCTCGCCCAGGACCTGCAGCACGATCCGGCCATGATTGAGCGCGCCGAAACCATCAAGGCCCAGATCCTTGGTGACCCCGAGGTCCGTGAACTGGCCTCACGCACCTGGGGAACGGTGAAGACCGCACTGCTCAACGCCGTCGATGACCCCGACAGCGAACTGAGCCTGCGCTTCAAAGGAGCTGTCCGGGACTTCGGCACACGCCTGGTCAAGGATGACGAACTGGCCGGCAAGGTCAACGCCTGGATTGGCGACGCGGCCGGATACCTGGTGAACACCTACCGCTCGGACATTGCCGGCGTCATCTCGGACACGGTAGCCCGTTGGGACGCGGAAGAAACCTCCCAGAAAATCGAGCTCCAAGTGGGCAAGGACCTTCAGTACATCCGCATCAACGGAACCGTGGTCGGCGCGCTGGCGGGCCTGGCTATCTTCACGGTTGCGCACCTGCTGTTCGGATAGGACGAGGGGCATCACCCGTCCCCAATAAGTGCACCATCTGGCCCGGCCTTGCCTGGCCGAGCAGGTCCAGGTCCTCGTCCCGGACCAGCGCGATCACGGGCGATTTTGCCGTTGCCGGGTGGCCGGCCAGGGCGATCACGGGAAGGCCCGACGGCGGCAGCAGGACCGAACCGGTCCGCAAAGGCTGAGGTTGGCGTGCTTGAGTTGTGGCCGCCTCGAGTGGTCGCCCCACCAGCCGCGCCCCGGCCCTGTCCGACTCCGGCGAGAGAATCCACGGTTCGGTGGTTAACCTCAGCCACGAATCAGCGCCGAAATCAGGGTCCTGCGGGCCGGGGAAAACCCTGGCGGCCACCGGACGTTCGGGATCCACCGCACGGCGCGGGGGTTGTTGCATGTCCGTGAAGGCCTGGCTGTTCGGGCGGCCGAAGGTCAGGGCACCGCCCGCGCGCAACGGCTCGGCCTGAGGCGGAATGCCACCGGGAACTGCCACGTAATACCGGATTCCGAAGAGCGCGGGCCCTACCTCAAGGACCGATCCCGGAGCCACCCGCACCGCTTTGTTCAGTGGCAGCTCAGAGCCGTTGAGGGTGACGATGCCTTCGGCGCCGGTGACTGAAACTGCGGAGGCCGTGACGAAGCGGAGCCGGAGGCCACCGAGCAGGACCTCCAGGCCCCCGGCGTCGGCGCGGTTGCCCAGGAGGGCATTGGCCAGATGCATCGATGCGCGGTCCAAAGCCTGCTCCGGCTCCAGGGCCGAGGTCAAGGTCCCAGGGTCAACTACTACCGCACCCATTAATGCACTCCCCTACAAAGAACCGCACCGCAGGATCAGGCGAACGCCTCGACCTGCACGCCGGCTTGCTCCAGTCCCTCTCGAACGGCAGCGGCCATGCTGACGGCCCCTGGCGTGTCTCCGTGGATACACAGCGAATCCGCCTGCACGGGGACGACGGAACCGTCGATGGCCAGTACTTCCTTGCGCGTCGCCAACCGCACGGCCTGCGCCACCACTGCGGCGGGGTCGTGGAGGACTGAGCCCTCCTGGGTGCGCGGTACCAAGGTGCCGTCCGGCAGGTAGGCCCGGTCCACGAACGCTTCGCGGAAGACCGGGTGACCGGCCTCATCAGCCAGTTTCAACCATGCCGACCCCGGCAGTCCCAACACGGGAAGGCCGGGATCGTAGGCATGAACAGCAGCCACCACGGCCTCGGCCTGCTCGGGATCCTTAACAATCCTGTTGTAGAGGGCGCCATGCGGTTTGACGTAGTCCACCGAAGCACCGACGGTGTGGGCCATCCCGTCCAGGGCGCCGAGTTGGTAGAGGACGTCCCCGAAGAGCTCATCAAAGGTCATGTCCAAGGAACGGCGTCCGAACCCAGCCAGGTCCCGGTACCCCACATGCGCGCCTACACGAACGTCCAATTCAAATGCTGCGCGGCAGCTGTCCAGCATGGTGAGCGGATCCCCGGCGTGGAAGCCGCACGCCACGTTGGCGCTGCTCACGATACGGAACATCGAGGCGTCATCGCCCATGGTCCAGGAGCCAAAGGACTCTCCCAGGTCAGCGTTCAGATCCACTGTTACCGCCTTCCAGCGTCGGGTATTCGGTTGCGTTTACAGTCACGTTTTTGGTTGCGTTGGGCAGAAGTTCACCCGGCATCGTATCGGGCATCGCGCCGAAGGCTTCCTTGGCACTGGAGACCACGGCACGGCCCATCATCAGGTTGCCGGCACCGCCAACCACGGCCCCGATACCGAAGGGCAGGGCGCGTCCAATGAAGGCGCCGCCCTGTTTCTTCAGGAGGTTCTTCAGGAAGGCGCGCTGAATGGTGTCACGGATGACTCCGAATCCGCTGCCCGGAATCTTCTTGGTCAGGGTCCTGCCCCAGGCATTAGTGACGCCTTTACCGCGGCCCAGCGACTGCCCGCTCAGTGCGCCCAGCAGGGACGTGCCTTCCTCACCCAGCATGATGGCCATGACCATGGTCCGGGAACGTTCCGGGTCGGTGAGCCTGATGCCGTGGAGTTCGGCCAGGGACGACGCGTACAGGGCCGTGGTCTCCAGGAACCCCACGGTTGCCAGCGCGGAAAGGCCCAGCGATGCCGCGGTACCAATACCCGGCACGACGGCGGTCGCACCTACGGCGGCACCCCCACCTGAGATGACCAGCAGGTAATGGTGCTCCAGCTTTGCCGCAAGCTGCGCCGGAGAATCATGGGGGTGCCGGCGTTGCAAGCGTCGAAGGTTGGCCAGGACCAGTGGCCGCTGGACCTCTACGGCTTTAAGCAGGACATTGTGGACACCGGGCTTGGGTTTGCCTTGGGCGTCGAAAACGGCGTTGTGTGCTGTTTCCTGGGCGATTTTCACCGCCGGGTTGGGGCGCTTGGGCATCTTCACCTCTCCTTGGCAGTCTGTTGCTTCACGGGGAACTGCTGGGTTCAGCCTATGCCAAACCCTTGGATCACAAGGTCCCTGATGAGTGCTATGTGGACAGGATTCCGCGGAGGGCGGACGCCGCAGCGGACCACACCCGGGCGTAGACTGGGGGCACTCACGGAAGCAGTCCCAGCCAAGGACAGGAAGTATCCGTCATGAAGCCATCAGATGAGACCGAACATGTCATCCGGCACCACACCGACGCTCCGGCAGAGGGCGAGACGGAAGGCTGGGTCCCGCATGACACCGGCCTCCACAGCCAGGACCCGGCGGAAGGTCCCGACATCGAGGACGACACCCCCGCAGAGGGCTCCCCGTAACTGACGTTCATTTGCGAACCGGGCAGGCCGGGTGCTTTATGCCGCCCTGCGTAAGCTGACCACAAGCGCAGAAAGGACCCCTGAATGGCCGCTGGAACCAAGGACGATCCGTGGCAGCTGACCACTCCCCCGGGCTCGTCCGACTACATCATGTACAAGGATGAGTCCGCGGACCCACCGGCAATCGTCTGCCAAGTGGGCTCTACCAAGTTGCTGTACCAGCTCCGCGCCATCGAGGACCTGCACGCGTGGCTCGTGGAACAGGGCGACTGGGTCCCGCTGGGCGCCGCCGACGAAGGCAAGGACGCCGCCGAGGGAACGGTAGAGGCGTGGGGCCGCAGCGAAAGCAACCCGGTGGGCGGGTGGTACGGCCTGCGGAAGGGGTACCGGGGCCGGTTCGGCATGTACATGCCACCCCTGCTGGAAGCGCTGGGGTTGGCCGAACTTACCCATGAAAAGCGGAACAACTCCATGCGGGCGATCTCCACGTAACCGGGACGGCGGTCAGCCGGGCACCCTGCCCGTAGTCTCCCTCACCACAAGGTGCGGTGTCCGCACCTGGTGGGCTGCCGACGTCGTACCCTCCAAGCGGTCCACCGCGCGGTCGACGGCTGCGCGGGCCAACAAAGGCGCGTCCTGGCTGATCGAGGACAACTGGACATAGCTGAGCCGGGCGAATTGGCTGTCGTCGTAGCCGAGAACGGAGACGTCGTCCGGCACCCGGAGGCCAGCGGCGCGGAAACTCTCCCAGACACCCAGCGCACACCGGTCATTGAAAGCAACGACGGCGGTGGGCAAGTCCTGCTGCAGCTCACGGCCGGCGCGCAAGCCGTCTTCTTCGGTGGGTCCCCCCGCGACGACGCGCGCATCCAAGCCACGCGAAGTCATCTCTGCCTGGAATGCCGTCCGTCGTTGCGCGCTGGACACTGCCTGGCCGCCGTCCACGTGTGCGATCCGCTGATGCCCCAGCGAAACCAGATGCTCCACGGCCAGGTGGATCCCGGCATGGTCATCGCTGCTCACTGAGTCCAAGGAGTCGCCAACGTCGTCGCGGAGAAGGCTGATGACGGGCAAGCGGGCTGCGTATCCGGCCAGTTCCTCCGGCGGGAGGGACGGGGAAATCATGATCAGTGCCTCGCAGCCCAGGTCCAGCAGGGATTCCACTGCCCGCGCTTCCGGTCGGCCATTGGCCACTGCACTGAGGGCGATGTCGTATCCGCGTATCGTCGCTCCGGCGTAGGCGGCGTCCACGATCTCGGCATGGAAGGCCTCTGCGGTGGAAAAGCTGAGGCCAAGGAGCCTGGTGCGGCTGCTTCGGAGGAGTCGGGCGCGGCTGTCGGGCCGGTAGCCGAGTTCCCTTGCGGCCGCTTGGACTTTCAGCCGGGTCGCTTCGGAAGCACCCGGGGCGTCCCGCATGACGATGGAAACCAAGGCCCTGGATACACCTGCGGCTTCAGCCACGTCCATCAAGGTGGGACGTTTCCCGGTCATGGCTCTCCTCTGCTCGGAGCCAGTCTATAGAACGTTCTACAGGCGAATAGATGTGTGCGCTCACAAATCCGGTCGTGCGGCCGGCCGCGACTCAGACGACCGACCGCACTAGCCCGGTTTCATGCAGCGACGGCGCCCCGGGTGGGCCCCAGAACCCACCACACCCATCGCTGCCAACTCGTCAATGAACCGCGACGCGGCCGAAAAGGGCAACGGCGCAGTACACGGCTCAAAGACATGGGCACTGGATATGTGCCCTGACCTGCGGAAACGTGACGCAGGGTTGCCAAGAAGTTTTTTGAACGGCACCCGGGGCATGGCATGGGCATGGCATTGCCCGGTCGCCGAGCCAAAGGTCCCCCGAAAAGGGCATCACTTTTCGCTTCGCCGGAGCACTCCTAAGTACCCGGATAATGAGCAACCACCGCGCAGGAGCAAGATGTGAAATCAACCAAAGGGCTGGCCGTACCATTCGTCCCCTCGTTTGCGGACGCGCCGGACATCCACCTGCTGCTTATGGCGGCGCTGGTCCTGTTGGCCGGGCTGGCCGGAGGGTGCACCATGCTGCTGCTCCTGCTGATGGCACCCCTGGCGAAGCTGGCGCTGGACCACATCCGCCCATCGCGCCAGGTCGCCCCCGAGCCGAAGCTCTCGACGCCGGGACTCCAGGCTGGTGTCCCGCACAACCCGGCGCAGATTCCGCTGGACAGCCCAAGACCCTTGAACTAGAACGATCTAGACGAGCGGGCTGAAAGCGTGCCATCATGGGCGTACTAGAACGATCTAGACATCCATTCAAGGAGCCCCAATGACGTACCTTCAGCACCCGGTCGCCGATGACCGGCCCGTCCGCATCGCAGTCATCGGGGCGGGGTGGATCGGCAACTTCCACGCTGAATCCATTGCAGTCCGCCTCCCCAACGCCCGGCTGGAAGCCATCGCCGATCCCGTACAGCCCGCCCTGGAGGCCCTCGCGAGCCGGCTGGGCGTGGCGAAAATCAGCACCGATGCATCTGATGTCCTGAACGACCCCGACGTGGACGCGGTCCTGATCGCTGCGCCCCTGCGCTTCCACTCGGAACTGATCACCGCAGCGGCCAAGGCAGGCAAGGATGTCTTCTGCGAGAAGCCGGGCGGCCGGACCATTGAGGAACTCGACGCCGCCATCGCAGCAGCGGAAGAGGCCGGCGTCGTCCTCCGCTTTGGCTTCAACCGCCGCTACTCCACCGACTTTGCGGCAGCGCGGAAGCTCATCGACCAGGGCATCGTTGGCGTGCCGCAGCTTCTCCGCTCCCTCACCCGCGACCCCGGGACCGAAGCCGGAATCGGCAACCCGGAGCGAATCGCGCCCGGCACCATCTTCCTTGAGACGCTGATCCACGACTTCGACACCCTGAACTGGCTGAACCCCGGCGCCGTTCCGGTCAAGGTCCACGCGGTCGCAGACGCCCTGGTAGCTCCCAAAGCCAAGGCCGGCGGCCTCCTGGATACCGCCGTGGTGACGGTAACCTACAGCAACGGCGCCATCGCGGTGGCCGAAGCCAACTTCAACGCGCTGTACGGCTATGACGTCCGCGGCGAAGTTTTCGGCTCGGCGGGCATGGTCACGGCAGGCAGCCCGCAGTCCACCAATGCCACGAGCTACACCGCGGCGGGTATCACCTCGGAAACCACCCGCTTGAACATCGACCTCTTCCATGACGCCTACACGGAGGAGCTTGCACACTTCGCCGACGACGTCGCCGCGCGTCGCGGTTCCACAGACAAACGTCCGACGGCGGCCCCGCCGCGTACCGCTGTTGCCGCGCCGGGTGGAGTAGACGCCCGGAACGCCCTGGCTGTGGCATTGGCCGCGTTCAAGTCCGCAGAATCGGGGTTGCCGGTAGCGGTGGCAGACGTAGCGGAGCTTCGCCGGGCCGAGGCGGAGCCCCGGGGTGCGGCCGTGGTGCAGGAGGTCGGAGCATGACCTTCCGCCTGGCCGTCTGCGCGGAGATGGTCTACGGCGAACTGCCGTTGATCGAGCGCGTTCGCCGCATCCACGATCAGGGCTTCGAGGTTGAGCTCTGGGACACCCGCGGCAGGGACATAGCGGCCCTCGCCGCCACCGGAGCAAGGTTCTCGTCCATGAGCGGCTATTTCGGCGGCAGCCTGACCGACTCCGCCACTGCACACGAAGTCCTTGCATCGGCGGAGAAGTTGATCCCCACAGCCTTGGAACTTGGTGTTGAGCGGATGGTGGTCCATCCCGCGGAGCTTGGTGAGGGTGGCCGTGCGGTGAGGCCGACACATCGGGCTACGGGCGGGATGTGGTTGACCGGACTCCGCACCTTGGAACAGTTGGGGCAACTGGGTGCCCAGCATGGGATCGTCTTCGCGCTGGAAAACCTGAACACCATCCTCGACCACCCGGGCATCCCCTTGGCCCGCGCGAAGGACACCCTTGCGCTGGTCCAAGCCCTCGACCACCCCAACGTGAGGATGATGCTGGACCTCTACCACGCACAGATTGGCGAGGGTAACCTGATCGAGCTCGTCCGCGCGGCCCAGCCGTACACGGGCGAGATCCAGGTGGCCGATGTACCCGGGCGCTTCGAACCGGGCACCGGCGAGATCAACTACTCCGCTGTTGCCAGGGCACTGGCGGACGTCGGATACACCGGGGTGATCGGGCTGGAAGCGGGGGCTATTGGCGGTCAATCCATCGAAGCCGGGGATGCTGCACTGGCCGCCTTCCGCGCAGCATTCACTCCCAACTGAGCCTCAGTTCAGGTCGTTTTGAAATGCCTCAAAACGACCTGAACTGTTACTCGCCTTGGCGGGAACCACAACCGATAGGCGCGGTAATCAGCCGGCCTTCCCGGACAGCGCGACGAGCACACCGGCGGCGGCGAAGAACTTGTTGCTGCCAAGGTCGCGAACCGTCTTGATTCCCAGCTGGGCGAGCAACTCATTGTGTTTATCGGTGAGGCCGGCGAGCGCGGACGGCGGAGCGGCAAGGATTTCGTCCAGGGTGGAATTCTCGTAGGCCTTATCGAGTGCTTTGCCCAATTCAACAGAAACAGCCAACGCATTTCCTTTCATTGATACGGAAAATAACGCAAACGTGCCGTGCAGCCATGACACATAAGTAAGCAACCTTTGATTATTGCCATCACAAAAAACAATTAGTCGGGTTACTCACGATCAAGATAACCCACAATGGCGACAATTGGGACACCCTTTCTGACGGCAAATCAGTAAGCATGCTTACTATGGAGGGGCAAGCGAAACACCAAGGCAACCACAGGAGCCACGGCATGACTCAGCGAACGGTTTCAGACCTCATCGCGGAACGCCTGCAGGCGTGGGGCGTAGACAGGGTTTTCGGGTACAGCGGAGACGGCATCAACGGCTTCATGGGCGCACTCCGCCGGGTCGAAGGGGAGATAGCTTTTGTCCAGGCCAGGCACGAGGAAGCAGCAGCGTTCATGGCCGTAGGACACGGCAAGTACACCGGCGGCGTGGGTGTGGTCACCTCCACGCAGGGCCCCGGAGCAGTCCACCTCCTCAACGGGCTCTACGACGCCAAGATGGACAGCGTCCCGGTGGTTGCCATCATCGGGCAGCAGAGCACCTCCGTGCTGGGATCTGCCTACATGCAGGAAATCGACCTGCTCACGCTCTTCAAGGACGTCGCCGCCCAATTCGCCCAACTCGTCAGCTCCGCGGAGCAGATTCCCATGGTGATAGACCGGGCGTTCCGCACCGCTTTGGAAACCAAGTCCCCCTGCGTCGTCATCATTCCCCACGACATCCAAACAGCAGAGGCGCCCTCCCTTGAGCACGAACACGGCATAGTCGTCACAGCCCCGGTGTGGCACCCCGCGGAAGTGATGCCCCGCGCGGAAGATCTGGACCAGGCTGCGGATCTCCTCTCCGTGGGAGAACGGATCGCGCTCTTCGTCGGCCAAGGAGCCCGCGGTGCGCAAGCAGAGGTGATCGCGCTGGCACAACAGCTTGGCGCCGGCATCACCACCAGCTTGCTGGGCAAGCCCTGGATCGACGAAACACTGCCCTTCAATACAGGGACCATGGGCCATCTCGGCACCACAGCCAGCGCGTACCTGCTGGAACACTGCGACACGTTGCTGATCATCGGTTCCAACGATCCCTGGACCGAGTTCTACCCCAAACCCGGGACAGCTAAAGCGGTACAGATCGACATCGACGGCCGAAAAATCGCCAACCGCTACCCGGTGGATGTCGGACTGGTGGGCGACGCCGCCGGAACACTCCGCGCCCTCAGCCAGCGGCTCGGCGCGAAGGACCAGCCCGCACGCAACACCTGGCGAACCGACGTCGAAGACCAGGTCCGGGCCTGGCGTGAGCTCTCGGCGGAACGGGCCGCCATCCCCGCTGAACCGGTCAACCCCGAGCTGGTGGTGCGGGAACTCAACGGCAGGCTGCCCGGGGACGCCCAGGTGAGTATCGACGTCGGCAGTTGCGTTTACTGGTACGCCCGGCAATTGATCCTCCCGGAGGGAGTCCCGGCGCATCTTTCCGGCACCCTGGCGAGCATGGGTTGCGCAATTCCCTATGGGCTGGCGGCGAAGCTCGCCCAGCCCGGGCGGCCGGTTGTTGCTTTGGCCGGCGATGGCGGCATGCAAATGCTGGGTATTGCCGAACTGGTGACCGTGGCGCACCGTTGGCGGGACTGGGCAGACCCGCGGTTCGTGGTGTGCGTTTTCAACAACCGGGACCTCGCGGAGGTTTCCTGGGAGCAGCGGGAAACCGAGGCGGAGCCACGTTTCAACGCAAGCCAGGAAATCCCGGATTTCCCCTTCGCCGGCTATGCGGAGCTGCTCGGCCTTAAGGGCGTGCGCGTTGATGACCCAAAGAAACTGGGCGCAGCCTGGGATGAGGTACTGAACGCCGATCGGCCGGCGGTGTTGGAAGTCATCACCGACCCGAACATTCCGCTGCTCCCGCCCTTCCCGGCGGGAGAAGAGAAGCTCGAGGGCATGCGTTCCGCCCTTGCCCAGGAAGGCGACACCGGCAAACACGCCCGTGGGCTGCTCAACGCTTTCGCCGAAAGTGAGGCCCGGCTCCGCTCTGATCAAGGGCGGCATTAAGAAACCGTCAAGATTGATGGCAGCCGCATTAAGGAACCGTTAGGAACGCCTTTTCGCCGCATCCATGGGAGTTGACTGACATCAGCCCCGCTAACGGGGTGCTGATGAAAGGACGTTCCAATGGCCGACGTGGCTGTTGTGGTGATTCTTGTGCTGAGCATGGGAATCGTGATGTGGGTGGCCCACCTTTTGGGCACAATGATCGACGGCGAGGGCCCGGTGAGCGGGCAATGATGCTGGACGCGATCATGTGGGTGGGGCTGTTTCTGGTGGGCCTGGCGTTGATCGGCTACCTGCTGGCAGTGCTGCTCAACCCGGAAAAGTGGTGATGGCAGGTGGTTTTCAGCGCCGCATCAGTGATCACCCAAATAGCCGTACTGCTGGTTGCACTGTTTCTGGTGCACAAGCCGCTGGGCATCTACATGGACAAGGTTTTCACCGGCTCCAGGTCGTCAAAGCCTGAACGGGTGTTTTACCGATTGGCCGGAGTGGACGCCGGAACTGAACAGAGCTGGTCTGTGTATCTGCGCAGCGTTCTGGCTTTCTCCGCCGTTTCCATCCTGGTGATCTTCGCTTTGCAGCGGCTCCAGGGCGTGCTCCCGGGAAGCAATGGACTGCCGGGTGTTGATCCGTGGGTGGCAATGAACACGGCAATTTCCTTTGTCACCAACACCAACTGGCAGACGTACGCGCCGGAGGCCACTGTGGGCATCTTCGTCCAGATGTGCCTGCTGGCGGTCCAGAACTTCCTCTCCGCCGCAGTAGGAATCGTGGTGGCCATCGCCCTGATCCGCGGCATCGTGCGGGCCGGGACGGACCGGCTGGGTAATTTCTGGGTGGACGTCACCCGGGCGTCCTTCCGACTCCTCCTGCCCCTGGCGGCGGTGGCAGCAATCGCCTTGGTGATTGGCGGCGTCGTACAGAATTTCTGGTCCACGGACGTCACCAACCAGGCCGCAGGCGTCAGCCAAGTGATCCCCGGCGGGCCGGTTGCTTCGCAGGAAGCCATCAAGGTGCTGGGGACCAACGGCGGCGGCTATTTCAATGCCAACTCAGCCCATCCCTTTGAGAACCCCAACGTTTTCACCAGCCTTTTCCAGGTCTTCCTGATCCTCCTCATCCCGTCCGCACTCCCTTATACCTATGGGCGTATGGTGGGCGACCAACGCCAGGGATTCACGGTGGCCGGCGTCATGGGGGCGCTTTGGCTGACGTCCACTGCCTTGATGGCGTGGGCTGTTGCCTCGGCCCAAGGAACAGCGACGACGGCGGCAGGCGGCCTGGGTGAAGGCTTCGAGCAACGCCTTGGTCCCGCCGCGAGCTCCATCTTCGCAGCGTCCACCACGCTCACCTCCACCGGAGCCGTGAACGTGGCGCACGATTCCCTGCCTCCGCTGGCCGGAGGTGTGGCCATGCTGAACATGATGCTCGGCGAGGTGGCTCCCGGAGGTACCGGCTCAGGCTTGTACGGCATGCTGGTCCTGGCCATCATTGCCGTGTTCATCGCCGGCCTGATGGTGGGCCGGACCCCCGAATTCGTGGGTAAGAAGATCGGCCCGCGCGAAATGAAACTCGCTGCCCTGTACATCCTGGTGACGCCCACCCTGGTGCTGGTCTTCGCGGGGATCACGGCACTTCTTCCGGATGCCATGGCCAACGCCCCGGCCGGTGGACCCCATCAGTTCAGTGAGATGCTGTATGCCTTCACCTCGGGTGCCAACAACAACGGCTCCGCGTTCGGCGGCATCACCAGCTCCGGGCCCTACGTCTCCGCTGCGCTTGGGGTTGCCATGCTGCTGGGACGCTTCCTTCCCATCGCCCTGGTCCTGGCACTGGCTGGCTCCCTGGCCCGGCAACGGAAGATCCCGGTGTCTGCAGGAACCGTGCCAACGCACGGTGCCCTGTTCGGCTCACTCCTCCTCAGCGTCACCGTGATCATGACGGCTCTTAGCTATTTCCCGGCCCTCGCCTTGGGCCCCCTCGCAGAAGGACTCATTCAATGACCCGGTCCAGCTCGGCACCAGCCGCGGACACCTCAGCCCTGACCTACGGTGACGGCAACCCCCTGGGAATGCCCGGAGAGCACAAGCACCACACCAAAGCGCCGGCCAAGCTCAACGCCGCCACCATCAACGCAGCCCTTCCGGTCGCCTTCGCAAAGCTCCACCCGCGGCAGATGGTTCACTCCCCCGTCATGTTTGTTGTGCTGGTGGGTGCTGCAGCATGCACCATCATCTGCCTGTTCAAGCCGGCGGTTTTCGGAATCGTGGTCACAGCGTGGCTGTGGTTGACGGTGTTGTTCGGAACCCTGTCCGAGGCAATTGCAGAAGGCCGCGGCAAAGCGCAGGCGGACAGTCTGCGGGCCAGCCGCAAAGGCGTGATGGCCCGCGTGCGGCTGGAGGACGGATCGGAAAAGGAAATACCTGGAACCGACCTCAAACTCAACGACGTGGTGATCTGCGAGGCCGGTGACGTGATCCCTTCGGACGGGGAGATCATCGAGGGCCTGGCCAGCGTTGACGAGTCCACCATCACCGGTGAATCGGCGCCGGTAATCCGGGAGTCCGGCGGAGACCGTTCATCGGTAACCGGTGGGACCAAAGTTTTGTCGGACCGGATCCTGGTCCGCATCACCGCGGAACCGGGTGCCACGTTCATCGACCGGATGATCAAGCTGGTTGAGGGTGCTGTCCGGCAAAAAACGCCCAACGAGATTGCCCTGCACGTGCTGCTGGTTTCCCTGACCATCGTCTTTCTGGTGGTCACCATAACCCTGGCACCCATCGCATCCCTGGCCGGTGCCACGCCGTCGCCGATCGTCCTGGTGGCGTTGCTCGTCTGCCTGATCCCCACCACCATCGGCGCCCTGGTCCCGGCCATCGGCATCGCCGGCATGGACCGCCTGGTCCAGCACAACGTCCTCGCCACCTCCGGGCGGGCGGTGGAAACAGCAGGTGACATCACCACCCTGCTGCTCGACAAAACCGGAACCATCACCTACGGCAACCGGCGGGCGGTGGGCTTCTACCCTGCGGCCGGCATCGGACAGGACCAGCTCGTAGCCGCGGCCCGGCTGTCCAGCCTGGCGGACGAGACGCCCGAGGGCCGGTCCATCGTGGAACTGGCCGACCACGATTCCGGCAACGGCAGCAGCGGCAACCCGTCCTTGGAGGAACTCAGTTCAGCTACTCCCGACCTGGCCATAGTTGAATTCACCGCCATGACCCGGATGAGCGGCCTGGACCTGGGCGGACGCCGGATCCGCAAAGGTGCCGCGGCCGCCGTCGAACGCTTTGTCACCGAAGCGGGCGGCACCATGCCAGCCGATGTGCAGCAGCGTGTTCAGGAGATCTCGGCCCAGGGCGGCACGCCGCTGCTGGTGGCTGAACACACGCACGACGGCGACGCCAGGGTTCTGGGAACAGTGCACCTTGCGGATGTGGTGAAGCCCGGGATGCGGGCCCGCTTCGAGGAACTGCGGAAGATGGGCATCCGCACGGTGATGATCACCGGCGACAACCCTGTCACGGCCAAGGCGATCGCGGCCGAAGCCGGGGTGGACGATTTCCTCGCTGAAGCAACCCCCGAAGACAAGATGGACGTGATCCGCAAGGAACAGGGTGAAGGTCGCCTGGTGGCCATGACCGGCGACGGCACCAACGATGCTCCCGCCCTGGCGGCAGCGGATGTGGGGGTTGCCATGAATTCCGGTACGCCGGCCGCCAAGGAAGCAGCCAACATGGTGGATCTGGACTCCGATCCCACCAAACTGATCGACATTGTGGGCATCGGCAAACAACTGCTCATCACCCGCGGGGCATTGACTACGTTCTCCGTGGCCAACGATGTGGCCAAGTACTTTGCCATTGTTCCCGCCCTCTTCACGGCAGCCTTTCCCGGTTTGGGAATGCTGAACATCATGGGGCTGGCCACTCCGGCGTCGGCCATCCTTTCCGCGGTGATCTTCAACGCACTCATCATCCTGGCGTTGGTTCCGCTTGCCTTGCGGGGCGTGAAGTACCGGGCGGTTTCCGCCAGCCAGGCTCTGGGCAGAAACCTGCTGCTCTACGGGCTGGGCGGGCTCGTGGCACCGTTCATCGGGATCAAATTGCTGGACCTCATCATTTCCCTCATCCCCGGCATCGGCTAGGACAACACCATGAAAATGTACTTGCGCCAAGCGGCCACTGCCGTACGGTTTCTGCTCTTCGCCACCCTGGTGCTGGGTGTCCTGTATCCGCTGGCAGTCTTCGGAGCCGGCCAGTTGGTGGCCCCGTTCCAGGCCAACGGATCGGTGGTCAAAGACCAGGCCGGCAATCCGGCGGCCTCGGCCCTGATCGCCCAAGTGTCCGCTGACGGTTCCGGCGCGCAAAGTCCGGAGTGGTTCCACGCCCGTCCTTCGGCTGTCAGCTGGGACCCGGCGTCGTCGTCGGCAAGCAACATGGGCCCCAACGATCCCAAACTGCTCGACGCCGTCTCCACCCAGCGCGCGGCCATCGCCGCGGCGGAAGGGGTGGCGGTGACGGACGTTCCCGCAGACGCTGTGACGGCCAGCGGTTCGGGCCTGGACCCGCACATTTCCCCCGCATACGCCCGGATTCAGGTGGCGCGGGTGGCCGCCGCCCAGGGCTTGAACCCAGACGATGTACAACGCCTGGTGGACCTGCAAACCAGCGGAGGGGCGGAAGCTTTCCTGGGACAGACCTCGGTCAACGTCACGTTGCTGAACCTGGACATCGCGGCGGCCGCGAACCGCCACTAGGGCTGGAGGACTTAGTGGAAGAATGGCGTTCATGGCGCGGGCAGCACTAAGAATATTCCTGGGGGCGGCCCCCGGCGTCGGCAAAACCTATGCCATGCTCAAGGAAGCCCACAGGCTTCAGGAGCGCGGCGAGGACGTGGTGGTGGCCTTCGCCATGCACCACGGCCGCGCCGATACCAAGGCGCTCACTGATGGCCTGGAGGTCATCCCCACAAGGAGCGTCGAGTACCGCGGCGCCACCTTCGAAGAGATGGACCTCGACGCGGTCCTGGCCCGCCACCCGCACACGGCGGTGGTGGACGAGTACGCCCACACCAACATTCCCGGAGGCCGGAACCGCAAGCGCTGGGAAGACATCGAGGAACTGCTTGAGGCGGGCATCAACGTGCTCTCCACGGTCAACGTCCAGCACCTGGCCTCGCTTGGGGACGTGGTCAGCGCCATTACCGACGTCCGGCAAGCCGAAACCGTCCCTGATGAGGTGGTGCGGCGGGCGGACCAGATCCACTTGGTGGACATCTCGCCCGAGCTCCTCCGGCAACGGCTGGGGGACGGAAAGATCTACACCGCGGACAAGATCGATGCCGCGCTGTCCAACTACTTCCGCACGGGCAACCTGACTGCCCTCCGGGAACTGGCCCTGCTGTGGCTGGCTGACCGGGTCGATGAAGGCCTGGCCCGCTACCGCGCAGAAAACCGGATCGAGGAAAGCTGGCCGGCCCGGGAACGGATCGTGATCGGACTGACCGGCGGACCTGAAGGTGAGGTCCTGATCCGCAGGGCGGCCAGGATCATCAAGCGCGTCAACGGTGGGGACCTGCTGGCCGTCCATGTGCGTGCCGCCGATGGCGTAGCCGCCGAATCGCCGCAGGACCTGGAGGCCCAGCGCACCCTGATCCGCGACCTGGGCGGCAGCTACCACATTGTTTCCGGGGAAGACCCTGCCAAGGCACTGCTGGACTTTGCCCGCAGCGTCAACGCCACCCAGATCGTGGTGGGCGTTTCACGCCGGAAAGCCCTGGCGGGACGGCTGATGGGCGGCGTCGGAAACAGGGTGGTCCGTGACTCGGGCGACATCGACGTGCATATGGTTTCGCACCCGTTGGGCGGGCGTGGAAAGGAACGTCCCCGGCCCCGGGATCTGGGGCGGGTACGGGTGATAGTGGGGTTCGTGCTCGCTGTTGTCCTGCCGGTCCTGCTGCAGCTCCTGCTGGCCGCCAGCCCATCGCACAATATTGCGACGGCGGTCCTGGTCCAGCTCAGCGGCTCGGTCGCCGTCGCATTGGTGGGCGGGCTTTGGCCTGCATTGCTGGCGGCCCTGTGGAGCAGTGCGTTGGTGAACTACTTTTCGATTCCGCCTCTAGGCACCCTGACCATCAGCGATCCGCAGAACCTCCTGGCCCTGCTGGTATTCGCCGGTGTTTCATCCGCCGTAGCAGTAGTGGTGGACCTTTCGGCAAGGCGCTCCAAGGAAGCCGCGCGGGCCCGGTCCGAAGCCACCACCCTGGCCGACCTGACCCGGGGAGCTACCGCGGCGGAGGACGCGGTAGCCGGGCTGCTCGAACAGGCCTTGGACGTTTTCGGAGTCCGCCGGGCAGCCCTTTACCAAGCAACCGACGGCGACGACGGCTGGCGGCTGGTCGCGGAGGCGGGCGGAAATGCTCCCGCCGAGGACGGGGAAAGCGAGAACACCGAACAGATCGATCCCACTACCCGTCTGGTCCTCACGGGCCGGGTCCTCCCTGCGAGCGATCGCCGCCTGCTGGGAGCGTTCGGTACCCAGCTGATGGCCCAGTTGGAACGCCGCCAGCTCGCTGCCAGCCAGCGGGAGGTGATGCGGCTCGCCGAGAGCAACACCATGCGTACCTCCATACTCCGCGCCGTTTCCCACGATCTGCGCACCCCCTTGGCTGGCATCAAACTCGCCGTGGGTGGCTTGCGGCAACCCGGAGTCCGCTACACCGAACAAGAGGAGCAGGAACTGCTGGCTACCATCGATGAGTGCTCGGATCGCCTGGACGTGCTGGTGGGCAACCTCCTGGACATGTCCCGTATCACCTCCGATTCCGTGAATGCCCTGATCAAGCCCACCCGCTGGTCAGAAATAATCCCGGCGGCCCTTCACGGGGTACCGTTCGGCAGGGTGAGGATAGACCTGCCACCCAACATGCCGGAGGTGGACGCTGACGGTGGAATGCTCGAAAGAGTCGTCGCCAACATTGTTGAGAACGCCGTGAAATACGCGCCAAAGTCAGACATCGTGATCGTTGGCAGCGCGGGTGGACTGAGTACCGCCACGCTGGGCGGCCAGCCCGCCGGCGAACTGAGGATCATCGACCACGGCCAGGGCGTTCCCGCGGCCAACGTCCTGCGGATGTTCCAACCCTTCCAAAGACTCAACGATGTGCCGGCCACTACCGGCGTCGGTTTGGGGCTCGCCGTCGCCAAGGGTTTCACGGAGGCTATGGGTGGGACACTCACCGCGGAGGAAACCCCAGGGGGCGGACTGACCATGGTGATCCGGCTCCCGTTGTCCACGGGCTCCTATTCCACCGCCCAGGCGCTGAAGGCATGATCAACGTGCTGGTGGTGGACGACGATCCGCACATTGTCCGCGCGCTCGCCATCACCCTCAAGGGACATGGCTACACAGTCATCACTGCGGTGGACGGAGAGTCGGCGCTGCACGCAGCCGCACAACGTCCCGTCAATATCGTCATCCTCGATCTGGGTCTTCCGGACATCGACGGCGCAACGGTCATTACCAGGCTTCGTGAGTGGAGTGACGTTCCGATCCTGGTCCTGTCAGCACGTCACGGTTCCAGCGACAAGGTGGAAGCCTTGGACGCTGGCGCGGACGATTACGTCACCAAACCCTTCGGCCTGGAAGAACTCCTGGCCCGACTCCGCGCAGCATTGCGGAGGCGGACGGAAAACAGTGCGCAAACCACCACTGTGGAGACGGAAGCGTTCACCGTCGATTTGGACAAGCGGAAAGTCACCGCAGCGGGCCAGGATGTCAGGCTGACTCCCACCGAGTGGAGCATCGTGGACATCATGGTCCGTAATCCGGAGAAGCTGATCACCCATCAGCAACTCCTTACCGAGGTGTGGGGCCCCGCCTACGCCAAGGAGGCCAACTACCTCCGCGTGTACATGGCCCAGCTGCGGCGGAAACTGGAAGCCGACTCGGGCAATCCGCAGCACTTCATCACTGAGCCAGGCATGGGCTACAGGTTCGTCCCCTGAAACGTTTCCGCTAAACGAAAGCCGCCCGCCGTCGTCGTACTTTCAGTGAAGTACGACGACGGCGGGCGGCCCAGGCGCGGTACGGCGCTTTAGAGGTTCTCGATCAGCGAGACGTCGCGGACGGCTCCCTTGTCTGCCGAAAGCGCCATGGCTGCGTAGGCCCGCAAGGCCGGTGAGACCTGGCGGTCCCTGTTCTTGGGCTTGAAGCCGCCGTTGACCAGGAGCTTTTCGCGGCGCTCGGCCAGGATCTCGTCGGAGACCTTCAGCTGGAGGGAACGCTGCGTGATGTCGATGCTGATGATGTCGCCGTTTTCCACCAGGGCGATGTCGCCCCCGGAGGCAGCCTCGGGGGAAATGTGCCCGATGGACAAACCGGAGGTTCCGCCGGAGAAGCGGCCGTCAGTGATGAGTGCGCACTTCTTGCCCAGGCCGCGGCCCTTGAGGAAGGACGTCGGGTAGAGCATTTCCTGCATGCCCGGACCACCGCGGGGGCCTTCGTAGCGGATCACCACCACGTCGCCTTCCTTGACCGACTTGTTCAGAATCATTTCCACGGCTTCGTCCTGTGATTCGCAGACGATCGCGGGTCCCTCGAACTTCCAGATGGACTCGTCCACGCCTGCGGTCTTCACCACGGCACCGTCCACGGCAATGTTGCCGCGCAGCACCGCCAGGCCACCGTCCTTGGAGAAGGCGTGCTCCACCGAGCGGATGCAGCCACCTTCGGCGTCCGTGTCCAGGGAGGTCCACACGTTCGACTGCGAGAAAGCCAAGGAGGAGCGGACGCCACCTGGCGCCGCGTGCCACAGGGCCTTGGCTTCTTCCGTTGCCTTGCCGCCGCGGACATCCCAATCGTCCAGCCAACCGTCGAGGTCATTGGAGTGAACGGAGTGGACGTTCTTGTGCAGGAGACCGCCACGGTTCAGCTCGCCCAGCAGCGCAGGGATGCCGCCGGCGCGGTGCACGTCTTCCATGTAGTAGGTCTTGTTCCCGGCAACGTTCGGGGCAACCTTGGCCAGGCAGGGAACCTGGCGGGACTTGGCGTCCATCTCGGCCAGGCCGTAGTCCACGCCCGCTTCCTGGGCAGCTGCCAGCAGGTGGAGGATGGTGTTGGTGGAGCCGCCCATGGAGATGTCCAGGGCCATGGCGTTGTCGAAGGCTTCGGCGGTGGCGATGCTGCGCGGCAGTACGGAGTCGTCGTCGCCGTCGTAGTAGCGCTTCACCAGCTCAACAATCGTGGAACCGGCCTTCTCATACAGCGCCTTGCGTGCCGTGTGGGTTGCCAGCACCGAGCCGTTGCCCGGGAGGGCCAGCCCGATGGCCTCGGCCAGGCAGTTCATGGAGTTCGCGGTGAACATGCCGGAGCAGGAACCGCAGGTGGGGCAGGCGTTCTCTTCGATCAGGTTGATGTCCTCATCGGAGATGGACTCGTCCACGGCGTCGGAGATGGCGTTCACCAGGTCAAGTGAGCGCACGGAGCCGTCGGTCAGGGTCACGCGGCCGGCCTCCATGGGACCGCCGGAAACAAACACCACGGGGATGTTCAGGCGCAGTGCTGCCATGAGCATGCCCGGCGTGATCTTGTCGCAGTTGGAGATGCACACCAGGGCGTCGGCGCAGTGGGCGTTGACCATGTACTCAACGGAGTCGGCGATCAGGTCGCGGGAGGGCAGTGAGTACAGCATGCCGGAGTGACCCATGGCGATTCCGTCATCCACGGCGATGGTGTTGAATTCGCGCGGCACGGCACCGGCGGCGAGGATCGCATCGGACACGATCCGGCCCACAGGCGCCAGGTGGGTGTGGCCGGGGACGAACTCGGTGAAGGAGTTGGCCACCGCGATGATCGGCTTGCCGATGTCCGTGTTGGCAACACCGGAGGCACGCAGCAGTGCGCGGGCTCCGGCCATGTTGCGGCCGTGGGTGACAGTTCTTGAGCGTAGTGCAGGCATAGGTACCATCCTGCTGATTTTCTACGGCAGGCGGAAGACGGTGCTGCTACTAGTACTGAAAGTAACAGAGTAATAGTGTTGAGGGCGTGAGCAATGAACAGCGCAAGGAACTGGGCCTCTTCCTCAGAACCCGCCGCACCCAGGCCTTGCGCTCGGACTATGGCCTGCCTCCGGTGGGCAGGTCCCGCGAGCGCGGCCTCAGAAGGGAAGAGATTGCGTTCCTCTCCGGAGTGAGCGTCACCTGGTACACCTGGCTCGAACAAGGCCGGGACATCAGCCCCTCACGGCAGGTCCTTGAATCGATTGCGCGCGCCTTGCATCTGTCCGATACCGGGTTGGGCTACGTCCTTTCCCTGGGTGGTTATTCATCTGCGCCTCCGAAGGGCCCGGTCGCAGCGGACGCGCCCGCTCACGTGCAACGCCTTTTGGAGGCCCTTGATCCCAACCCCGCCTATGCATTGTCCCCGGATTGGGGCGTTGCCGGTTGGAACCGCGGCTACGAGGCGCTGTATCCGAACATCGGAACTTTCGACGCCGCCGACAGGAACCTCTTGTGGCTGGTTTTCACCGACCCCTATGTCCGCGACCTGCTGCCGGATTGGGATATCACCAGCAAAAGGTTCCTCGCCGAGTTCAGGGCTGAAACGGGGCAACGGCTGGGCGATCCGGATGTCGCGTACCAAGTGGAACGGTTGAAGGAAGCAAGCCCCGACTTCCAGGAAAGCTGGGACCGGTACGACATCCTGGGGTTCCAGTCACGGGAGCGGCTGTTCCACCACCCGGCAGTGGGAGTCCTTCAAATGGAGCACCACCAGGTCTCGCCCTCGGACCGGCCGGACCTGCACATCGTGGTGTACACGCCCGCTCCGGGCAGCGATGCCGGCGAACAGATGGAACGGCTCATGGGTAAGGGCAAGCAGATCGCCCTATAAGGTCAGCGCTGCTTCATCGGGGGTGGCCAGAGTCAGGACGGCCTCCTCCACCGTCTCGTGGTCTTCCAACTCGCGCTCCAGCCGGCGGAGGACCACGGCCACTTCGTGCTCCGGATGATCCCCCACCAGGTCCACGGCCGCAACGAGGTACAGCTTGCGGGGGCCCACGAATTCCAAGTGGAGGTACGTGAGCCGGGCGATGTCCGGATGGTCAAGCACCCGCCGGACCATGGAGCGTTCAATGTCCGGGGTAACGCCCTGGCCCACAAGGAATCTCCGGTTACGGTCGATCAGCACCACAGCTACGACGGCCAGCAGGATGCCCACCACGATCGAGCCCACGGCGTCCGGCACCGGCGATCCGGTGACTTGGTGCAGGAACACCCCGGCAAAGGCGACAACCAGGCCAACCAGGGCGGCAGCATCCTCAGCGAAGACGGCCCGCAAGGTGGGGTCGGAGCTGATCAGGACCTGCTCCAACGTGTGCCGCTCCAGTTCTCTGGCTGCCTTCCGGGTCTGCCGGAAGGCCTGAACAAAGGAGAAGCCTTCAAGGACAAAGGCCAGGGCCAAAACCACGTACGCCACCACGAAGTCCGACGCAGGCTCAGGAGTGATGAGCTCCTGGATGCCGTGCATGATGGACACCACGGCCCCGGCCGTGAAGAGCCCGAAAGCGGCGAACATCGACCACACATACGCTTCCCGGCCGTAACCCATCGGGTGGGCCTTGTCCCGCGGGCGCTGGGATCGCCGTTCGGCCAGGAACAGGAACACCTGGTTTCCGGTATCCGCCCAGGAATGCGCTGCTTCTGCGGTCATCGATGCGGAGCCCGTGAGCGCCGCAGCCACCGACTTGGCGGCCGCGACCAGGGTGTTCGCCGCGAAAGCGATGATGACGGTCAGCAGCGTGGAACCGGACTTGTCTCGCTTCTGGGATGCGGCCATGGGGATACCGTACCCAACTGCAGGGAAAACAAAAGCCGCCCACCGCCGTCGTGCTTGAGTAAAGCACGACGACGGCAGGCGGCTTGCGCGTTCAGCGTCAGGCGGTCAGGCGGGAATCTGGCTGGCCACGCGCGGCGCCTCTGCAGCCGGCAGTCCTTCGCCGGCCTGGCCGTACAGCCAGTCGTTGTACTGGAAGTCGTTGTCCTTGCGGCTCTTGAACAGCAGGTTTCGGAGCGTCCGCGCCAGCCCGGAAACATGCCAGGACTCACCCCATACGCGGGCCGTTCGCTGGACCCGGGCGGTGCGGGCGGCGCGGACCTTGTTGAATTCCGCAATGGCGTCGTCCCACGCGGACGGGTTGGCGCCGTCGGCGGTGAAGACGGTGCCGGCGCTGACGTCCTGCAGCACGGCGGCGTCTTCGAGTGCCTGGCAGGCGCCCTGGGCGAGGTACTGGAGCATCGGGTGGGCGGCGTCGCCCATGAGGACCATACGGCCGGCAATCCAGTTTTCGATAGGGTCGCGATCGTACATGGGCCACCGGATACTGGTGCCGAGGTTCGCGAGGGCGGCCTGGACGGCGGGGACACAGTCCTTGTAGGCGGCCTGGAGCTCGTCCACTCCCCCGTACTGTTCTTCGCCGCGCTCAAAGGACGGGGATTTGAAGACAGCCACAGTGTTCAGCAGTTCGCCCTTACGTAGGGGGTACTGCACCAGGTGGCAGTCCGGTCCGAGGTAGACCACCACGTCCTCAAGGTCGGTGGCGGGGGTCTCCGCGGTGATGGGAACGGTTCCCCGGTATGCGACGTAAGCCGAGGAAACGGGTTCATCGGAGGCAACCAGGGGACGCAGCGTGGACTTCAGGCCGTCAGCGCCAATCACTACGTCCGCTTCATAATCGACACCGGCCGCAGTGTGAACGATGCCCCGTCCGTTCAAGGTTTCCACGCTGTCCACCATGACGTCGTTGACCAGCTTCACACCTGCCGCTTCACATCCTTCGAGGAGTACGCGGTGCAGGTCGCTGCGGTGGATGACCACGTAGGGGGCGCCGTAGCGTTCCTCGAATTCCCCGCGCAACGATTGTCGGGTCAGCTCTTCACCGGTGACGGCGTCGCGGAACACCAGGTGCTTCGGCTGGACGCCGATCTCCAGGGCCTTCTCCAGCAAACCCCAGCGCTTCAGGACGCGGGAGGCGTTCGGGGCCATCTGCAAGCCAGCGCCAACCTCGCCGAATTCGGGGGCACGCTCCACGAGCGTTACGTTGGCGCCGTTCTCGCGGAGGGCCAGGGCACCGGCCAGGCCGGCCATTCCTCCTCCCACAACCAGGACATCGGTGGACGGGGCGTACTCAGGCATTGCTTGCTCCTTGGGAGATCTTGTTCTTGATGTTGAGTCCGACGGCGGCCAACAGGACCGCTGCGACAGCGGCGGCACCGGCGAACGCGAGGAAGTTTGAGTTGACGCCCAGCCCGGCGGCGAGCAGCAGCCCACCCACCTGCGGCGCCACGACGGCACCGATGCGGCCCGTGCCCAGCGCCCAGCCGAGCGCGGTACCCCGCAGATGGTCCGGGTAGTGGCTCGCCACGGCAGCGATGATGAGGCACTGCGTGCCATGGGTCCCGACGCCGGCTAGCACCAGCGCCAGATACACCACCGCCACGGGCGGGCTGGCCAGGAGGGCAGCAAGCCCGACGGCGGCGACGGCGGCGGCCGCTATCGCCGTCGGAATCGGACCGAAACGGGTGCCCGCCCAGGCCGTGATGACCGAGCCGGCCACGGCGCCCAGGTTCAGGGCCAAGGCGAACGTCAGGGCGGACCCGAGGTTGTAACCGGCCAACTGCATCAGGTTAGGCAACCAGGTACCGAGGCCGTACCAGGCGAACAGGGTTGCGATGGTGGCCAAGGCGAACAGCACGCTGACACCGAGGTAAGGCGCACGGAGGAGGGAACCGAACCCTGCCTTCTTGTTGGCGTCAGTGCTTGCGCCCTTCCCCGGTGCCAGGGTCTCCGGGATGAACTTGAGGCCCAGCGGCACCACGATCACCAAGGCCAGTGCTGCCACGAGGAACATGGCTTGCCAGCCGAAGGCGGGAATCAACGGGATACCCACCAGCGCCGCGATGGAACCACCGATGGGTACACCGGACATCATGAGCGTGGCGATGGAAGACCGCCATTTGGCTGGTACCAGTTCGGCCACCAGCGCGTTGGCGGAGGGGACAAGCCCGCCCAGTCCTATGCCGGCGAGGAGGCGAAGAATGCCGAAAACGGCCGCGTTGGGGGCAAGGGCACACAGGATGGTGAAGACCGAGAAGACAATCGCACAACCGATGATGGTTTTTCGTCTGCCCCACGAGTCGGCCATTCTTCCGGCGAAGATGGCGCCGATCATCATGCCGAGGAACGCCATGGAGCCGATGGTTCCTGCGGTGGCTTTGGTCAGCCCCCAGCCTGTTTCGGAAATCAGGGATGACTGGACGGTGCCGTAGACGATGAGGTCGTAACCGTCGAAGACCACCAGCAGCCAGCAAACAAGGACGGCCAGCGCTGAGCCTTTGGAAAAGCGCGGCGCGGTGCCGGGAGCGTCAGCGGTGACAGCTCCGGAGGTTGGTCCATGCGACGCTGCAGCGGGAAGTGTGTGATTCATCCCACCACTGTCCTGCCGGCCGCAGCAGCAGCACCATACAATTCTGTTGTGCAGAATAATTCACCTCAGCCGTCTACCCGGAAGCCGCTCCAGAAGCGGCCCACCTATTCCATTGAGGCGGTGGACAACGCCTTGCAGCTCCTCCAACTGCTTCGCGATGGTGGCGCACTCAGGCTCAAGGACGCTGCGTCCGAATTAGGCGTGGCTCCGTCCACGGCCCACCGGCTGCTGGCCATGCTGGTCTACCGCGGATTCGCGGTCCAGGACGAAAACCGGCGGTACGTGCCCGGGCCGGCCATGGGCGTGGGTCCCGCGGGACTGGGCTGGACCAGGCCCCTGCGGGACCTTGCGCTGCCACACATGGAACTCCTGTCGGCTCGGCTCGACGAAACGGTCAACCTGATGGTTCGGGTAGGCACCAAGGTCCGCTTCCTCGCAACGGTTGAGGGCAGCAACGTCCTGCGGGTTGGGGACCGCCAAGGTACGGTCATGCCTGCAGACAAAACCTCAGGCGGCAAGGTCATGCTGGCCGAACTTGAGCCAGCCATGATTGACCAGCTGTTCCGCAGCCAGAACGCCCGAATTGGCGGCGACACCATCCCGGACGACAGCTATCCCGCCTTTCTCCGGGAACTCGAGGCGATCCGCGGCAACGGTTTTGCCGCAAATTTCGAGGGAACCGAAGAGGGCGTCAGTGCGCTCGGAATGGCCGTCCACAACCGGCATGGCCAGGTAGTGGGAGCGTTGAGCGTCGCCACTCCTGCCACCAGGTTCCGCAAAGTGTTCGACGCCGGTTTGGTCGCCGCCCTGCGTGAGACATGCCGGCAACTCGAAATCGACATCGCCGCCAACCCCGCCGACGAGGACTAAGCAGAGCCACGGCCTTCACCCTGCCTTGCGAGGCCCACTCTGCACCCCAAACACGCCCCAAACCACGCAGAGTAGGCCCCACAACGCAGTAACTAGTTCTGTACAGCAGAATTTCCTCGGACCCCGGTACCGCCGTCCGTAGGGTCGAACTACGCCAAGAACTGTTCGGACCTATCGAGGAGGCCTACGTGTCCATCAGCGCCGAGAACACGACCCACGAATCCGTGGCCGCCAGCCACGCCCTGCCGGAGCCCACTCCGGAGGAGGCTGCCCAGTTGGAGCAGTTGTATAAGGATTTCGCAGCGGGGAACATGGTTCCGCTTTGGACCGAGATCGGTGACCTGATGCCGATGGTCCCCACCCCGAAAGCTCTGCCGCATGTCTGGCGCTGGAATGACCTGTACCCGCTGGCCGCCCGGGCCGGCGACCTGGTTCCGGTGGGCCGGGGTGGCGAGCGGCGGGCCATAGCCCTCGCGAACCCCGGCCTGGCTGGTACCCCGTATGCGACCCCCACGTTGTGGGCCGCGATCCAGTACCTGGGCCCGCACGAGGTAGCTCCGGAACACCGGCACTCCCAGAACGCCTTCCGGTTCGTGGTCGAGGGCGAAGGCGTCTGGACTGTGGTCAACGGGGACCCCGTGGCAATGCGCCGCGGAGATTTCCTGCTCACACCGGGCTGGAATTTCCACGGCCACCACAACGACACCGACCAGCCGATGGCGTGGATCGACGGTTTGGACATCCCGTTCGTGCACTACGCCGACGCCGGGTTCTTCGAATTCGGCACCGAACGCGTCACCGATGAAGCCACCCCGGACATCTCCCGCTCGGAAAGGCTTTGGGCCCACCCCGGCCTACGACCCCTGTCCGGACTGCAGGACACCACCAACTCCCCCATCGCGGCCTACCGTTGGGAACACACCGACGCGGCCCTTCGTGAGCAGCTCCTGCTCGAGGACGAGGGCCACCCGGCCACGGTGTCGCAGGGCCACGCCGCCATCCGGTACTCGAACCCGACCACCGGTGGGGACGTCATGCCCACCATCCGTGCCGAGTTCCACCGCCTCCGCGCCGGCGCTTCCACTGAGCCGCTCCGCGAGGTCGGCTCCAGTGTCTGGCAGGTCTTCGAAGGCACCGGCACAGCCATCCTCAACGGCGAGAGGAAAGAGCTTGCCAAGGGGGACCTGTTCGTCGTCCCGTCCTGGCAGGAATGGTCGCTGACGGCGGACGCCGATCAGCCCGGCTTCGACCTGTTCCGCTTCAGCGACGCCCCCATCTTTGAACGACTGAACTTCAACCGCAGCTACACCGAAGGACGCAAGAACGCATGAGACTCCTGACCCTCCGCACCGAAACCGCCGCTGGCAAAGGCACCGTAGCTGTCCGCCAGGACGGCGAGACCCTGACCGAGATCGACGGTTTCGCCGATGTCGGCGCCCTGCTGGCGGACCCCGCCTGGGAAACCACCGCGAAGGCGGCCAACGGCGCAACGCATGCCCTCGACGGCGCCGACCTCGCCGCCGTCGTGCCCGCACCGGGGAAGATCATCTGCGTTGGCCACAACTACCGCAACCACATCAAGGAAATGGGCCGGGACATCCCCGAGCACCCCACCCTGTTCGCGAAGTACACCGAATCGCTGATCGGCCCGAACGACGACCTCGCCCTGCCGCAGGAATCGGACACCGTGGACTGGGAAGCCGAACTCGCCGTCATCATCGGCAAGAAGGGCCGCCGCATCCCCGAGTCCGAGGCGGCGGAGCACATCGCCGGTTACGCGGTCCTGAACGACGTCAGCATGCGCGACTACCAGTTCCGCACCATCCAGTGGCTCCAGGGCAAGACCTGGGAGAACTCAACACCCTTCGGGCCTGCCCTGGTCACCAAGGACGAGTTCAGCGCCGGACCGCTCATGACCTCTGCTGTGGACGGAGAAATCCAACAGTCCACTCCCACCGGCGACCTCGTGTTCACTCCCGAATTCCTGGTCTCCTACATCTCCACCATCATCACCCTGAACCCGGGCGACGTCATCGCGACCGGCACGCCCGGCGGCGTCGGCCACGCCCAGGACCCCAAGCGGTACCTGCAGGAAGGCCAGCTCCTGGTCACCACCATCGAGGGCCTGGGCCAGCTGAGCAACCGCGTGGTCAAGGAAGCCTGATGGTCGCGCGCCACGACCTCGCCACCGACCCGCGCCTGCAGGAAGAACTCCTGCAGGCGCGGCGGGGCACCGCGTTCTTTGCCCGCAAACTCAACGAACTTTCCGACGCAGAGCTCGACGGCGGGACCCGCCTTCCGCACTGGACCCGCCGGCACGTGGTGGCCCACGTCGGGTACAACGCCCGCGCTATCGCGCGCCTTGTCGAATGGGCAGCGACCGGCATCGAAACACCCATGTACCCCTCGCCCGAGGCCCGGAACCGGGAAATCAACTTCGGCGCCACGCTGTCCCCCATCGCGTTGCGGAACCTCTTCGACCATTCCGCCGTGCACTTGTCCGTCGAATGGCGCGACCTCCCGGACACGCACTGGACCCATGAGGTCCGCACCGCCCAGGGACGTACCGTGCCTGCCTCTGAAACCGTGTGGATGCGGACCCGGGAAGTGTGGATGCACGCCGTGGACCTCGACAACGGCGCCGCGTTCGACGACATCCCCACCCCTGTCCTGGAACGGCTCCTCAAAGACATCACCGGCGCCTGGAAAACCCGCGGTACCGATACTGGACTCCTCATCACAGTGGACGAAACCGGCCAGGCGTTCGGCGACACCAGTGCCACGAACCCGACGATCGTCACCGGCACCCTGCCCGCCGTCGTCGAGTGGGCTGCCGGGCGCAGCAGGGACGCCACGAAACCCGTCCCACCCCCTTGGATCTGAGAGTTTTGAACACGTACTGTACAAAAAACCGATAATTCAGCGCACTATGGGGAGATGAACGCCACCAGCCCGAACGGCCCGGTGGAGGGAGGCTCCAACGGCAGGGTGCCCCGCCTGCACCCGTGGAGCCGCTACGTGGCTTTGGGGGACTCGTTCACCGAAGGAGTAGGAGATCCGGAGTCGCGCAGCCCCGGGGGCTTGCGGGGCTGGGCGGACCGGGTAGCGGAGGAGCTCAGCAACGGACATCCGGACTTCGCCTACGCGAACCTGGCAGTCAGCGGAAAGCTGCTCCACCAGATCCTGGACGAACAGGTAGGACCGGCGCTGGCCCTCCGGCCAGACCTGATCACCCTCAATGCCGGCGGCAACGACCTGCTCTTCCACCGGACAGATCCCGATTCGCTGGCCCTTGAGCTGGACGCGGGGGTGGAAGCACTGGCCACCACAGGAGCGTCCATCCTGCTGTTCACGGGCCCGGACTGGGGCGCCACGCCCGTGCTGGGGCGCACCCGCGGGAAGGTGGCCATCTTCAACGAAAATATCCGCGTCGTCGCAGCCAGGCATGATGCCGTGATCGCAGACCTATGGGCCCTCCGCCAACTCACCAATCCCCAAATGTGGGACCCTGACCGCCTGCATTTCTCCCCGCTGGGCCAGCACACCATCGCCATCATGGTCCTGGATGCCCTCAACGTCCCGCACTCCCTGGAACCCCTGGCACCGAAGCCACTCCCGGAACGCAGTTGGCGCGAAGCCCGGGCGGACGACGCCGTCTGGGCGCGGGAATACCTGGTTCCGTGGGTGCTGAAGCGACTGAGGCAGAGGAACTCCCACCACGAAGGCCATGCGAAGCGGCCGCTGCCTGGGCCGGTTTTCGGCGCTGCCATGCCACCGGGGTCCTTTGTGGGCACCGATCCCCGGAACCTCACCGCGCGGGACGACCGCCCGTGAGGTGGGCGGGAAACACCAAGGGTATGCATTCCATCACCCTTTGCCGCGCCTGTGGTGGCTTGGACAGGATCAACGCTAAAATTTCACTTGCCGCATGTACAAGCTCTTCGGCATCAACCGCGCTCTTTCCTCGGAGCGCCATAGCGTGAGCGGGGGAAACCGACCAGTCATGACGACAGGCAGTACCCCCAACCCCCAGCCCGGATCTTCTTCGGTGAAAAACGTTCCTCCCGTCAGCCATACCCTTCAACCCCAGCCGTCCCCGGCTGCTGGTAAGCCCGTGGCGTACCCTGCCATCTGGCAGGGGTTCCTTGGTTCGCTGTTCATGTTTGCCGGGTCGATCGGTATTGGATGGATCGCCAACGGCTCCCCCATGATCCGTCATCCCATAGTCATTGCCCTCCGCACAGAAGGATGGGGCGTCACCACCTCTGCGGTGTTGCTGACTGTGGGTGCCATGCTGTTGGTGCGCTCCTGGCTCAGGCTCGGGCAACGGATGGGTACGTGGGAGGGGAACTCCCTGCGGCCCATTATTTGGGCCATCACCGCCTGGTCCCTGCCGTTGCTCTTTGCTGTGCCCGTCTACTCACGCGACGTGTATGCCTACATAGGCCAGGGCCGCCTGATGATGGAGGGCCAGAATCCCTACACGGTAGGCATCTCAACTCTTAGCAACTGGTTCTCCCTGGGCGCCGATCCTGCGTGGGCTGAAGCCAGGACGCCCTATGGGCCGTACTTCCTGTGGATGGAGCACATGGTTGTCGCCATCACGGGCGCCCAACCGGATGTGTCCGTCCTGCTGTTCAGGCTCCTGGCTGCCGGCGGCGTGCTGCTCTGCGTGGTGTACGTACCCAAGCTTGCTGCCCTCCATGGCATCAACGGCGCCCGGGCACTCTGGATCGCGGTGGCCAACCCCCTGTTCCTCATAAGCTTCGTGGCCAGTGCACACAACGACGCCATCATGGTGGGCCTGGCAGTGGCCGGCACGTACTTCGCCGCCACCAAGCGCCCGCTGATCGGCATCCTGCTGGTCACTGCGTCCATTGGCATCAAGCCGATCACCGTGTTGTTGCTCCCCTTCATCGGACTGATGTGGGCCGGCGCCGGAGCATCGTGGCCCCGGAAATTCGGGATCTGGGCAGCAACAGCGGGGATCAGTTTCGGCGTGCTGTTCATCAGCGGAATCCCCCACGGCCTCGGCATGGGATGGGTGTGGGCCATCACCGATCCCACGCCCGGCTTCACCGGCTACTCGCCGTCGGGGTTCCTTGGCCAGCAAATCGAGTTCCTTGGAAACGCCCTGGGGCTCCCGGGCAACGCCATGGCCGACATCCTGCGCTCCGTCATGAAATGGGGCGGCGTGGGGCTGGTCCTGCTGCTGATGTTCCGTGGAGACCACTCCAGGGTGGTGCGGCGCATGGCCCTTGCGTTCGCGGCTTTGGTGTTGCTGTCCCCCATCATCCAGCCCTGGTACATCCTCTGGTTCGTACCGTTCCTTGCCGTGACCGGAATCAGGGACGACTGGCAGATGCGCAGTCTCTACGTCGGGGTGACCTTCTTTGTGGTCTTCGGGGCGCAGGACCAGCTGTCCGTGTGGTCCTTCGTGGAGGTCTCAGTAGACCTTTCCTCGCTGGCCTTCGCGATCGCGCTGCTCTTTGCCTTCTACCTGGTGTTCCTGGACATCCATACGCGCAGGCTCCTGGTCCAAGGCAGGTTATCGCGCTGGGTGGGCCAGAACGACCGGCGGCTGCTCCACCGGCCACCCACCATCCGCTAGAGCGTTACCTGCCGGACCTGGCCCCGCCGTCCCAGTTCCACGGTCCGCTGAACCGACCACCACAACAGCACTACCAGCAGCACGTTCCTGATGGTGAGGACCGCGGCCATGACCGGGTGGGCGTGAATGAGCGGCGTGTAGAACAGCGGGTAGATCACGAACGTCGTCATGGCGATGGCCATCAGCAACGCGGCAGGCACCTTCCAACGGTTCCAGTCGTGCGTCAGGCCGGCCACGATCACCGGCGCCAGCCAGATGATGAACTGCGGCGAGCCCACCTTATTGAAAACGATGAACGCGGTGGTCATCATCAGCGCACCTTCAAGGAACAGCTCCTCGCGCTCGGCACCGCGTTTGAGGGCGCGGATCAGGAGGATCGCCCCGGCGACC
This sequence comes from Paenarthrobacter sp. CAP02, assembly GCF_040137855.1. NCBI lineage: Bacteria > Bacillati > Actinomycetota > Actinomycetes > Micrococcales > Micrococcaceae > Paenarthrobacter > Paenarthrobacter sp. CAP02. The sequence continues at coordinate 159,775 of NZ_JBEEII010000006.1, read as the reverse complement.
GCGGCGACAATCAGCAGCGGCTGCATCAGGAAAGCGGCTGCGTCGGCCCCGGGCCCGTAGACCTCGGTGGAGTTGATGGCCGTGTTGTCCGCCATTTTGGAGCCGGCGATGTTGAAGACACTGAGCCACACCCAGGGCGTGGAGAAGGTGGCTTCCAACTGCATGCCGCGCTCACCCTGGTTGATCAGGAAGTCCAGGATGTGCTTGAAGCCGCCAGTCAGGTAGGTTCCCAGACCCACGACGGCGGTGACGGCCGCGCCCGCTGCGACCATCTGCAGCCGCGAGCGGCTGGCAATGATCATTGGAGCGAGCACCGCCGCGGGCCAGACTTTGATCCACGTCGCGATACTGAGCAGCACCGCGGCAACTACCGGCCTCCGCGCAGCGCACAGCAACGCAATGAGCACGATCGGGGCCGTGATGCCCTCAACGCGGGCAAAGCTGAGGTAGCCCATGAAGACCGTGAAGAACAGCCACCACCAGGCAGGCGCGATTCCGCTGACCTTGCGCGGGCCCCTGGTCAGGTACCAGAGACCCACGGCGTTGAGCGCCGTGATGATCAGGAACCACATCAGCAGGTACAGGTCCGGGCCGGCTATTCCGGCAAGGAAGATGGGAATCTGTGCCAGCACCGGGTAGACCCAGGGACTGATCTTGCCCGGGTTTGCCGGGTTGTAGCCTTCCAGCGACCATTGCCGGTACTGCTCGGTATCGCTGAACGTGTCGCCGTTGAGGAAGAAGGACGCCATCCAGCACAGGAAGAAGAAATGCACGACGGCGAAGCCCCACCACACGCTGCCGGGCCGGGCGAACCAAGCGACGACCGCGGGAGGCAGGACACGGCTGCGGACACGGACCAGCCGATCGAAGAACGTGGCAGAAATTTTAGAGCTCCTTGACCGCTGGTTCGGCAACGACTGAAGGCTTCCTGCCCAGTGAATACAGGCGGCGCGCGGACCAGAAGAAGAGGACCACCAGGAGCACGTTGCGGATGGTCAGCACCATGGCCATCAGTGGGTTGTTGTGGCTCAGCGCATCGTAGAACAACGGGTAGATGAAGAACGTGGCCACCGCGATGGCTATCAGCATGGTGGCCGGGACGCGCCAGGCCTTCCAGTTGTGGGCCAATCCGACGGCCACGGCGGGGGCAAGCCACACCATGAACTGGGGTGATCCCACCTTGTTGAAGACAATGAAGGCGGTTACCAAGGTCAACGCGCCCGCGAGCAGGAGTTCGGTGCGGTCAACGCCACCGCTGACTTTTCCTTGGTGCAGGGCCCAGAAGGTCAGTCCGGCCACGGCGGCCGCGGCAAGCAGCAGGAGGGGCTGCATGAGCACCGACATGAAGGCCGTTCCGGGCCCGTCCACCTGCATGGAGTTGATGTCGGTGTTCATGTACATCCGGGAGTCGCCCACGCCCAGCACGGACAACCAGAGCCAGGGCGTGGTGAAGGTGGCTTCGAGCTGCATTCCGCGGTCACCCTGCTGGGTCAGGAAGTTCAGCAGCTTGGGAACGGCGCCGACCGTAGCGGCGAGGGCCACCACAACCGCCGTCGTCGTAATTCCTGCCAACACAACCAGCAAGCGGTTCTTGACCACGGCGAACAGCGCCAGCATCACAGCAGCGGGCCATACCTTGGCCCATGTGCCAATGCTCAGCAGCACCGAGGCGATGAATGGCCGCGCCACGCCGTACACCAAAGCGACCAGGACAATGGGGGCAGTCAACCCATCAACGCGTGCGAAGCCCAGCCAACCCATGAGCAGCACGAAGGACAGCCACCACCAGCCGGCCGGGATGGCCTCTGCGCGGCGGCCACGGTCGGTGAGCTTGAGCATCGCCCACCCGTTGAGGACGGTGGTGATCAGGACCCAGAGGAAGAAGAAAGGCCCGGAGCCCGCAGCGGCGGCGATGCCCATGGGGATAAGGGCCAGGATGGGGTACACCCAAGGACTTGGTCCGCCTGAAAGGTTGCTTTCGTTGAAGCCGGCCAGGGCCCATTCACGGTAGATAAAGGTGTCGCTGAACGCCTCGTTGCGGAAGGAAAGCAGAGCAGCGAAGATCAGGAAGCCCAGGTGGACAACTACGAAGCCCCACAGCAGGCCCCGCGGCGTGTTGAGACGCTCCAGCAACCTCCCCGGCAGCGTTTTGCTGCGAAAATCCGCGAGAATACTGAAAAACCTGTCCATCAACGTAGAACTTCCTGGCTAGGTGGGTCCGTGCTTGAGCAGTCCCCAGTTTTCTTGGGACCGGCAAAACCCCCGCGTGCTACTTTACGCGAGTCACCCAAAAGCCTTGCAGTCAGCCGGCGGGCTGCGCTTCGGTCTGCGCACGGATGCTCCAGGTCGACCAGTCCAGTGGATGCACGGAAGGACGCCCCAGCAGGTATCCCTGGGCTGCGGTGACGTTCAACGCGGTGACTTCTTCAAGTTCGGCCGTGGTTTCGATGCCTTCCGCGATGACGCTGGCTCCGAGGTCCCTTGCGAGCTCCACAATGGCCCGTGCGCGCATCTTCTGCCCTGCGCTGCCTTCGATGCCTTCGATGAGGTGCCGGTCGAGTTTGATGATGTCCGGGCTCAGTTGCTCAACCCTGTCCAAGGAAACCAGGGCAGCACCCGAAGCGCTGACCGCCAACCGGAGTCCCAAGGCCCGGAGGGGACCCAGTCCATTGGCACCGGAGTGCCCGCCGGCGTCCTCCAGGCTGCCGGTCAGTTCAACGATGATGCGCTCGGGCGCCAGGGCAGCTGCGGCCAGCAGGTTACGCACCCGCGGGTCGATCGACGTGGCCGGGGTAAGGTTCAGCGCCACGGACATTTCATCCGGGACCTCGTGCGCGGCGGTCAATGCGCAGTGCAGCGCGGCGATTTCCAGTTCGGTGCCCAATCCTGCGGCAGCTGCCTCGCTGAACCAAACGTCAGCGCCGGCACCGTCCTCGCCAACGAACCGGGTCAATGCTTCGACGCCCACCACCTCGCCTGTTGGCAGGGCGTGGACGGGTTGGAATGCCGTCAACAGGAGCTTGTCTGCGAGGACCGCCTGGATGCTCTCGCGGATCTCGGGGCTGACGGGAACGGAAACGGTCCGTGCTATGTCAGATGATTCCAGGTGGAGGCTGGCGGGCTCACGCTGGACAGGGACCTTAGCCCCCGATGCCGGGGTTTTCCTTGTCTCCAGCAGGTGTTCCAGGAGGGCGGCGGCGGGGTTGTCCGGGTGGGCATCCACCAACACGCGTAGCCTGTTCCGGGCCTCTTCGCTGCCGGGATCGGTGTCGGCCAGGATGGAAGCGATAATGTCCAGCACCTGCTCGCGCATGGTCGCACCGCTGCTTTGCGGCGCGGCCCCAGAGCTTTCATGGCGCGAGCTATCGGCACCGCGATCCGGTGGGCTGGAGCCCTCTTCTTGAGCCATCGAAATATTCCTTTATGTGAATCCCCCGCTGGCTATGCCAGACACCTGCCGGACCCGCAACATGTGGGCCTTGTCACGAATCTAACAGAACGAACCGCAGGACGTTGCTACAGGCCCTACTGGCATTAACCAGGCAAGAATTCGCCGGGTTCAATCTCCTTGGCCATCTCGTCCAGGAACCGCATCACAGTCTCCCGTTCGGCGGGGGTGAGCCGTGCTGCGGCGAGGAAGCGTTTGGCTTGCTGGCGGCCCACGGTGCGCATGGCGGCGTCGTGCGTTTCGGGTGTGATTCCAATGGCGAGCGCCCTGCGGTCGGAGGGGTGCGCGCGGCGGGTGATGTGGCCTGCACGTTCCAGCCGGTCGAGCAGCTTGGTGGTTGACGCCGTCGAAATGTGGAGGTGCGCCGCTATTGCGCCGGGGGTGGCGATAACGCCATGGTTGGCACAGACAATCAGGTAGTGCAGGGCGCGCATGTCCGACTGGTTAAGCCCCATGTAGATCCGGGAAGCGTCGGAGAGCCGCTCCTCAGCCTCGCGCAACCGCCCCAGGGCGGCCATGAGCTCGTTGATCTGCTGGATATCGGATTCGGAGAGGCCGGAGCGGTCCACGAGTTCCTGGTGGGGATCGTTGGATTCCACACTGTAAATGCCCGAGGAAACCGAGGCGTCGATTTCTTCAGGTTTGGACATGTTGAGTATGTTACACCCAACTTCTTACATGGTAGCCTTTCTTCTAGCTTATCTAGCAATGTTGTTCGTTGAGTTGTTCCGAGGGAAGGCGAGAAGTGAACGCGACAGAGATGGTCGTCCTCCTTGACGATGCCGGCAACCCCATCGGAGAGGCCCCCAAAGCCTCAGTGCACACCCAGGACACTCCCCTGCACCTGGCGTTCTCCTGCTACTTGCTTAACGAGGCAGGCGAAGTCCTCCTCACCCGGCGCTCGCCCGAGAAGAAGACCTGGCCAAGCGTGTGGACCAACAGTTTCTGCGGCCACCCGGGACCGGGCGAAGACTTCGAGGAGGCCATCATGCGGCGCGCACGCTTCGAACTCGGCGTGGAAGCCAACCGGATCGAACCCGCCCTCCCCCACTTCCGCTACCGGGCGGTCGACCCTACAGGGATCGTGGAAAACGAGATCTGCCCCGTGTACACCGCCCGGATCAGCGGCACCCTCCAACCCAATCCCGCCGAAGTGGCCGACTGGGCCTGGATATCGCCCGACTTGCTCAGCGAAGCCCTGGAACACACGCCCGCGGCCTTCAGCCCCTGGCTCGGCATGCAGTTCCCGCAGCTTCTCGAGGCCCGGACCCTCCCTCTCGCAGCAGGTGCCGGGGCATGACCATCACCTCAGGAACCGTGCGCAGCCGAACAGATCTCTGCACCGCCATCGAGAATGAGCTTTCCGGCCTGATCGGCAAGCGGACCAGTGCCGCCACAGCCTACGGCCCGGACTTCGCCCACCTTTGGACGCTGGCAGGTGCGAACGTCCTGGGCGGCAAGTTCGTCAGGCCGCTCCTCCTCATGGAAACCTATGACGCCCTCCAACAAGGGAACCCGCGCCAGCGCGAAACCGCCATCAGCATCGCTGCCGCCATCGAACTCCTCCACTACGCGTTCCTGTTGCACGACGACGTGATCGACGGCGACCTGGTCCGCCGCGGGCATCCCAACCTGATCGGATCCCTCCTGGCCGAAGCGGGAGAGCTTCCCAGGCCCGATGGCGCCCTCCACTGGGCCCAGACCGGTGGCATCCTGATGGGCGACATGCTGCTCTCAGCCACCCACCAGGCCTTCGCCCGCGCCGAGCTGCAGCACGAACTGCGGCTTCGCCTGCTGGATCTGCTGGAGCACACCATCAACGAGACCGTGGCAGGCGAGCAGCTTGATGTGGGCCTGGGAGATGGCATCGTGGCCCCGGAGCTTGAGACGATCCTGGTGATGTGCGGCTACAAGACGGCCACCTACACTTTCGAGCTGCCGTTGCGTGCCGCCGCGGCGCTGGCCGGGGCGGACTTCGGCGTGGAAACGGCGCTCGCCACGGCAGGCAAGCACCTGGGACTGGCCTTCCAGCTGCAGGACGACCTCCTGTCCACCTTCGGGGATCCGCGCCGCCACGGCAAGGATCCTTTTTCGGATCTGCGGGAAGGCAAGCAAACGGCCATCATCGCCCACGCCCGCAGCACCAGCAGCTGGGCGGACATCGAACCCTTCTTCGGGCTCCCCGAGCTCAGTGGCGCGGACGCCCACCATGTCCGCAGGCAGCTGACCGACTGCGGAGCTGAGCAATTCGTCCAATCCCTGATCAGCGAGCAAATGCGGTCCTTCAACCACCTGCTGAGCAGTCCCGAATCCCAGGTTCCGCCGGGCGCCCGCGACGTCCTGTTGGATCTTGCAGGCCAACTGGAAGGACGGCAATCATGAGCGTCGCCATGGACACTTCCTTTACCCAGTTCACACGGACCGCCGAACGCGCCGCGAACCAGGTCATCGCCGCCTACTCCACTTCCTTTGGCCTCGCCTGCAGGTTGCTGGGCTCCCGGCACCGCCAACATGTCCGCAATATCTATGCCCTGGTGCGGGTCGCCGATGAGCTGGTGGACGGGGTTACCGCGGAGGCGGGACTCAGTTACCAGGAACAGAATGACGCGCTGGACCATTTCATCGATGAAACCCACCGCGCCATCAAGATCGGGTACAGCAGCGACCTCATCATCCACGCGTTCGCCCAAACAGCACGCGCGGCCGGGATTGACGCGACCCTGATCAACCCCTTCTTCGACTCCATGCGCACGGACCTCGGCGGCTGCACCGCTGCCCCTGCTGTGCCACTGCGGTTCGACGCCGACGCCCACCAGGGTTACGTCCACGGTTCCGCTGAGGTTGTGGGTTTGATGTGCCTGCAGGTGTTCATGCGCGGGCAGGACATCGACGACGACGGCCGCTCAGCCCTGCGCCACGGCGCCAGCCAGTTGGGGGCTGCGTTCCAGAACATCAACTTCCTCCGCGACCTGGCCGACGACACCGAACGCCTTGGCCGCAGCTATCTGGGTACTGCCGAGCATCTCGAGGACCGTGACCGGATGGAATGGGTACGGACCATCCGCGGCCAGCTTGCCGACGCCAACGCGGCCATTCCCCTTTTGCCACGGGACGCCCGGGCCGCTGTCCGCAGCGCACTGGCCCTGTTTGCGGCGCTGACTGACAGGATCGAGCAGACAACAGTGGACGAACTGTACCGTTCGCGGGTGCGCGTGCCGGACACCGTCAAAGCCGGGCTCGCTGCCCGTGCGATCGCCTCAACCTGGATGGAGCTTCGCCGATGACCCGCACGGTAGTTATCGGCGGTGGCATCGCTGGGCTTGCCACCGCCGCACTTCTCGCCCATGAAGGACACGAGGTCCAGCTCCTTGAGCAGCAAGATCACGTAGGTGGCCGGGCAGGCAGCCTGGAACGGGACGGATTCCGCTTCGACACCGGCCCCTCCTGGTACCTCATGCCCGGCGTGTTCGATCATTTCTTCAAGCTCCTGGGCACCAGCGCCGCCGAACAGCTCGACCTGCGGACGCTCAGCCCCGCGTACCGCGTCTTCAGCGAACCAGGCCACGACGGCGTAACGCCGGAACCGCTCACGGTCCCCTTGGGCAGCGAACAGGTTCTGGACACCTTCGAAAGGGTGGAGCCCGGAAGTGCCAGGGAGTTGTCGGCCTACCTTGACTCGGCGCGGCACACCACGGACATGGCCGAACGCTTTTTCCTGTACAACCCCTTCACCAAGCTCTCAGAGTTGCTGCACCCGGAGGTCGTCCGGAACCTTCCCCGGCTGGCGCAGCTCCTCCTGACGCCGTTGGACAAGTACGTTTCCCAACGGTTCCAGCACCCGGTGTTGCGGCAGGTGCTGGGCTATCCTGCCGTGTTCCTCGGCACCAGCCCTTCGGCCGCTCCCGCCATGTACCACTTGATGAGCGCCCTGGACCTTGGCGACGGAGTGCAATACCCCATGGGCGGGTTCCGGGAGCTGGTGGAGCGCCTTGAAGCCTTGGCCACCGAGGCCGGGGTCCGGATCCATACGGGTGCCGAAGCACTCAAGATCACTACGCGGGAAGCAACCCGGACCAAGAAGGTGGGCCGCTTCGACGGAGTGAAGCTCCCGGCCCCCTTTAGCGGCAAGGACAGCCGGGAAGTGACCGGCGTGAAATGGCGCGACGCCTCAGGAGCTGAGCACTACAGCGTTGCCGACCAGGTTGTCTCCGGTGCCGACCTGCACCACACCGAAACCCAACTCCTTGGCGTCCGGGACCGAAGCTACGACAGCAAGTATTGGCAAAGCCGCACCAGCGGGCCGGGCGCCGTCCTGGTGATGCTGGGTGTCAAAGGTACGTTGCCACAGATGCCGCACCACTCCTTGTTCTTCACCCGGGATTGGGAGGCAAACTTCGCCTCGATCTTCGGGGCGGACACCCGCATTCCGGATCCAGCGTCGATCTACGTCTGCAAACCCAGCGCCACCGATCCCGGAGTGGCCCCGCAAGGCCATGAGAACCTGTTTGTCCTTGTTCCCGTCCCCGCCGATCCCACGCTCGGGGCAGGGGGGCCGGAAGGCACGGGCGATGCGCTGATAGAACGGGCCGCGGATGCAGCGATCGACCAGATCGCCCAGTGGGCCGACATCCCCGACCTCCGTGAACGGATCGTCGTACGGCACACCATCGGTCCGGCCGACTTCGCCCGGGACTACAACTCCTGGCGCGGCGGCATGCTCGGACCGGCCCATACGCTCCGCCAAAGCGCCATGTTCCGGGCCCAGAATGCCTCCAAGCGGGTCCGCGGCCTGTATTACGCAGGGGCCACCACTGCTCCGGGCGTAGGTGTCCCCATGTGCCTCATCAGTGCCGAGCTGGTGCTGAAGCGGATCCGCGGAGACCATAGCCCGGGCCCTACCGCTGTGAGGCCAGTAGCTAGCAGGATTGGCTGATGGGTGTCCTCTATTTAGGCTCGTTACTGCTTGGCATCGGGTGTATGCTCCTGCTCGACCACCGTTTCCGGCTGTTCTTTTGGCGGGACGCCACAGCGGCGGCCATAGTGACCGCCGTCGGGGTTTTCTTCCTGCTCGCCTGGGACCTGGCCGGCATCGGGCTGGGGATTTTCCTGCGCGGTGAAGGCACCATAGCCACTGGCCTGCTGATCGCTCCGGAGTTGCCCATAGAGGAACCGGTGTTCCTCCTCTTCCTGGTGCTCTGCACGATGGTCCTCTACACCGGAGCCAGGCGCATGCTGGAGCGGATCCCGGCCCGGCAGCGCGAGAGGGAGAAGGAGAACGCGTGACCTACTTAGTGCTCGCGCTCCTCTTCATCGCCGCCGCCGTCATCGCCGGAGCAGCTTTCGCACGGGCAGCGTTCGCGCGGCCACCGTTCGCCGGAAAGGGTGGCGGGCCCGGCGAGCGAGGGCGGCATTGGAAAGCCGTGGGCCTCGCTTTCGCTGCGCTGGCCGTGCTGACGGCAGTATTCGACTCAGTCATGATCGGCCTGGAACTCTTCCACTACGATCCCGCGCACATTTTGGGGCTCAGGGTGGGCCTCGCCCCGATTGAGGATTTCGCCTACCCGTTGGCCGGCGTGGTGGCACTCCCCGGCTTGTGGGTCTGGCTGACGCGTCGCAGCCGCGCCCCACAACCAAACCTCAAAGGCCTCGTCCCACAAGCGCTGCTCGCCTCCCGGCCGGTCAGCTGGATCAACACCGCCTACCCTTTCGCAGCAGCCATGCTCCTGACCACCCGCGAGATCGACTGGGTCGTGATCGTGGGCACCTTCTACTTCCTGATCCCCTACAACCTGGCCATGTACGGCATCAACGACGTCTTCGACTATGAGTCGGACCTCAAAAACCCGCGAAAGGGCGGGATTGAAGGCGCGCTCCTGCAGCCCCACCTGCACCGGCCCATGCTGTGGCTGGCGGCGATCACCAACGTGCCTTTCCTGGTGGTCCTGGCCTTCGCCGGCGGGCCTGCCGCATGGATCAGCCTGGCGGTGAGCGCCTTCGCCGTGGTGGCCTATTCCGCGGCCGGACTCCGCTTCAAAGAACGCCCTGTCCTGGACTCGCTGACCTCCAGCACGCACTTCGTCAGTCCCGCCGTCGTGGGTTTGGCGCTGGCCGGCGCCGACGTGACGCCCGGGCTGCTGATCCTCCTGGCCGCGTTCTTCCTATGGGGCATGGCCGCCCACGCGTTCGGCGCCGTCCAGGACATCGAGCCCGACCGGCAGGCAGGCATCGGCTCCATAGCAACAGTCATCGGTGCCCGCCGGACGGTGCGGCTCGCCGTCGTACTGTGGCTTGTTGCCGGGCTCGCTATGCTGGCCACGCCGTGGCCCGGCCCGCTGGCGGCGATCATCGCCGTCCCGTACATCGTCAACTGCGCCCCGTACTGGAACGTCACGGATACGACGGCGGCACGCACCAACGTTGCGTGGCGCCGGTTCATCTGGCTCAACTACGGTTCAGGATTCCTGGTGACGCTGATCTTCATCCTGCAGTGGAGCCTCACCTCATGAGTGGGGTGGTTCCTCTTCATCGATGGCGTCCAGCGCCTCGCGCATGTGCTGCAAAAAGTTCACCACGATCTGCGACTCTTCCGGGCTCAATGCGCATGCCGCGTCGAGCATACGACGATGCATTCCGCCCAAGGTATGCCGGACTTCCTGGTCTGAACCGGTGGTTGCCTTCAAAATCAATGCCCGACGGTCGGTGGGGTGCGGCTCACGGCGGATATGGCCGGACTCCACCAGCCGGTCGATCAGCGTGGTCATGGAAGCGGACGTTATGCCGAGTTTGTCGCCAAGGTCCTTGGGCTTCATCAACTTGCCTGCAGCCTCGGCTTCGAACAAATACCGGAGGGCCAGCAGGTCCTTCTCACCCATCCCCATGGACGAACGGGTCCGTCGCCGCATCGCTTGTTCGGAGGCACGGTAGTCCCGCAGCGCGTTCAGGACGTCAACGGCAATGGCCTTCTGCCCCGGGTCTTTCCCGTACCAGTAGCCGTGTGCGTGGCCTACCGAGTCCATCCGATGTTCCTTTGATAAACGTAAAGCTTGTTTCACTAGCATTTTGATACTAAGTCACCCGACCCGCGAATGCAGGACTCCGCACATTTCCCAAGGAAAGAGGCTCGAAACATGGCATCTCGAAGCTCAGACCTGGCCCGGCAGACGACCGTTACCGCGAGCCTGATGATATGCATTGTGGGGTCAATGATCGGCGTTGGAGTTTTTGGCGGGACCCCCATCGCGCAGGCCGCCGGCGGTGCCTTGGCCGCCGACTCCACTCTCCTCGCTCCAGCGACACCGGCCTTCTCCATCTGGTCCGTGGTGTACGCCGGGCTGGTAGCTTTCACCGTGTGGCAGTGGCTGCCCTCCCAACGTTCAACTGAACGGCAGCGATCGCTTGGTTGGATCGTCGCCGCCTCCATGATCCTGAACGCTGCGTGGATCCTGTCCGTTCAGGCCGGTTGGCTCCTGGTCAGCGTTCTGGTGATCCTGGCCCTTCTGGCCACCCTGGTACTGGCGTTCCTGCGCTACAGCCAAACCCATGCCGGCTCATGGGTTGAGTCTGTGGTGGTGGATGGAACGCTGGGGCTCTACTTGGGCTGGACCAGCGTGGCCGTCTGCGCCAACATCGCCGCGTCCCTGAAGGCCTCAGGCTTTGCGGGCTGGGGGCTGCGACCCGAAATCTGGTCCGTCACGGTGCTGGCTGTGGTGGCCGTCGTCGGAATCGCCTTGGCCATCAAGGGGCACGGACGCCTCGCCCTGGCGGCAGCCATTGCGTGGGGCCTCGCTTGGATCACGGTCGGCCGCAGCTCCGACGCACCCGAGTCCTTCCCGACGGCGATTGCCGCAGCCGTTGCTGCTGCCCTGGTCCTCGGTGCTGCGATCACGGTGCGGGTCCGGCTGGTGTCGGCCGGGCAGGCTCCGGCCGGGCGCTAAGGGCGAGGCTTCGCCGCTGGGATGACGTCCCGGTCTTGTCCGCCCCACGCCTCGTACAAGCGCGGGGCGAACGAAGAACGGCGGGCTTTCCGGCGGTACGTCACATTCTGTAAGCTGAATGCCAAGTCACGCAGACGGCTTATATTGCTCTACCCAGGGAGGTCCCCATGGCCCCCGATCCGCTGAAGGCCGAGATCCTGGCCCAGGGCGTCCCTCCTTCCGCGGCCAGCGTTGCTCGACGAAGAGCAGCCGCGAACCATGGCACGCACGGCGCGGCCAACAAACCCGACGCCCTGCTTGGAGCGATAGCCGTCCGGCAGCTGTTCCACCGCTGGCCTTTGGTGCCATCCCGGGAATTGGAACGGATCCGCCACGTCCTCCTGCACTGCGATCAGCTGGGCTCCCCGGACACCCACCATCTGTCAGAGCCGGCCCAAGCGCTCCTCGAGTTGATCAACTGCGAGTTGGACCGGCGTCGTCTACTGGCAAAATCCCGGCAGGAAGACGCCAGCAGCAACTGACTACGGGAGGGCTGCCACCACATCGATCTCCACCAGGAAGTCGCCCAGGAACGAGCCCACGGTGGTTCGTGCCGGGTACGGGGCTACAACATACTTTTCGTAGATGCTGTTGAAGCCGTCGAAATCGCGCCCGGGGTGGTGCAGGTGGACGGTGGCTTTGACCACGTGCGAGAAATCCAGTCCGTGCGCGCCCAGGACTTCACCGAGGTTGGTCATGGCCTGAATGGTCTGTTCCTCAATGGTGATGCCAACCCGTTCATCGGTCACGGGATCGTGGGGCGTTTGGCCTGCGGTGAAGAGGAACCCGTTGGCCACGATGGCTTGGGAATAGGGACCGGCCGGGCTGGGGGCGAGGTTGGTGACGACTTGCTGGCGGGACATGTATTGCCTTTCGTTACGATGGAAATTGCTAAAGGACCTTGGAGAGGAAAGCTTTTGTGCGCTCCTGCTGCGGGTTGTCCAGGACGTCCTCCGGAGGGCCGCTTTCGACCACCACGCCGCCGTCCATGAACACCACCTGGTCAGCGACCTGCCGGGCAAAGCCGAGCTCGTGCGTCACCACCACCATGGTCATCCCCGCTTCTGCGAGGGATTTCATGACGTCCAGGACTTCACCCACCAATTCGGGGTCCAACGCCGACGTGGGCTCATCGAACAGCATCAGCTTGGGCTTCATGGCCAGCGCCCGTGCAATCGCGATGCGCTGCTGCTGCCCGCCCGAGAGCTCCTGGGGGTAGGAGTGTCCGCGGTTGCCCAGGCCCACCCGGTCCAGGAGTGCCTGCGCTTCCACCACCACCTCACGCCGGGGCCGGCCGAGCACATGCACGGGCGCCTCGATGATGTTCTCCAGCACTGTCATGTGCGGGAAAAGGTTGAAGCGTTGGAACACCATGCCTGCGTTGAGCCGCGAGCGTGCTGTTTGGCGTTCCTTCATTTCATAGAGCTTCCCGTTGCGTTCGGCATAGCCCACCAGGTGCTCGTCCACGTAAAGCCGGCCAGCGTCCACCTTCTCCAAGTGGTTGATGCAGCGCAGGAAGGTGGTTTTGCCGGAACCGGACGGGCCGATCAGGCAGGTCACGGAACCCTTCTCAACCCTGAGGTCGATGCCTTTGAGGATTTCGATAACGCCGAAGTTCTTCCGGACTCCCCGGGCTTCCACCATGGCAGTAGTCATCATGCTGTCCTTGTCTTGGGCTTGCGGATCCGTCGCGGCGCTGAGTCAAAACCGCGGCCGTACCGGCGTTCGAGTTTGTTTTGGAAGAAGCTCAGGACGGTGGTCATGAGCAGGTACCAGAGGCTGGCCACAATCAGCAGTGGAATGGTCTGGTAGTTGTTCGCATAGATGATCTGCGCTGAGTAGAGCAGGTCCGAGATCGCGAGGACGCTCACCAGGGACGTGCCTTTCAGCATCGAAATGACCTGGTTGCCGGTGGGCGGCAAAACCACGCGCATCGCCTGGGGCAGGATCACCCGGTTCATGAGCTTGCCACCGCTCATTCCCAGGGCCCGGGCGGCGTCGTACTGGCCCTTGTCTACCGAACCGATGCCACCACGGATGATCTCGGCCATGTACGCGGCCTCGTTCAGCGACAAGCCCAGGAGCGCTGCACCCAACGGGGAGATCAGTACGTTCGCTGATCCCAGCACCACGGACGGTCCACCAAAGGGCAGCCCGAACGCGATCACCGGGTAGAGCGCCGCAATGTTGTACCAAAAGATCAGCTGGACCAGGAGCGGCGTTCCCCGGAAGAACCAGATGTACGCGCGGCTGATGGTGCTGAGGATCGGATTGTCGGAGAGCCGCATGATCGCCAGCACTGTGCCCAGTGCGATGCCCACTGTCATGGAAACCACGGTCAAAACCAGCGTCAAACCCGCCCCGGCCAGGATCTGCGGTGCGAACAGGTAGGACACCACAACATCCCAGTGGTAGCGCTGGTTCACCGCCACGTCCCACGCGGCACTGAGTGCTACCAGGATGAGCACCACTGCAAGGACCAGCCGGACCGGGTGCTTCAGCGGTACCACGGGAATGGAATCACCGGACGCTGTGGCCGGCTCCCGGGTGCCGGGGACTGAGGGTTGCTTCTGCACAGCCGTCACCTCTCTACTCGAATGCATTACTGGGCGAAGTTGACGCGGGCATCGGTGATGGCGCTGGTCTCAAGACCGTACTTCGCGAGGACCTTGGTGTAGGACTCACTCTTGATCACAGCGTCCAGGGCAGCGGAGACCGACTTCACCAACCCGGACTGCTTGGGCACACCCACACCAACCGGCGCGAACTCGTACGTCCGGGCCACCTCGATGCCGGGGTTTTGGGTAGCCGCGAAGTTCAGGATGGGCGAGTCAGCCAGCACGGTATCCAACCGACCACTTGTCAGCGCGGATATGGCTTGCCGGGTGTCCTGGAATTCACTCCTTTGGATAGTTTCCTTGCCGGCGGCTGTGCAGGCCTCGTCATAGGAAGGCACGTTCACCGTCAGCTGGTACGAACCCGTCAGGAGCCCCACCTTCTTGCCGCAGAGCGCGTTCTCGTCCTTGATGCCACCGGGGTTTCCCTTGGGGACGGCAATGGCGTTGCCGATCTGCATGTAGTCCACGAAGTCCAGCACTTCCATGCGCTTTTGCGTGGGTGTCATTGAGGAGACGGTCATGTCGTAGCGGTTGGCTGCGAGGCCGGGAATGATGGAGTCGAAGTTGGCCACCTGGATGTCCACTTTGACACCCAATGCCTCACCGATGAGACGGGCCACGTCCGGGTTGGTTCCGGTCATTTCCTGCGTGCCTTCGCGGTAGAACTGCGTAGGAGGTTCGTTGGTGGGGATGGCCACGCGCAGCACCTTGGAAGCCTTGATGGATTCGGGCAGAAGGTCGACGGCGGCCTGGTTGACTGCCAGCGCGGGGACGCCGGTTCCCGCTGCGGCAGCGTCGCCGGACGGGTTCGACGCCGATGCGTTCCCAGTTGGGCTGCACGCCGTCACCGCCAACATCAGCGCAGCAGTGGCGACGACGGCCGATAAGACGGGTTTCGCGCGGAGGACCGCTGTTGGATTGTTCATGTCGGATTCCTCATTTCTGCAAGGCCAAAGGGGCCTCGGGGATACGGGTTGGTTGGTTGCGGACGAATGCTTCGTTGCGGTGCCGGATCAGGTCCCGGCCTTCCGCCCGCAGTTCTTCGATGGTTGAGACTCCGAGGAGCATCATGGTGCGGGTCATTTCGGCTGTGAACATTTTCAGGACGTGCGCCACGCCGGCTTGGCCTGCGGCAGCAAGGCCGTACAGGTAGGGGCGTCCGATGGAGCAGGCGTCCGCGCCGAGGGCCAGCGCCTTGACCACGTCGGAACCCCGGCGGATGCCGCCGTCGACGATGATTTCCATCCGTCCAGCGGTCTTCGCAACGATCTCCGGCAAGACATCAAGGGGTGCCGCCATATGGTCCAGCTGCCGTCCACCGTGGTTGCTGACCTGGATGGCATCGATACCCATGGAAGCTGCCAGCGCGGCGTCGTTCGCGTTCACCACGCCCTTCAGCACGATCGGACCGTTCCAGCGTTCCCGCAGGTCCCGGATGTCGTCCCAGTCGGTAGGTTCGTAGGAACCGGCCAGCAGCGTCCGCCACATATCGGGCGAGCTGGCCAGCGGACCATCGGGAATTTCGGCATCGAGGTTGGGGAAAGCGATCGCATCATTGGCCAGGAATCCCAGGGCCCATGCGGGGTGCAACATCCCCTCAACCACCGTCTTTGGCTTGATGGACGGCGGGGCGGTGAAGCCGTTGCGGTAATCGCGCTCGCGGTGCCCGATGGCCCTGCAGTCGACGTTGACCAGCAGGGCTTCGTAACCGGCCTTGGACACCCGGTCCAGGACAGCCTGCAGGAGCCCTTTGTCCGACGTCGGTTCCAGGTTGAACCAGCGGCGAAGTCCCGGCGCCGCAGCGCTGACCGCTTCCATGGTGGTGGTGCTCAGGTGCGCCAGTCCGTAGGGGATACCGGCGGCGAGCGCTGCGCGGGCGACGGCGGACTCACCCTCGGGGTGGAACAGCCGCGTTCCGCCCGTCGGCGAGAGCGTCACCGGCATCGCCGACGGGCCGCCAAGGATGGTGGTTCTGAGGTCCAGGTTGTCCACTGATCCCCATTTGGGAAGGAATGACCAGTCATCGAAGGAGGACCGGTTCCGGCGCAGCGAGACCTCGTCCTCACCGCCGCCTTCGATGTATTCGAAGATGCTCTTGGGGAGCCTTTTGGCTGCCAGCTTCCGCATGTCCTCAACGCTGTAGCACTTCCGGGAGAGCCGCTCGGCGGTGGATCGGGCTGGTCCCTGCACCGAGGCGAGCGCCCTGATGTCCTTGATTTTCATGGTGTGTCCTCTGTGTTCCTGACGGGCTCACCTGCCCGGCGTCACTCCCAATAGTGACGCAGATCTCCTTCGCTCTATATGTAAAATCCTCCATAAGATCGCTCGAATGCCTGTGATAACGTCCAACCATGGATACCGTGGCACAGTCAGGGATACAGCAATCGGCCGTCCGCCTTTCGGACTGCATCCAGTTGATGCAGGCCGACCTGGTGCACGCGAACCCCACTCCCGA
This sequence comes from Paenarthrobacter sp. CAP02, assembly GCF_040137855.1. Lineage (NCBI taxonomy): Bacteria > Bacillati > Actinomycetota > Actinomycetes > Micrococcales > Micrococcaceae > Paenarthrobacter > Paenarthrobacter sp. CAP02. The sequence goes on along the minus strand of NZ_JBEEII010000006.1, from coordinate 143,281 downwards.
GAACCTGGGCCACCTGGTATCGGACGTCCTCATGTACGACCCCCTGGATACCTGGTCCAGCGTGGACAACCGGATCATCCTCGCGGTCGGGTGCACATACGGTTCACCGGACTTCGATCAGCTCCTCCACCGGGCAGCGAACAGCAACGCCGCAGCAGTGATCGTCAAAGCCCATGGCGCCCGGATGGAACAACTGCGTTCCGCGGCGGTTCGGCATACCCTCTCGGTCCTCGTGGCCCCGGATGACGCGGACTGGACGCAACTGGTTGCCCTGGCTCGGGCATCGGTTGTGGGCGCTGCCGCGGACTCGGTGTCAGGTGTGCGGCTGGGGGACCTTTACGCGTTTGCCAACGCCGCAGCGTCCATCACCAACGGCGCCGCCAGCATCGTGGACCCACTGGGCCGCATCCTTGGCTATTCCACCCTTCCGGGCCAGCCCATCGACGAACTCCGGCGCATCACAACCCTGACGCTGCAGGAAACAGTCCAGCCGGCGTTCGACCAGGACTTCAAAGCGGTCTACGCCGCGCCGGGGGCTGTGCTTGTTCCAGCGCTCGACGACGGAATGGCCCGCCTCGCGCTGGCCGTCAGGGCCGGCGGTGAGCTGCTGGGTTCCATCTGGATCATCGACCCGGGTGAGGAAAAACGCGCCACGGCATTGGACGCGCTGGATCGGATGGCGCCCCTGGCAGGGCTGCACATGCTCCATGCCCGCTCGGCCTCAGACTTCGGGGAGCGACGAAATGCGGACCTCATCCGCACGCTCATGGATGACACTCCCCACGCCTCCTTCGCCGCCGCGCAGCTGGGCCTCGATACCGCCAACGGGCTGGCCGTGGCAGCCTTCTCGATTGTCCGCCCGGAGACGGGAAGCCTGGAGTCCGTCCGGGAAATCCACCGGCTTCTGCACTTGGTGACCACCGTGTGCAACGTCCAGTTCGGCTCCGGCCACAGCGCCCTGATCGGCTCAGTGGTCTACGCACTCCTGCCCGGCAATGGCCCGTCCCCGCGGGCCCTGCATGCCCGGATCATCCAGGAGATCGAGGCCTATTCGCACACCATCAGTTCGTTCCCGGTCATTGCGACAGTGGGTGGAATCGCAGCGACCATCGACGAGCTGCCGCGGTCCCGGTCCGAAGCCATGCGCACGCTGCACCATCTTTTGAACCTGCAGGCACGCCAGGGCAAGTCCCCGGGCAACAACAAAGTGCCGGGCGTTGCGCTCTTCGAGGACTTCCAGGTTCCGCTGAACCTGCTGAGGATTGGGGAGTTCATCGAGGAGAACGGCCTGGCCGGAACAGACGACATCGCCAGGATCCAGGCCCGGGACGCCGAGCAGCAAACGGAGTACCTGGAGACCCTGCGGGCCTATCTGGCCTTCAATGGCAACATTTCCGCCATGGCCGCCCACCTCCACGTGCACAACAACACCGTCAGGTACCGCGTGGGCCGCCTGGCCGAGGACTTCAACCTCGACCTGGCGGACCCACAGAAACGGCTGTGGTTGTGGCTGCGGATTACCACCATGGAGCTGGCCGCGAAGTAGCTCCCCCAACGCGACCTAACGGATGATGGGAAGGCCCGCCGTCGGGAAGACGCTGGGGAAGATCGACGGCGGCGGCACGGGAACGCTGTCCAGCGGAACCGTGACCGTTTCCGTCCCGACGGTGACGTCGTAGTCGCGCACCGTGATGCGCAACGGCTCGTCGCTGTAATCCGGCCCGGATTCAAGCGCCAACGCAATGGAGCCCTGCGCGAGTTCCACGGACAGCAGGCGGCCTTGAACCTTGAGCCGGAAGGACAGGTCCTCCCATTCGACCGGCAGGCGCGGGTCGAAACGCAGCACGTCGCCTTGGTCCCGCATGCCCGCGAAACCGCAGACCAGGGAGCTCCAGATACCGCCGGTGGAGGCGATGTGGACGCCGTCGATCGTGTTGCCGTGCGAGTTGTCCAGGTCGATGAACAGGGCGTCGGTGAAGTGTTGCAGCGCAATATCGCCGTAGCCGACTTCGGCCGCCATGATGCCCTGCACGCACGCGGAGAGGGTGGAGTCGCCGGTGGTGATGGGGTCGTAGAAGTCGAACGCCCGCTGCTTCTGTTCGGCTGTGAAGTCCTGCCATTGGAGGAACATGGCCAGCACCGTATCGGCTTGCTTGAGGACCTGGTGCCGGTAGATCACCAAGGGGTGGAAGTTCAGCAGCAAAGGGTATTTGGACTTGGGGGTGTTCCAGTCCCACGGTTCCAGCGTCATGAAGTCGTTGTCCTGGCTGAACACTTCAAGGTGGGGATCGTACGGGAGGGACATGCGCTCGGCTGCCTGCCGCCACACCATCCGCTCGGTATCGGCGATCCCCTCGTGCTCCAGCGCAGCGGCAGCCCGCAGGTTGAAGCGCGCCATGACGTTGGTATACAGGTTGTCGTTGACCACGGCTGTGTACTCGTCGGGGCCGGTCACGCCGTGGATGTGGAACATGCCGTCTTTCCCGAAGAAGCCCAGAGATGCCCACATCCGGGCTGTTTCAATGAGCAGGTCCGCCCCCAGTTCGGCCCGGAACGAGTCATCCCCGCTGGCCCACTGGTAGCGGTTTGCGGCGAAAGCGATGGCGGCGGCAATGTGGAACTGGGCCGTTCCCGCGGCGTAGTAGGCACTGGCTTCCAGGCCGTTGATGGTCCGCCACGGGAACAGTGCGCCGTCGACGCTGAGCTCCTTCGCCCGCACACGCGCATCCGGCAGCATGGCGTGGCGGGATTCCAGCACTTTTCGGGCACCGCACGGGTTGGTGTACGTCAGGTACGGCAGGAGGTAGATCTCCTGGTCCCAGAAATAGTGGCCCTCATAACCGGATCCGCTGACGCCCTTGGCGGGGATGCCAGCCACCCCGGCGCGGGCAGTGGCCTGCGCCAGCTGGAAGAGTCCCCACCGGACGGCCTGCTGCATCTCCGGCTGACCGCCGATCGAGATATCCGCCGTGGTCCAGTACTGCTCGTAGTGGGCTTTGCTCTGGGCAAGGATTTCGGAGAAGGACACAAGGTTGGCTTCGGCGTCGGCGGCCAGGCTCTCGCCACGGTCCTCGGCGTCGCTGGAACCGGCCACCAGGTAACTGACCGTCTTCTCCACGCGGAAAGCTTCGCCGGCGTGAATCGCCAAAACGTAACGGACGGACGAGTCGTCTTCCGCCACGAGCGTTTCAAACGGCTGGCCTTCGGCGGAGATCCAGTGGTCCACGGCCATGGCGACGCGCTGGCGGGATTCGGAGGTCTCCCATGCCATGCGGAGCGATCCGTCGGCACCTTGGAGGTGCAGCGGCAGGAGCACGCGCCCGGCGTGCCGGCCGGATCGGCGCGGGTCGTGGACCGAGTGGTCCTCCACAGGCTGGTCCTGGCGATTGACGACGCCGGAGATAATGTCCGCGGAAACGTCGCGGTCAGCCGAAACGGACAGCTCCAGGCCAAGGCATCCGCGGTTGTCGAACCCCACTGCGCGGCGCTCTACCGTGGTGACGGTAGCGCCGGAGCGGCAGGCGTAGGTGGTGCTTTCCTCGTAAACACCGGTGGAAAAGTCCACGGCACGGTGGTAGTCCAACACCGTGGACTCGGCCAGGCTCAGCGCCTCGCCGTCGATGGAGACGGTGAAGTTGTTGGCGTCCGGCACGTAGACGATCCGCTGCCCGGTGCGGGCAAAACCGTAGGCATTCTCGGCGTGCTTGATGTCCCAGATCTCGTGGAAACCGTTGATGAACGTGCCGGGAAGCTCACTGTCGCCCGCGGTTGAATGTGAGCCGCGGATGCCCAGGTGGCCGTTGCCGAGCGCGAACAGTGTTTCCAGGGTCCCCTCGTCGCCGGGGACGTGGATGTTTTCCACGAGCTTCCAGGGCTCGCAGGGGAAGCGCAGCCGATCGGAGCTGATGAGTGCCATGGGCTAAAGAGGTCCTTCGAAAAAGTAGGGTCAGAGAAGATCGTTGAGGTCGTCGACCACCAGCGTGGCCCCGGCGTCCAGCAGGGTTTGGCGGCCGGCTCCGCGGTCCACCCCGATCACGGCGTAAAAGTCGGCGCCCGCGCCGGCCTGCACGCCGGAAACGGCGTCCTCCACCACGATGCATTCCTCAACAGGCACGCCCAGCAGGCCCGCCGCGTAAACATAGGTTGCCGGGTCCGGTTTACCGGGAAGTCCGACGCCGGCAGCCACCTGGCCGTCCACCACCACCTCGAAGTGGTGGTCAAGGCCAGCGGCCTTCAGTACAGCGGGCGCGTTGCGGGATGAAGATACGACGGCGACCTTCAGTCCCAGCTCCACCGCAGCGTTGATGAACTTGACTGAACCCGGGTAGGGCTCGACGCCACGGGAGTTCACGATCTCGTTGAAGATGGCGTTCTTCCTGTTGCCGAGACCCTGCACGGTTTGGTTGTCCGGGTGGTCGTGGACAGGACCTTCAGGCAGGGTGATGCCGCGCGAGGCCAGGAAATCCCGGACGCCATCGAATCGCGGCTTGCCATCGATGTGATCGAAGTAGTCGCTTTCCTGGTAGCCCTGGGAATGGCCTGTCCGAGCGAGGTAATCGTCGAACAGTTCCTGCCACGCATGCTCGTGCACCACGGCAGTTGGCGTCAGCACGCCGTCGAGGTCGAACAGCAGCGCCGAGGCGCCGCTCCAGGCATTACGAAGATCAGTCATGTGCGTCATTCCGTTCAGCGCTTGTGGGCGCGTGGTTTTGCGTTCGATGAGCTGGGTATCGGGCGGGTGCGGCTACGTGCTGGGGGACAGACGGGCCGTCGTCGCGGAGCGTAGTCAATGCTCCGAAGCCGCTTGGTCGTTACGGGCGAACACTGCCGTGGGCGGGGCGCCGCAGGTGTTGGGTTGCCTGCAATGTCGCGTGTTCGTCATCGATACCTCCATTGTCCCACGGAACATTTCGCAAGCCCACGTCGGCCAACAGCCCAAAGTGTAAGCGCTTACAATTTTGTCATTCAAGAGAGTACAGCCGAACTCGAAATTGTGACGTGACTCTCACCGGCGTCTTGATTTTGGACCCTGGATGGTTTCTAATCCGGCGAACTACCGCAACACGTAGTACTTAAGGAACGCGCTGACATCCACCAGTTCCTGCGGCTCAATCCGGTGCCCCATCCCCGGATAGGTCCGCGCTGTCAGCGCGACGTTCGCCTCCAGCCACTCCTCGGTGTGCGCGATCGCGTCCTCGTTGATGACCGGATCAGCCTTGTCCCTGCCCCAAAAGAACGGGGGCGGACTGTCGAAGGACTCGCTGAGGGCAAGGAGGTCGTTGTCCAGCACGAATCCGGACAGACCCACCGTGGCCGTAAACTCCTGGGGACGCAAGCGCAGCAGCGTGCTGGCCATCGCCATGCCCTGGGAGTAGCCCAGCAGGCTGACGCTGCTGTGGTTCCCTTTGACGGAGTTGATCCAGTCGAACACCCGGTTGGTGGAGGCGATGACGTCCGCAAAGTCGTTGGTGAGGAAGTAGTCCAGCAGGAACCAACCGTAGTCGTCGCCAATGACTTTAGGCCCGCGCAGCGCAGCGCAGCTGAAGTCGGCAGGCAAATGCGGGAACAGCTTCTCCATGCGCTGCTCGCTTGTCCCATAACCGTGCAACATCACCAGCAACGGGGTGCCTGCTCGCTCGTTTTCAGGCTTCGACCAAACCACTGATTCCATGGAACTGAGACTAGTAGACTTGCCGCATGACTCCGCAGGAACTGGCCAACCTGGCCCATCTGCGGCGAGCGCGCGACTTCATTGACCGTGAGTACGCCCGCCCGCTGGACGTTCCCACCATGGCCGCCGGCGCGCTCATGTCCCCGGCGCATTTCTCCCGGCAATTCAAGGCTGCGTACGGCGAATCGCCCTACAACTACCTCATGACCAGGCGGATCGAACGGGCCATGGCATTGCTTCGGTCAGGAACCAGCGTCACGGATGCCTGCATGGAGGTTGGCTGTACATCGTTGGGTTCGTTCAGCTCCCGATTCACCGAGATCGTGGGCATAACTCCCAGCGAGTACCGCTCCCGCGAACACCACGCCGTGAAAGCCATGCCCACGTGCATCGCCAAGCAGCACACCCGCCCCGACCGCAAGGGTGGCAACAACCTGAGCAGGATCGAAGAAGCGCCCGCCACGTAGCTGAAATAGCGTGGGCGGTATGAACATTTCACTGAAGTACGCACACGTCACTGTCAACGATGTCGATGAATCCCTGGCCTTCTATCGTGATGGCCTGGGCTTGCAGGTCCGTAACGATGTCGGCTCGGACGGCCAACGCTGGGTCACGCTCGGCAGCGATGCCCAGCCGGATCTTGAACTCGTCCTGTCCCCACCGCATGCCGGCCGCTCCCAGGCAGACGGCGACGCCATCCAGGAACTGCTCACCAAGGGCGTCATGCCCATGCTCGTGTTCAGCACCGACGACCTCGATGAAACTTTCGAAAAGCTCCGCGCCACCGGTGCCGAGGTCCTGCAGGAGCCGATCGTCCAGCCGTGGGGTCCGCGTGACTGCGCTTTCCGCGACCCTTCGGGCAACATGATCCGCATCAACCAGGGCTAAGGCCCCTGGAGTACGACGGCGGGAGGTCACCTTGGGCACCCATGGTGACCATTCGCCGTCGTACTTCTCCTGCTGCGTGCCGCGTCGCTGTCAGCGGCCAAGCAGGTACTTGGCGTCCGACAAATCGCCGTCCTGATGAGTGGAGGCGATGGCGGCGGAAACGACGTCGGACAAGCGGTGCCGACGACGGTAGGCCTCGCGCTGCAACCGTTCGCCCGTTCCCCGGCGGAGGATGTTTGCCACCCCCGCGCGTGCAGCGGTCAGGTCCCCGGCCTCCACCAAGGCCCGGCGGACGTGCCGTAGGAGGGCAGCCACGACGTCGGCCACGGGATAGGGCGTCTGTTCCAGCGGGTGCAGCAACTGCTGGTCAACGCCGAAGCGGCTGGCTTTCCAGTTGGCCATCCGCAGGACCGGGGTGGAAACGTCCGACGGCGGGACCCCCTCGCGCCACTCGCCCACCGAGGTCTCCACCAGGGCCCGCGCGATCAGCGCAATGGTCAACGCATCCTCGGCGTAAAGGCAAACATCGGCAACCCGGAACTCAACGGTGGGATGCCCCTTGGAAAGACGCGCATCAAAATAGATCATGCCCTCATCAAGGGGTACACCTGTGGCGAGGAGGCTTGAGGCCATGGCCTGGTAGCCCTCGGCGGATCCGAAGACATCCATGGGACCCGCCGTAGGCCAACGGTTCCAGATCTGGGTTCGATAGCTGGCGAACCCGGTGTCGGCGCCCATCCAGAACGGCGAGTTTGCGCTCAAAGCCAGAAGCACGGGAAGCCAGTGCCGCGTCCGGTCCAGGACAGCTACGCCCTCCTCCGGCGACTCGATGGAAACATGGACATGGAAACCGCAGGTCAGCTGTTCGCGCGAAATGAGGCCGAACTCGTTGCCCATGGCTGCGTACCGCTGGTTGCCACCGGTGGGCGTCGCATGGAAGACCGGCGGCGTTGCCAGTGCTGCCACCCTGGCCCCGACAGCTCTCGCGGCCTTATCCGCGAGGGCCCGGCCCGCGCGGATTTCTGCCCGGAGTTCGGACGCTGTCCGGCAAGGGAGCGAATTGACTTCAATCTGTTCCTGCTTGAATTCCGACTTCAAGGATGGTGCGTCATCGTCGGCCTCCTCAGCCGGAGTGCCTGCCACATCCAGGATCCCGGCGGCCAAAGCCAAGGGCGTCCCATCCGAAGGGTCGGCAATCAGCAACTCTTCCTCGACACCAAAGGTGCGCATGGCCACCCCTCCCCACGACGAGTTATTCAGGAACGGCAGTCAGCCGACGTGCCGCGGAACCTCCATCTGGAATCCGCACCGGCAGTGGAGCACCTGGGTCTGCAGGTACACCTCAAGAAGGTTGGGGGTCCCGGGACCGTCCGTGGTCCGGGGTGCCTCAATGACGCGCTCCGTGGGGCGTCCCAACGTCATGGGCTCGCCGCAGTGGGTGCAGCTGAACCAGAGCCCAGCGGCGGACGTTGACAGGAATTCCCTTTGGATCTCCGGCACCAGCGCGTCCAGGCGGACGGTGTGGGCGTAGAAGGTATCGCACTCGCTGCATGTGTAGCTGACGTCCACCAACTGGGACTGGTTGGGGGCAGACTCCACGACCGTTTCGACGAAAACGTACGAATCCGTCTCGCAGACAGTGCACCATGGGCGCGCGTCGGTGTCAGCGACTGAGGGCACCGGCACCGTGAGCGGTTTCGGGGCGGGAATCGGGGATCCAAGCGTCATTGCCATTCTCCTTTTGCTCCTTCAAGGAGCCTGCATGCATGCACGCGGTGAGCCGGCCGATAGAGGCCACGGCTTCAGTGCAGTTCTTGGACCATCCTTGATGGCGATCGGCATGAGGCTCCAAGGGCTATCTGCTTAACCCATGTATGAATGTAGTTCACCAGTGGCGGGGGTCACAAGGGATGGGAAGCCCCAGGACCGGCTGCCAGCCTGCGCTTAGGGCTCGAAGTGGGCCACGGGCGCTTGGTTCGCCACGGACTTTACCAAGGACTCCGCGACGTCCCGGAGCTTCTGGTTCCGGGTGCTGGATGCCTTCTTGAGGATTTGGAATGCCTCGTCCTGCGAGCAGCGGTTCTGGCCCATGATGACGCCACAGGCGAGGTCGATCACGGTACGTGAGTGCATTGCTTCCTGGAGGTCCTCGGCATGCTGCTGCTTGGCGCCGATCCGTACGGCAAGCCTGAGCGACCGTTCGGCCTGGCTTGCGTAGAGCTCGCAACTGCGGATGGTGGCGTCATCGTAGACGTGTGCCTGCGGGGCGAAGAAGTTCAGTGCCGCGGTAGCGCCCTCGTCCAGTTCGAGCGGCACGCAAAGGGCTGAAAGGTGGCCGCGCTCGGCGATGACCGTGCAGTACTCGGACCACCGCTCTTCGGTGGATGTGTCGGGAACGTGCACTGTCTTGTGGCTCCGCATGGCTTCCAGGCAGGGGCCGTCGCCATAGGCCTGCTGGACTTCGTCAATCAGGCGCGCCTCGTGGGTACTGCCGGCCACGGTGGCGGTGCGTCGACGACGACTCAAGGTGATGCCGCAGAGGACATCGACTCCCACAGCTTGGGAGACCGCGGACGCCGAGAACGCCGCGAGTTCATTAAGGAATCCGCCCACGTCCTCGCTGTCGATCACGAGGTCCTGCAATTGCTCGGGGACCGAAACTTCGTCGGGCGCCGGGTCGGATTCCAGCCGCGCCAGATCTACGTTCATTTCGTCCATGCCTTAGTTTAGGGTCGGGGTGGTACTGCACCGCCACCCCTTAATGAATGACAACAGAATCCTTGCATATGCGGTGCACCTATGTGCACAATTCTGCTACGTCCCCATTGAGGGATGAAGGCTTTCCAGCTCATGCAGACGGGCGTCCCGCATTTTTTGATGCAAAGGTACAGACCCATGCCGGCCCAGCCAGCGTCCCGAGTCCCGGACGAAGCCCACCAACCTCCTGATGAACCACTGTGGTGCAAGCGCTGCAACACGGACAGGAATCTCCTGGTCAATTCCATCCAGTCCCACTACCCACCGGCCCCCAACATGGTCGATGTCGCCTACGAATGCTGCAGTTGCAGATATTCCTACACGCAGACTGCCTCAGTCCAGAAAGTGGCTGCGGTGCTCAACCGACCAGGCATCACCCAGGGTGTGCTGCAGTTCGGCGGCCAGTATCTTCACTGCGGCGAACCCATGAAGACCAAGAGCTGCGAATTGCGCAGGATACAGACTCCCCTGGTGTTGAAGCCCAAGGGACAGCTACGGATGTACGAGGTGTTGATCAACACCCGGATTCTCGGATGTCACTGCGGCTTCCGCATGGAGATTCCGGACTGAACCCGACCATTTGGCTTCGGCCCCCACAACACAGCCCCGGAGCGACATAGCCCTCTGGCGACCGGAAGGAACACCATGCACGCAGAACCACAGGGAAGAGAGTCCGCAGTGACCGCCGGGAAGAGCAGCCAAAGCAGGAAGCGGAAGCTTCCTGATCCGCCGGATCCGGACAACCTGCCCATCGATTATCCGGGATCCGGGTGGGATTCGGGCAGCTACCCCACCCATGTTCCTCCAGCCCTTCGGCCCCGGTATGCCGCCCACCACAAGAGCGTGTGACCATGGATCCGCAGGGCACTCCGCATCCTGATCCCACCCGCAGTCCCGGTACGGATCCCAACCGCGAACCGCGTCCGACCCCCGAGCCCGTTCCCCTTCCCGAGCCCGGGCCACCGCCGGTTCCGGAACCTACGCCCGGGCCGGCCGTACCGCCGACGCCTGCACCGGGAGGCGAGCCCCGACCCTAAGCGGTCCGTTGGCACCTCCACCCCATGGACCGGATCCTGGCAAATCCCCCAGTCAGGATCCGAAGTAGGGCATGCCGCGCTACAGGGAGTGCGGCATGCCCTTTAGCGTGTCCAGGCGCCTTCAGGCGCCGCCGCGAGCAGATCTTTGTTTATGTTGGTTTTCTCTTGACGTACCCACATAAACAAAGATAGAGTCAATCAATTCCACATCGTTGTGACAGCAGTCACGGACGTGGCTGAACTGAATTCCTGGCTTTACCGCAATGGAGGGTAAGTGTTCGCAGAAGAGCGCCAACAACTGATCTCCGCCCTCGTCGTCGAGCGCGGACGGGTGAGCGTCACTGACCTCGCCGACCGTTTCAGCATCACCACTGAGACCATTCGCCGCGACCTCGCAGCCCTCGAAGTTTCCGGAAACCTGCGGCGGGTGCATGGCGGCGCGGTTCCTTCGGACCGGCTGAGCACCAGGGAAGAGAGCATCCTTGAGCGTGCAGTTCAGCGCCAGTCCCAAAAACTACGAATCGCCAACGCAGCACTCGCACTGATTCCGGAACTCACCAGCGGCAGCATCCTCCTCGACGCCGGATCAACCACGGAAACCCTCGCGGACTTGCTCGCCCAGCGGACGCCGGCTGCCCACGGAAGCGACGAACTCGTCGTCATCACGCATGCCATCCCCATCGCCGGCAAGCTCTCTTCCACTCCCGGAATTGCGCTCCAGATCCTGGGCGGCCGTGTCCGCGGCCTGACCCAGGCGGCGGTCGGGCAATCCACCGTTGAGGCCGCGTACCGGCTCCGTCCGGACATCGCTTTTGTCGGGACCAACGGGATCCACGCCGATTTCGGCCTGAGCACACCCGACCCCGAGGAAGCAGCGGTCAAGGCCGCCTTCGTCAAGTCTGCCCGGCGAGTTGTTGCCCTGGCCGATTCTTCCAAACTGGACGCTGAAACGCTGGTCCAGTTCGCCACGTTGAAGGATGTTGACACGTTGATAACAGACAACGAACCGTCCGCGGAACTCGCGGCCGCCCTGGCCGATGCCGGCGTCGACGTGGTGATCGCATGATCGTCACACTGACAGCAAACCCCAGCCTGGACAGGACGGTGGAACTCCCCGGCGCCCTGGCCCGCGGGGAAGTCCAGCGCGCCGTGGCCGTCCACCAGGAATCCGGCGGCAAGGGCGTCAATGTCTCCCGGGCCCTTGTAGCCTCCGGCCTCGAAACGTTGGCCGTCCTTCCGGGCGCCGACTCGGACCCCGTCCTTTCCGGACTGCACGACGGCGGCGTGCCGTTTGCGGCGCTCCCCATCGGCCAGGCGCTGCGCAGCAATGTCACGCTCACCGAACCGGATGGCATCACCACCAAGATCAACGAACCCGGCCCGGAGCTGAGCGGTGAACAGCAGGAAGCCCTGATCGGGCTGCTGCTGGACCGCTCCCGTGGCGCCAGCTGGGTGGTTCTCGCGGGCTCGCTCCCACCAGGGGTGCCTGCGGATTTCTACGCCACAATCGCGCGTCGGCTCCGGTCGAACGCAGATGGAACGGCGGCCCCGGGCATCGCCATCGACTCCTCCGGGGCGCCGCTTGCGGCAGCCCTGGTGGGCGATGCCGCAGGAAAGCCGGACCTCCTCAAGCCGAACGCGGAAGAGCTCGCCGAGCTTGCAGCCGCCGCAGGTTTCACCAACGTCTATACAGCTGAGCAACTGGAAGCAGACCCGGCCAAAGCCGCCCAAGCTGCTGCCGCCGTCGTCGCCAGCGGTGTAGGCGCCGTTCTCGCAACACTCGGGTCCAAGGGCGCAGTCCTGGTGACCACGGACGGAGCATGGTTCGCCACGCATCCGCCCATCAAGGCCGTCAGCACAGTGGGCGCAGGGGATTCATCCTTGGCCGGCTACCTGTTGGCCGCAACCCAGGGTGGTTCCGCTCAGGACTGCCTTCGTCAAGCCGTGGCACATGGTGCCGCTGCTGCTTCGCTGCCGGGCTCCACTGTCCCGGCAGTCCACCAGACAACCCCCGACGCCGTAACCATCACGGCCCTCCAGAAGGACTAACAGTGACCCAGCTGATCACACCCCAATTGGTCACCCTTGACCAGAACCTGGGCGACTCCCCCGCCGACGTCATCCGCGTCCTGGCCGGCAAAGTCGCCGCGGCCGGCCGTGCTTCCGAGGTTGAAGGGCTCTTCACGGATGCCTTTGCCCGCGAGCAGAAGACCGCCACCGGCGTCCCCGGCGGGATCGCCATCCCGCACTGCCGTTCAGCCGCGGTCACGGAGCCTGCCCTGGCCATGGCGCGCCTGTCCCACAAGGTGGACTTTGGCGCCAAGGACGGTCCGGCGGACCTGATCTTCTTCATCGCGGCACCGGACGGAGCGGACCAGGAACACCTGAAGCTGCTCTCCAAGTTGGCCCGCTCACTCATCAAGAAGGACTTCACGGCAGCGCTGCGCGCGGCTTCGTCCGAACAGGAAATCGTGGACCTGGTGGACGGCGCCATTGGTGACGCTCCAAAGACGAGCGAAGCCGGGGATGGGGGTCGCGGAGTGGTTGGGCATCGCGAAGCGGGCACGACCCCCATCGCCGGCGAAGCCTCGAACACGCCGGCACCCAAGCGGATCGTGGCCGTGACCGCGTGCCCAACCGGCATTGCGCACACGTACATGGCTGCCGACTCACTCGTGGCCGCAGCCAAGGAAATGGGCGTTGACCTGCAGGTCGAAACCCAGGGTTCCTCCGGCGCCAAGCCGCTGGACCCGGCTGTGATCGCTGCAGCTGACGCGGTCATCTTCGCCGTCGATGTCGATGTTCGTGGCAAGGAGCGCTTCGCCGGTAAGCCCGTCATCAATGCTCCAGTCAAGCGGGGCATCGACGAACCCACCAAGATGGTCCAGGAAGCCCTCGCCGCTGCGGAAGACCCGCATGCACGCCGCGTTCCGCACTTCGGTGCCGAAGAGCAGGCTGAGCGTGCCGAGGAGGAGAAGGGCGAGCACATCGGCCAGAAGCTGAAGCGCGCACTCCTCACTGGCGTCAGCTACATGATCCCGTTCGTTGCCGGTGGTGGCCTTCTTATTGCCCTTGGGTTCCTCATGGGCGGCTATCTCATCACCAGCTTTGCGGACAAGATCGTTGTCGAAAACAGCATCTTCAACCTGCCCACCGAATTCCCGGACAATGCCTGGGGTCCGCTGGGTGCCTACATCGGAGCGGTGCTGTTCAAGATCGGCGCCCTGTCCCTCGGGTTCCTGGTTCCCGCGCTGGCCGGCTACATCGCCTACGCCATCGCTGACCGTCCCGGCATCGCCCCCGGTTTCGTGGCCGGTGCCGTGTCCGGGTTCATGGGCGCAGGCTTCCTTGGCGGTATCGTCGGCGGCCTCCTCGCGGGGTACGTTGCCTACCAAATCGGCAAGCTGGATGTCCCGCGCTGGCTTCGCGGCCTGATGCCAGTGGTCATCATCCCGCTGATCGCGTCCCTGGTGGCGTCCGGCTTGATGTTCCTGATCCTGGGCGCTCCCATTGTTGCCCTCACCAACGCCCTGAACACCGGGCTCTCCAGCCTGACCGGCGCCGGCGCAGTCGTCCTGGGCATCATCCTGGGCCTCATGATGTGCTTCGACCTGGGCGGTCCCGTCAACAAGGTTGCTTACGCCTTCGCCGTTGCGGGCCTCGGTGCCGCGAGTGTTACCAACCAGGCTCCTTGGCAGATCATGGCCGCAGTCATGGCTGCAGGCATGGTTCCCCCGCTGGCAATGGCCCTGGCCACCGTTTTGGACAAGAAGCTCTTCTCCCTGGCCGAGCGTGAAAACGGCAAGGCAGCCTGGCTTCTGGGTGCCTCGTTCATCTCCGAAGGTGCCATTCCCTTCGCAGCCGCAGATCCCCTGCGGGTCATCCCGGCCAGCATGGTGGGCGGTGCTGTAACCGGCGCCCTGTCCATGGCCTTTGGAGTCACGTCCAAGGCTCCCCACGGCGGCCTCTTCGTCTTCTTCGCGATCGACAACTTCGTGTTGTTCTTCCTCTCGATCGCAGTCGGCGTAGTCATCACGGCACTGTTGGTCATTGCCCTCAAGCGTTGGGCCGTTCGGAAGCCGGTTGAAGCAGAGCCAGTCCCCGCTACCGCCACCGCCAGCGTCTAGACTTCCCACAAAGCCACCCACACCTAAAGGAGCACCAATGCCTGAACGTACAGCCACCATCGCAAGCCGCGTCGGCCTCCACGCCCGCCCGGCAGCCATCTTCGCGGAGGCCGCCGGCGACCTTGACCTCGATGTCACGATTGCCCGCCAGGGCGATCCGGCTGACGACGCCATGGATGCGGCCAGCATCCTGTCCCTGATGAGCCTGGGTGCCGCCCACGGCGACGTGGTGGTCCTGCGCGCCGAGGGCGAGGGCGCTGACGCGGCCCTGGACAGCCTGGTCAAGATCCTCGAAACGGACCACGACGCGTAGCAGGGACGCGCAAGCTCCCCAATACCGAAGAAGAGCCTGGTGCCACCCCGGAAGAGGGCGGCACCAGGCTCTTTTCACGTCCCGCTATGGCTTGGCGAGCGTGTCGAGGTGACGCGCCAGCATGCTGAGCATGGGACTTTCCGCCGGCAACTCCCCGCTCCATAGTCCGTTCATCGCAATTCCGTCCAGCAGCGCGCGCAGCCGTTGTGCTTCATACTCCGGGTCGCGGTCCCGGTGGAGCTGCCCTGCTTCCGCCAGGATCTGCAGGGCGGCATGGCATGCGCGATCAACTGCCTCGCTAAGCCGGACCGCCGCAGGTCGCAGTCCGCTGTCAGTGAGGGAAAGGACGCCAAGCTGTACTTGCGCCACCAGTTCCAGGCGTCGCTCCTTGTCCAGGGGGAGCAATTGCATCAGCAAACCATCAACCAGGGCCCGCCCGGTGAGCTCAAGCGCGGCCACCCTGGCCGTGACCCGGTCCTCGATGAGTTGCAGGCAATACTCCCGAAGGGCATGTTGCGTGGCAAAGGCCCGCCGCAGCGAGGCAGCGGCGATGCCGGCTTCTGCCGCGACCCCGCGCACGGACAGGCCGGCCAGTCCATCACGCTCGAGGACTCGAAGGGAAGCTTCCGCAATCGCGGCGGTACGTGCCTCTGTGTCTATTCTCCGCGGCATGGTCTCAGCGCGAGGCAGTAGCGGCCGGCAATGCCCTGGCGGGCTTCTTGGGCCAGATCGTGTAGCTCACAGCCCAGAGGAAGTCGATGGCGAAGATGATGCCCAGGATGCGAAAGAATTCAGAGAGGGCGGCGGTTCGATCGGCATCGTTCACCAGGACGATGATCGCCCCCAACGTCGCAGCGGCGATGGTCATCGCCAACGCGGTGAGGAGTACGTCGCGCCAGCACTTGACCGTGTAGGCGGCCCCGCTGAGGCGTTCCGGAGCGGGCCCGCCCGCGAACCGGTGCTGGAAGTGCGCGTCGGCCCACGCCACCATGCGTTTGCCGTAGGCGATGGAGACGCCAATGTAGATTGCCGCCAGCCCGTGGTGCCAGGAGGCCGTTGCCCCGCCCAGCAGATCGACGGCCACCAGGGCCAGCAGAACAGCATCGATCAAAGGAGCCATGAGCAAGAGGGCTCCGCCCAGGCGGCGGCGCTGCAGCACATACCGCGCTGTAAGGCCGGCGAGAATCGCCACCCAGAAAGCCACTTCGCAGACCACGATTGCAACCAGAATCATTCACCGCTCCTCAACGCCGCACTCCAAAGAGCACCGGACCCCGCGTTTTATTAGTACGAGTGTACTCATAAAATGCGACGATGAAACGGGGGCCACCCGCCCCGGCGGCGCTAGCTCTGTTTTTCGATCAGGAATGCAGCAATGGAAGGTTCCGTGGCTTTGACTTCCTGCAGCTCCCCGGACAAGTAAGCCTCCACGATCCGAGGGTCAACATACGATGTACGCGCCACTGTTGGAGTGTTGCCAAGGAGGGCCGCCGCATCCTTCATGGCTTTGACCAGCGCCTGGGGGCGCGTCATGGTGCCATCGGAGCTCAACAGGCTGAGGGCAGCAGCCGCAGTACCCTTCCAAGTCCGGAAATCCTTGGACGTGTAAGCCGCCCCGGCAATGGTGCGAAGGTACTCATTGATCATGGAGGCATCCAAGGAGACCCAGGAACCATCCACCTTGTACGAAAGCAAGCGCTCTTTGCCCGGTCGTCGGGACAGAGGCTCCAGGAACGCGGCCAGGGCGGGGTCATTAATGGAGGTGTCCCACAGCTGCCCACTCTTGCCGGGGAACTTCAGCGCCACAACATCGCCCTTGACCCGGGCATGCCGGCAGCGGAGAGTGGTGAGCCCATACGAACCGTTCTGGCGCATGTAGCTTTCGGAGCCAACACGCAAAGCGCCGAGGTCCATCAGCCGCACCGCAGCTGCGATGGTCTGCTGCTTGGGCGAGGACGTGTCCTTGAGGTGCAGCGTGACGGCCCGACGCACTGCAGGGAACACGGAGCCCAACTCCGCCGCGCGCTGGAACTTCTCGGTGTCCTTACGTTCACGCCAGCGGGGGTGGTACATGTATTGGCTGCGACCGGCCGCGTCCACGCCGGTGGCTTGGATGTGTCCGTTTTCGAAGGGACAGATCCACACCTCAGTCCAGGCAGGCGGGATCGCCAGCGCGTTGATGCGCTGGCGATCCTCCTTGCTGACCAGGCTCCCGTCCGGGTGGCGGTAGCTAAAGCCCTTGCCCACCTTGCGGCGGACGATGCCGGGCTTGGAAAGGTCGCTTCGCTTAAGCCGTGGCACGCCGGGCTGCCTGTCCGCGATCAGCCAGGTCCGAGCGCTTGCTAGGCCTCGTCCGGGTCCGTGACAGATGCGCCTGCGTTCATGATTTCGGCGTTGATCATCCACACCAGCTGCTCGAGCCTGGAGATGAATGCGTGCAGGAGGTCCGCCGTCGTGGGATCTTCCTCATCCACTTCATCATGGACGTCGCGCATGGTCTGGACTGCGCGCTCCACGCGGTCGGTCACCAGCTTGACGGCGTTCTTGGTGTTGACCAGGCCGGCGGGGAATTCCTCAAGCCGCGTGCCTTTGGCGACGGTGGCGCTGCGGCCATCGGGGAGTGCGTGAAGGGCCCTCATCCGCTCAGCGGTGTCGTCGGCGAATTCGCGCGTTGCCACCACCAGCTCATCCAGCTGGAGGTGAAGGTCCCGGAAGTTGGGCCCCACAATGTTCCAGTGGGCTTGCTTGCCCTGGAGCTGCAGCTCGATAAGGTCTGTCAGGACGATCTGAAGGTTGTCTGCAAGCTGCTGTGACGCTTTCATGTGTTCCTCTCGTGGACGTTCATCCGAGCCAATACGTGCCACCTGTTTATCGCGGCACTGCCCAATCATCAAGTGACGACTTCAACAAGCCTTTCATAAGGTTGCTTAGTAGTACAATGAAGAGTGTTGCTGTTCACAACTGGCGAACTTCATCCTACGGTGAAGACCTGTTCGGGATAGCGGAAAGGCACTTGAGGGCGGCGGAACGCCCCTAAGTACCGGCATAACTAAATCGAAGTAAACCGGAATGCATAGTTGGGAATCCGGTGATTCCCCCAGAAAGGAATGTGCTGACCATGAATACGCTTCTGATCATTGCTGGTGTAGTGGCAATTGTCCTTCTCCTTGTGGGCGGCTTCTCCCAGGCCCTTAGCTGGCTGCTGTGGGTGGGAATCGTCCTCCTCGTAGTGGCGGCCATTGGCTGGCTCCTGAGCTTCATGTCAGGGCGCCGGGGTCATACGGTCTGAAGCCAGGATCCCCGCCGAGGACTGCCCCGCTGCGCGGCACTGCGCGTCGGAGCAGTCCTCGGTCGCTTCTATTGGCCAGCAAGAGTTGCGAGGTGCATCAATGACGGAACCGGATCACATTCCGCGGGTAGGACGTAACGAGTCCACCGAAGAGCGGATGGACCGGAACTGGATGGAATTGATCCAGGAGCTGCGCGTACTCCAAACGGGAGTCCAGATCCTGGGGGGCTTCCTGCTGACACTCCCTTTCCAGGCCCGGTTCAGTGAACTGGACGACTGGCAGCAGAACCTTTACCTCTTCAACGTCATGACCGCAGCTTTGACGACTGTGCTCATCGTCGTCCCGGTGAGCGTGCACCGCCGGCTGTTCCGGCGGGGGCTCAAAGCCACCCTTGTCTCCAGCGCTGACGTCATCACCAAATTTGCCCTGGCAGGAGTTGCCCTTCTGATTACCGGCTCCGCCTCCCTGGTCTTCGACGTGACAGCCGGCAGGACTGCGGGGTTGGTGGCCGGCGGCGGCATCATCCTGGTCCTGCTGGTTTTTGTGGTGGGCATGCCGCTGTGGCTGCAACAACAGGCCGGGACAACCAACGGCACTTCACATGAAGGCTGAACCCAGCGAACGCGGCAAGCCCGTTGCCGAACCCCACTACAAGACAAGCGCCTAACCAGGGAAAGGAAACGAACCATGCCGGAAAAGAAGAATCCCAGCATCAAAGATCCCGAACTGTATGAAGAACTTCGCGATGATGGCGCATCCCAGGAAAAGGCCGCCCGCATCTCAAACGCCGCTGCTGCGAAGGGGCGCAAGGCCGTGGGCCGTAAAGGTGGGAAGTCCGGCGACTATGACGACTGGACCGTGGACAAATTGAAAGCCCGCGCCAAGGAACTGGGCATTACCGGCTATTCCGGAAAGAAGAAGGCCGAACTGATCTCCATGTTGCGGAACCACTAGTCAAAGACGCAAACAAAAAGCGGTGGCGGCCTGGATAGGCAGCCACCGCTTTTGTGCTGAATGACGACGCCGGATCACGCCTTTTTCTTGGCCCGCGCCTTTGGCTTGCTGGCAGTCTTGCTGGCGGCAGCGTCGTCGTCGGACGCTTTTTCCTTGCCGCGTTTCTTGTCGAGGCTGCGCTTGAGCGCTTCCATGAGGTCGATGACGTCGCCGCCTTCGCCTTCGCCTTCCACGACGCCGAAGGTGGCCTCCGTGTCCAGCGCCTCGCCCTTCTCCAGCTTGGCCTCGATCAACGTCTTCAGCTGCGCCTGGTAGTCGTCGGTGTATTCGTCGGGATCGAAATCGTGCGCCATGGAGTCCACCAGGGCCGAGGACATTTCGAGCTCCTTGTCCGAAATCTTGACGTCGGTCTCCAGGGACGGGAACTTCGCTTCCCGGACCTCGTCCCCCCACAACAACGCCTGCAGCAGGAGCACGTCCCCGCGCACCCGCAGCGCCCCCAAACGGGTTTTTTGGCGCAGGGCGTACTGGACTATGGCGATCCTGTCCGTGTCTTCCAGGGTCTGGCGGAGCAGCATGTAGGCCTTGGGCGACTTGGAGTCAGGTTCAAGGAAATAGCTGCGCTCGTACATGATGGGGTCCAGTTGCTCGGCAGGGATGAACTCCACCACCTCGATTTCCCGGCTGCTCTCTTCCGGGAGGGACTTCAACTCGGCCGCTGTCAGGACTACGGTCTGGCCTTCCTCTTCGTAGGCCTTGTCGATGTCCTCGTACGCCACCACTTCGCCGCAGACTTCGCATTTGCGCTGGTACCTGATGCGGCCGCCGTCCTTATTGTGGACTTGGTGAAGGCTTATATCGTGATCCTCCGTGGCACTGTAGAGCTTCACTGGTACGTTGACCAGACCGAACGCGATAGATCCCTTCCATATGGCCCTCATGAACCCAGTCAACAGCACAAGCACGCAGAGGAGAAGAGGTGGCAGGCAAGCAGAAGGAGCGTGTCGTGGTGGAGGGCCACGAGCTCACCCTCACCAACCTGGGCAAAATCATCTACCCCGAAACCGGCACCACCAAGGCCGAGGTGCTGGAGTACTACGCTGCCGTAGCGCCGTTCCTCATCCCCGCGGCGGCCAACAGGCCCGTCACCCGTAAACGCTGGGTCAACGGAGTGGGCACCGCCGAGCATCCGGGACAGGTGTTCTTCCAGAAGAACCTGGAGGACTCCGCACCCAAATGGATCCCGCGCGCCACCATCCACCATTCGGACCACACCAACGACTACCCCATGGTGAACAACCTGGCCACGCTCACGTGGATGGCCCAGATCGCCTCACTGGAGATCCACGTTCCACAATGGCAGGTTGACGCCGCAGGCAACCCGCTCCGCCCCGACCGCTTTGTGCTGGACCTCGATCCCGGTCCGGGTGCGGGACTGCCTGAATGCGTCGAGGTGGCCAGGTTGGCCCGTTCCATCCTCCAGGACATGGGCATGGACCCCGTTCCCGTCACCAGTGGCAGCAAGGGCATCCACCTCTATACAGGTTTGGACGGGACCCTTAAATCGGAGCAGGTGGCGGCCTTCGCCCATGAGCTTGCCCGTGCCTTGGAGTCCGACCATCCTGAGCTCGTGGTGAGCGACATGAAGAAGTCCCTGCGCGCAGGCAAGGTCCTGGTGGATTGGAGCCAGAACAGCGGCAACAAGACCACCATCGTGCCCTACTCCCTGCGCGGCAAGGCCCACCCCACGGTTGCTGCGCCCCGAACCTGGCGGGAGCTTAATTCCCCCACGCTCGACCATCTGGACTACACCGCTGTGATGGACCGGGTCCGGACCGGCAAGGACCATTTCGCCCCCATCTCCGACCGGCACCTGCCGCCGCACGGCGAAGACACCGACGACGGCGAGGCTGCTTCGGGTGGTTCGGGCGGCCGGGTGGTGACGGTGGAGAGCCGTCTCGCCAAATATGTCGGGATGCGCGATCCGGACAAAACCCCGGAGCCGTTTCCGTCGTCGTCGGCCGCTGCCGCGACGGCGCCCAGCGCGACGTCCTCCGAGCAGCCAAAACCGGGCGACCCTCTGCCGCCCGGCGGCATCTTCGTCATCCAGGAGCATCACGCCAGGCGCTACCACCTGGACCTGCGTTTGGAGCACAACGGTGTCCTGGCATCCTGGGCATTGCCCCGTGGTGTTCCGGAAACACCCGAGCGGAACAATCTGGCCGTCCATACCGAAGACCACCCCATGGAGTACGCAACGTTCGCCGGGATCATTCCGAAGGGCGAGTACGGGGCGGGAACCATGACCATTTGGGACCGCGGCGAGTACACCTGCGAGAAATGGCGCGACGGCAAGGAAGTCATTGCCACCCTGACCGGACAACCGGGCGGTGGACTGGGCGGCACCAAGCGTTTCGCGTTGATCAACACGGGCGACCGTTGGCTGATCCACCTGATGAAGGAGCAGCCGGGAGCGCGCCGAACTCCGCCGGTGAAGGACCCGAAGGCCGCCGCTCCCCCGGCCAAGCAGCCCCTCCGCGATTACGCCCCCATGCTGGCCACGTCCGGGACCACGGCGGACCTTAGCGGAAATGACTGGCTGTACGAGCTCAAATGGGATGGCATCCGGGCCGTCATCACCGGAACCGAGGGCAAGATCCGGCTCATGAGCCGCAACGGCAACGACCTCACGGCCACTTATCCGGAGCTCACCGACCGCTCCTGCTGGCCGGAAGGCGACTTTGTTGCAGACGGGGAAATCGTGGCACTCGGCAAGGGCTCAAGGCCTGACTTCGGGCGGCTGCAACTCCGGATGAACCTGGTCAAGGCTGCCGACATCGAACGCGCCCGGGCTTCCGTTCCGGTGCAGCTCATGCTTTTCGACCTGATATACGACGACGGCACGGACCTCAGCGGACTGCCTTACGTTGAGCGCCGCGAAAGGCTGTCGGCGTTTGCGGGCCGCCTGAAGGCGGGATGTCCGCTGCATCTGTCGGCCGTCCTGGACCACGATGTCGAAGACCTCATGTCCAGCGCCGCCGAGTTGGGCCTTGAAGGGGTCATGGCCAAGAAAGCGGACAGCCGATACGCCGTGGGACGCCGCAGCAGGGCCTGGCTCAAGCTCAAACTGGAGCAAAGCCAGGAGGTTGTGGTGGGCGGTTGGCGGCCAGGGGCCGGCGCGCGGAGCGGAACCTTCGGGGCGCTGCTCCTGGGCATCCCCGACGGGGACCAACTGCACTATGTGGGCAGGGTGGGGACCGGGTTCAAGGACTGGCAACTGCGGGACATCATCGGGCAACTGGAATCACGGGGCACCAGCGAATCCCCGTTCGCGGACATCCCTCGTGAGGACGCGGCCGGCGCCCACTGGGTGCGCCCGGACCTGGTGGCTGAAGTAACTTTCGGCAACTGGACCGGCCCTGGCCGGCTGCGCCATCCGGTGTGGCGTGGTTGGCGCCCGGACAAGTCCCCCTCGGACGTGAGCCAGCCCAACTGAATGGCAGTTGGGCTGGCTTCCGCGTCGGAGTATTTGCGGCTAGGAGGAGTGGGGCATCTGCGGACGGCTGGTCCGGTGGACCGCAGTCACTGCGGCCCCCTGGCCCATACGACCGTGGGCCTGGTCGCGGTCCTTCGGGTGGCGGCGTTTGCCGTTGCCGTCCGGCCACTGCTGGCTTTGATCCGTGCCGAGTGCCAAAGCAATGGCAGCGGGCTCGGGCATCGGAGCCATGTCCATGGACTCCACCAAGTGGCTTGCAACCTCAGGATTGATGTTTTCTGCAGAATGCTTCGCAGTCATGGTTCTTCCCTTTCAGTGTGCCTGTCCGTTGGATTCACCAGCGGACCTTCTTCTCGGTCTTGGCTTGCTTGCCGCTGGCAGACGTGGGCTTGTGGCCTTTGCCGGTGCTCTGCCATCCTGCTGGCGCTCCGCCACCGGACTTGCTGGCGAGCATCGCCCGCTGGGCGTCCGTGAGCTTGGATTTGATACCGCCAGAAGCGGCTTGGTTTTTGTTGTCGGAAGGGTTGGCGGTCATATGGACTCCTAAAGTGTGTGAGTCCTGAAGAGACACGTATCCCGTGCGTTGCGGTTCAAGAAAAGGGCGTCGACAACGGGAACGGCATGGAGGCAAGCCTCAACAGGCGTGGATTTTTGTCTTCTGAAACGCAGCAGGTGCACCATGACGGGCACTGGCCGGTCTACTCAAAAATCAGTGTTCCCATGCGTCATACCCTAACCAAGTTCCTCCGTGTTTGTGAACCCCTCGGCTAGCATGGCTCCCGTGACCAGCATCGCTTCGATCGTCACCACCTTGCGGGCTGCGGGCTGTGTCTTCGCCGAAGACGAAGCCCAGCTCCTGATCAGCGCGGCCCGGACTCCGGACGAGCTGGCCCGAATGATTGATCACAGGGTCCGTGGACTCCCGCTCGAACACATCGTGGGGTGGGTCGATTTCTGCGGGCAGCGGATGGCTGTGGGACCCGGCGTATTCGTTCCGCGGCGTCGAACGGAGTTCCTGGTCCGGCAGGCAGCGGCCATCGTCCGGCCGTCAACCGAGGGGCGCCGCGCCGCCGTCGTCGACCTCTGCTGTGGCTCCGGCGCGATAGGCGCAGCTTTATCTGAACTGGTGGGTGGGCTCGAGCTGCACGCTGCCGACATCGATCCGGCCGCGGTCCAGTGTGCCCGGCGCAATGTGGAACCCCGCGGCGGCCACGTCCACCAAGGTGACCTCTACCAGGCACTCCCCCGCAGGCTCCGGGGCCGAGTCAATGTGCTCCTGGCCAACGCACCCTACGTGCCCACCGGGTCCATCGGGATGATGCCGCCGGAGGCCCGGCTCCACGAGCCGATGGTAGCGCTCGACGGCGGCGCTGACGGTTTAGCGGTGCAGCGTCGGGTCGCGTCGGGGGCACTTGAGTGGCTGGCGCCGCGTGGTGCCCTGCTCATAGAGACATCCACGGCACAGGCACCCGAAACGGCAGCGATCATGGCGGGTGCGGGGCTCGACGCAACAGTGCTTTCGGATGAGGCGCTCGGGGCAACCCTGGTGCTGGGTTCACTTCACCTCGCGCCTTCGGACATTGGACAACAATGAACAAGAAACTCATCCCCCTCGCCATTGTCGGGCTTTTGCTCGCGGGATGTTCACCAGCCGCGACCCAAGTCGGATCCGCGCCCAGCGGGCCTGTAACAACGACGGAGGCCAGTCAGCCGGCAGCAGCGCCTGAGGCTGTCCCGACCGCATCTGGCGAGGTCGACAAGACTGCGGACTTCAAGACGGCAAACGCCTCTGCGGCCTGGGCAGGGAGCGTCACCGCCGTGACCGAGACGGAACCAGGCAGGCTCAGCATCGACACCACACTCATCGACCCACGCGGAGCAGCGGACAGTGAGGCAGCGAAGACTGCCATAGCAATTTGCGATTCCGCAGTTCAGCTCTACCAGCCCAGCTATGTAGCAGTGAAAGAAAAGGATGGAACCCACTTCGTCCTCTTCGGGCACCCCTCCGTATCCAGAGGTGCCTGCGCGGAAGTCTGAACGATCAGATGATCGGAAGATCGGAACTTGCCAGGTCGGATCGTGCTTCCGTACCGGCACCTTCTACCGACCACGCTTGGACGCACCGTTCCGCCACGCGATGAGCACCACGATGACCTAGCAATCCGTCAGTTTTTGACTCCGTTTCCGCCCCTTTTGATGGGGTTGGCTAAACAATTTGGTAACAACGTGCTTTGTGGGCAAAACCGGGCCGAAATCCGCGTGTTTGCGGGGCAAGAGCGGGCAATGAGATGCAACACAACTAGGCAATTTGCACCCCCAGACGGCCCAAAAATCGGATCTCAACTCGGGTTTTGGGCCAAAACCGCGTAAAATTGAAGGCCTGCCCAGAGCGGGGCAGCAGAAGTCGCAAGCAAATGACCTCCCTAGGAGAAGCCCAAATGCCCACAGACCAAAGCAACACCGTCTCTCCGGATGGCGCAAGGAACGCCACCGGACAGCAGGTATCGGCAGGCCGCAACCCGGCCGCCGCAAACGCAGCAAACGCAATGAACGCAGTAAAGAACGCGGCGAAGAAGACAAAGCTTCGCCCGAAGCGCCGGCTCAAAGAGTCCGACGTCAACGTGGTGGACAAGCCCATGCTGAGGAAAGCTCTCGGCGGCACCATCGTCGGCAACACCATGGAATGGTACGACGTTGGCGTTTTCGGCTACCTCATCACCACCATGGGACCTGTGTTCCTCCCTGAAGCGGACAAGTCCGTCCAGACACTCTTCCTGCTGGGCACCTTCGCCGCAACCTTCATCGCGCGCCCCCTCGGCGGCGTCGTGTTCGGTTGGCTCGGCGACAAGGTGGGCCGCCAGAAGGTACTTGCAGCAACACTGATGATCATGGCGGCAAGCACGTTCGCCGTCGGCCTCCTTCCCGGTTACGCGCAGATCGGCATCTGGGCCGCCGCGTTGCTGGTGATCCTGAAGCTGATTCAGGGCTTCTCCACCGGTGGCGAGTACGCCGGTGCCACTACCTTCGTCAGCGAGTATGCGCCGGACAAGCGCCGTGGCTACTTCGCCAGCTTCTTGGATATGGGCAGCTACATTGGCTTCGCCCTCGGCGCCGCCCTGGTTTCCATCCTGCAGCTTACGCTCGGACAGGCTGCCATGGAGGAGTGGGGTTGGCGGATTCCGTTCCTGATCGCCGGGCCGCTGGGCCTGATCGCCGTGTACTTCCGCAGCAAGATCGAAGAATCCCCCCAGTTCCAGGCAACACTGGACGCCCAGGAGGCCACGGCCAAGAACGCAGCCTCGCAGGACGCAGCTGTTGCCAAGGGTCCCGTTGGCATCATCAAGGCTTACTGGCGCCAGATCATCCTGGCCATGATCCTCGCGGCCGCAGCCAACACCGTCGGCTACGCCCTGACGTCTTACATGCCTACATACCTCACGGATTCCAAGGGTTACGACCCCGTCCATGGCACACTGCTGACCATCCCGGTCCTGGTGATCATGGCCGTGTGCATCCCGCTGACCGGTAAGCTCTCGGACCGCATCGGCCGCCGCCCCGTCCTGTGGATAGGCGCAGGCAGCACCATCGTCTTCGCCATCCCCGCCTTCCTCCTGATCGGTATCGGCGAGATCTGGTCCACGCTGGCCGGCCTTGCGATGATCGCGTTCCCGGTGACGTTCTACATCGCCAACCTGGCTTCGGCCCTTCCAGCACTGTTCCCGACATCCAGCCGCTATGGCGGAATGGGTATCGCCTACAACTTCTCGGTGGCCATCTTCGGCGGAACCACGCCGTTCATCGTGCAGGGCCTCATTGAGGGCACCGGTGATGACATGATGCCGGCGTACTACCTGATGGCCACGTCCATCGTCGGTGCGATTGCCATCTTCTTCCTGCGTGAATCCGCCCAGCGGCCGCTGCCGGGTTCCATGCCCAGCGTGGACACCCAGGCTGAAGCGCGCGAGCTCGTCGCAACGCAGGACACCAACCCGCTCATCAACCTGGACGAGATGCCGTTCGACGGCCAGCCCATTGATGACGCAGTGTTCGGCAAAGGCAACAAGGACCTGACCCCCGCTTAGGAACTCTTTGCCTGCAACTTCTGCAACGCGACACGGATAGTTCGCGGCCAAGCGCCGCCCAACGTAGCCACCAACCCCAAGGCGCTCTCCTTGAGGTTGGTGGCTACGGTCGTTAAGGCACCACCTGCACGTTGCTCACCCGCTGTTTCGTTGTTGGCCAACGACGGAACTGCGGGCCCGCAACGGGCCCTTAGGACGACAGCAACTTCCGCACCGCTTCACCGATAATCCGCGCACCTTCCGGGAACGCGCCGGGGTTGGGGCCGGCGTAGTTGAGCCTGATGTGCGGCCCTTCCGGCTCTGCTGGGAACCACTCGGTCCCTGCTGCGATGAGCACCCCCGCCGCTTCGCAATCCTTGGTGAGCTGCTCGACGTCGAACCCGTCCGGCATCCGCAGCCACAGGTTCAAGCCGCCTTTGGGCAGGTTGCTGAGGTGGGCTTCTGGGACGTGTTCCGCGAGGCTGGAGACCAGGAGGTCGCGGCGTGACTGCAGCTGATGGCTGAGTCCGCGAAGGTGGGTTTGCCACCCGGGCTGCGTGACGACGTCGAGCGCTGCCGCCTGCAGCAATCCGCTGACGTACATCGACTCGGCGGCCTGTGCGCCCATGATCCGTTCCCGGGCGGGTCCGCGTGCAATAATCGCCGCAACCCGAACGGCCGGCGACACGCTTTTGGTCAACGAGCGGATGTAGACCACGTGGCCGGAATCGTCCTTGGCAGCTATCGGCGCGGAAGGCGCCGTGATCCCGAAATCGTGGGCCCAGTCATCCTCCACAAGGAAAGCGCCATGGTGCTGCACGATCCGCAGCACCTCTTCCCCGCGCTTTGCCGACCACTGCGCTCCCGTGGGATTGGCGAAGTTTGGCTGCGCGTAGAAGAGCCGGGCCCCGGATTCCTCGAAGGCCCTGTCCAGCTCGTCGGGATCGGGACCTTCGGGGCCGCTCGGTACGGGGATGATGTTCACGCCGGCCTGGCCCGCGGCCAGCAACGCGCCCCAGTAGCTGGGCGATTCCACGAGCAGTGGTTGGCCGTGGCCCACCAGTCCGCGAAAAATGGAGCTGAGTCCGCTTTGGCTCCCGGGAAGAACGACGACGTCGCTCGGCTGGGGCGGCGTGACGCCAACCGGCG
Source organism: Paenarthrobacter sp. CAP02 (assembly GCF_040137855.1). Taxonomy (NCBI): domain Bacteria; kingdom Bacillati; phylum Actinomycetota; class Actinomycetes; order Micrococcales; family Micrococcaceae; genus Paenarthrobacter; species Paenarthrobacter sp. CAP02. The sequence continues at coordinate 115,538 of NZ_JBEEII010000006.1, read as the reverse complement.
TGGAGGCGCCCAGTTCCTGCGCGAACCATGATTGCAGCTCAGGAATGCCCTGCGCCGGCGGCCTTGAGAGGGCGGCGTCTCCCCTGGCAGCCCGCGTGAGGGCGGCGCGGACCAGCCGCTCCGGGAGAAGCTCGCGGTCCGGGTAGCCGGAATGGAAGGCGATGACGTCGTTGGAAGCGCTTCGCATGGCAGCAGAGTTCAGGGGCCGCGCAGCCTGGGCCGACCTCAATGCCGCCGTCTGCCAGCCGTAGTCCGATGGACGTGCCGTGCGATACGCCCGGACGAATGTTCCCACGCCCGGACGGCTCTCGATCAAGCCTTGAGAAGTCAGCGTTCTCAAGGCCTTCTGGACCGTGACCGGACTGGCTTGGTATTCGGCCACGAGGTGGCGGGTTGATGGCAGTTTCGATCCCGGAGCAGCTTCAGAGATCCACTCTTTCAGTCGCGCAGCGATGCGGGAACTGCTATCGTTATTCATGAGTCACAATAGTAGCGCTACTACTCTTTCGCGGCCAGTGATATCCCCCAAGTCCTCAACCGGCATATGGTGGGGCCTCCTGGGAGTCGTCGCTTTCTCCTTCACTGTCCCCTTCACCCGGGTAGCCGTAGAGGGGTTGTCGCCCCTGTTCATTGGTGCCGGCCGGGCCGTAGTGGCAGCCCTTCTCGCGGCACTGGCCTTGGCCGTGAGCCGGCAGCGCTTTCCCCGGGGCCGGCAATGGTTCAGGCTGGCCGTAGTGGCCGGAGGCATCGTTGCGGGGTTCCCGTTGCTCACCACCTTCGCCCTTACTAGCACGTCCGCCAGCCACGGAGCGGTGGTCATTGCACTCCTTCCGGCAGCCACCGCCACGGTAGCGGTCATTCGGGGACGGGAGCGGCCCCGCCTCCTGTTCTGGGTCCTCACCGCAGTAGGCGTGATCGCGGCCCTCGCTTTCGCACTGGTCCAGTCGGGCGGTTTCGGTTCACTGCACTGGGCCGACCTGCAGCTTCTTGGCGCAGTGCTGGCCGCGGCTGTGGGCTACGCGGAGGGCGGGTTGTTGGCCCGCGAACTCGGAGCCTGGCAGACCATCTCTTGGGCTTTGGTTGTGGCATCGCCCGTGATGATCCTGCTGACGGCCCTGTCCGTGGGATCAGGACTGCCCTCAGCCACGCCCGTTCAATGGCTGGGCTTCGCGTACCTTGGCGTTGTGAGCATGTTCCTCGGCTTCTTCGCCTGGTACCGGGGGCTCGCGATCGGCCCCATGGCCCAGGTCAGTCAAATCCAACTGGTCCAGCCGGTCATGAGCATCGCATGGGCTGCGCTGTTACTGGGCGAATCCCTGAACTGGACCACCGTGGTGGGCGGCCTTGCGGTGATTCTCTGCGCAGGCGCCGCAGTCCGCGTCAGGCTCAACCCGCCGTTGGCCTCTTAAGACCCGTCACCCCGAAAGGACAGCTCGCATGTATACCCCCGCACATTTCGTCGCCTCACCGGAAGCACTTGACTCTTTGCTCACGCAGACCAGCGCCGCCAACCTGGTCACCATGTCACCGGAGGGGCTGCAGGCAACCCTCCTGCCTTTCGTGTACGACCCCTCAGTCGGGGAGCATGGTGCGCTGCAAGCCCATATGGCCAGGAACAATCCGCAGTGGTCCTTGCCGGTCACCAGTGAGGCTTTGATGATCGTCCAGGGCGCCGACGCCTACATCTCGCCTTCCTGGTACGCGTCCAAGGCCGAACACGGCCGGGTGGTACCCACCTGGAACTACTCCACTGCGCATGTTTACGGCCAGTTGGTCATCCATGACGACGCCGACTGGCTGGCAATGCACGTCCGTCGCCTGTCCGACCGGAACGAGGCCGGCATGCCCAAACCCTGGACAGTGGATGAAGCACCCGAGCGGTTCATTGCCGGGCAACTGCGGGCGATTGTCGGCGTCGAACTTGTCATCAGCCGGGTGGAGGCTAAAACGAAACTCAGTCAAAACCGATCGGCCGACGACGTGGATGGCGTAGTCGCCGGGCTTCGGGCCCGTGGAGATTCTGCGAGCGCCGCCGATGTGGAACGGGCCCGGACCTCGTAGACTCGGCGCATGCGTGAGGTTGCAGCCGGGTCCGTGGGGGCCGTCCACCACCTTGAAATCTGGGTGCCGTTCCTGGACCGTGCACGGGCGGAGTGGGGATGGCTCCTGGGCGAGCTCGGTTATGAGCCGTTCCAGGAGTGGCCCACTGGTTGCAGCTGGAAACTTGGTGGGACCTACGTCGTGGTGGAGTGCTCCGATGCCATCACCGGCACCGCTCACCGCCGCACCGATCCGGGGGTGAACCACGTTGCCTTCCACGCTGGCACCCGGGAAAACGTGGACCGCATCCGCGAGCTCGGAGCGGACGCGGGTTGGTACGAAATGTTCGAATCCAAGTACCCGCACGCCGGCGGCCCGGACCACTACGCCGCTTACCTGATCAACACCGACAGCTACGAGGTTGAGCTGGTGGCCGCCGACTAGGTGTACTGCCGGCTAGGTGGGCGGGACCACCGGGCGCCACATGGCCACCCGCGGCCAGCGGGTCAGGCCCAACTCCGCCTCGTGTTCCATGAGGCGGGTGAGCTCCGGACCCCAGCTACCGGCGTCGAGCATTTCAAAACCGAGCCGCCGGTAATACGGAGCGTTCCAGGGCACATCCCGGAACGTGCTGAGGGTCTGCCGATGCATTCCGTGGCCCCTGGCCCAGACGCGGGCGGCGTGGAGGAGCTCGCGGCCAATGCCCTGGTGGGCTTGGTCGGGGTGGACGCTGACCTGTTCAACGTGGCCCTCGCCGTCCACGACATCAGCCAGGAGATACGCCACCGGGTAATCGAGCCCGTCAACGTACACCCACGCCCGCCCGGCAGCGGCGTAGGCGCCCAATACCTCCACGGGAAACGGCTCATCATCAGCTATCGGGTCCATGCCAAGCTGCCGGAAAACTTCCCCCGCGGCGCGCTCAATATCCTGCATCATTAGCAGGTCATCGGCGTGGGCGAGCCGGATCATTGCCGTGCGTCCAGCGCGGGCGGTGCCTGTGCCACCAGGAATTCGTTGCGCTTTTCAATGAGGTTCTGCATGTACCGGGCGAGGACCAATTTTTCCGCCAAGCGGCCCAACGGGCCGAAAGGCGCAGCGAATTCGATCGTGTCCACCATCAGTGTTCCGCTGCCGTCCGGGCGGAACTGGTGGGTGTGGCGGAGGTACTTGAAGGGGCCCTTCACCTGCTCGTCAGAGAACGACGCCGGGGCCTCCATCCGCACAATACGGCTGGTCATGCGGAACCGGACTCCGAGATGCCATGCCTGCCACGTGACGGTCTGGCCTTCCGAGATCAAACCTGTCGTGACACCGGCAACGGCCTTCTCGCGGCTCTTGGTCATCGACCCCACGTGGGCGTCGATGTTCCGCGAAAGATCGAACAGCTCCTGCGGCGGCATGGTGGAGCGGGTGCGGCAAACGAAAGCAACAGGCATACGTTGATCTTCCCAGACCTTTCCGCCTCAGAGCGCGCCAGCTCACCCACGTTTTGTGACCGCGCTTATAGCGGCACGTTTGCCCGCCCTGATAATTTCGAAAGCAAACCCTGGAAGATTGGTGGTGTTCCCCTGTGCCCGCATTTCTGACGCACGCCCGTGAACTCCACCGCCTCGGCCCGGCCAACAACGATCGCCTCTCAGCAGTTCGCGTTGCGCTCAGCGTTGCCGTGCCTGCGCTGGTCCTGGTCTTCATAGGACGTCCCGACCTCATGATGTACGCAGTCTTCGGTGCGCTGACCGGAATGTACGGCCGCAACGAAACCCACCAGTTACGGCTCAAACACCAAGCACAGGCCGCGCTGATCCTGGTGGGCGGGCTGAGCATCGGCGTCTTCCTGTCCGTGAACCATATCCATTCGTGGTGGTTGGTGCTCGTGGCTACCCTCTTTGCCGGATTCGGTTCCTTGTATGCCGACACCGTGCGGCTGAAGCCCATTGGCCCGTTCTTCGGCATCCTCGCGTTGGGGGCCTGCGCTTCGGTGCCCACCAGCATTCCGTTGACGACGGCGATACTCATCGGGGCCGCGTCAGCGGCCTTTTCCGTGGTGGTTGGCTTTGCCGGCTGGTTCCGGCGCCGGGCCTGGGTGGCCGGCGCTGCGCGCGACGTTCCGGTGCTCAGTGGCCCCCTGCGCCAAGCCGCACTCGTGCACGCCGCCCGCTACATGCTGGCGGTTGGCGTAGCAGGGGCCATCGGTGTGGTGAGCGTGAGTGGCCACCCCCATTGGGCCATGGCTGCGGCGGCGGTGCCGCTTGCCGGGGCCGATCTCCCCAGCCGCGTCCACCGGGGCATCCACCGCATCGTGGGGACGTTCCTCGGTTTGGTGGTGGTCGCCGTCGTGCTTTTCCCCAGTCCGCTGTCGCCCCTGCAGTACTTTCCCGGCCACGCCGCCGTAGTCCTTGCCGTGGTGGTGGTCCTGTGCCAGTTCCCCACGGAGCTGTTCATGGCCCGGCACTACGGCTGGGCCATGGTGTTCTTCACCCCCGTGATCCTGCTGATCGCCCAACTCGCGTCACCCATGGATCCGGGCGTGCTGGTGATGGAGCGTGCCATCGAAACACTCGTGGGAGCGGTGGTGGGCATCGCTGTCGCCGTAGTGGTCCAGCGGCGGGGCCGCACCTAATGCTGCACTTAGGGCATGACCGCATTAAACTAGACGGTTAATTAACCGCAAGGTAAAGTGCCTGTATGGAGTCCATGCTGATGAATCGGCCGCCCGGCTCACTCGATGCTGCGTTTGCAGCCTTGGCTGACCCGACCAGGCGGGCGATCCTAACCATCCTCGCAGACGGCGACGCCACAGTTTCCGACCTCGCGGCACCTTTCGCCATGTCCCTGCCCGCGGTGTCCAAGCACCTGAAAGTACTTGAGGCCAGCGGTCTGATTTCCCGCACACGCAACGCTCAGTTCAGGCCATGCCATCTGGAACGGGCGGCCTTGGATGGCGTTGGCGACTGGATAGAGAACCATCGGCGGGTATGGGACGAGCGCCTGGACAAGCTCGACCAGCACCTCGCAGAGCTCCAGGGCGGCAAGGAAGAACGGGATGACTCCTAGCGCCGAAGACGCAGCGGCCGGGCTGCAGTATTCCCGGGTTCTGGACGCTCCTCCCGAGCTGGTGTTCGACTGCTTCACCCAGCCCGGACACCTGACGCATTTCTGGGCTCCGAAAGGAGCGAGTGCACCCACAACGGAAATCCTGGTGGACCTCCGCCCCGGTGGGCGTTTTGAAACCCTCATCGTCAACGACGCCACGGGCGCCACGTACGCCACGCGGTCCGTGTTTCTCGAGGTGCACGCCCCGGACATCCTTGCGTGGCACGAAGAACACACTGGCATGACCGTTCGCGTCACCTTCACGGCACTGCCGGGCGGACGCACCCTTTTCAGCCTGCACCAAAGCGACATACCGGACCAGGTGCTGCGCCCCGAAAACCGGGCGGGATTCGCGACAACATTGGACAAGCTCAGCAATTACCTCCACCACCTCGCAGACGGAGCAAAGCAATGACAACAACAATCACGTCGAACGATGGCACCACGCTGGCAGTCGACATCACGGGCAGCGGCCCGGCCCTGGTGATCGTGGCCGGAGCATTCTGCGACCGGCATTCCAAGAAGGGCCTCAGCGCACTGCTCACGGGGCTGTTCACGGTCCACGAGTACGACCGCCGGGGCCGCGGCAACAGCGGTCCCCTCGGCGAAAACGATCCGAGACTCGAAATCGAAGACCTCGCCGCGGTTGCTGCCCTGACCGGAGAGGAACCCTTTGTTTTCGGAGACTCCTCCGGTGGGGCCCTGGCCCTTGCAGCCGCAGCTACCGGAGTGCATTTCCGGAAAATCGCCGTTTACGAACCGCCGTTCACCAGCGGACCCAGCTCCATATTCGCTGACGAACTCTCAGCACTCGTCGCCTCCGGTGACCGCACCGGCGCGGTGGAAAGATTCCTGGGCCTCATGGGCACACCCGCACCGGCGATCCAGGGCATGAAACAAGGACCGCACTGGGGCCACCTTGAAGCTTTCGCCCACACGCTTCCCGCGGATGTCCGCCTCTGCAACGAAGGTCGCATCCCCGCCGATGAACTCGCCCGGATCCAGGCCCCGATCCTGGCCATGGCCGGAAGCCACAGCCCGTGGGCCCTGGACGTCATCCACGCAATTGCCGAGGCCTCGCCCACGGCAGAAGCGCTCACCTTGGCCGGACAGGGCCACGCTGTTCCGGACGAGGTTCTCAGCCAGGCACTCGTTACCTACTTTCAGTAGGGAAACTGTTCCTGCGCCTGGACGCCACACCGGTGGCAGCGCCTAAACCTTGAGCGGCCTCCGCGGCGGTCCCGAGGTGAGCTTTGCTGGAAGAATGCGGGCGAAGAAGCTGACCACTTTATAGCGTTTGGTGGGGATGGAAACGCCTTTGCCCTTTGCGTTGTCCTCCAGCCCCGCCCGGACCACGCGTTCTGCGGTCAGCCACAAGAACCGTGGAGCCACGGATTTGTCCATGCCCATGCGGTCGTGGAATTCGGTATGAGTAAAACCCGGACACACGGCAGTGACCTGGACGCCGGACTTCGCATAGCTGAGGTTGGCCCAGCGGCTGAAAGTCACCTGCCACGCCTTGGCGGCCGAGTACGTGCCCCGGTTAGCGAACGCGGCAACGCTGGCAACGTTGATGATCCTGCCCCTTCCGCGTGGCAACATCACCTCCAAGGCTGCGTGGCACAACTCCATGGGCGTCTGGACATGCAGCCTGAGATGCCGGCGTTCTTCATCCAAATCGTTGCGCTCGAACGACTTCAGTAGCCCCAGCCCGGCGTTGTTCACCAGCACGTCCACGGGTTTTTCGGCGTCCCTGAGACGGTCCGCTACTGCCGAAACGCCGACGTCGGTTGTCAGGTCTGCGGGCAGTACCTCCGCCGAGATACTGAAGTCGCGTTCGAGCTCCGCGGCTTTGTCCTTCAGGCGCTGCTCGTCACGGGCCACCAGCACCAGGTGGTGCCCCGATTCGGCGAGTTGGCGGGCGAATTCAGCACCGATTCCCGCCGTCGCACCGGTAACCAGGGCGGTGAGTTCATTGGCTCGAGTCGTCATGGGCCAAGACTAGCGGCCCGCACGCCGAGGGGTTAGCTCCCACCCCTTTGCCCACGCGAGGGGTTAGCTCCCACCCCTTTGCCCACGCCGAGGGGTTAGCTCCCACCCCTTTGAGCGCCGCGAAAGTGCCGAGAGCTAACCCCTCGCGGGCTGTCAGGCGAACTTCGCCAAGGGGTTGGCCAGGCGCCCCGCCATCTGCAGCCCGCCCGATGGATCCGAGATGTCCAGCATTTGCTGGTTGTTCCGCAGCTGAAGCCGATTGAGGCATGACAGTTCGAAGTCCGGAGCAAACAGATCGTGCATGGTGAACTGGTCCGCGAGCTCCGGGTGACGCTCCTGGTACTCCTTCACGACAGTTGCGGCAGTGCCCCAGAACCCGTCCTCGCCCAGCGTCCCGTCCTCCACAAGGATTGCTCCCAGGAAGCGGAAGATGCAGTCGAAAACATCGGTGAATATGGCCAGGACCATTTCCTCGGCCGGGATTTCGGCCTTGATGCGCGAAACCTCTTCCGGCAGTTCCAGCCGGTCCCCCATCACCACGATTTCCTCGGCAATGTCCTTCATGATCGCCCGTACCGGCACACCGTCCTCAAGGATCAGGATGACGTTTTCGCCGTGCGGCATGAACGCGAGTTCGTACTGGTAGAGGCAGTGAAGCAGCGGCACAAGATACGCCTCGAAGTAGCGGCGCAGCCACTCGGTGGGAGCCAGCCCAGATCGCGCAATGAGGGCGGAAACCATGGACTGGCCCGTGCCATCAACGTGCAGGAGCGACGCCATAGTGGCCAGCTGCTGTCCGTCCTTGAGCAACGGCAGTGGACTTTCCCTCCACAGGGCCGAGAGCATCTTGCGGTAAGGCGAACCCTTGGCCGAAGCAGCCTCGTAATAGTGGTTGTGATAGCCGATGGCCGCTGTTTCACGGATCATGGCCAGGCCCCGGTTCTGGAGCTCCTGGTCATTGCCGATCAGTTCCTGCAGCCAATCGTTGATGGCAGGTGTTGCCTTCATGTATTGCGGGGACAAACCACGCATGAAGCCCATGTTCAGCACAGACATGGCCGTTTTGACGTAGGCCTTCTCTGGGTGGTCAGTATTGAAGAACGTCCGGATGGACTGCTGTGCCTGGTAGGAATCCTCACCGGTGCCAAGGTTCACGATGTGGCGCTGGGCGATTTCTGCCGCGAACGTCACGGTGAGCTTGTTGTCCCACTGCCATGGGTGGACGGGCATGAGGAGGTAGTCCTCCGGATCCAGCCCTGACGCGGAAAGCTCCGCGTTGAACCAAGCCAACGTGGCCGGCCCGAGTTCAGCTTCGAAGTGCGTGCGGTAATCCAGCCCGGCGCTCGAGGTAAATACTGCCTTGCTGCGATGCACGGCGATCCACTGCAGCTTCACAGTGACGCCGGTTTCCGGCGCGAACGCATGGTAGTCCGCGATCCCGAATCCCAGCCGGCCATTGTTGGCCACGAAGCAGGGGTGACCCTCAGTCATGCTGTGCTCGATGGCTTGGAAGTCAACGGCACGATCCGCGCCCCCGCTGACGCCTGCCGCCAGTTGCGCGGAGGAGAACGGCTTGCCTTGCTTGTACGCGTGGCTGGCCAGCGTGCTGCTGATTTCCTCGAGGTACACGGGCAGCATTTCCTGGCGGATGGCCAGTGCTTCGTGGAATTCGGCGATGAAATCCAAGGCGTCCACCGGAAGCTCCTGGCCATCCCGCAACCGAACGATGGAGTCCGCGACAACAGACCAGTGCTCCAGCTGCAGGACGCGCGCCCGGAAGCGGTACTCGACGGTGTCGTCGTCGCTCACCACCTTGTACAGGCCGACGCCGGCGCCTTCCTCCCGGATCAACTCCGGGACCAGGATCCGTTCGTGTGAAAACTCGGCAATCGCCTTGCGGACCACGTGCCGGTTGGCAATGGCCCAGCGCTCGGGCGTCAGGTGGGACACCGAGGCAGCGGCCGTGGTGGTCACGTTATCGGCAGTGGTGGTCACAGGGATTCTCCTCTGGTTGGCGCGGCAGTCGCGGCCAGGATCGGGGTCAGGGTTGCGAGGAAATCCTCGCGGGTGCAGAAGCTCAGGAGCCCCATTTTGTGGTCTTCGGCAGGATCGACGGCGGGCAGCCTCACCACGCCGTGTGGCCTGAAGCCCACCTTTTCGTTGAGCACGTGGATCTTGTGGTTCCGGGCGTCAGGCTCGACGACGACCCGCTGGGTTGCAGGGTCATCGAACAGTTCCGTCATGACGGACTGCATAACGGCGGTGGTGTAGCCCGGCAGCGGTTCCCGGCTGGGTGGGGACACGAGCAGGTGCATTCCGACGTCGCCGGCTTGGACTTCGTAGGCGTCCGCCAAAGGCGACGATTCCGGGCGGTACCGTTCCATCAGGAAGGCGGGGACGCCGTCGTCGAGCCCTAAGAACGCCTGGTGGTGGTCCGATCCGGCTATTCGCGAGTACTCCTCCACTACGTCCTGTTCGGTGGCCGACACCATGCCCCAAAAGCGGGCGTACTCCTGGCTGACCCAGCTGTGGAGGACAGGTGCATCGGCCACGGGATCCACGGGCCGAAATGTGAAACTCATACGGTTACTCCAGTTGTTTCCGGCAGGCTGGCCGCCACGGGAGCCGGTGCGCCAAATTGCTGGAATGCGATGCTGCGCTCGATTGGGTAGACCTCGCGACCGGTGATTTCGCGCAGAATGCAGGAGTTGCGGTAGGCGGCCATGCCCAGGTCCGGGGTGACGAAACCGTGCGTGTGGAGCTCGGCGTTCTGGACGAAGATTTCGCCGGGTTCGACGCCGGTTCCGTAGTTGCGCTCGACGTCGAAACGGCCTTTGGAGTCGCGGCGGATTCGATCCTGGATCCCTGCCAGGAAGGCGGGTTCCTTGTAGCTGTAGCCGGTGGCGAGCACTACGGCTTCAGACTCCAGGGTGTAGTCCCGCCCGTGTTCTTCATGGTGAAGCTGGAGTGTGTGGGTGCCGGTGGAGCCGTCCCACTCGGCTGCAGTCAACGACGAGTGCGTGTGCAGCTGGGTGTCCACCATGCCGGAGAGACTCTTGGTGTAGAGGAGATCGTAGATGTCGTCAATCAGGTCCGAGTTGATGCCCTTGTACAGGTTCTTCTGGTTCTTGATCAGGTGGTCGCGCTGCTCGCCGGGGAGCGAATGGAAGTAGTCCACGTACTCCGGCGAGGTCATCTCCAGCGTGAGTTTGGTGTATTCGAGCGGGAAGAAGCGGCCGGAACGGGTTACCCAGTTGAGCTGGTAGCCGTAGACATCAATTTCCTGAAGGAGTTCGTAGTACAGCTCGGCCGCACTCTGGCCGCTGCCCACGATCGTGATGCTGCGCTTGGACTGCAACTCACTCTTCCTCGACAGGTAGTCGGCGTTGTGGAAGACCAGTCCCCCGGCGTCCACTATTCCTGCACAGGCGTCCGGTACATAGGGCGATGTGCCTGTGCCAAGGACCAGTTTCCGGGCGCGAAGCACCTCAACGCCCTCGGGACCCTGTACGGAAAGGTGGTACACGCCGTCGTCGTAGCTCACATCAAGCACATCTGTGCTAAAACGAACAGACTCCAGCTGGCCCGCCACCCACTGGCAGTACTGGTTGTACTCCGCGCGCAGGGGGTAGAAGTTCTCGCGGATATAGAAGCGGTACAAGCGTCCGGTCTGCTTCAGGAAATTCAGGAAAGAGAAAGGCGACGTCGGATCGGCGAGAGTCACGAGGTCCGCCATGAAGGGAACCTGCAGGTGTGCCGGCTCCAGCATCATGCCCGGGTGCCAGTCGAAGGAATCGCGGCGGTCAAGGAACACGCAGTCGAGATCCTCCACCGCTTCGCTAAGTGCCGCCAGGCCCAGGTTGAAGGGCCCGACGCCGATACCTGCGACGTCGTAAATCCTGCCGTTGTTTGGGGTGCTCATGCGGCGGCCTCCGTGGTGTTTGCGAGGAGGCTGGCGCCCGTCCTGCGAATGAGTTCGATGATTTCCTGGATGTCCTGCAGGGAGGCCTCAGCGTTGAGGAGGGTGAATTTAAGGTAGTGGCGGCCAGCCACCTTGGTGCCCGCCACCACAGCGTCACCCGAGGCGAAAATCGCTGCGCGGATCGCGGGATTGATGGCATCGGCTGCGTCTTCATCGATGACAAGACCGTCAACCACCGGGCGGTAACGGAATACCAGGGTGCTTAACTGTGGTGGGGCAGCGAGCTCGAATTCGTTATCGTCGGCCAGCAACGAACCTACCCGGGCGGTGAGGTCGATCGCTTCATCGAAAAGCGCTCCGATTGCGTCGGCACCCATGATCCGTAAGGTCAGCCACAGCTTGAGGGCGTCGAAGCGTCGCGTGGTCTGGATGCTCTTGTCCACCTGGTTGGGGATCTCGGCCTTCGCGGCGCTCTCGGGATTGAGGTAGTCCGCGTAGTAGGTGACGTGTCCCAGCATGGAGCCGTTGCGGACCAGCACAGCGCTGGAGCTGACCGGCTGGAAGAACGTCTTGTGGAAGTCCACCGTGACGGAGTCGGCCAGGTGGATCCCGTCCAGGAGGTGCCGGTGGCGACCCGAAACAATGAGCCCTCCCCCGTAGGCGGCGTCAACGTGCAGCCACGAATCGTAGGCCCGCACCAGAGCGGCGAGCTCGGTAAGCGGGTCAACCGAACCGAAGTCAGTGGTCCCGGCGGTGGCCACAACCGCCATCGGCACCAGCCCGGCGTCGTGCGCTTCAGCCAAAGCAGCCGCAAGGGCGGTGGGGTCCATGCGGCGGTCTTCGGCAGTCGGTATGGCAACAACGGCGTCGAAGCCCAGGCCCAGCATGGACGCGGACTTCTGGATGCTGAAGTGGCTGTCGGCAGAGGTGAAAATCCGGAGACGGTCAAGCAAGTGCGGCAGACGGGCGTCAGGGTTACCGACACGCAGGGCGGCCACCGCGTGGTTGCGCGCCATCAGAAGGGCCTGGAAGTTGGACTGGCTGCCACCCGAGGTGAACACGCCATCGGCGTCGGCGGTGAAGCCGATGCGCTCAGCGGTCCAGTCGATCAGGCGGCGCTCGATCATGGTGGCACCCGCACTCTGGTCCCAGGTGTCCATGGAGGAGTTCACTGCCGAGAGAACAGCCTCACCAACCAGCGCCGGGATGACGACCGGGCAGTTAAGGTGGGCCGCATAGCGGGCGTCGTGGAAGTAGATGGCGTCCTTGAGGTACAGCTCGTCGAGTTCCTCAAGGGCCGCTGCCGTATCAGGCAGCGGGCGTTCGAGGTCGACAGCGCCAACCTTGGCTTTCAGCTCAGCATGCCCGACGCCGGTGAACGGCTTGGCGGTCCGCTGCACTTTGGTGGAGACAGCGTTGACTCCTTGCAGAACCTGCGCGACGTAACTGGGCGAATTTCTTGCGTTGAACAGCTGGTTGGTGGCGGCGAGGGCCAGTTCCACTTTGGAGCCAAAATCCTGCTCCTGAGCGATCCGCTCTTCGACACTTGGTGACGTCACGTCAGCTTCCTTCCATTGCTTTGGGGCGCTTGTTAGCAAGGTAAGCCTTACTTAGGTAAGCCTTTCCGTCAAACTTTTGTGATCTATTTCGCTTGGAAGGCGGTTTCTAGCGGTTTTTTGCGGTTTTTTGCCGTGCGGGTACGTCATTGACTTTGTTTGGCACCACCCGAAGTGCACAATGTTGGCCGATTTTGTTGACGTGGAAGCGCGGAGGGATCACCACCCTGAGTGCGATCAGACGGGGTAGAGTGCAAAGAACAATCGACGGCCACGGGCTGGGGGATCCCATGAAGGACCACGTTCACGAGCGCATCGGCTTCCGCGAGATTGACGAGAACGGCAAGGCCGTCACGGCGATCAGCCCGCACGCACCCGAGCCTGTTGACCCGGAGAGGTCCCGCCCATCCATCAATCCATTCGTCGTTGCGCTGTGGGTTTTGAATGTAGGCCTGGCGTGGTTCGGAGCGTGGGCGTTGACCACGGCCACCTCAGCGATCATCAGCCCGACACCCAGCCAGGAGCCCGAGTCCGCCCAACTGAACTTCCTGATGCTGTCCAACGCGCCGTATGCGCTGCTGGCTGCGGTCCTGCTCACTGCCGCCCTCCTGTTCTGGCACGCGGCGCAGTGGCAAAAGAAACGGCCGACCAGGTAACAAGTACCTGATCGGCCGCCCCCCAATAAATGGGGCCAACTACACCACTGTGGCGCCCAAAACACACTTGATCGCGGTGGCAGGCTTGGTCACTTCGCTGTTGGTTACCCAGTCGAGGGCCTTGCCTGGCTGCGCGTCCTTGAAGGTCTGCTCGCCGCGCGCCAGAACCGCCGAGGTGGACGGATCCACCCAGCTAACGGTGATCTTCACCGCGCCCTTGGTGCCCTCTGGAGGTGTAACCGTCCCTTTGGCTGTCACCTTTCCTGGCGCGGTATCGCAGGACGTCATTGTGGTGGCCTCGATAATCCCGACACCCGGGTTGGCAGGTTTTGCCTCACCTGTGGTGGCGGCTTGGGTTGTGGTTGACGACGGCGATGTGCCCGCTTCGTTGCTCGGGGACGACGAGCAACCAGCGAGTGCGGCCGCCGAAACCAGCAAACCCGCAATGCATGCGACTGTCTTCTTCATGGTCTGGCTTCCTGGTTCTTCTGGGTTTTATTCGTTCATGAAATGCGCGGCAACCGGGGTTGGGGCCCCGATTGCCGCGCACTTTTTGTCCTATGCCTCGGAACGCCTGCGGCGTCCAACAAGGAACAGGAACAGCCCCGCGCCAACAACCAGCAGGCTGATGGGCAACACGGTGAGGACAACTCCCGTGCTGGCCAGCGAACCTCCGGGTTGGCTCGGAACCACCGGCGGGAAGGTCACAACAACACTTGCAGGTGGTGTGGCGACAGGGGGTCCCACCGGGGGCCTACCCGATGCGGTTGCCGTGTTGGCAACTTCACCGGCGTTGATGTCGGCCTGGGTGATCGCGTACGTCGCCGTAGCTGTCACCGTCTCCCCGGGAAGCAGTGTTCCTGCCACCCCTGGCCAGGCGTAGGTCAATGCCGAGAGGCCCACCATGGGATCGTTGACAGCGACACCCGTCAACGGCACATTCCCGGTGTTCTTGATCGTGAACTTGTAGATGATCACGTCTCCAACGTGTGTGGGGTCCCCCACCCCTGAGGCGTCGGCCGTCTTGGAGAACTCCAAGCCCGAGTTTGGCGTTAGCGGTGTGTCCGTCTCTCCCGGAGGAGGAGTAACGGGCGTTCCCGTCGGAGGCGTACCGGTGGTGGTGGCGCTGTTCGCAACATGACCAGCGTTGATGTCCGACTGGGTAATTGCATACGTCGCCGTAGCCGTCACCGTTTGTCCGGGCAGCAACTCGCCCGGAGTACCAGGCCACGTGTAGGTCAGAGCCGAGAGACCAGCCAACGGATCCGTGATGGATACCTTGGTGAGCTTCACGTTGCCGGTGTTCTTGGCCGTGAAGTTGTAGGTGATCCGATCCCCAACCTTTGACGGCGACTGAACCGCCGAAGCGTCTGCCGTCTTCGTGAAGGTCATCGCCGGAGCCGGGGTCAACGGGGTGTCCGTCTCGCCCGGAGGAGGCGTCACAGGGGGTCCGACCGGCGGAGTACCGGTGGTCGTGGCGCTGTTCGCGACATGCCCAGCGTCGATATCAGCCTGGGTGATGGCATACGTTGCCGTAGCCGTCACGGTCTCTCCGGGAAGCAGTGTTCCGGCAACGCCGGGCCAGGTGTAGGTCAGTGCCGAGAGGCCAGCCAGCGGATCCGTGATGGATACGTTGGTCAGGGACACGTTGCCGGTGTTCTTCGCCGTGAAGTTGTAGGTGATCTTGTCGCCTGCAACAGTCGGGTTCTGAACAGCCGAGCTGTCCGCCGACTTAGTGAACTCCATGGCCGGAGCCGGGGTCAGCGGGGTGTCCGTTGTTCCCGGAGGCGGCGTCACCGGCGGACCGGTGGGCGGAGTACCTGTAGTGGTGGCAGCGTTCGCCACGTGGCCGGCGTCGATATCAGCCAGCGTGATGCTGTACGTCGCCGTCGCCGTCACCGACTGGCCCGGAAGCAACTCACCAGGAGTGCCCGGCCAGGTGTACGCCAGGGCAGACAACCCCGACATCGGATCCGTGATGGAGACGTTCTTCAGCGTGACGTTGCCCGTATTCTTCGCCGTGAAGTTGTAGATGATCTTGTCGCCTGCAACGGACGGGTCATGAACAGCCGAGGCATCAGCAGTCTTGCTGAACTCCATGGCCGGAGCCGGGGTCAACGGGGTATCCGTCGTTCCCGGAGGCGGCGTCACCGGCGGACCGGTGGGCGGAGTACCTGTAGTGGTCGCAGCGTTCGCCACGTGACCGGCGTCGATATCAGCCTGGGTGATGGAATACGTTGCCGTAGCCGTCACCGTCTGACCGGGCTGCAACTCGCCCGGGGTACCGGGCCAGGTGTATGCCAAAGCCGAGAGGCCAGCCAGCGGATCAGTGATGGAGACGTTCTTCAGCGTGACGTTGCCGGTGTTCTTGGCCGTGAAGTTGTAGGTGATCTTGTCACCTGAAACGGACGGGTCCTGGACAGCCGAGGCATCGGCAGACTTGGTGAACTCCATGGCCGGAGCCGGGGTCAACGGAGTATCCGTCGTTCCCGGAGGAGGCGTCACCGGCGGACCGGTGGGCGGAGTACCTGTAGTGGTCGCAGCGTTCGCCACGTGACCGGCGTCGATATCAGCCTGCGTGATCGCGTACGTTGCCGTAGCCGTCACGGTCTGGCCGGGAAGAAGCTCACCAGGAGTGCCCGGCCAGGTGTACGTCAGTGCCGAGAGGCCAGCCATCGGATCAGTGATGGCGACGTCCTTCAGCATGACGTTGCCGGTATTCTTCGCGGAGAAGGCATACGAGATGACGTCGCCAACCTTGGAAGGATCCTGGACAGCTGAGGCATCAGCAGTCTTGCTGAACTCCATGGCCGGCTTCGGGGTCAACGGGGTGTCCGTGGTTCCCGGAGGAGGCGTCACCGGCGGACCGGTGGGCGGAGTGCCTGTGGTGGTCGCCGCATTGGCGACGTGACCGGCGTCGATATCAGCCTGCGTGATCGCGTACGTTGCCGTGGCCGTCACCGTCTGGCCTGGCTGCAGCTCGCCCGGAGTGCCGGGCCAGGTGTAGTCCAGTGCCGAAAGACCAGCCAGCGGATCCGTGATGGAAACGTTGGTGAGCTTTACGTTGCCGGAGTTCTTGGCCGTGAACGTGTAGGTGATTTTGTCGCCTGCAACGGACGGGTCCTGAATAGCTGAAGCATCCGCCGTCTTGGTGAACTGCATCGCCGGAGCCGGGGTCAACGGGGTGTCCGTGGTTCCCGGAGGAGGCGTGACAGGCGGACCAACCGGCGGAGTGCCTGTAGTGGTCGCAGCGTTAACCACGTGGCCTGCGTTGATGTCAGCTTGGGTAATCGCGTAGGTTGCCGTAGCCGTCACCGTTTGGCCTGGCTGCAACTCGCCCGGAGTACCCGGCCAGCTGTACGTCAGGGCCGAGAGACCAGCCAGCGGATCCGTGATGGAAACGTTGGTGAGCTTCACATTGCCCGTGTTCTTGGCCGTGAAGTTGTAGGTGATGGTATCGCCAACAACTGCAGGGTTCTGAACGGCGGAGGCATCCGAGCTCTTGGTGAACTGCATCGCCGGAGCCGGGGTCAGCGGAGTATCCGTCGTTCCCGGCGGAGGCGTCACGGGCGGTCCAACCGGCGGAGTACCGGTGGTCGTAGCGCTGTTCGCAACATGGCCGGCTTCAATATCGGCCTGCGTGATGGCATACGTTGCCTTAGCCGTCACGGTCTGACCGGGCAGGAGTGTTCCTGCCGCTCCAGGCCAGGTGTACGTCAGAGCCGAGAGACCAGCCAGCGGGTCGGTGACCGACACGTTAGTCAGCGTGACGTTTCCCGTGTTCTTGGCCGTGAAGGTGTAGACGATGCGATCGCCTACAACCGACGGGTTCTGAATACCGGAAGCGTCTGCTGTCTTGGTGAATGCCATGGCCGGAGCCGGGGTCAACGGGGTATCCGTGGTTCCCGGAGGAGGCGTGACAGGCGTCCCCGTGGGAGGCGTGCCGGTGGTAGTGGCGCTGTTCGCAACATGTCCGGCGTCGATATCAGCCTGCGTAATCGCGTACGTCGCCGTAGCCGTCACCGTCTGACCGGGCAGCAACTCGCCCGGGGTACCGGGCCAGGTGTAGGTCAGTGCCGAGAGGCCAGCCAGCGGATCCGTGATGGAAACGTTGGTGAGCTTCACGTTGCCGGAGTTCTTCGAAGTAAAGGTGTACGTAATGACGTCACCAACCTTGGAAGGATCCTGGACAGCCGAAGCATCGGCAGTCTTGCTGAACTCCATGGCCGGAGCCGGGGTCAACGGAGTATCCGTGGTTCCCGGCGGAGGCGTCATTGCGGGCCCCGTGGGCGGGGTTCCCGTGGTGGTCGCCGCGTTGGCAACGTGGCCTGCGTCGATATCAGCCTGGGTAATCGCGTACGTCGCCGTAGCCGTCACCGTCTGACCGGGCAGCAACTCGCCGGGCGTGCCCGGCCAGCTGTAGGTCAGAGCCGAAAGACCAGCCAGCGGATCCGTGATGGAAACGTTGGTCAGCTTCACGTTGCCGGAGTTCTTCGAGGTAAAGGTGTACGTAATGACGTCACCCACCTTGGAAGGATTCTGGACAGCAGAAGCGTCGGCAGTCTTACTGAACTCCATGGCCGGAGCCGGGGTCAACGGAGTATCCGTGCCAGCCGGAGGAGGCGTCACTGCGGGCCCCGTTGGCGGGGTTCCCATGGTGGTTGCGGTGTTGGCAACGTGGCCTGCATCGATGTCAGCCTGCGTGATCGCGTACGTTGCCGTAGCGCTGACCGTCTGGCCCGGAAGCAACTCGCCGGGCGTGCCCGGCCAGCTGTAGGTCAATGCCGAAAGGCCCGGAAGCGGGTCATTGATGACCACACCGGTGAGCTTCACATTGCCCGTGTTCTTCGAGGTGAACGTGTAGGTGATCTGGTCACCCACAACAGACGGATCCTGGATGGCTGAAGCGTCAGCAGTCTTGCTGAACTCCATGGCCGGAGCCGGGGTCAACGGAGTATCCGTGGTTCCCGGAGGAGGCGTGACAGGCGGACCAACCGGCGGAGTGCCTGTGGTGGTCGCGCCATTGGCGACGTGACCGGCGTCGATATCAGCCTGCGTGATCGCGTAAGTTGCCGTAGCCGTCACAGTCTCGCCGGGCAGCAGCTCCCCTGGAGTTCCGGGCCAGCTGTACGTCAGTGCAGACAGGCCAGCCAGTGGATCATCAATCACCACACCGGTGAGCTTGACGTTGCCTATGTTCTTGGACGTAAACGTGTAGGTGATCTGGTCACCCACAACCGACGGCGACTGGATAGCCGAAGCATCAGCGGACTTGGTGAACTTCATCGCCGGAGCCGGAATCAACGGGGTATCCGTCGTTCCCGGAGGAGGCGTTACCGGAGGGCCAGTGGGAGGCGTTCCGGTTGTCGTAGCACTGTTGGCCACGTGACCTGCGTCGATATCAGCCTGTGTAACCGCGTATGTTGCCGTAGCCGTCACCGTCTGGCCGGGAAGCAGTTCGCCCGCAGCACCCGGCCAGGTGTAGGTCAATGCCGAGAGGCCCGGAAGCGGGTCGTTGATGACCACACCGGTGAGCTTCACATTGCCCGTGTTCTTCGAGGTGAAGGTGTACGTAATGACGTCACCAACCTGCGAAGGATCCTGGATTGCCGAAGCGTCGGCGGACTTGGTGAACGTCAAGGCAGGGCCAGGAGTCAACGGAGTGTCCGTGCCGGCCGGAGGCGGGGTTACCGCAGGACCGGTGGGCGGAGTACCAGTGGTAGTCGCCGTGTTGGCGACGTGGCCGGCGTCGATATCAGCCTGCGTGATGGCGTACGTTGCCGTAGCCGTCACCGATTGGCCCGGAAGCAGTTCGCCCGCAGCACCTGGCCAGGTGTAGGTCAATGCCGACAGACCCGCCAAGGGATCGTTGATGACCACACCGGTGAGCTTCACGTTACCCGTGTTCTTCGAGGTGAAGGTGTAAGTGATCTTGTCACCTACAACCGACGGCGACTGGATAGCCGAAGCATCAGCAGACTTGGTCAACTCCATGGCCGGACCGGCCGTCAACGGAGTGTCCGTACCAGCCGGGGGCGGGGTTACCGCGGGACCGGTGGGCGGAGTACCAGTGGTCGTAGCAACGTTCGCTACGTGACCGGCGTCGATATCAGCCTGTGTGATGGCATACGTTGCCGTAGCCGTCACCGACTGGCCCGGAAGCAGTTCGCCCGCAGCACCCGGCCAGGTGTAGGTCAAAGCCGACAGACCCGCCAGCGGGTCATCAATGACGACGCCGGTGAGCTTCACGTTGCCCGTGTTCGTGGACGTGAACGTGTAGGTGACCTTGTCACCCACAACAGACGGGTTCTGGATTGCGGACGCGTCAGCGGACTTGCTGAACTTCATGGCCGGAGCCGGGGTCAACGGGGTATCCGTGGTTCCCGGAGGAGGCGTTACGGACGGTCCTGATGGCGGTGTGCCGGTTGTGGTTGCCGCATTGGCGACGTGACCGGCGTCGATGTCAGCCTGGGTGATGGCGTACGTTGCCGTAGCGGTCACGGTTTGGCCGGGAAGCAGCTCGCCCGGGGTTCCGGGCCAGGTGTAAACCAGCGGCGAAAGCCCAACCAAGGGGTCGTTGATGGACACGTTGGTCAACGGGACATTGCCGCTGTTCTTCGAGGTGAAGGTGTAGGTGATCACGTCGCCAACAACAGACGGATCCTGGATAGCCGAAGCATCAGCGGACTTGCTGAACTGCATGGCCGGAGTCGACGTCAGCGGCGTATCGGTGGTTCCAGGAGGAGGAGTCACCGGAGGGCCAGTGGGCGGCGTGCCCGTGGTCGTTGCAGAGTTTGCGACGTGGCCGGCCGTAATGTCGGCCTGCGTGATGGCGTACGTTGCCGTGGCCGTTACGGTCTGGCCGGGAAGCAACTCGCCGGGAGTGCCGGGCCAGGTGTAGGTCAGAGCCGACAGCCCAGCCAACGGATCGTTGATGGAGACGTTGGTCAGCGGAACGTTGCC
Organism: Paenarthrobacter sp. CAP02; assembly: GCF_040137855.1. Classification (NCBI taxonomy): domain Bacteria; kingdom Bacillati; phylum Actinomycetota; class Actinomycetes; order Micrococcales; family Micrococcaceae; genus Paenarthrobacter; species Paenarthrobacter sp. CAP02. The sequence goes on along the minus strand of NZ_JBEEII010000006.1, from coordinate 95,313 downwards.
GGTGTTCTTCGAGGTGAAGGTGTAGGTGATCTTGTCACCAACAACCGACGGCGACTGGATAGCCGAAGCGTCAGCAGTCTTGCTGAACTCCATGGCCGGAGCCGGAGTCAGCGGGGTGTCCGTACCAGCCGGGGGCGGGGTTACCGCGGGGCCCGTGGGCGGAGTACCAGTGGTAGTCGCCGTGTTGGCGACATGGCCGGCATTGATGTCGGCCTGCGTGATGGCGTACGTTGCGGTAGCTGTGACGGTCTGTCCGGGCAGGAGGGTTCCTGCGACACCAGGCCAGGTGTACGTCAAAGCAGACAAGCCAGCCAACGGGTCGTTGATGGAAACGTTGCTCAGGGACACATTGCCGCTGTTCTTCGCGGTAAAGGTGTAGGTGATCTTGTCACCCACAACCGACGGCGACTGGATGGCCGAAGCGTCAGCGGACTTGCTGAACTCCATGGCCGGAGCCGGGGTCAGCGGGGTATCGGTACCTGCAGGCGGCGGGGTAACAGGAGGACCTGTCGGAGGATTACCCGTGGTGGTGGCAAGGTTGGCCACGTGTCCGGCATCGATGTCGGCCTGCGTGATGGCATATGTAGCCATTGCGGTCACGGTTTCACCCGGCAGCAAGGTGCCAGGAGTTCCCGGCCACGTGTAGGCGAGCGGGGACAGTCCAGCCAGGGGGTCGTTGATGGTGACACCCGTCAGCGGTACGTTGCCCGTGTTCTTCGATGTGAAGGTATAGGTGATCTTGTCACCAACAACCGCCGGTGAGTTGATAGCCGAAGCGTCAGCGGACTTGGTCAATGCCAGTTCCGGTGCCGGTACGGCCGTATTAGTGAGAACACAACTGATGTCGGCGCCAGCAACCGGCACCAGGGAGTAAGCGCCATTTACGACGGCGCCGTTGGGCAAGCCTGCCTGGAGTCCGTTGGCGTCAACACAGCTGATCACCTTGCTGTAGCCGGACAGGTTGGTTCCGGACTCCGTCAGGTAGTACGTTGCACCTGCGTCAGCGACGTATTTTCCGGTAACACCCGTACCCGCAGCAACAGTGGATCCCGTACCCGACGTCGTCGCATTGGCAGTGTTGCTGACAACAGGTCCCGTCGCGGATCCGGTACGGATTTCAGTGGTGAACTGGTCCGAATCCATCAGGCGGGTGGCGTCCAGCGCCTTGCTCAGTTGCAGGCTCGGGGCCTTGACCACCAGGGTGGCATCTGCCGGAGGGTTCAGATTGGTGACGATGTTGGCCGGACCATTAACGTAGGTGCCCTCGGCCGCAGCCGTGACGTCCACAGTGATGGTGCACGAAGCCATGGCGTCAGCCAGGTCGCCACCGGTTACCGTGAGGACGTCACTGCCTGCAACGGCGGTCCGAATAAACGGGTTGGTTCCCGCGGCTTGGACACAAGTGCCGCCAATGTTCGGCGCGTTTGCGATTTTCAGCCCGGCAGGAAGGGTATCCGTGACGGACCAGTCGGTCTTTGCCTTGACGTCATCGGTGTTTGTGACCGTGAGCGTCAACGTGGAGATTCCACCGGGCCCAATGAGCGCGGGAGAGAACGACTTGTCCAGTTGCGGGGTAACGTCCACGATCTGGGGAAGGTCGAAAGCGACGTCGTTGCCCGAGCCACTGGTGGCTTCGTTGCGCACTTCCAGGCCCAGCGAAGGAGTCGTGCCTTGCGGGACCTGGTAGGCCCCGGACTGCAGTTTGGTGATTTCGGTGACTCCACCGTTGGTGGTGTTGGTTCCACAGGGATCCAGCCCGGTACCCAGGACAAGTGGTGTGCCGTTGACGAGGAGGCTGAATGTCTCCTTGGCATGGGCGGCGTGACAGTTGACCTGCGCAAAGTAGGCCGAAACAGCGTAGTAGTGGCCGGCAATGGCCGGGATCGTGTTGGACTTCGTGCGGAATTCTGTTCCAGCCGTGATCCTGCCGTTGCTTGCGTTGGTGTACTCAGACAGGACCTGGTTTTTGGCGGCCTCTGCTGCTGTCATTCCCTGCGCAAGGCCCAGTTTGACGGCCATGTCACGAATCTGTGCCCAGCCATCAGGCTGGTTATTGACACAGCCAGCGTCCGACGTGGGCAGTGGGGTGGATGAATTCAGTATCCACCCGTCGCACTGCCCGCCAGCTGGCGTGTACGGGGTATCAGCCGTGTACGTTTCATTGGCCGCCTTCGCCCCGCCCGTGTAATTGAGGAGGCTGATGGCGCCGCCGGTGGCGTCTTGGTTGGAGAAGTCCTCCGTGTAGACCGGAGTTCCTGGTTGGGTAATTCCCGGCGACCCCGGGACAGTCGCCAAGGAGGGCGGGGCCAAAGCGCCACCTACCCCCAATGACATCACTGCTGCAGCGACGACAGCCGCCAGCAGTTTCTGTGGACGTGTGTGTTTCATGGGTTCTCTTGTTTTCTTTCGGTCACACGAGGCGCCGGCCCTAGGAGGGCTTCGACGTCCCGTTTGGCTACTCACCAGTAGTCCAGTACGCGCAACAGACGATTCGTGTCGCTGAAAGCCCAGGCTGTTCAGCGGGGACCCCGATACGCGGTGACCCAAACGCCTAGTGGAGGTTGCCGTCAGTTCGTGACGCGAAAAACAAGAGAATTTTTTGAAAGTTTTTTGAACCGGTCAGATTCTCAGCCAGGGACGCTTATCCGTACTGGTTCGCAAACGCCTTGGTGACGATATTCTGCCCGCCGAAAAGGTAGTTCAGTGTTCCACTGTTGGCCGTCGCAGGCATGGATACACCCAGCTTGAACGCGAGATTCCCGCGGTCAAGGGAGTCAGTGGTGCATCGAATCCGACGCATCGTGGTATCGGTGGCGGCGCATGTCCATCCCGCCGGACCCAATGTACTGCCGGCCACGAACGTCGACTGATCCGGCAACGCAAAGACAGCCTCGGCCGACGTCGGAGTTCCGTCGCCTTGGAGGGAGAAGGCCACCCGAAGCTCCCTGTCTGCTGGGGTGGAACCAACAACGGCACTGAACGTCGCATCAACCGTTTGGCTCGGAGACGCCGCCGGAGCGGATGCTGCAGGCGCCGTCGTCGAAAACACCGTACCGGAGCCCACCACAACGGCACCCCGCGAGGGTGTCGCCGCCGAGGGAACCACGACGGCGGGTGGTTCCGGCGCTGCTGCCACAGGCAGGTCCGATTCGGGAACCGGTTCTGGGTCCTCCGCTGCGGCGCTGGGCTCAACAGACGGCCTTGCCGACTCAAGCGGAGCTGCCGACTCCTGTACTGGAGGAACAGTGGCAACTGCCTGGTTTTCAACTGTCGATTGTGAACCGGTATTCATCTGCAACAACCAGACAAGGAGTCCGGCCAGCGCGACTGCTCCCAAGACAATCGACGCCGTCAGCTGCCATGCATTGCTGATCCCACGGAGTCCCGCCGTGGAAGCATTGCCCGGCACTGCGGTGCTGCCGGCGCCCGAAGATGCAGTCCCGGACATTGCTCCGGCTCCGATAGCGGCAATGGCACCAGGTGTGAAGGCCAGCCCAGTGAACAGCGGGAACAGGATGGCACGCATGCCGCCTTGGACATCGTTGAGTTCAATCAGCAGGGCGGTGCACTTGGCACAACTATCCAGGTGGGCCGCGACCTTTTCCTGCGAAGTGCGCTTCAGCGCATTCCGGGCATACTTACCCAGCTGGCTGGCGTACTCATCACAGGCCCGGTCAACTGTCTGGCTGATGTGGTGCTGCAAGTAGGCCTGCCGAAGGCCCTCCCTGGCCCGGATAGCCAAGGACGAAACGCCATTTGGCGTGAGCCCGACGAAGGGCGCGGCCTGCGAGGGTTTCAACCCCTCGATATCCAAGTGCCACAGCACGGCCTGCCAGCGCTCAGGCAGCGATTTGAACGCCTTGGCCATGATGGTGGACTCGAGAGCGCCGATGACGGGGTCATCATCCAGCACCGGAGAATCGAGAATGGCGTCATCCGCCGCGGTTGGCATCCGGCGGGCCTTGCGATTCCTGTCGTGGGCAGTGCGCCGCACCACGGTCAAAAGGTACGAACGGAAGAACTCCTTTGGGCCCTTGCCTTCCTTCAACAGCTGGAAGATGGCGGCGAATGACTCGGCAACAACGTCATCGGCGTCACTTGGGTTATCAGTCTGTGCACGGGCAACGTACTGGGCAACTTTCAGGTGCCGTTGATAGAGCACATCGAAGGCCTCCGTGACGCCTTGCCGCACCAACGAGATGATCTGGGGATCACTGCCTGAGGCCTCTGCGGAAGTCAGGGACGCCCCTCCGGCCCCACCCGCTAATACTTGATCCATAAACAATAGTGTGCCATCACAAGCTGTGTGACTTGAATCCGCGACCGCGGCCCTGTAGAGAACTTGGTTTTTCGCATCACGATCCGGGCCCTCGCATTACTTGTTAGGCGAGAACTTCCCGTCCCCAGAAGCCAAGCGAGGATCCATGGTCGTCAGGCGCCCACGCCCTTTCCTGAAATTAATGCGTGCCACCCACAAGAACCTGCTCGAACAACAGAACGAGATTGTCCGGTCTTTGCCCAACAATCGTTCAGGGCCGTTGGCCCGGAAGAAGAACGCGGGGCATGTCGCCCTCGTCTACGGAGCGGACCGGCCAGTGGCCATACCCGGCGATACCGTCATCTTTACGGCTTGGATCACCAACGACTCCACAAGTCACGTCCGGGATATCACACTGGTGCCAAGGTCCTTCACAAATGAGGGGATGGAGATGCTGGAATACACGTCGGAGCCGGTGAAACGGGACCTTCGCATCGGACTCCTGGCCCCGGGCCAGTCAGTCATGCGCAGTTTTTCCTATTTGGTGACGGAATCCGATCACGTTCACGGCGGCAGCATCATCAGTGCCATGCAGGTGCGCGGTACGTGCCGCGGCCTCGCAGTGCTCGATGAGCACGATGCCATCGTCTCCCTCAGCGGGACGCGAAAGGACTGGCCTTTTAGGCCCACAGGATACCAAGCCCCCGCCCGGACCTCCGGATACCAACCCCAGGCCCACCTTGCCGGGGCCTAGCTCCGAGCTATACCGTGGCTAGGGCAGGAGGCATTCAAAAAGCAGTAAGCAGGGGGAATTCCGCGTGCCGGAGACGATTGCACGCCGGACCATCTATGACCAATTCATGGTGGCCCTGGGTGATGGGTATTGTCCTGAGGAAATGGCCGAGCTACTGGGGCTTCCGATTGCCACTGTTTCGCTTTGGCTGTCACGGCTCGGGAACCTGGCGTCTGACTTTGCCGCCAGCGCCGACGCCCCGCCGCCGCAGGCTGCAACTCCCGACACCCTCCCAAGTCTGACCTTGGTCTACACGCCGGATGTCCTGGAGGCGTGCGCGGGCCAAGTGGTAACTTTCACCGCGAACATCCTTAACGATGACGTAGAGACGCTGCTGGATACCAGCCTGCTTCCGGCACGCCCCCTCGAGGCCACAACTGAGGTGGGCGCCGTCATCTTCGCCGCCATCACGTCACCTTTCGACATGGGCGACCTCCCCGCGGGCGGCATGAGCTCCATCTCGTTCAGCCACAAAGTCTCCGAGCGTGAGGCCCGCAGCGGAGGGGAACTTGTGAGCCGCCTTTCCGTCAGGGCCACGAGCAACGGAAGCAACGCCGAAGTCACCGACCAATGCTGTGCCCGTGTGAAGCTCAGTTACATCAGGGCGGCCGGCTAACCCGCTACTCGTTGTCGGGTTCGCCGGTGGGCGGCTCTGCAGGCCAATCGACATCCTGTTCGTAACCTTCGTGTTTCTTCAGGTAGGCCGCGATATAGGGGCAGTGCGGAATGATGCGTTTGCCGGACGCCACTACGTCGTCCAAGGCAAAGTGGGCCAGCACCTTGGCCAAGCCTTGGCCATTGAAGCCGGGCTTGGTTTCCGTGTGAATAAAATCGATGTGGCCGGGCCGGTCGAGGAACTGGGAGATCACCGCCAACTCGCCGTCTACGTGAAGCTCATAGCGGTGAAATTTGTCGTTGCGCACCGTAGTGACGCCGGCGCGGAACGACTCTGCCAGTGAATCCGTGTACTCGGTCATGGTTCGAGATTGGCACTTAAATCAGGCGCTGGCAACGTGGGCGCCTGGGCCTCACTCCTTTCCGTAACGTTTGCTTCCGGATCGGTCTGCTGCGGCGTCGGAACCCTGCCGAGCAGCAGGACAGAGAGCGCGAAACAGGCCGCTCCCCCACCCAGGAGGGCAAGCGTCAGGCCGTTGAAAGCGGCATCAGCGACCGGCACGAAAACCACGACGGCGGCCGTCACCACAGCCACGCGCGAGGGACCGCGCGCGTGGCTGGCCGCCGTCGGACGTTCCTCAAGCCGGCCGAAAAGCCACACGACCGGGACAAGCAAGGTGACTACCGCGGCGAAGACGGGAATCCGCGCCCACCACCAGTCCGAAGTGCTGGCGTCGGGTATCGGCAGCTCCGTCAGCAACAGCAGGCCCGAGAATCCCACCAGCAGCGGAAGATGCCACAAGTAGATGGTCATGGACCTGCGGCCGGCGAGTGCCATTACCGTCCGGACCCATCGGGCACTGGCAACCCACCGCACGGCCGGCTGGAGCAGCTGGAGCGTTGCTGTTTGGGAGATGCCCAAGAGAAGCAAACAGAGGTTGGGTGGGTTGATGTTCACCACCATGTTTCCCGGATAAACAGCCACGCCGGTGACGAGACCCAGCAGGAGGTTGCTGGTCACGACTGCGCCCACGAGCCACGTGCGGCTGCGTCGCTCAAAGAAGCCGTCGGCCATCAGGAAACCCAATTGCTGGACGGCGCACCAAACGAAAATCATGTTGGTGAACGCGAGCACGGGAATTGCTCCGCGGAGGGAATCCACAGTGATAATCGCTGCCACCAGGACACCGAAAACAACGAACGGCGACTTTTGATGCAACCGGGCCATCAGCGGAATGCTCAGTTGCGCGGTCAGGAATGCCGCAAGGAACCACAGAGGCATCGCGGCACCAGCGGTCATGAGTTGAATGACCTGGGGATGTACCCCCATGAGCAACGCCACCCACAGACCGCCCCACATCAGTGCAAGCAAGGCCATGGCGGGGCGCACCAGGCGCAGGAGCCGGAGTTGTGCGAAGTCGAACCCCGTTCCGCCGCGGGCCGCGAGCCTCCGCCACGACTGAAGCCCGGTCACCCCGCCCATCACAAAGAACAACGGAACAATCATGAGGACCCAGAGCACGGGCGTGGACCAGCTTTGGTCCATGAGGACGTTGTGCGTCTCAACCGTGCCGTCTTTGTGCAGGACGGGACTGACCATCATGCAGTGCGCGGCAACCACCAGGAGCAGGCAGGTGAAACGGACAAGGTCGATCGTCGGATCCCGCCGCACCGCCTCATCCAGGCCGGTGGCAGGGTGTGTTTGCCTGGCCCTCTCCATGGCTCTCCCTACGAGCGCACCGCGCGCTGCCTCCATTGTCCGCCCGCTTAGGACAGGGGGCCAGCAGGCGTGCCGCTTGAGCCTTACCCGGGTGTCTGGTGCAGCAGGCGCTTCCGCTGCTCCGCGTCGATGGCCGCAGCGCACGCCGCAGCGGCCATGCCGAACGATCCATCAAGGACCGCCTTGTCGGCGCCCGCAGAGGCGCCGAATGCTGCGAACTCGGCCGTGTGGTGCACAGCGCCCCGGACGTCGTAGCCCACTATGGGGTGAATGGATGGCACCCTCTGGGAGACGTTGCCCATGTCTGTGGAAGCCACAGGGGCGGTGTTGAACACTACGTCCCTTCCCCTGGCCTTCATTGCTTCCTGGTATGCCCCGGACAGGAAGGGATCCTGCTGCAGTTCTGCGTAATCGTTGCCTTGGGAGCTCAGTTGCAGGGTGCAGCCGCTCGCGTGCGCACCGGCTTCGAGGCAGCGCCGGACCTTGTCCTGGATGAGGCGCAACTGATCGATGCCGGGGGCCCGCATTTCCACGCTTGCGCGGGTGCGCTCCGGAATGACGTTGACCGCGCTGCCACCCTCGGTGACGATCAGCGAGACGATCGAGCCCACGGGAAGCTGCTGCCTGGACAAGGCGATGGCCAGCTGGGCCACCACCAGGGCGTCCAACGCGTTGATTCCCTCCGACGGCGCCGCAGCGGCATGCGAGGATCGTCCCTTGAAGACAACGTCCCACATGGACATGGCCAATGACGAGCCACCCACCACATCCGCTGCACCGGCGTGGACCATCATGGCCAGTGAGACGTCGTCGAGGAAGCCGGCCTCGATCAGGTCAACCTTTCCCCCGGTGGTCTCTTCCGCCGGAGTTCCCAGGACCTTGACGGTGATGTCCAGCTCTTTGGCCACAGCGGCCAGAGCCAACGCTGCGCCCACCGCGCTGGCCGCGTTGACGTTGTGACCACAGGCGTGCCCAATATCGGGCAACGCATCGTATTCAACGCAGAGTGTTACCACCAGTTGACCGCATCCTAAGCGCGCGCTGAACGCGGTGGGCTGTTCCGGCTGTTGTTCGTCGAAGGTGAAGCCGGCCTTTCGGAGCACCCGCTTGACCCTTTTGACCGCACGGAATTCCTGGCCACCCAGTTCCGGGTCGGCGTGGATGGCGTGGCTAAGGTCCAGAATGTCCGGTTTCCATCGCTGGACTTCGCGCTCCAATACAGCCTGGACGTCGGCCAGGGAGACGGGTACGACGGCGGACCGTGCAGTTTCGCTGTCCAGCCTGGCGGTCATGCCCTCACCTCGGCGGCCTGTCGCTTCGGGTACCGGGCACTGGCCGCTGCGGCGATCAGTGCCGCGACGGCGAGGGCTCCCCAGATGGTCAACAAACCGGTTTCGGTGATCCGTCCGTTGGCCACAGAGGCGGACGACAACAGCTTGACCACTGCTGCCCCCACTGCGATGCCGACTGACAACGCCAACTCGTTGAGTCCGGCGGCCGTTGACGTTTCTTCCAAGGGCACTCCTTCCACGGACAGCGAGCGGGTGCCCGCCTGGTACATCCCCAGGCTGAGGTTGAACATGGCAAAGCCGACGCAGTATCCAGCGAACGAGTCGTGCGCGAACATCATGACCAGGAACCCGCCAGCCAGCAGAACGCCGGCAAAGACCAATGTGGCCCGCTCACCGAATTTCCGGAGTGCCCGTGCCGTCAAGAGGGACGCGATCAAGGAAAGTACGGATGCCAGGGCAAGGACAATCGCGATCATCAGCGGGCTGAGAGTGAACCCGTACCCTGTCTTATCCGGGTTGGAGTGCAGGAAGATGCCGTTGGTGCCGAAGTAGCTGATAGAAGCGAAGCCGAAGAAGAACGTTGCCACGGAAATGGCGCGGATCCGCGGCGTGGCCAGCATTCGGAGGTCCATGAACCGCCGACCGGCGGCACTGCCGTAGTCTCGCTTGACCCAGAAAGCCAGCAGGATAAGCCCCAACAAGCCAGCCCCAAGGGTGCGGGCGTCCAGCCAACCCCATTCAGGCGCCATGGAGAGCGCTACAACGAAGCCGATCAGCCCCATTGCGCAAGCCAACAACGGCGCAAGGGCCATTCCCTCCCGGGTCGGGACCCCGGCGTCGGGCAGCAGGAACGAGCAAACAAAGGCGATGACCGCGAATGGCACCGCCACCCAGAATCCGAGTGTTGGGTCCGTGACCCCAACGATTCCGGCCAGCAGGCCGCCGGCTCCCACCATGATCATGAGCATGCCGATCATGACACTGACGCCGGTGCGTGTGTGGGCGGGGCTGGTGACTCGAAGGATACCCATCATGAGCGGGATGAAGCCCACCACGCAGGTCAACATCACCACACCTATAGTCACCGTCCACAGCGTCGGCCACAGTGCCATCTGCAAAACACCGACCGTCACTACACCTGTGGACCAGCGGAGTATGAGTCGGTAGCCGTAGCTGTCGCCGAGCCTTGAAATGATGGGCGTGAGGACGGCGAAGCTCACATTTGAGATGAGGAAGATGCCGTTGATGGTGGGATCGTCAATCTCGAAGACCGGTCCCAGTGCGGGCAGGATGGGGTTCAGATACCCCTGGGTGACACCGCTGAGCGATTCAATGAGAGCCATCGCCAGGATCATGCCTGCGATGGTTTTGCGCGTAGTGGCCGCTGCCGGTGGTGCTGTCTTGCTTGCCATGAGCTTCCTAGAGTCCTGGGCGGATTCGCCGGTGGTGATGCGAGTCACAACGCTATGGCTGTCAGTTATGCTGACGTTCAAATTGCTTGAATCCCACACCAGGAAGTGCATATTGAACGAATCGGCCATAGTTTCCGAGCTGGATCTCGAAATCGTGAATGCTCTCCAGATCAATCCGCGGGCGGAATGGAGCCGGATTGCGGATGCCCTGGGCCTGTCCGGCCCTACTGTGGCGAGGCGTTGGAACGCGCTGGCCGAACAAGGACTGGCATGGATCACGCCGTCTCCGGGACAGCGCTACCTCAGTGCCGGTTGGTCCGCTTTCATCCAGCTCTCGTCACTGCCCGGCGAAAGCGAAGCCCTGATACAGAGGCTGTGTGAGGTGCCGGCGTTCGGCACCGTTTCCATGGTCACCGGCTCCCATGATGTGTTCATGGATTGCTTTGCGTCGAGCCACGAGGAACTCATGGACATCGTGACCGGAGCCTTTCCTGCGCTGCCTGGCCTCACCCACCGGGAGGTCGTCTTCGTCACCAAGCTTTACCGGCAGGCCTCGGAATGGCGCAGCGGAACACTTGAACCCGCACGCGCGCGGCTGGTCTCAGCTGAAGCCAAGACAGCACCGGCAAGTTACTCGCCGGATCAACTGGACGCCTCGTTGCTTGAGGAACTGGCCAACGACGGACGTGCCTCATGGGCTGAACTGGGAGAAGCCTGCAGTGTCTCGCCGCAAACTGCCCGACGCCGCGTGGAACGCTTCCTCGCGTCCGGCTACATCACGCTGAGGTGCGATGCGTCCACTGCAGCGAACCGGGGCCTGCGGGAAGTGACGCTCATGCTCAATGTTCCGGCACAGTACGTGGAAGACATTGGCCGCTACTTCGCTGCACAAACGAACTGCAGGCTCAGCGCCCAGGTCCTCGGTTCGCACAACCTGGTGGTCACGTTGTGGGTCCGTGACTACCTGGAGGCACAGGCATTTGAGCGCGAATTGGCCGAGCGGGCACCGGGCAGCACGGTGATCTCCCGGCAAGCGGTGGTCCGAACATACAAGCGCCTTGGCCATGTCCTCGATGAATCCGGGCGAAGCCTCAGGGTTGTGCCCTTGCCGCTCTGGAGAGAAGGGTCTGGACGGCCTACCGAAACACCGGCAGGATCATAGCCATGACTACCTCTATTTTCGTGAATTTGCCTGTCAGCGACCTCGAGGCTTCCAAGTCCTTCTACACAGCACTTGGCTATTCCATCAACCCCAACTTCACAGATGACACTGCTGCCTGCGTTGTCTTCAGCGACACCATTTACGCCATGCTCCTGACGCACGCCAAGTTCAGCGAGTTCACCAAGCAGCCCATCGCGGACACCAAGAATTCGACGGCGGCCATTGTCGCCATTTCCGCCGAGAGCCGCGAAGAGGTGGATGCTTTGGCGAACAAGGCCCTCGAGGCCGGCGGATCAGAGACTTATGACGCCCAGGATCTCGGATTCATGTACAGCAGGGCCTTCCGCGACCTCGATGGCCACCACTGGGAGGTGCTATGGATGGATGACGCCGCAGCCCAGGCCGGTCCCCCGGAGCACTAATTTCAACACGCACGTCGCGGCACCGCTGTTCCGTCGTTGCCCAACAACGGAACAGCGGGCCACCCACGTTTTCTAGCCCAGCGTCACGGCCAAAATGCCCAGGACGACGGCGAGCAGCGGCGTAATGCCTTGGGTGGTGGCTGCGCGGAGGTACTTTTTCCCGCTGGCCGCGAGGACCAGCGCCGCCAGGAGCATCGACCCGCAGCTGCTGAACACCAGGGTCCAACCCACCTGCGGAGCCCCGGCCCAGACAGCGACGATGCCGATCAAGGCGCCGATGGCCAGGAACAGGTTGTAGAAGCCCTGGTTGTAGGCGAGCGGCTTGGTGGTCTCGGCGTCGGCCTGGGAGGTGAGACTGAAGCGTTTCCACGTGGATGGCTTGGTCCAGGTGATGGACTCCATGGTGAAGATAAATAGGTGAAGCAAAGCCGCAATCAGGGCGAAAATCAGGGAGGCCAGAATCATGGTCTGATCCTAGCCTCCCGTGTTGTTGGGACCGGGCCGTCAGGCGCTCAGCAGCTCCAGCGTGGCGCCCGCGAATGCGCCTGCAGTGCCGTTCCAACGCGCCAACAAACCCTGGAGATTCTCGCCATCTGCCCGGTATGCCGCGGTTTCCGCCTCAAGCGTAGACAGGATGCCGGTGCGTAGTTCAGTGTTGAAGTTCACCTTGCCGACCCGCAGCGAGGGAGCTTTCGCGAGCTCGTCCGCCGGGATGCCCGAAGCGCCGTGGAGCACCAGTGGGACGTCGGTCTGTGCGGCAACGCTTTGCGGCACATCCCAACGGATGTTCGGTTCGCCCTTGTACTTGCCGTGCACATTTCCCACCGCGATGGCCAGCAACTGGGCGCCGGTGCGCTCAACGAAGTCCGCCACCTGCGCCGGGTCAGTCAATCCCGCAACGGAAGTACCGGCGTCGTGCGCTTCGGATGAAGCGCCAAATGCCCTGTCCTCATCGCCGGCCAGCCCGCCCAGTTCCGCTTCGATCACGACGTCGGTGCGTCCGGAAGCGTCCAGCGCGGCACGGACTTTGCGGACCAGGGCAATGTTGTCCTCGAACGGCAACGACGAACCATCGGCCAGGACGGCGTCCGCACCGGCGGTCACGGAATCGCGGATGACCTTGAGATCCGAAGCGTGGTCCAGCTGGACGGACACGGGAACACTCGCCGAGTCAGCCAGGCCGCGGAAGGCTTTGATCAGGCGGAGTCCGTTGGGAGTGGAAGCCGTCTTGGGCGCAACCAGCAGGATGACGCCCAGCCGCGCTTCCTCGGCAGCCGAAACCACAGCCAGGGCGGTCGTGAAGTCGTAGCAGGTGAAGGCCGGAACTGCGGAGCGGGAGGCCAGTGCAGAGGCGACCATTGAGTCCAGGGAAGCGCGCATCAGTGGCCCAGGCCTCCCACCAGGATCCAGGCCACGTAGGTGAGGACAAAGCCGGCCAAGCCAAGGATGGTGGTGAGGACGGTCCAGGTCTTCAGGCCGTCGGACACTGTGAGGCCGTAGTAGCGGATGACTGTCCAGAAGCCTGCGTCGGTCACGTGTGACAGGCCCAGTGCGCCGAAGCCGATGGCGATCACGATCACTGCGATCTGGGCGGGCGTGTAGCCGCCTTCCATGACGGCGGACGTGAGCAGGCCGGTGGTGGTCACAATAGCTACGGTTGCCGAACCCTGGGCGGCGCGAAGCGCCAGGGAGATGATGAAGCCGAGCACAATCACCGGCAGGCCAAGGCTGTCCAGCGTATGGGACAGCGCGGCACCGATACCCGAGGTGCGGAGGACTTCACCGAACACGCCACCGGCTGCAACCACCATGAGGATGGAGGCGATGGGAGGCAGCGCGCCTTCGAAGATCTCACCGGTTTCCTTGAGCGACCAGTTGCGGCGAACAGCCAGCAGGAAGAAGGAAAGGGCCACGGCCACGAGGAGCGCAAAGAACGGGTTGCCGATGAACGAGGCCACCCCGTACCAGTAGTTGTCCTTGGCGATGGTGAGGGTGCCAACGGTACCGAGGAGGATCTGCACAATCGGGGCGGCGATCAGGAACATGATCAGTCCGGGGCGCGGCGGAGCGATGGCGCGGGCGCCGGGGCCGTCGTGGCCGACGCGGACCAGTGAATCGGAGCCGAATTCTTCAACCTGGGCTTTGACGCCGGGAAGGAGCTCGTAGTCCTTGCGGTTCATGATGCTGGCAACCCAGTAGGACAGGAAACCGAGCGGCACGCAGATGATCAAGGAAATCATGGTGATGAGGCCGATGTCGGCTCCGAAGACACCCGCGCCCGCAACGATGCCCGGGTGCGGCGGGACTGCCACGTGAATGGAGAGCATGATGCCGGCCATCGGGAGGCCGAACTTGACGGGGTGGACCTTGGCGATCTTCGCGAAGGCGTAAACAATGGGCACCAGGACGATCACGCCCACTTCGAAGAAGACCGGGATGGCAACCAGGAAGCCGACGGCGGTCAACGCCACCGCAACGCGCTTGGCCCCGAGCTTCTCAGTGAAGTGGGTCGCCAGCGACTGCACGCCGCCGGAAACTTCGATCATCCGGCCAAGGATGGCGCCCAAGGCAATCAGCAAGGCGACCTTGCCCATGGTGCTGCCCACACCGTTGGTGACCACGGTGAAGATGTCCTTCAACGGAATCTGCGCGGCAACAGCTACCAGGATGCTCACCGCAAGGAGGGCGACGAAGGCCTGGATCTTGAAGCGGATGATCAGCACCAAGAGCAGTGCGATGCCTGCTGCCGCGATGGTCAGCAGGAGGGGCGTTCCCAGCTCCACAGCAGGTTTGATGGCGGGGGCATCGGCCGCCCGAACCATCAGGGAGTTAACGAGGGGGTTCATTGGGGGTGTCTCCTTTGACATACCGGCCCTAAGAAGGCCGATTGGAGGTGCGACGACGGCGGAGGGGGGACCGCCGTCGTCGCGGGTTATCTGGGGTGGTTAGGCGGTGCGCTTGGTGGGCGCGACAACCTTGATGACGGCGGAGTCGTCGGCGGCAGCGAGGCCCTGGGCCTGGCCGAGCAGGTAGAGCTGTTCAGCGGCGGCGGCTACGGGTGCGGCAAGGCCGGCGGCGCGTGTTGCCTTGCCCACGATGCCCATGTCCTTGACGAAGATGTCCAGGCGGCTGAGGACCTCGGCGCCATCCTCCGTGTAGGCCTCAAGGATTCGTGGGCCGCGGTTGGAGAGCATGAAGGAACCGGCAGCGCCGGCTTCAAGGGCGGCGAGGGTCTTTGCCTGGTCCAGTCCCAGTGCGTCGGCAAGGGCCATGGCTTCAGCCGCGGCGGCGATGTGCACGCCGCAGAGGAGCTGGTTGACGGTCTTGAGTGCCTGTCCGTCGCCGGGCTTGTCGCCCACGATGCTCAGGGTGGAAGCCAGGAGTTCCAGGGCCGGGCGGGCCTTCTCGAGCGCTTCGGGCTCTGCGCCGACGACGATCAGCAGGTCGCCTTCACCGGCACGCTTCGGGCCGCCGGACAGCGGAGCATCCACCAGGGCCACGCCGTATTCGGCGAGCTTGGCAACGGTGGCCGGGATGGCTTCCGTGCCAACAGTGCTGCCAAGGATCACGACGGCGCCCGGCTTCAGTACCGAGGCAACGCCGTTCTCGCCAAAGAGGACATCGTTGAGCTGTTCGCCGTTACGGACCGCCAACAACAACGCGTCGGCGTCCTGGGAAGCTTCACGGGCCGAGGCGAAGGTCTTGATTCCGGCTGCCGCTGCGAGTTCAAGGCGGGGCTCAGCGATGTCGAAGCCGTGAACGGTCAGCTCGGATGCGAGCCGGGTTGCCATGGGCAGGCCCATGGCGCCAAGGCCCAGGACGGTGACGGTGTAGTTGCTGCTGGTCATGGTGTTCTCCATTGAATTTCGGATGCTTTTAGAAGGTGGCGCTGAGCTTGCGGGTGACCTGGGTCAGGGATTGGTCGTCGCCGACGTTGCCGGCAAAGACGATGTACGGGATGCCCTTCGCGGGACCATCCACCGGCTCCCAGAGCGAGACGATGCCCGGCAGCATGGGCCCTCTGACGATTGCGTGGCGGATTTCCAGGCCGTGCGCCGCGACGTCTGAGGACGTGATGCCGCCCTTGGCAATAACGAATCGAGGCGGGAACGTTTTGAGCGTGCGGTTCACCACGGCCACGACGGCGGCCGAGACGGTGCGGGCGATCTTCAGGCTCGATGCGGGATCGTCAGTCTTGATGAGGAGGCGGCTGGTGTGGACGATCACGTCGCCTTCGCGAAGAGCGCTGACGACGTCGGACACGACGGTTCCGATGTAGGCATCGGCCTCCGCACCGAGCAGCCGCTCTACATCGATTTCGATGGTCCGCGCCGAGCTGTGCTCTGCGGTGAGGTTGTTCAGTTGGCGGGTGGTGACGCCCACATGGGAGCCCACAACGATCAAGCCGCCTGCAGTAGAGGGAGTGTTGCCGGCGTAGGCTTCCTCGGCGGTGAGGGCCGTGCGGATCTCCTGGCCAATCCGGCCACGGACGAACGGCGGACCAACGCGGTAGAGGAGCTTCTTGCCGCGTCGTTCTGCTTCTTCCAGGCCCAAGGCCAAGGCACGGAAGTCGTTCTCGGTGACGATGTCGGCCACGATCGGGGTGGAGTTGGTGGCAGACTCCAAGGCGTCGGCAATGGCCTTGGCGGAAATGGCGGGGTCCTGGGCGGAGGCACCGGCGCGGATGATGTTCAGGTCCAGGACGATCACGCTTTCCGCAGCGAAGCGGCCCTGCGACTTCTCCTCCACATACTTGGCCATCTCCGAGTTGGCGAAGCCGAAGCTTGCGTCCTTGGCGAATTCCGTCTCCGCCACCGGGGTGAGCGATCCGGCATCGCCGCGCATGTAGTGCACACCGCCGATGGTGACCCGGCCGGCGTCGGGGAAGGCCGGAACGATCACAACACCGTCGGTTGCTTCACCGGTTTCAACGGCCACGGTGGCGGCGATGACGTCGGGCTCCAACGGGTAGTGGCCGCGGAGGGTGGAGTCGCTGCGGCTAACGAAGCCGAGCTTCACACCGGCCGATCCGGCCGCGGCCAATGCGTTGCGCACGATCTCTTCGTTACGGGCTGCGGCTTCGGCGGGATCCAGGCTGCGGGTGTTGGTGAGGACGTAGACCGCGGGCTTGGTGTTGTTTTCACTGATGTGGGTGAAGGCCCACGAGAAGTCCTCCACATCCCAGCGGGTGAGGACCGCGAGGTCTGAAACGGACTGTGTGCCGGTGGGGTCGTCGTCAAGGACCACCAGGACCTTCGGTGCGGCAGCAGCAGACGCGGAAACTGCGTCCGCAACCAGCTGGGCAGGGATCTGGACTTCCGCCGGGAAAGCGGCCAGAACGTCGGCTTCAAAAGTCACTGTGCACTCCATCGTGGGAAATCTCTGTTGCTGTTTGGTGAATGTAAGATGTCAGACATCTAACATTTGAATGCCAGTGTGACACACAGCTCTTCCCGGCGCAAGATGCCATGCGTCACTAGGCTGGGGCCATGGCTGACAGCGCGGTTCCGCTCCCCTTCGTGGACGTTCGCACGCCTGCCGACGCTGGCGATCACGTGCCGACAGTACTGATCCACGGCTGGGCGTCCGGGTCGTTGTACTGGGAACCGCTGGCGGCGAAACTGCTCGACGGCGGCCGGTCGGCTTGGATTCTGGATCTCCCCGGGTACCACCCGGGTGAGGATTTGTCCGGCTTCGATTGGACACTGGACTCGGCTGGGGAATCCGTTGCGGCGGCCATCGAGGAACGCGGCGGCAAGCCAGTGCATCTGGTGGGGCACTCCATGGGCGGAAGCGTCGCCCTGACGGTTGCGGCCAACAGGCCAGAACTGGTGGCAACCGTGACCTTGGTGGGCATGGTGCCAGCGCCGCCAAACGAGGGTTTCAAGAACCTCCTGGTGTCCCAATTGGAGCAAGGATTCTTCGATGCGGCCACTAAGGCGAAGCTCATGAACGCCTGGTACGGGCCACTGACCGACCAAGAGATGGCAACGCTCAGCAAAGGCTTCGACGTACCCTTCCCGGTGCTGTACGCCAGCGCGATGGCGGCGATGTCCGGCGTCGAACCGTCAGTACCCGGGCGCGTCCAGGCGCCCTTGCTGGTCATCGCCGGAACCGGGGACCGGGTGCGTTCCATCGACCAGATGCGTGAGTTCGTGGCCGCAGGCCGCAACCGGCAGCTGAAGCCCGTTGCCGATGCGGGTCACACCGTGCACTGGGAACGGCCGGATGAGTGCGCCCAAGCGTTACAGGAGTTTTGGAATACGAGCTGGCACCCGCCAGCGTAAGATGTCTGACATCCATCCGGTCCCGCGGGAAAACCCACAGGGAGCCGGGCGGAGCGAAGGACAGGAAACGGGGAAACATGGCACGCAAGTCGCTGGTCGGCGTCGTAGCTGATGAGTTGCTGGACCGCATTGTGGCGGGCGAATTCCCGCCCGGAACGGTGGTCCCGGGCGAGCTGGAACTCAGCGCCAAGCATGAGGTGAGCCGCATGACCGTGCGTGAAGCCATGAAAACCCTCGAAGCGCAGCGGATCCTCAGCGTGGAGCGAGGCCGTGGCACGTTCGTGAATCCCTTGAATCAGTGGGCCTCACTCGAAGCTGTCCTCCGCGCAGCCTCCGAAGGAACCAAGGACGCTGCTGCCGCAATCCAGCTGATCGAGCTGCGCCGGATGCTCGAAACCGGCGCATGCGAGCTGGCCGCCGAACGCATATCCGACGATGAACTCGCGGCGCTCAAAGAGCATGTGGAAAAGATGCAATCCGCGCACGAAGTCAATGATGTGGCGGGTTTCGTGGAAGCCGACCTCGCCTTCCATGACGTGATCCTCCATGCTTCCGGCAACGTGTTTGTGGCCGTCCTGTTCGAACCCCTGCACCGTGTCCTTGAAGCCCGACGCACCGAGACCTCGGCCTTCCCGGAAATCCAGGAACACGCAATTGGGCACCACCGGAAGATCGCGGCCGCCCTGTCCTCCCGAGATCCGCATGAAGCCCGGCTCGCCATGGACGCCCACATGCAGCAGACCCTGGACGACCTGAAGACGTACGTACTGGAGGCGTAGCATTCGGGGTCGGCTTAATTGTTGGACGGATCGGGTTTAAATCCTGCATAGGTGCGAAGTCGCAGAATCCTTTATTTTTAGGGCAGAATCGCACCATGCTCTTAATTGTTGCAACACCTGCCGAAAGTTCTGCGCGTGAGACCGCTTGAGTTTCCCGAGTTTCCCTTTAGCTCTCCGTTGGCTAAAGCCATCATCCAACTTGAACGGGTACGGGCAGATTTAGGGGAAGGAACCACCCCTCCGGAGGTATTCGGTCGACATATGTCCTGGAAGGACTGCTGACGGACCTGAGCAGGTTGGTGAAGCTCGGCGACAAGGATTTCGTAGCCGAAGGTCTCTTGGTTCCCGCCATCCAAAGAGGCCTTGCTTCGTCACGATTCACAAGCGAGGAAGCGCTCGCACTAATCATCATCGCCCGAAAAGTTGAAGTAAAGGCCGCAGACCTTAGTGCAGCGTTCACGGGTTCAGCCTCGACCCGGAGCCAAAACATACGAAAACTCTTGGACCGCGGAGTCATTGAACCAGTGGCGGAAGGAAAGAGGTCCTACCGGCTTCGCCTCGCCCCCCAGTGAACTAACACCTCTCCTGGTTCGGGAATTGGATCGGCTGGGATTCCTGCCCCGCATTCTGCGCGACTCCGAATGATCTGCATGCCCGTAGTTGCACTATTGTGCACGTGAACGCACCTTAGTAGCCTCCGCGTCCGCAACTCACCGGCGCAGGCTCTCCGACGGCAACTCGCCGAAAGTCTTAAGGTACAGCGCCGAGAACCGCCCCTGGTGCCTGAATCCGCAGAGCTCCGCCACCGCCGTGACGCTCTGCTCGCGGGGGTCGGCCTCGAGCAGCATCTCCCGCGCCCGGTCCAGCCGGATGCTGCGCAGCAGCTCCGAGGGCGTGGCGCCGGTCTCCGCCCTGAGCGCGGTTTGCAGGGTCCGGACGGACACGCCCAGGCACTCCGCAATGTCCGGGACGGTGAGTTCTTCGAAGGCGTGGCGCTCCAGTAGCTCACGGCACTCACGCACCAGCCTGCTCTCGGCTTCGGGATCGCGGACGTCGTCACCTGGGCGTTCCATGGCCATCAGCAAACGCGACACCATGCTGTCCGTCAGGAGCCCCTGGACAAACACAGGAGCGGCACTAGCCGGCCGGCTGATCATATCGTCGTGAAGTTCGACGACGGCCCTCAGGAAGGCACGACCCGCCCCACCGCTAAGGTCCATACCGTACCCCAGGTCCACGGCCCCATCGCCGTACAACTGCCCGGCGATGCGCTCCAGGGCCGGGCGGCGCACATAGACGATCAGGTGCGGGCTGCCACCGTCCCAGCTCATGGAAAACGGCTTATCGATCGGCGGGACGCTGGCCATCGTGGGACTGGATTCCACAATGGTGGACCCCACCTGCATGGTCGCATGGCCTGCCAACGGAATCTGCACAAGGTGGAAATCCTGCAAGCCCTCGGGGTCGATTCGGACGTCCGCGCCGTAGTCCAGGAACTCGATTCCAACATCGGCCCGATGAAGGGACCGCAACTTCATGTCCACGGCGGCTGTCCTGGTCCGCGGCGCCAGCTCATGGCTGCAGAACAGTTCGGCAATCTTCGCGTGGGCTTCATCCACGTCCTTGGTGGCCGTTGTCGGCCGTCCCCGAAGAACGTCCCGGGGAAGAATCCTCACCATCCGCCACCTACTTCACAGGGTTTTTCGCAGCTTTCGCCTTTCGGATGATCCCCGCGCCATGTGGATATTCCGGAGTGCAGCGGCTGTCTAGAGTCGCTTTTAGGACAAGTATGACCCAGCTCACAGCACCGAAACAACGCTCGAAAGGCAGGTGGGCTGGCAGGAGGAAGAGGACGAGCCTGCGTAATCCGGATGATGCCTGCGCCTAACGGATATTCACGCGGGCACGCGCTACCTAGAGTCGCATCCAGAACAAATATGACGCACGTCATAATTCCGCAACAATCCATCAAGGAAAGGGTCAAGCCATGTCAGCACTGAAGGGCAGGACGGCAATCGTCACCGGCGGCGTCACCAAGGTAGGCCAGGGAGTGGTTACCGCACTGCGGGATGCCGGCGCCACCGTGGTGGTTGCGGACATAGCGCCCGACGGCGAACTGCTCGCCGAGGAGCTTGGCGAAGGTATCCACTACTCCCACACAGACATCACAGACGATGCCGCGGTCACGGAACTCGTGGAGAACACTGCCCGGGAGCATGGAGGCCTGGGCATCCTGGTGAACCTCGCCTGCACCTACAAGGACGACGGCGCATCCTCTGGCAGGGCCGACTGGCTCGAAGCCCTCAACGTCAACCTGGTGAGCGCGGTAATGGCGGCCAACACGGCCCGGCCTCACCTGGCAAAATCCGGGCACGGAGCCATCATTAACTTCACCTCCATCTCCAGCTCCGTAGCCCAGACCGGCCGCTGGCTGTACCCGGCCAGCAAGGCAGCCCTGGTCCAGATCACCCGCAGCATGGCCGTGGACTTCGCGGCCGACGGCATCAGGGTGAACTCCGTCAGCCCGGGCTGGGTCTGGAGCAACATCATGGACTCCCTGAGCAACGGCAGCCTGGAAAAGACGGACTCCGTCGCGGCCCCGTTCCACGCACTGGGGCGGGTCGGCCGCCCGCACGAGGTGGGCGACGTCGTCGCCTTCCTTGCAAGCGACCAGGCCAGTTTCGTGACGGGAGCCGATTGGGCGGTCGACGGCGGCTACTCCGCTTTGGGGCCCGAACGCGCCGAAGAGACCATCCCGCTGCTCGCAGCCAACTGACAACAGCGATCCGAACCAACAGAAGAGGACACCACCATGACGCAACGTCACATCACCATCGTCGGCGCCGGCCAGTCCGGACTGCAGCTGGGCATCGGCCTGCTGGATGCCGGTTTCCAGGTCACCACGATTTCCAACCGCACACCAGACGAAATCCGGGACGGCAAAGTCGCTTCCAGCCAGTGCATCTTCCATGACGCCTTGGAAAATGAGCGGGCGCTGGGGCTGGATTTCTGGCCGGACGCACCCACCGTGGACGGGATCTCATTCACCATCCCCCACCCCGAGGTGCCTGGCGAGAAGGCCATCAGCTGGGCCTCCCGCCTGGACAATCACGCCAAGTCGATCGACCAACGGGTGAAGTTCCCGCGCTTCATGGAAGAGTTCGTGGCGCGCGGCGGCGAGCTGGTTTTCGAAGATGCGGGGGTTGACGAGCTGGAAAGGTACACGCTGAACTCGGACCTGGTGATCGTGGCCGCCGGCAAGGGCGAGATCGCGCAGCTCTTCACCCGCGACGCCGAACGCAGCACCTATGACGCACCGCAGCGGGCGCTGGCCTTGACCTATGTGAAGGGCCTGACACCCCGGGAAGACTACTCGGCAGTGTCCTTCAACCTCATCCCCGGCGTTGGGGAGTACTTCGTTTTCCCTGCACTCACCACCACCGGCCCTTGCGAAATCATGGTTTTCGAGGGCGTCCCCGGCGGCCCGATGGACACGTGGAAAGGCGTGACGCCTGAGGAGCACCTGGCGAACTCCAAGAACATCCTGCAGACTTTCCTGCCGTGGGAAGCCGAGCGCGCCACGGATGCGGAACTCACCGATCCCAACGGCATCCTCCAAGGCCGGTTCGCGCCCACGGTCCGGCACCCGATCGCCACGCTCCCGAGCGGTCGGCAGGTACTGGGCCTGGCCGACGTCGTGGTTCTCAACGATCCCATCACGGGCCAGGGGTCCAACAACGCCAGCAAGTGCGCGGCGTCGTACCTGGACAGCATCGTCCAGCACAGCGGTCCGTTCGACGCCGGGTTCATGCAGGCCACGTTCGAGCGCTATTGGGATTACGCCCAGCACGTTGCACACTGGACCAATGCGCTCCTGGCCCCGCCACCGCCGCACGTCCTGGAGCTTCTGGGCGCGGCCAACCAGGAACCCGCCATCGCCCACCGGTTCGCGAACGGCTTCAACCATCCACCGGAATTCCAGGAGTGGTTCATGTACCCCGACAAGGCAGCCGGCTACCTTGCCGAACTCGTCACCGCCAAAGTTTTGTAGCACACCCCTGCCAGCAAGGATTCAACCATGCGAAAAATAGCAATCGTCGGGGCCGGCGAGTCCGGCGCCCAACTGGCCCTTGGCCTGCAACGGGACGGCTATGAGGTGACGCTGCTGTCCGACCGCTCGGCCGCGCAGATCCGCACGGGCAAGGTCATGTCCAGCCAGTGCATGTTCTCCACGGCCCTCGACGCCGAAGCGCAGATGGGCACGGCGCTCACGGAATTCTATGAGTCGGGGGCCGTCCCGGGTATCACCTCGATCCGGTTGCGCGTCGACGCCGAGCAGCCCATTGAGTGGGAGGCGCCCCTTGATGGCCCCGCCCGGTCCATCGACCAGCGGATCAAAAGTGCCCTCTGGATTGAGACGTTCGTTGCTGCCGGTGGCGATTTCCGGATCGAGAAGGTCACCCCGCGCATGCTCGAAGAGCTCGCCCGCGACTACGAGCTGGTCATTGTGAGCACGGGCAAGGGCGAAATCGGCCAAATCTTTCCGCGGGACAAGGCAAAGTCGCCCTTCGACCGTCCGCAGCGGGTCCTGGCCCTGAACTACGTCACGTCCTCCGACAGCACGGACACGCCCGGTGACGCCATCCGCATGTCCATGGCACCCGGCGTCGGCGAGTTCTTTACGTTCCCGGGCCTGACCGTCTCCGGCCCCTGCCGCATGATGGTTTTCGAAGGCGTGGTGGGCGGTTCCATGGACTGCTGGACCGACGTCGGAAGCCCCGAAGAGCAGCTGGAACGCTCCCTGCAGATCCTGCGCGAGCACTTCCCGCATGAAGCCGAAAACTTTGACAACGCGCAGCTGACCGATAGCGGCGCAACACTCCTGGGGCGCATCACGCCGACCGTGCGGTCCGCCGTCGGGGAACTCGGGAACGGGAACCTGGTGTTCGGCCTGGGCGACGCCGTGGTGCTCAACGATCCCCTTACCGGGCAAGGCTCCAACAATGCCACGCTGGCGGCCAAGTACTACCTTGATTCGATCGTCCGCCGGGGCCAGCAGCCCTTTGACCGCGCATGGATGGAGCGCACTTTCGATGAGTTCTGGCGCGGATGGGGCCAGTGGGCGGTGGAGTGGACCAACGATCTCCTCAAGCCACGCAGGGATCACCAGAAGACACTCCTGGCCGAGGCCGCCGAGCACCCGGCGCTGGCGGCAAGCATTGTGGCCGGCTTCGATGACCCCCGCACCTCCTACCCTTGGTGGTTCGACCCCACGGCCGCCGCAGACTTCATGCAAGCCCGGAAGGAGGACGATACCTCCGCCTTCGACCTCCGCGATTTCCGGGGCGCCTTGGGCCAGTACGCCACGGGCGTTACCGTGGTGACCACTGTTGCCGCCGACGGCAGGAAGGTAGGCATGACCGCGAACTCCTTCACGTCAGTCTCCATGGAACCCCCGCTGGTGCTGTGGTGCCCCAGCAAGCGGGCGCCCAGTCTGGGCTACTTTGAGGATGCCACGCACTTCGCCATCAACATCCTCGCCAGCGACCAGCACGTCCTGTCCCGCCAGTTCGCAACGCCCGCCACGGACAAGTTCGCGGGGACGGAAACCACCGAGGGCATCGCCGGCGTGCCGCTCCTCAACGGTGCCGTCGCTACGTTCCAATGCAGGACCGTCTCCCGGCATGACGCCGGCGACCACGTCATCTATGTGGGTGAAGTGGAGAGTTACAACCACGACGGCGGCGCTCCCCTGGTGTTCCATGCCGGCAAGTACCACGCAACAGCCAACCACCCGGATTTCTGACACCTCCTGAAAGGAGCGGTTCCGTATGAACGATCCCGTTGACGTCGCCATCATTGGTTCGGGCATCAACTCCCTGGTCGCCGCGGCCGAACTTGCCCTGGACGGGAAGCGCGTGTGCATCATCGAACGCTCGGACCGGCTGGGTGGTTTCATCGACTCGTCCGAGCGGACCTTGCCGGGTTTCATCCACGACACATTCTCGTCCTGGCATCCGCTGTTTGTCTCAGGCGGAGCTTACGCACACTTGGGCAAGGAACTGCATGCCAGGGGCCTGGAGTACTGCAACACCACCGGCGAGGTGACGGCCAGCGTGGCTGTCGACCCGGCCACCGGAGCCCATCGCGTGGTCATCGCGCAGCGGGATCCAGCGGAAACGGCCTCGGCGTTCAAGGTCGCCTCGGATCAGGCTGCGTACTTGGCCATGCTGGATGATCTGGGAAGCAATGCCGGCACGGTCTTCGGGGCCTTCGGCGCAGAGCTGCGTTCCTTCAAAGAGGTCGCGAAGATCGCGTTCGGGGCCTTGCGGCGGGGCCGGCTGGCAGGGACTGAAGCCTTCATCAGGGACTCGGTGATGAGCGGACGGAACTACGTCCGCAGCCGTTTTGATGGCTGGGAAACCGACCAGCTGTGGTCGCCATGGCTCCTCCACGCAGGGCTCGGCCCGGACCAGGCGACCGGCGGGGTCATGTTGCCGGTGATGGCCATGAGCATGCACGACTTCGGGCTTCCGGTGGTCAAGGGCGGCGCTTCGCGGTTCGTGGCCGCTTTCGAATCGCTCCTCAAGGACAACGGAGTGCAGATCATGCTGGGTACTGAGGCAGAAGAGGTCCTGGTGGGAGCAGGGTCGGTGAAGGGCGTTCGGACCTCGCATGGCGTGGTTGCAGCCGACACTGTCTTGGCGAATGTTTCACCGCAGGCGCTGTACACGCAGCTCCTCCGCCGGCCACCCGCCGCTGCTGCCGCGGCGGCTGGGAAGTACCAGAACGGCCGGGGTGCCATGCAGATCCACCTCGCCCTGGACAAGCCTGTTGAATGGCTGGACGCGCGCCTGAACAAGGTTCCCTTGGTGCATCTCAGCAATGGCTCGGACAGCACGGGAATCGCTTGCGCCCAAGCCGAAGCCGGACTGCTGCCCGCTGAACCTACGGTGGTGGTGGGCCAGCAATGCGTGTTGGATCCGTCGCGGGCACCGGAAGGCAAGGCGACGCTGTGGCTGCAACTTCAGGAAGTGCCATTCAGTCCCGTGGGCGACGCGGCCGGGGAACTGTCCGTGGAAGAAGGCTGGACGGACGAGCTGAAGCAGGCCTACCTGGACCGTGTTCTTGACCGGCTGGAACCGTTCGCGCCCGGGACCCGTGACACCGTCCTCGCCTCGGACGTCCTGGCACCCACGGACCTGGCCGCTACCAACCCCAACGCAGTCAAGGGCGACCCCTATGGCGGATCGGCCGAGCTGTTCCAGAACCTTTTGTGGCGGCCCTTCCCCGCGGCGGCAGGACACCAAACTACCGTCAAGGGACTCTGGCACATTGGAGCGTCCACCCACCCCGGGCCGGGACTGTCGGGCGGCTCAGGGCACTTGGTGGCACAAAAATTGATCAAAAAAGCACTGAAACCACGCAAGCGATAGGAGAACAATGTCTGTTCTGGCCGGGCTCACAGCAGCCCTTTCGAATGGCTCGGTGGAAATCATCGACCTCACCACCCCGCTCAGCTCCGAAACCCCCATCCTGAACCTGCCGCAACCGTTCGCGAATACGGTTGGGCTGTCCGTCTCGCCAGTGAGTAATTTCGACGACGCCGGTCCGGCCTGGGCATGGAACGACGTCACCGTTGGCGAGCATGCGGGGACGCACCTGGATGCTCCCGTGCACTGGATCACCGGCAAGGACGGTAAATCCGTGGACCAGATCGAACCCCACCGCCTGGTTGGGCCTATCGCGGTGATCGACAAGACAGCGGAGGTCGCTGCTAACCCCGATTTCCTGCTGGAACCTGAACACTTCGAGCAGTGGCAGGAAGAGCATGGCGCGTTCCCGGAGAACTGCTGGATCGTCTTCCGCACCGGATGGTCGGCCCGGGGCGCCGACGCTGCGGCTTTCGTCAACGCGGACGACGCCGGACCGCACACTCCGGGGGTCTCTGCGGCAGGTGCCAAGTGGCTGGCCGGCAATGCCTCACTCAGTGGATTCGGGGTGGAGACGGTGGGCATCGACGCAGGTCAGGCGGGTGCACTGGATCCGATGTTCCCGGTCCACTCGTTCCTCCTCGGAGCAGACAAGTACGGGGTAACGTCCCTTCGCAACGTGGATCGCCTGCCGGTCACGGGGGCCACCATGGTTGTTGCCCCGCTGCCGATCGTCGGCGGCACAGGCAGCCCGAGCCGCGTGTACGCCTTGGTGGAGCGTGCATGAGTGAGCAGGTGAGGGTTTCCACGCTCGTTGGGCGGACGCTGGCGAAGCTCGGCGTCGGGCATGTCTTTGGAGTAGTGGGCAGCGGCAATTTCGATGTGACCAGCTCGCTCATGGAGGCCGGAGTCCCGTTCACTGCAGCCAGGCACGAGGGCGGCGCGGCAACCATGGCGGACGCCTACACGCGAATGTCGGGCAAGGTTGGCGTGGTGACGACGCACCAGGGCTGTGGCCTCACGAACGCCATCACCGGCGTTGGCGAGGCGGCCAAGAGCCGCACCCCCATGATCGTGCTCACGGCAGATACCCAGGCCGCCGCGATCCGATCGAACTTCAAGATCGACCAGGATGCCCTGGCCCGCAGCGTCGGGGCAGTCGCGGAACGGATCCACTCCCCCGCCACCGCCGTCGCGGACACCGTCCGGGCTTTCCGCACTGCTGTGAATGAGCGCCGCACGGTGGTCCTGAGCTTGCCGCTGGACATCCAAAGTGGAGCCGCCGGAGACGAGGTGAATGCCGTCGTCGTGCCTCAACCGCTGAAGGTGCGGCCGGACGCCGCCGGAGTTGAACAACTGGCGGGGCTGATCGCCGCGGCGGAACGCCCGGTCTTTGTTGCCGGACGTGGTGGGCGCGGCGCCCGGGAGGAACTCCTGGAGTTGGCCCGGCATGCTGGCGCGTTGGTGGCGACGTCGGCGGTAGCCAACGGCCTGTTCAACGGCGACCCGCACAACCTGGGAATTTCGGGTGGGTTCTCTTCGCCGCTGACAGCAGAGCTGATCAGCGGCGCGGATCTGATCGTGGGCTGGGGTTGCGCGCTGAACATGTGGACGATGCGCCATGGGAGGTTGATCTCTGCCGATGCGAAAGTGGTGCAGGTCGACGTCGAAGATGCTGCGCTGGGCGCCAACCGGCCCATCACGCTGGGAGTACTGGGCGATTCCGCGCTCACTGCCTCCGACGCCCTGGCGGCGCTCAAGCAAGCACATCCCGAGCCGGCCGAAAAATACCGCACCGAAGCCAACGCCTTGGCCATCAAACAGGGTGCGCGGTGGCGCGATGTCGCCACCGAAGACCTCTCCACCGCCACGTCCATTGATCCGCGCGTGCTGACCCGCGAACTCGATTCCATGCTCCCAACAGAGCGGGTCGTGGCCGTGGACTCCGGAAACTTCATGGGTTATCCCAGCCAGTACCTGGCGATGCCGGACGAGTTTGGTTTCTGCTTCACGCAAGCGTTCCAAGCCATCGGGCTGGGGCTGTACACGGCGATCGGCGCGGCTGTTGCCCAACCGGACCGCCTGCCTGTCCTGGGTGCCGGAGATGGCGGTTTCCTGATGGGCATCAGCGAGCTGGAGACAGCAGTCCGGATGAAGCTGCCGCTGGTGTGCATCGTCTATAACGATGCCGCCTATGGGGCCGAAGTGCACCACTTCGCGTCGAACCATTCGCCGGAGGACCTGTCCAGCGTGGTGTTCCCGGACACCGACATTGCCGCGATTGCCCGCGGATTCGGGGCTCACGGAGTCACTGTCAGGACCGAAGCGGACCTGGACGCCGTGCGCCCTTGGATCGCAGCCTACGCAGCCGGGACCCAGGACCGGCCACTGGTCATCGACGCAAAGATCGCCTCAGACGGCGGCTCGTGGTGGCTGGCGGAGGCATTCCAAGGGCACTAAGTACCGGGGTGTAGCAGCAGAGGCCGTTGCGGGCATCCACAACGGCCTCTGTCACCTCAATTCGGGCTTATGCGTCCACGTCCGTGTTCACGATGTAGACATCGCACGGAGCACCGTGTGCCACGCTGTTGGCGATGCTGCCCAGGACGCGTCCCAAGCCCTTCATGCGCTTGTTTCCCACCACGATCAGCGAGGCGCTGTTGGTCTCGGCGTAGTTGATCAGGGCGTTGGCCGGAGTGCCGCGGGCAGCAAAGTACTTGACGTTACCGGCGGGAATGTCCAACTCTTCGGAGACCTTCCGGGCAACGTATTCTGCCGAGTCCGCGGAAGAGACAGTGATGCGGTCGCTCCCGCTGCCGAATTCCTCAATGCGGTCATCGGAGAAACCGCTGATCACGTGCAGTTCCGCACCGAGCGCGGTGGCGAGCTTCGCTGCTGCCACTGCCGCCCGCTTGGCCGTTTCGCTGTTATCGACGCCGACCACAATTACTTCTGACATGAGTACTCCTGATTCAGGGGATTTACTGGGTACTGCTGCAAGAAATCTACACTCCATCCTCATCCGCCGGGGCAAGTACAGGCATACGGTGTTTACGGCGCGGCTGGTCCGGGTAGGGATAGGTCATCGGAACGATCACACGACCGAAGGGCAGGACCATGAGCGACGCACCATTTTCCCCGCAGACCGCCATCGTCACGGGATCGGATTCAGGCATCGGACGGGCTACCGCGGTGGCTTTGGCCCAGGCCGGCATGGATGTAGGGATTACCTGGCATTCGGACCAGCAGGGGGCCGACGAAACCGCGGAGGAAGTCCGCGCACTGGGCCGCAAAGCCGTCGTCCAACAGTTGGACACCACGGACATCCGCGGAACGGCAGCCGCCATCGGGAAGCTGGCCGATGAACTCGGCGGCGTCGACGTCTTCGTCAACAACTCCGGCACCGGCGACGGCACCAAGTTCCTGGAGCTCGACTATGACACCTGGATGTCCACCCTGGACACCAACCTCAACGGCGCGTTCGTTGCCATGCAGACTGCGGCGAAACACATGGTCAAGGCTGGTCGCGGCGGACGGATCATCGCGGTGACCAGCGTGCACGAGTTCCAACCCCGGGTGGGGGCCTCCGCCTATGACGCCTCCAAGCATGGTCTGGGTGGGCTGATCAAAACCATGGCCTTGGAGCTGGCCGAGCATGGGATTACAGCGAACAACGTGGCACCGGGCGAAATTGCGACCCCCATGACGGGGCAAACCGACCAGGACCCGAAGCACGAGGAACGGCCCGGAGTACCGCTGGGACGGCCAGGAGATGCCAGGGAGATCGCCGCAGTCATCGCGTTCCTGGCGTCCCCGGCGGCCAGTTACGTCAATGGTGCATCGTGGCCTGTGGACGGCGGAATGCTGCAGATGGGACCGCAGGCGGGATCGCACATTACCAGCAACGACTGGCGCGAAAGCTAAGCCCGGCAGGCTCTGGCCGCCCGGAGGCCAGTGGGCTAGTCTGCTTGGACGGCCTGCCTGGCGGGCCGGATTCAAGATTCAGGAACGACGATGAGGAGCACCATGGCTGGCCACACATATAGCGTTTCCGAAATTGTAGGAACTTCCAGCGAAGGCGTTGACGACGCGATCAAGAACGGCATCGCCACCGCGTCCCAGACCCTGCGCAACCTGGACTGGTTTGAGGTCAAGGAGATCCGCGGTCACCTCGAGGACGGCGCAGTGGCCGACTGGCAGGTCACCATCAAGCTTGGTTTCCGCCTGGAGCGCTGATTAGCCCGCGAGATGGCAGTTAATGACAGTTCCGGGGCTCCGGATTGTCATTAACTGCCATCTGGGCGGGAGGTTTCGGGCACAGGGGCTTCGGCGCCCACGTCGCCGAAGTTGAGCAACGTCAAAGCGTCCGACGACGGCGAGCCCGCCTTCGCCGAATACACCCTCAGCAACTGGTCGGGGTCGTCCGGGAGACTGAGGGTTTCAAAGTTCAGTTCCAGGTCCCCCACCACGGGGTGGTGCAGCCGGACGGTGCCGGCGGACCTGGTGGCCACGCGGTGACCGGCCCACCATTGGCGGAAGTGTTCGCTGTGCACGGCAAGTTCGCCCACCAGCTGGTTGGTTTGGGGATCGTTGGGATGCCTGCCAACGTCCATCCGCAGAGCTCCGACGGCTTCGGCGGCTACCGTTTTCCAGTCCCTGAACAGGCTCCCCGCTGCTGGATCCAGGATGATCCACCGCGTCAGGTTGCGTTCGGGTGCGGGCAGCGCGGAGAAGTCGGTGAAAAGCAGGTGCGCCATCCGGTTGGCTGCCAGGACATCCGCCCGCCTGCCCAGCAGCATTGCAGGGACATCTCCAACGGCGTCCAGGAGTTGCCGCAGCGCCGGACGCACCTTTTGCACGGGGCCGGGGTTGCCGGAGGAACTGGCACAGTGTTCCAGCAGGTCCATCATGTGCGCTTGCTCCCCCGCATCAAGGCGGAGGGCCCGCGCGACTGACTCCAGGACCGCCTTGGAGGGGTGGATGTTGCGGCCCTGTTCCAGCCGCGTGTAGTAGTCGGTGCTGACGCCCGAGAGCCTGGCGACCTCCTCGCGGCGGAGCCCGGGGACGCGGCGGGAACCGCCCGACTCGTCCGTTCCGGCGTCGTCCGGCGAGAGGCGGGCACGCATGACTTTGAGAAATTTACCGAACTCCGCGCTTTGACCCATCCGTCCATTCTGCCGTTCCGGGTGCTTGAAAGACCACCATTTTGGGTAGGACTACCAGACCTAGGAAAAACAGGATCAGGCAGGATTGCTGACTCCGCCCCTAAAACTGCATAGGCTCAGTACTGAGCCCCGAAAACGCTTTCTGGAGTATCACCACCAAACCATCCAGTCGAAGGAGACCGTCATGCCAGAGCTGACATTGAACAACGGCGTCACCATCCCACAGCTGGGATTCGGCGTGTTCCAAGTGCCTGCGGATGAAACGCAGAAGGTGGTGGAAGATGCATTGGAGGCCGGCTACCGGCACATCGACACCGCGGCCGCGTACCGCAACGAGGCCGGAGTCGGCGCTGCCGTCGCGGCCTCCGGAATTCCCCGCGAGGAACTTTTCATCACCACCAAGCTCCGCAACGGCGAGCAGGGCGAGGCTTATGACGCGTTCCAGCGCAGCAGGGACGCGCTGGGCCTGGAGGTCATAGACCTCTACCTGATCCACTGGCCCGTCCCGTCACAGGGGCTTTACACGCAGGCATGGAAAGAGATGGAGAAGCTGTATCAGGACAAGCAGATCCGGGCGATAGGCGTCTCGAACTTCCTCTCCGACCATCTGGACACCCTCCTTCGGGAAACAGAGGTGGTGCCTGCCGTCAACCAAATCGAACTCCACCCCACGTATCAGCAGGGTGATCTGGCGAACAAGTGCCGCGATCTGACCATCGCCGTCGAGGCTTACAGTCCGCTGGGACAGGGCAAGGACCTGAACGCCGAGCAGGTGGCGTTGGTGGCGGCGGCGCACGACACCACTCCTGCCCAGGTGATCCTGGCCTGGCACCTGGCTCAAGGGACCATCGTGATCCCCAAGTCCGCTGACTCCACCCGCATGCGCGAGAACTTCGGCGCGGCAGACCTCACCCTGACCGAATCGGAATTGGCAGCAATCACCGCACTGGAGGCGGGCGCCCGCATCGGCTCCGATCCCGCCGTCGCCGCTTTCACCCAGATGTAGCCACGCAACCAGACAAAAGGACCCCGCAGCTATGCAGTACACCCACTTGGGCCGCTCCGGCCTGAAAGTTTCACGTCTCTGCCTGGGCACCATGAACTTCGGTCCGCAAACCGACGAAGCGACCGCCCACTCGATCATGGATTCCGCACTGGATTCCGGCATCAACTTCTTTGACACCGCGAATGTCTACGGCGGAGCCGAGCACCGCGGCTGGACCGAGGAAATCATTGGCCGCTGGTTCGCGAAGGGCGGCGAGCGCCGCGAACGGACCGTCCTGGCCACCAAGCTCTACGGCACCATGACGGACCGCCCCAACGAGTCCAAGTTGTCTGCACTGAACATCCGGCGGGCCCTGGATGCCAGCCTGAAACGGCTGCAGACGGACTACATTGACATCTACCAGTTCCACCACATCGACCGCGATACGCCCTGGGACGAGATCTGGCAGGCGATCGAAGTCGGGGTCCAGCAGGGCAAGATCCTCTACTCGGGCAGCAGCAACTTCGCGGGCTGGCACATCGCCCAGGCGCAAGAGGCCGCGCGTCGGCGGAACTACACCGGACTGGTCAGTGAGCAGTCCATCTACAACCTGTTCAAGCGCGAACTTGAACTGGAGGTCATCCCGGCCGCACAGCAGTATGGCCTTGGCCTGATCCCCTGGTCACCGTTGCAGGGTGGCCTGCTGGGCGGCGTGCTGAAGAAGGAAGAGCAGGGTGTGCGCCGCACGGAAGGCAGGGCCCTTGAAACCCTCAAGAAGCATGAGGACCAGATCCGCCAGTACGAGGATTTCGCGGACGAGCTCGGCCACGCGCCCGGCGACGTAGCACTGGCCTAGTTGCTCCATCAGCCGGCCGTGACGGCACCGATCGTGGGGCCCCGCACGCAGGAACAGCTGGACGCCGCCATCCGGGCACTGGATGTCACCCTGAACGAGGACGCGCTCAAGCGCCTCGATGACATCTTCCCGGGCCACCGTCCTGCCCCTGAGGACTACGCCTGGTGAGCAGCCCCCTCCCAAACAGCCTCGCAATGGCTGCGGATACGGTCGCACCGCGGAACATCCTGTTCATCGGTGGGACCGGGGTCATCAGTGCGTCGGCGGCTGAACGCGCCGTCGCGCTGGGCCACCGGCTGACCATCCTCAACAGGGGACGGTCAGCCGGGCGGCCGGTCCCTAATGGCGCTGAGGTGCTGCATGCCGACATCCGCGATTCCCAGGCTGTGCGTGAGGTACTTCAGGGGAGGGAGTTCGACGCCGTTGCGGACTTTATCTCCTACACCCCGGATCAGGCGCTTGCCGGCGTGGAGATGTTCCGCGGCCGGACGGGGCAGTACGTGTTCATCAGTTCCGCTTCGGCGTACCAGAAGCCGCCCACCACACTGCCCATCAGGGAATCGACGCCCTTGAAGAACCCGTTCTGGCAGTACGCGCGGGACAAGATCGCGTGCGAGGAAGTCCTGTTCGAGGCGTACCGCGAGCAGGACTTCCCGCTGACGGTGGTTCGGCCATCGCATACCTACGACCGGACCAAAATTGCCATGGTGGGTGGCTGGACGGATATCCACCGTATGCGTGCGGGGATGCCGGTCATGGTCCATGGTGATGGCACTTCGCTGTGGACTGTGACCCACAGCCGCGATTTCGCCAAGGCCTTCGTGGGCCTCCTTGGACGGCCACAGGCTGTTGGTGAAAGCTACACCATTACCTCGGACGAGTACCTGCCGTGGAACCAGATCTACCGCTTGTTTGCACGGGCGGCCGGGGTTCCGGAGCCCGAGTTGTTTCACGTATCCTCCGAAACCATAGCCGCCCACAGCCCGGAGCTGGGGCCCAACCTGCTGGGCGACCGCTCCCACTCCGTGGTTTTCGACAACTCCAAGATCAAGGCCCTGGTTCCGGACTACCGGGCAACAATTCCCTTCGCGGACGGTGCAGGGGAGATCGTGGCGTGGCATGATCAGCATCCTGAGCTTCAAGTGGTGAACGAGGACTACATGGAGCTCAGCGATCGGCTCCATGAGGCTCTATGAAAGGAACAGACGGCCATGACATTTGCCCCGCTCATCGAGCTCAACGACGGCAACAAGATTCCCCAACTGGGACTGGGCACGTGGCCCCTGAATGACGCACAGGTGGCGGATGCCGTTACAGAGGCTGTAACCCGCGGCTATCGCCATATCGACACCGCCGTTAAGTATGGCAACGAGAAGGGCGTGGGCAACGGCATCCGGGCCTGCGGGGTGGACCGCGGGGACCTCTTCATCACCACCAAACTGGACGGGGAATTCCAAGGTTCCGGCAAGGCCGTTGCTGGTCTGGACGGCTCGTTGGAACGCCTCGGGTTGGACTACGTGGACCTGCTCCTCATTCACTGGCCGCTCCCCCGCCGCGACGAATTCGTCTCCACGTGGAAGACCTTCGAGGAACTCCGGGCGTCCGGCAAAGCACGCTCCATCGGCGTTTCCAACTTCAAGCCCGCGCACCTGGACCGCCTTTTCCGGGAAACGGACGTGGTTCCCGCCGTTAACCAGATCCAGGTCAGCCCTTCCATTCCCCGGCCCGCCGCACGGGCTTTCAACGAACGCCACGGGATCATCACCGAGTCCTACAGTCCATTGGGGGCCAGCAGCGAGCTGTTGAACGCCCCCGTCATGGCCGCGGTTGGCGACAAGCACGGAAAGACCCCGGGCCAGATTGTGCTCCGCTGGCACGTGCAGCAGGGGCTGGTTGCCATTCCCAAGACCGCCAACCCGGAACGGATGAAGGAGAACCTGGAGGTGTTCGACTTCGAGCTGGACCAGGATGACCTCAGCAAACTGCAAACACTCGACGCCGGCCCGGACGCGGGCGTCGACTCGGACGTTCAGGGGCACTGACCATGGAAACAGCAGAAACACTCATCTGGACCGGCTCCTACACTGCCGACAGGAACGGAAACGGGAAGGGCATCACAGCCCTTTCCGCCGATGACAACGGGCAACTAACCTCGGTCGGTCTGGCCATCGAGGCAAACTCACCGTCGTTCCTTGCGCTGCACCCCACGCTCCCGGTGCTCTATGCCGTGGCGGAGGAGGGCAAGACCGTGCAGGCCTATCGCAGGACGGGCGCCGCTGAGCTGGAGGCTTTCGGGGAACCATGGCCCGCGGGCGAGGCCACGTGCCACGTCGCCGCGGATCCTCAAGGCCGTTTCATCGTGGCCACCTGTTGGGGCGACGGCCAGGTCATCCTGTACGAACTGGACGACGACGGCGCCATCACCTCGCGCACCAGTGCGGAAGCCGCCGTCGATCCCCACACCGCAGTGGCTCCGGAGCCGGGCCGGCCCAGCCGCGCCCATTCGAGCCTGATGCTTCCCGATGGCCGGGTCATGACCACGGACCTGGGACATGACCTGGTGCGCATCTGGAAGTACGCGGCGGGCGAGGGACTGGTGATCGACCACCAGGTGGTCCTGCCGGAAGGATCCGGCCCCCGGCACATGGCCCGCCACCACAGCGGCACAGTGTTCGTGGATACGGAATACTCGGTGGAAGTGGCCGCACTCCGAATGCAGCCCGATGGCACGTACGAGCTGACTGCGATGGTTCCGGCAAGCACCAACGGTGCGCAGGAGGGCGACGCGGGAGCTGAAATCGCCCTGTCTCCGGACGGCCGCTTCGCCTACGTTGGTGTCCGCGGAACCAACCGCATCTGCGTACTTGCGGTCTCCGAGGATGGCACCGAAATCGAACCCCTGGCGGACGCGCCGTGTGGTGGCGAATGGCCGCGCCACCACTTGGTCCGCGAAGGCTGGCTGTACGTCGCGAACGAAGGTTCCGACGACGTCGTGAGCTTCAGGCTCCACCCGGAAACGGGACTGCCGGGTGGCCCGGTGGGCCGGGTGGAGACGGGTTCTCCCAGCGTCCTTGTCCCGGCGGGTTAACTGACGCCGAGATGGCACTTGATGACAATCATCCGCTCAGACATTGTCATCATGTGCCATCTCGGCGAGTTTTCAGGCGGACCAGACCTCTACGTCGTCCGTCCCGCAGATGAGCTTGCGGCCCGTCGGTTCGAGGACGACCCAGAGCAACTCCTGGTGCTTGGAAACGTCGTCCACCCGACCGACCCCTGCGCCCCACGCGACATCGTAAATCCACACGGGATCACCGGCGCTGAGCTCAGACCATTCCGCCGACGGGACGTGGCGGTATTCGGCGGGCCTGTTCAGGATGGTGCTGGTCATGCCGGGACTTCAGCCGTGGATCGCCGCCGCCAAACCGTGGGCGTGCCCTGGTAGGACGGGAGAACACTGCCTTCCGCGAAAACCTGGACTGCTTCCGGGTCGGAGTCCGGGCTCCACAGGCCCGACGCCGGGCAGTGGGAACCAGTAGGCATGACGCGGGTGGCTCGTTCGCGCAGGAGGGCGATGCTCTTCATCGTTGAAACTCATCCTTGGGTAGTTCGGGGGATTTTGTGAAGCAGATCTCCTCAACCCTATGAAACTCAAGCGATGATCGTTATGGACAAATGAATAACGTTCTCCAGCGGCACAGTGCTTTTGCACAGGAACTCTGCGCGGCCCCCTGCTACTTGTAGCTCAGGCTCAGGAGCAGCGCCTTGAGTTGGGCGTACTGAGTGGTCTTCATCCAGGCCTTCGCGGCTTCGGGGGAAGCGAAAGCCGGCTGCTTCGCCGGGTCAAAGACCACGTACGCGTTCATGACCCCGTTGGGTACCTTCACCTGGTTGGTGCCCGAACTGGATTCCCCGGATTTCATCTCGGAGGCTAGACGCACATCCATGACGTAGAAGGGCGGCGAGTCCGAGGGGCCGCTGGCCTTTGGAATGCCCCCGTCCTTAACGGAGTCATAGTCAATGTTCATTATTTGGTTGACGGTAAATCCGAATTCCACCCTGTTTCCCGTTGTGTCCGGGACCCCGGGAACCACCGCCCGGTCCAAAACGGTCCGATCGACGAGGCCGGCAGTGCCATCCCCGTAGGTGCCGTTGTACACACGCGCCACTTCAGTTCCCGCCGAATCCAACACGTTCGCCATCACCGATCCGGACTTCTCAGCTTCACCAATGTACGGCCCCTGTTCCGGCCGGACACTCCAGCCCACCGGGTACGTGAAGGACAGGTGGCCGTCCGGGAAGGTGAAGGTCTGGCTGGTGGGAACCTGCACCGGCGGGACCACCGGAGCGGTCGTGGGCGCAGCAGGCACGGTGGGGGTCGGCGCCTGGGTGGTTGTGGGAGTCGGGCTTGCCGTGGGCGTTGCGG
Source organism: Paenarthrobacter sp. CAP02 (assembly GCF_040137855.1). Lineage (NCBI taxonomy): Bacteria > Bacillati > Actinomycetota > Actinomycetes > Micrococcales > Micrococcaceae > Paenarthrobacter > Paenarthrobacter sp. CAP02. The sequence goes on along the minus strand of NZ_JBEEII010000006.1, from coordinate 57,708 downwards.
ACGGCGTCGCCGTAGGAGTTGGCGTTGCGGATGGGCTGGGCGTGGGGGTCGCCTCCGTCGACGTCACCGTGTTCGCGGGCGCCGGGGTTGAAGTCACGGTCCCGAAGTTCGCGGCGACAAGCACCCCTGCGGTGACGGCGGCTGCGCCGAGCAGGAGCCCGCCGGCGATCTGGGCCTTCCGCCGCCGTCGGCTTTCCAGGGACGTGACCCCGGCCAGTGGGCTGCTGTCGCTGTACACAGTGGACCCCGACAGGATCTTGTGCAGGGCTTCTTCGCCGTTCGGTTCCGTCACTGGATCGATAGTGAGCGGGTCGATAGCTGAAATTTGGTTCTTGATCGGATCCATTGTCTTCAGACCCCCATCTTCTCTGTAGTCGGGTCGGCCCCTGCAGGCATCTGCTTCCGGAAGGCCGCGCGTGCCCGGTGGAGACGGACTTTCGCTGCCGATTCGCTGCACTGAAGCACAGCGGCGATGTCTGCGATTCCCAGATCGTCCCAGTAGGCCAGCTGCAATATGTCACGGTCCTTCTCGCGAAGGCGGTCCATCGCTTCTTGTACCGCGACGTTTTCCGAGTTGTCGCCAAACCGCTGGACCGCCGTCGTGCGCAATTTCTCCTGCAGCGCCTGCCGCCTGTCGCGGCTGCGGTACGCGTTGCCCACCAGGTTGCGGGCAATGGTCAACAAGTAGGCGAGGTCCGGGCGTGAGTCGTCCACCCATTTTTGCCACACGACGCGGAATACATCCGCTGCTATCTCCTCCGCCACATGCGACGATTCAACGCGTCGGCAAACGAACTTGTAGACGGACGGATAGCTGTCTTTGTGAATGGCGATGAATGCCAATTCGCGCTCGGAAAGCACGATTTCCCCCTGAATATAGAACCCGGACCTGCAGGATACTTGGTTAGTTTCCGGCCGGGCCGCCACGGTTACACGCGGCGGAAAAGTTTTTGCCGTGATCCCTGCGATAGTTTCGAGTCATGGTGAAAACAGGAGCGTCAGTTGAGTGGGCGCGTCAGCAGGTAGACCTCGGCCGCGTGCCACTTGCGGTTCTGGGGATCGCGTCCAGCAACGGTATTGAGGACGTCGTAGCATTCGGGTCCGACGGCGGCCGGCAAGCGACCGTCGAGGACCACTTCGCGCTGTTCTCCGTCTCAAAGCCCATCAGTGCCCTGGCCGTCATGCGCCAGGTCGAGTCGGGAAAGCTGTCGCTGGGCAACGCGCTCTCGACGGCGGTGCCGGGTTTCGGCGCCGGCCGTACCGACACCGTAACGCTGGAGCACCTGCTCAGTCACCGGTCCGGGATCACCGACCCGGAGCTCGACGACGGTGTCCCCCTCCGCGACGCCCTCACCTCGGCGGGGCAAACCTTTTACGCGGGATCCTTGGTCCAGTACTGCAACATCGCTTTCGAGGGTGCAGCAGCCATGGCCGAGTGGGCTGATGGGCGTCCGTTTGAGGAGCAGGTCCTGTCCCTGGCAGCCGACACCGGCGCAAGCGGCCTCACTTTCAGCACGGACTGCAACCCACATACGGTGCACGGAACCGAGGCGGAGGGACTGAACGCCGAGGCCATGTTCCAGCAAAGGCACCCGGGAGCGGGGCTCTTTGGAACAGCCACGGACCTGCTCAACCTCGGCACGGAGTTGCTCAGGGATTCCGGCGAGGCCGTCCAACCAGCCACCCTGGCAGCCATGCGCCGGCCTCGAACCACGGAGCTTTCACACATCACCACCCGGCCCAAACCTCTTCGCCACACCGGTCTGGGATTCCAATTGCCGGCCAACGAGTCCGAGTTGATCGCACGGGGGATCTACGGCCACCCCGGTTGGTCAGGAACGGAGTGGTGGATGTTCCCTGAGCAGGATCGCTGCGCGGTGTTCCTGACGAACGTCCTGGACACCCCGGACCTTGGCGTGGACACCACAGCGTTGTTCAACGCGGTGGCGGCTTCCTAACCCTTGCGGGCAACCCGTCCCCGCCACGCGGACACAGCCCACACCAACGCGAACAATGCCACGAGGATCAGGCCAGCGTCCCCGAGGTCCACTTCGCCGAGCCAGGAGGTCAGTGGGTCCTCCAGCCCAAACGCGGCATTCGCGAACCCGCCCAGCGTGATTACTGAGATGAACAGGGCCGACACAGCCGAGATACCTGTAATCAGGGCGTTGAAGCCCAGCTTGCGCTGCGGGTTGTTGATCGCTGATTTATACATCTTCATCATGGCCACGCCGTTGGCGGAATCGCACAGGGTCATGGCTGCGGTGAACGCAAGCGGCAGCGCCATCAAGGCGAGCGGCGATACTCCGGCGAGTGACGCCGTCGTGGTTATCACCAGCAGCCCGATGGTGGTGGCGGTATCGAAGCCCAGCCCGAACAGGAAACCGATCACATATATGTTTCGTGGCCGCTCCACCTTGGACAGTGGTTTGGCCAGGAGCCTGGCGACGAAGCCTTTGGCTTCGAGGTCTTCGTGGCGGACCTCGCCGCCGGCTTGCACGTCCCGGTACAGCTTGGTGGCGCGTAGGAACGCCGAGCCGTTGAAGAGGCCCATCGCCAGCAGAAACAGCCCCGAGACGCCGCTCCCGATCAAGCCCAGGACCTTGTTGCCTGTGGTGCCGTCCTCCATGAACTGCCCCACCAGCGTGGCTCCCGCCACCACCAGCAATCCGGCCAGCACCACCACCGAGCTATGGCCCAGGCTGAACGCGAAACCCACGCTCACGGGGTCCTTATGCTGGGCGACGAACTTCCGGGTGGAATTGTCGATCGCGGCGATATGGTCCCAGTCGTAACTGTGCTTAATGCCCGCCACGTAGGCGGTGACCACCAGACCCAGCGCCAACGGTTGGGCACCACCGGCGGCGCCGGCGAGCAGAAGAACGACGGCGGCGGCATGCAACGCGGCTACGGCACCGAAGGTGAACAGCAATCGGGTCCGCAGGGAAAGGTTCTCGCGCTCCCGGTACATGGTGGCGAACTCAGTCAGCGCGGTCATCAGTACTTCCTCAGGTTCAAAGGCGCCTGGCCGAACCAACGTTCCCGCAGAACGCTGGTGCAGGCACCCAGTAAATTGTTGAGTTCCCCAGTGCCGTTCGACAACGATCGCAGCACAAGCCCGGTGCTCCCGGCAAGGGTCTGCGTCAAGGAAACACCCGTATAGGCGTCAAAGTCACTAGCCAAGTGGCTCAGTTCGTCAGCAAGTTCCTGGCCCACCCGTGGGTCCACCACCACCAACGAGCCCAGATGACTGAAACCCTCCATGAACCCCATCCCACTGACGTCGTTTACAGGCGGGCGGATCAAAAGGTTGTCCAGCGCCAACAATGCCGGCCCGGCGTCGTCCTCGATCCAGATCTCGTTGCGCAACCGCACCTCTTCATACTTGAAGGCAGCACCGTCCGGCGACCATCCCGGTGTGACGACCTCCGCCATGACAAGGCTCGACGACGGGTGGAGACTGATGCGCGAATTCTGCCGGTAGCTCGCCTCCCGGTAGGCGATCAACTGGTCGGGCACCAGCTCCAACCGAGCGCCCTCCCCCAGCCTGATGTTCATCCGCTGCTCAGCAAAGGACCCCGGAGTCCGGTAAATCTTCGTGGCCGACTGCGTGGTCAGCAGAAGGTCGGCCCCGTCTTCCACCTCCACGTCGACAAGGAACAAATCCGCCCCCAGATACGCCCCACCCGGATTGACCATGACATAACAAACCTGCCCACTCTGATCCAGGTAATGCGCCCGAAGCACCCGCAAAGCCCCCTCATGGAACTGCCGCGCAGCAACGGACCGCCCCCCGCGCACACAAACCCCAAGCTCCAACCGTCCCCGCACAGCCCCCTCGCCCACAGCCACCCCAGCGCCGGGCCCTGGTTCCGCTCCCTGGCCTTGGTCAGCGGAGGCGGGGATAAGGGGCCGCGGCGTGGTGGGCACCGCGAAGCGGGCACGGCCCCTTATCCCCGTCGAAGCGGTGACGGTCGCTTTCACTGCGCCAGATCAAGCATCAGGACGTCGCGGCGGATCCAGTTCAGCACGCCCTCCAGGCCTTCGTCGGTCTTGAGGTTGGTGAAGCAGAACGGTTTGTTGCCGCGGAACTCCTTGGAGTCCCGTTCCATGATGGCCAGGTCCGCCCCGACGTGGGGGGCGAGGTCTGTTTTGTTGATGATGAAGAGGTCGGACTTGATCATGCCTTGCCCGGCTTTGCGGGGGATCTTCTCACCCTGGGCGACGTCGATGATGTAGATGGAGAAGTCCACGAGTTCGGGGCTGAAGGTGGCGGACAGGTTGTCGCCGCCGGACTCTACGAAGATAACCTGCAGGTCGGGGTGGCGTGCCTTCAGTTCTTCGATGGCCGCGGTGTTCATGGAGGTGTCTTCGCGGATGGCGGTGTGCGGGCATCCGCCGGTCTCGACGCCGATGATCCGGTCTTCGGGGAGGATGCCGTTGGCGGCGAGGATTTTGGCGTCTTCGATGGTGTAGATGTCGTTGGTGATGGCAGCCATGGAGATGTCGCCGCTCATGTGCCGGGTGATGCGTTCGACCAGTTGGGTTTTGCCTGCTCCGACGGGTCCGCCTACACCGATCCTGATGGGTTCTGTCATGTCTTCTGTCCTTTGCATCAGTTAGCTCATGAACATGCGGGCACGTTGCCGTTCGTGCCGCATTTGTGAAATTTCAAGTCCGGGGCTTACGGCCCCAAAGTCGTCCCAGCACAGCTGTGCTACAACGTTGATGGCGGTAGCGACGGCGTCGTGCGCGTCCCGAAGTACCCGCTGCCCGGCGTTCTGCCCGAGCGGTATGGCGCGCACCGCGTTCTGCGTCAGGGACGTGACAGTGGCAAAGAGGTAGGCTGACAGCGCCTCCTCGAAGGGTACCCCCAGCGACCGGGCAATCACCCCAAAGGCCAACGGCTGGTGCCCCGATGCGCGGCCGCCGCGGACCAACTCCCTGTAGGCCTCCAACTCCGTGGATGGGAACACCTCACCGCCGATCTCCAGCAGGCGGCCGCCCATTTTCAGGGAAGCCTCCCGCACCTCCCGGGCCAGCAACTGCCCGGACAACACGCGGTCCAACAATCCAACATCCACCCCTTCGTAAAGGAATCGGATAGCCAACCCATCGGAATAACTCAACTGCTGCCCCACAAAGGCCCGCAACCAAACGCCAAATGAGCGCTCATCACCCACAAGGCCGCGCTCAATGTAGCCCTCAAACCCCAAAGAATGGGCAAACGCCCCCGTGGGCAGCGCCGAGTCAGTCAGCTGTTGAAGAGCCAGCTGATAGCTAGTGCGAGTGCTCAGCATGGCGGAACGGCACCGGCATGACCCGCTCTTGCCTGTCGTAGGGGACGCCGACGCTCTTCACATAGTCTTCGACGGTGTGGTCATACTGGCACACCATGACTTCGGCCCCGTACTCGGACGACGCATCAAAGAACTGCGCCTGCAGATGCCGGTTGCCGAGTGAATGTGCCACCACTCCCATCTCATGGATGCTCCGGGGCGCGATCACCAGAACGTCGGTGGGCAGCACGGAGATGACAATCAGGTTGGAGTCTTCGATGGCCAGGATGTCGCCGTCGCGGAGATCGCCGCTTCCGGAGGGGAGGCGGATGCCAAGTTCCTTGCCGTGATCGGTAGTGACGCGCTGGATGCGTTTGACCAGGAGCGAGCTGGGCAGCACCACCTTTTCCTTGTGGTGGCCGGCGTAGGTGTCCAGCGGTTGTTCGTGCAGGTTGCCGAGGATTCTTTCGATGATCACGGATGTCCTAGAAGAGGAAGTAGCGCTGCGCCATGGGCAGCACGTCGGACGGCTGGGAGGTGACTTCTTCGCCGTCGACCGTCACTTGGTACGTTTCGGGGTCGACGGCGATGTCCGGGGTTTCGCCGTTGTGCTTCAGGTCCGCTTTGGTGAGGTTGCGGATCCCGGAAACGGGTTTGATGATGCGTTCCAGGCCGAGCTCGTCCGGCACGCCGGCGTCGATCGCGGCCTTGGAGAGGAACGTGATGGACGTTTGCTGGAGTGCTTTGCCGTAGGTAGCGAACATGGGCCGCATGGTGCGGGGCTGCGGGGTCGGAATGGAACCATTGGAGTCGCCCATGAGTGCATAGGCGATCTGCCCACCCTTGATGACCAGCTCTGGTTTGACGCCGAAGAAGGCCGGGTCCCACAGCACCAGGTCCGCGAACTTGCCCTCTTCCACCGATCCGATCACGTCGGCCATGCCCTGGGCGATGGCGGGGTTGATCGTGTATTTGGCGACGTAGCGCTTGAGCCGGAAATTGTCCGACTCGGCGGATCCGTGGGTGGTTCCGCTGGGGTCCTTGAGGACGCCACGCTGGCGTTTCATGGCGTCGGCTACCTGCCACGTGCGGGTCACGACTTCTCCCACCCGTCCCATGGCCTGGGAGTCGGATGAGGTGATCGCGAAAACACCGAGGTCGTGGAGCACGTCTTCGGCGGCGATCGTTTCCGCACGGATGCGGGAATCGGCGAAGGCCACGTCTTCGGGAATGTCCGGGTTGAGGTGGTGGCAGACCATGAGCATGTCCAGGTGCTCTTCGATGGTGTTCTCCGTGTACGGGAGCGTGGGGTTCGTGGAGGCCGGCAGCACGTTGGGCAATCCGGCAATCTTGATGATGTCCGGCGCATGCCCTCCCCCGGCGCCTTCGGTATGGAAAGTGTGGATGACACGGCCGTCGATTGCCGCGATGGTGTCTTCCACGAAGCCGCACTCGTTCAGGGTGTCGGTGTGGATGGCCACCTGGACGTCATATTCATCGGCCACACGCAGGGACATATCTATGGACGACGTAGTGGATCCCCAGTCCTCATGGACTTTGAGCCCGACGGCGCCTGCGCGGATCTGCTCGGCGAGGGGCTCGACGGCGGACGCGTGGCCCTTGCCGAACAGGCCGATGTTGACCGGAAGCCCCTCGACGGCCTGAAGCATCCGCGAGATGTGCCAGGCGCCGGGCGTGATGGTGGTGGCCTTGGTCCCCTCAGCCGGACCGGTGCCCCCGCCCACCATCGTCGTGATGCCGTTGCACAGGGCCGTGGGAACTTGCTCCGGGGAAATGAAGTGGATGTGGGTGTCGATGCCGCCGGCAGTGAGGATCTTCCGCTCGCCGGCGATGATCTCCGTGCTGGCACCGATCACGATGTCCACGCCGTCGGTGATCTGCGGGTTGCCGGCTTTGCCGATCTTGAAGATGTGCCCGTCCTTGAGGGCAACATCTGCCTTGTAGATGCCGGTGTAGTCCAGGACGACGACGTTGGTGATGACGGTGTCCGGGACGTCGTCCGCGCGGGTCAGTTGGCCGTTTTGGCCCATGCCATCGCGGATCACTTTGCCGCCGCCGAACACCACCTCTTCGCCGTGGACTGTGTAGTCCTTCTCGATTTCCAGGAACAGTTCAGTGTCGGCCAAACGGATGGCGTCGCCCGTCGTCGGACCGTAAAGCTCGGCATACTGCCGGCGGGGAATTTCGAAGCTCACTGGTGGTCCCTTTCCGCTGCGACGCCCGGGCGGGCTGACCCGTCAACCCCGGTTCCGCCGTCGAGCTTTCCGTTGACTGCGTTGCTGAGGCCGAAGACTTCGCGGGACCCGGCGATCTCAATCAGCTGGACAGTCTTCCTGTCGCCCGGTTCGAAGCGCGCCGCCGTGCCTGCTGGAATGTCCAGGCGGCGACCGTAGGCGGCTTTGCGGTCGAATTCCAGGGCGCTGTTCGCCTCGGCAAAGTGGTAGTGCGAACCAACTTGGACGGGCCTGTCGCCACGGTTCACGACTTCGACGGCGATTGCCTCGCGGCCGCTGTTGCACGCAATGGAGCCTGGCTGGAGCCTGTATTCACCGGGGATCATGAGGGCCGCCTATCGGATGGGGTTGTGCACGGTGACGAGTTTGGTGCCGTCAGGGAAGGTGGCCTCGATCTGGACGTCGTGGATCATTTCCGGCACGCCTTCCATCACGTCTTCCCGGCGGAGAAGGGTAGTGCCGTAGCTCATGAGCTCAGCTACGGTCTTGCCGTCCCGGGCGCCTTCGATGAGCTCGTAGCTGATGATCGCCACAGCTTCGGGATAGTTGAGCTTGAGCCCGCGTCCTTGGCGGCGCCGGGCAAGGTCGGCGGCCACTACGATCATGAGTTTCTCTTGCTCACGGGGCAAAAGATGCATCGGCTCTCCTGGAACTGGGCATGGGCTATGAAGTTGAAACCAGCCTAGGGAGCGTAGGTTTCGGTCAGGTTACCAAATGGTCTCACCCGCTGGTCGAATCCACAGGAATTGACCTCAACTTAAGTTGAGGTCCTAGCATCAGTTCCGGTGCGCGCACAAAATCCAGCGCCATCCCGGCCAGTTCCCAGAGGTGTTTGAATGAGCGGTTCCCTACCCGTGCCATCCCCGCGAGTCAGCGAGCTCTTCAAGAGTGCGTTCCGAGGCCATCCGGCAGGCGTTGCAATAGTTACGGCTACCGGACCCGACGGCGCGGTAGGCCTCACTGCATCATCGGTGGCATCGGTTGCGGTCGATCCGCCGACCCTGGCGTTCTCTGTCACCAGCGGGCGATCCGCTTCCGTCATTGCGGCAGCCCAGACGATCGTGGTGCACCTGGTAAGCGCCGACCAGTTGGACCTCGTCCGGACTTTTGCCGACCCGGCAGCTCCACGTTTCACAGAAAGCATGGACTGGGAAGTGCTGCCTACGGGTGAGCCCCTGCTCAGGGAGACCCAATGGTCGCTGCGCTGCGAAATCGTCCACCGGGCAGCCCTGGGCAGTTCCGTGCTCCTGGCCGCGGAGGTCCTGGATATCAGGTCCAATGCTTCCAGTTCCGCTCCGTTGGTCTACCACAACCGCGAATTCCACACGCTGGTCCAGGGTATTCCGGCTGTGGCCTAGTTGTTTCGCCCGCGGGCTGCCACACTCCAGGTGTCCACCACCGTTCCATTGCGGACCACGGTGACCTCATCCACCAGGTTCATGGCAAGGCACACATGGTTTGGGATGACCCGAAGCCTGGTACCCAGCGCAGGGAGTTCGGCAGAATCCGGCCACACAACCGTGGCGTGATGCTCCGAAAGTGCGGTGACCTTCGCTTCCGGATATTCAGGCAGCCGAGCGTACCCGGTGGCCCAGTCCGGGCGGTCGCTGCCCAGGATTTTGCTGCCGGCATCCACCACAACGCGTCGCACGTTTCCACCCGTGGCTTCGTGCCGACTGACGACGGTGGCGGCTACCGTCAGGGCGATTTCCTCCCATTTGCAGCGTTCCAGTTCCAGTTGCTGCGCGTCGCCGAACACGTAGACGCCGGGGCGGAGCTCCGTCGCCACCGTTTCCCCGGCGATGAGCGCCGTCGGCGTTGATCCCCCGCTGATGGTGGTCACCTCGAAGCCCGCCTCGGTCAACGCCGTCGCGGCCCGGCCCAGTGCATCGTTTTCGTTGCTCGCGGCCCCGGTGGGCATTCCCGGTTTGTAGCTGTGGCCAGGGAACGTGAACACGCCCGCCACCGTCAGGCCCGCTCCAGCAGCGGCCCGGGCTACGTCCGCTGCTTCGTCAGGGAGCACGCCGCTGCGGTGATGCCCACTGTCGATTTCAACCAGCACCTCAATCCGCCCCGCGTCCGCGCCCATCTGGCGACCCATCGCCGTCGCGCTTTCCGCAGAATCCACGCCCACAGCGATCCGGCATGAGGCCGCGAGCGCCCTCAGGCGTTCAGCGCGTGGCGCGTCCACCCAGAGCGGGTAGGCGATGAAGATGTCCTTCACCCCGTCCGCCGCGAAGACCTCGGCCTCGCCGATGGTGGCGACCGTGATCCCCTCAGCCCCGGCGGCCAACTGCTTCCGAGCGATCTCCAGGGTCTTGTGCGTCTTCACGTGCGGGCGAAGCCGCAGCCCCCGGCTGAGCATGCTCGACGCCATGCGCTCTATGTTCCGGTCAAGGACATCGACGTCGATCAGGATGGCAGGGGTAACCACTTCGGCGGGGATCACGTTCATGCCTAAAACACTAACGGCCCGCAGCGCGGACTGCCTGCCCGGCAGGTTCGACGGCGGCCGGCACGGTTCGGTGGGCCCGTCACACATCGCTCATCCCCTTGCAACGCGCCTGCAACAAAGATGCGTAAGGCTGGGGGCATACGGACGGCGACAGTTGAAGGGAGCGCACATGACTATCGCGAACAGGGACCTTTTCCAGGCGTTGAAGACGCAGGCCAGCCTGGCCCAGGCCTTCGGCGCAATGCCTGGAACTGCCGAAGAAGGCCACGCACTTAACGCAGGCGAGTACATCGAGGCCTGGCACAACGGCCGCCTCTACCACCGGGGAACCGTGGTCAAGACGGTGGCCGGAACCGAGCTCTTCTGGCTTCAGGATGAGACCGGGAGCCGACGGCTGCTGGACATGGAATCCATGGAGATCGTGACCGTTGACGAACCTGTCGGGGCAGCCACGGCGCAGGAACCGGAGCCCGGCCCGACCGCCACGGTCACACCCATCTCCGCATTTCCCATGTTCCACGACGGAACGCAGCAGATCGCCTAATTGCCTGCCCTCGCGGCACACTACGTTAGCGCAGGTGAGGGCCTCGATAGGCTGTGCCCATGTCACGCGGAACCGTCAGAGCAGCCTATGGTGCACGCGCCAAGGAGTACACCGAGCTTTTCGGGACCATCGACAACACCCATCCCGCTGATCAGGCGTTGATTGCGGCCTGGGCTCACGGGCTCGACGGCAAAGTGATCGACGCTGGGTGCGGGCCCGGGCAATGGACCCACTTCCTTCATGCCCTTAGGGTTGACGCGGAGGGAGTGGACATCGTCCCGGAATTTATCGAATCCGCCAGGCAGCACTATCCAAACACCGCATTCCGTGTGGGGTCGCTGGAACAACTTCAGGTCCCGGACCAGTCTTTGGCGGGCATCCTTGCCTGGTACTCCCTGATCCACACGAGCCCGGACGACATCCCCACCGTGTTGGCGGAGTTCGCCCGGTGCCTTGCACCCGGAGGCAGTCTCCTGCTGGGCTTCTTCGAAGGCGACGCTGTCGAAGACTTCCCGCACGCGGTGGCGCCCGCGTACTTCTGGCCCGTCGCGGAGATGGGAAAGCGCCTCGACAGAGCCGGATTCCTGGTAACCAGCTCAAACTTCAGGAAAGACCCAGACGCGCGCCCCCACGCGTCGATCATCGCCACCCGCACACCCGGTCCCGCACTGGTTCCCTGAGCACACCGTTGTCCGGCCGGACTGACGAATTACCGAGAGCTCTTGAGGCAAACAAACAGGCCGGAGACTCTACGTCTCCGGCCTGTCTTGGAGGGTGGGCCCTGTGGGGATCGAACCCACGACCCACGGATTAAAAGTCCGATGCTCTACCAACTGAGCTAAAGGCCCCTCCAGCTGTAGAAACAGCCATGAATACTGTACCCCAACGTCAAGGCAGACGAGGAACTCAAGGTGACGGGCGCCGTCGTGCGTCCAGGCAACCGTTACTCGACCCCGCCAGAGCACAGGAGTACGGTGAACTCATGAGCGAACAGCCAGAACCGCGAGCGTACGGCGGAGCAAACCGGCATCACAAGCCGAAGCCCTTCGCGCCCATCGATTTTGAACCGTTCGCTGGTGGCGCCGACCCCGCGCGGGTTTCCGAGGCTGCGCATCTCGCTGCCCAGGCGCTGGTCAAGCGCGGACGCGACAGCGACGACCCCAAAGTAACCCGCCGCTTGGTTAAGCTCGCGGACGAGCAGGGCCTCGAGGCTATCGCAGAGATGTGGGCCGAGAGCCCGGCGCGAAGCCTCCCCGGCGCGCTGTGGCGGCTCTACGCCCTTCGCGCCGCCACCATCCAAAACCCGGAGCGGATCTCCGTCTACTTCCGGGCCGGACGCGACACCGCGCAGGTTTCCAACGTCGTAGCGGGCGCCGCGGAGCCGCCTGGCGCAGACGAAATGAAGACCATGGCTGACGCCATTTTGTCCGGCGCGTTCGACGGCGAGTTCGACGTCGCGCTGGAACGTTCCGCCGCTTTCTGCCGCGTGGTGGCGCTCGGCCAGGCGACCCTCGCCGACGGCGCAGAGCACAGCAACGAAGGCCACGCCAGCAAGCTCACGCGCAATTCGCACCAGCTCGTCAAAACGGCCGAGGACCTTGAGCATGCGGCCAATGCATGGCGCCTGGGTGAGCTCGACTAGGCAGCAGCAGTGGCGAAACGTACCCACGTCGGGCTCGGACTGTCAATGTTGACTTAGCCCGCCCAACGGTGAAAACTAAAACTGGTGTCGAACCGCGAAACCCCCGGGCTTCAACATATAGCCGCTTCGAGCGGCCTACCGCCGAGAGGCGTATCCGGTTCGGCACCATTTTTATGCCCGGATGCAGAATGCCCGGGCCAGCACTTGGCCGGACCCGGGCAAACGCGCCGAACTACTTCAGGGTGACCGTGGTTTTGGCCTGTTCCTTCTTGTCGTGATCCAGCTTTCCGTCCGCCGCCGCAGGAGTCATGGTGGCCGAAATTTCAGCTTCCTTGCCGGGCGTGTAGCCGAAGTTCTCGGCGATGTTGAAGGATTCGCCCGGCTTCAATACGAACGGGTCCTTTTCCTTGAGCTTCATGCCGGAGCTGCTCAGTCCGTACTTCTTGAAGCCATCGCTGCTGGAGTCGGACGGCATGCCACCGAGGTACTTCCAGTCCGAGTACTTGGCACTGGGAGTGACCAGCGAGTGGCTCAAGGGGATGTCAGCGGATGATGTGTTGGTGACCACGTAGTTCACGTAGACGATCGGCGCACCCTTCTTGAGCAGGTTTTCCTTGGTTTCCTTGTCCAGGAACATGCTGTCCTTGGACGCTACGTCCGTGGCCACCTGGTAGATGTCGACGCTGAAGCTGTCGCCCTTCATGCTGCCAAGCTTGTCGCCCTTGTCCGTGATCGGAAGCGCCCAAGCGGCCGCCTTGTACGAGCCCGAGGACGCTGCAGCCCCGTCGGAACCCGCCGAGGCGGAGGCCGAGGAAGACGGCGACGCTGAAGCCGCCGAAGAGGGGGACGACGACGGTTCGGAACCACCCGACGTCGTGCTGGTGGCAGTAGCCCCACAGGCGGTCAAGGCGAGCAGCCCCGCCGCCACGAGGCTGGTGATCTTCACAGTGTTGTTGATGCGCACGGTTCCCCCATTGAGTGGATAAATTCATTGACGCGCCAAGTCTTGCATGGATGAAAGGGTGCGGCGATGGGGAGCTCTGCCCTTCGGGGCCGGGGCGCTCACCATGCAGGCGCGCCGGACCGGTAAAGTTGGGGACGAAACGGGCTGCGTCAAGTCAAGCCGTCCGCCGCCCTATCCGTCCCCAGCCCGGAAGCGACATGAAGCTGCGCCTTTTCCCCCAGGAACCCGCCGGACTCGCACTGCTCGCGCAGATGGCCGGTGTCATCGTGGCCGCCACCGGGACGCTCTCAGAGATCCTCGGAGCCCAGGCCAGCGAGCACCAGCGCCTCGCTGAAGAACTGCACGAGCACGAGTCCAAATCCCTGGACCTGCACTTCGCCCTCCTGACACACATGCGCACCAGCTTCGTGAATCCACTCCCCCGCGAGGACATGTACACCCTTTCCCGCCACCTCAACGAGGCAATGGAAAAGCTCGACGCCGCGGGCGACCTGGTATCCCTCTACAAGCTGGACCGGCTGCCCAAGCGCGCCGCAGACCAATTGGAAATCATCAGCCGCCAGGCCGAGCTCACCGTGGACGCCATGCGGAAGCTCGAGGACCTGGATGAGCTGGAGGACTACTGGATCGAGATCCTCCGCCTGGCCAAGCGCGCGGAACGGACCCACCGGATCTGGGTTGCCGAGATGCTCAAGGACATGAAATCGGCGCAGTACGCACGGCACCGGGACATCGCCAACCAGCTGGTGGAAGTAACCAAGGACATGCGGAAGGTCGCCACCCAGGTAGGCAGCATCATCGTCAAGGAATCCTGACGTGACCATCGTCTTCCTTGTCCTTGTGGTGGGGCTCGCCTCAGGGTTCGCGTTCCTCAACGGTTTCCGCGATGTCTCCAACGCGGTGGCCCTGTCCACCCGGACCCGCGCCCTCACGCCATCCATCGCCGTGCTTTTGGCGGCAATCTTCAACTTTGTGGGCGCCATGTTGAGCGGCACCTTCATCCTCGCCTTCACGCAATCGTGGATCACGTTGCCTGCGGGCCCCGGCGGCCTGACCATGCTCGCTTCAGCGCTGGCAGCCTCTATCTTGTGGGGAATCTACGCGTGGTGGAAGGGCGTTCCCCTGTCCTCAACGAACTCGCTGGTGGGCGGGCTGATTGGCGCCGGCAGCGCAAGCATCCTGGTGGGCGAAAGCTCGATCGGCGGGGTGGACGGCGTCGTGCTGACCCAAGTGGTCCTGCCCCTGGTGCTGTCCCCGTTGGTAGCCTTCGGGGCGGCCTACCTGCTCGTGTGGCCGGTCACCTGGGCTGCCCGCTATACGCAACCCAATGTGGTGAACAGGCGTTTCCGGCGCGCACAAGCCGTCTCCACCGCAGCAGTCGCCTTCGGCCACGGACTCCAGGACGGGCAGCGCACAGCAGCGGTCATTCTCCTGGCAATGGTGGCCGCGGGGTTGTCAGGCGGGGACAACGTGCCGCTGTGGATCCTGCTGCTCACGGCCGTCATGCTCACCGCGGGAACGATGTTGGGCGGCTGGAGGATCTCGCACACCCTGGGCCATAAGCTCATCCGGATAGATCCCCTGCGTGGATTCGTGGCCCAGACCCTCACGTCCGTCATGCTCTTCATCGGTGCGATCGGCTTCCAGCTGCCGCTCTCCACCACCCACACCTTGACGGCGTCCGTCCTCGGTTCGGGGATCAACCAGCGCTTCCACACCGTCAACCGCCGGCTGGTGCGGAGGATCCTCCTGCTGTGGGTGGCAACCCCGGTGGTGACCGCCGTCGTCGCCTTCATTCTCGAGTTGGCGTTCTCCCCCCTCGCTAAACTGCCCAACTAGGGCAAGAAAAAACGACGGCGGCCGTACCCCCAAGGCGACGGCCGCCGTCGTCATGTGCCGGCTCCCCCCATAGAAGCCGGAACCCTACCTCCCGCTTATCCGAAGCGCCCGGAGACGTAGTCTTCCGTGGCCTTCTGGGCCGGGTTGTTGAAGATGCTGGTGGTGTCAGCGAACTCGATCAGCTTGCCGGGCTTGCCGGTGCCGGCGATGTTGAAGAACGCGGTCTTGTCCGAAACGCGGGCGGCCTGCTGCATGTTGTGGGTCACGATCACCACGGTGTACTGGTCCTTGAGCTCGTTGATGAGGTCCTCAACGGCCAGTGTGGAGATGGGGTCCAGCGCGGAGCAGGGCTCGTCCATGAGGATCACCTGGGGTTCAACGGCGATGGCACGGGCGATGCAGAGGCGCTGCTGCTGGCCGCCGGAGAGGCCGGAACCGGGCTTGTCCAGGCGGTCCTTGACCTCGTTCCACAGGTTGGCGCCCACCAGGGACTTCTCCACCAGCGCATCTGCTGCGCCCTTGGAGATCTTCTTGTTGTTCAGCTTCACGCCGGCCAGCACGTTGTCGCGGATGGACATGGTGGGGAACGGGTTGGGCCGCTGGAAAACCATGCCCACCTGGGTGCGGACGGTGACCGGGTCAACACCGGGGCCGTACAGGTTGTCCCCGTCCAGCAGGACCTCGCCCTCGACGCGTGCGCCGGGAAGGACCTCGTGCATGCGGTTCAGCGTGCGAAGGAAAGTGGACTTGCCGCAACCGGACGGGCCGATGAAGGCCGTGACGGACTTGGCTTCGATGTTGATGTTGACGTCCTCAACGGCCAGGAAATTGCCGTAGTAGACATTCAGGTCTTTGACGTCGATGCGCTTAGACATGGTGTTCCTTTGTTCCTTGGGGGTTCTGGAAGTGTAAACGTGGCCTGAAGGGCCAGGCCCGGCTAGCGTCCGGTTTTCGGAGCGAAGATGCGGGCGATGAGGCGGGCTCCGAGGTTCAGGAGCATCACCAGGATGATCAGCACCAGCGCGGCGCCCCATGCACGCTGGTCCGAGGGACCAGGGTTGGACGGCGACGTCGGGTTGAGGATCTGCGTGTAAATGAACGTGGGCAGCGAGGCCATCCAACCGCCAAACACATTGTTGTTGATGGTGGTGGCAAAGCCTGCGGTCACCAGGATCGGCGCGGTCTCGCCGATAACGCGTGCGATCGCCAAGGTGACGCCCGAGGCAATACCGGAGATCGCCGTCGGAATGACCACCTTGGTGATGGTGCGCCATTTACGGACGCCCAGCGCATAGGAAGCCTCGCGAAGTTCGTTCGGGACGATCTTCAGCATTTCCTCGCTGGAACGGACCACCACCGGGATCATCAACACGGAAAGCGCGACGGCGGCTACCGCACCGGTCTTGGTGCCGGGGCCGACGATGGCGAAGAAGAACGCTGCCGCGAAGAGGCCGGCCACGATCGACGGGATGCCTGTCATGACATCCACGAAGAACGTGATGGCGCGGGCCAGCGGACGGTCGTTGCCGTATTCCACCAGGTAGATGGAGGTCAACAGGCCCACAGGCACGGAAATGACCGTGGCAAGAAGCGTGATCTGGATGGTGCCAAGCAGGGCGTGGTAGATACCGCCAAGGACGGGCGCACCGTCTTCCGCTGCTTTGTTGTCGAAGGCGCCCGTAACACCGTTCATGGAGGTGCCCAGGAAGCCGGGAGTGATGAGGCCCGGGATGCCGTTGACCAGCACGGTCCAGATCACCGAAATCAGCGGCAGGAGCGCGATCAGGAAAGCACCGACAACCAGGCAGGTCGCGAGCCGGTCCTTGGCTTTACGGGCACCTTCAACGGCTCCGCTCCAGGAAACGAGGCCCACTGCGAACAGGATCGCGGAGACCAGGCCCCAGCCGAAGGCGTTAAACCCGATCAGCGCCAGGATGGCCGCACCCACGACGAGCGCGACGGCCAGCACAATGTAGGGCGCGGACTTGGGCAGCTGGCCCTTGGTGAGCGCGGAGCGTTTACGGACTGCTGTGGCGGTCATTTAGTTGGCTCCCGAGAATTCTTTGTGCCGGGTGATGATCCAGCGGGCGATCATGTTCACGCCCAGGGTGATGACGAACAGCACCAGGCCGGCCGCGATCAGGGTGTTGACCTTGAGGCCGCTGGCTTCGGGGAAGTTCAGGGCGATCTCGGCGGCGATGGTCTGGTTGCCGGACTGGATAAGGCTGGCGGTCAGGACGCCGGAGGACAGCACCAGGGCAACGGCCATGGTCTCTCCCAGTGCGCGGCCGAGGCCCAGCATGATCGCGCTGACGATGCCCGGGCGACCGAAGGGCAGCACGGCCATCTTGATCATTTCCCAGCGGGTTGCTCCGAGTGCGAGCGCGGCTTCTTCGTGCAGCTTGGGGGTCTGCAGGAAGATTTCGCGGGACAGGGAGGTGATGATGGGGAGGACCATGACGGACAGGACGATGCCTGCGGTGAGGATGGTCTTGCCGGTAGCGGAAGCCGGACCTGCGAAGATCGGGATCCAGCCGAGGTTGTTGGCCAGCCAGTCATACGCGGGAGAGATTTCCTTGGCCAGGAAGGCCGCACCCCATGCACCGTAGACAACGGAGGGGATGGCTGCGAGGAGGTCCACCACGTAGCCGAGGCCGGAAGCGAGCCGGCGTGGGGCGTAGTGCGAGATGAACAGGGCCACGCCGATCGCTACCGGAGTGGCGATGACGAGGGCGATCACGGCGGCGATGAGCGTTCCCACCACGATCGGGGCGATGTAGGCGAAGAAGCCGTGGCCGCCCTGGATGCTCTCGGGAGGTGCGGTCAACGCAGGGATCGCCTGCACCACAAGGAACAACGCGACTCCGAAGAGAACCGCGAGAATCAGGCACCCTGCGGCCATGGCGGCCCCGGAGAAAACCTTGTCCCCGGCGCGTCCTGCGCCTTGGGAGGTTGTCAGGGAGTTGGTGGTCACTTCACGATCCTTCAGTCTGGAGTGAACTGGTCTTACATGGCTAAGTTCCCTGCCCCGGTCCGGTGCCGCGGTGGCCACCGGAGTGCGGGACAGGGAACTTCAGTGTTCAGCCGGGTTCAGCAAACCCGCCGGGAAACCTTAGGCCTTGGCCTTGATGGTTTCGATAGCGGCCTTGGCCTTGTCCTGCAGCGTCTTGGAGAGCGGTGCGGACTTCGCGGCGTCAGCTGCGGTCTTCTGTCCTTCGTCGGAAACGACGTAGGTTTCGAAGGCCTTGACCAGGTCGGCAACAGCCTTGGTCTCGTAGGTGGTGCAGACAACGTGGTACGAAACGAGGACTACGGGGTAGGCGCCCGCTGCGGTGGTCTTGCGGTCCAGCTTGATGGCGACGTCGTTGGCGGCGCGGCCGTCAACGGGCTTGCCGGCTTCGACAGCCTTGGCGGCAGCGTCCGCGGAGATCTTGACGAACTCTTCGCCAACCTTGATGGAAGCGGTACCGAGCTTGCCGGAAACAGCGGAGTCGTCAGCGTAGGTCACGGCACCGGGGGTGTCGGTGACGGTCTTGACGACGCCGGAGGTGCCCTTGGCGTTTTCCCCCTTCAGGGATGCGGGCCAGACGCCGGCAGCCTTGTCGGTCCAGACCTCGGGAGCTGCAGCTGCCAGGTAGTCGGTGAAGTTGCTGGTGGTGCCGGAGTCGTCAGAGCGGTTGACCGGGGTGACCTTGAGGTCCGGGAGCGTAACGCCTGCGTTGAGGGCGGCGATTGCGGGGTCGTTCCAGTTGGCGATTTCGCCGCGGAAGAGTTTGGCGACCGTAGCGGCGTCGAGCTTCAGTTCCTTGACGTTGGGAATGTTGAAGGCGACGGCGATCGGGGAGATGTAGACGGGGAGGTTGATGGCACCCTCGGGGCCGCACTTGGCCTTGGAGGCAGCAAGCTCGTCGTCCTTCAGGTAGGCGTCCGAGCCGGCGAACTGTGCCGAGCCGTCGATGATCGCCTTGCGGCCTGCGCCGGAGCCGTCCGGGGAGTACTGCACGGTGGCGCCCTGGTTTGCGGTGGCGAAGCCGGCCTTCCAGGCATCCATGGCTGCGCCGGTGGAGGAGGCGCCAATGCCGGTCAGGGTGCCGGTGACCTTGGTTCCGGAGGCTGCCGACTGGGTGCCGGCCGGAGTGCCCGTTGCGTTGTCTGAACCGCAAGCAGTGAGCGCGAGAGCGCCGGCTGCGATGACCGCGATTGCCGCGTTGCGGCCGAAGTGAGTTGCCTTCACTTGGATGTGCCCCTTCCAGGGATTCTTCGATGCGGGCCGAACGGAGATTTCGGCGTGCGCGAGCTGTGGACCTTTTTGTTCCTTTACTGAAGGTAAGGAGCGCAGGTAACGGGACCTGTGGTGGAAGGTGAACAGGAGATGAACGACGGCGGACCATTGGGTGATGTGGCGCGCGCCACCTTGAGCGTCGCCCGGGTTGCCGTCGTTGCGGATGCCAGGACAAATAGACTGGAGCACATGGCTGCCGCGAAGGGATTTTCTGCAAGCAAGAGGTTTCTGCGCGCCAGGGTCCGGACCGGCTTGGTTCGCAGCCGGAATTCGTTGACACCGGCCATCCAAATGACAGTGTGCGCCGTTGGTGCCTACGCCTTTGCCGAATACGTGCTGGGCCACCAGGGTCCCCTGTTTGCTGCCACGTCGTCCCTGATTGCCTTGGGCTTCTCCCGGGACCCCCGCCTGCGCCGGGTGATCGAGGTGGGCCTTGGCTGCACCCTCGGGATCGTTGTTGGCGACTTGCTGCTCCACTGGCTGGGCGCTGGGATCTGGCAGGCCGCCGTCGTTCTTCTTTTCTCCATCCTGTTGGCCAGGTTCCTGGACAGCGGCACCATCTTCACCACCCAACTGGGGCTGCAGTCGTTGTTGGTGGTGCTGCTTCCGGCTCCGGCCGGCGGGCCGTTCACGCGAAGCATTGATGCTGTGGTGGGTGGCGTGTGTGCGCTGCTGGTGACCATCCTGGTGCCCAAGGATCCGCGCAGGGAGCCGCGCAAGGACGTCCAACAGATCCTGCACGAGCTCGCCGAAGTGTTGCGGGAATGCGCCAAGGCCATGATCGAGAGCGATTCCACCATGGCCTGGCACGCCCTGATCCGCGGCCGCAATTGCCAACCGTTGGTGGACAGGATGCGGCAGACCCTGCGTGCTTCCGGCGAGGTAGCCACACTTGCTCCCGCGCACCGGAGGCATCGCGATGAACTGGCAAGCCTGGAACATTCGTTGGAGTACATCGATCTGGCCTTGCGCAACAGCCGCGTGTTCGCGCGACGCCTGACCAGCGCCATCAACCACGCGGCACTCTCCGATGAAGCGATCGACAGCATTTCCGAGGTCCTGCAGGAAACCGCGGCCGCAATCGACGAGATGACCATCGGGCTCGCCGAACAAAGCGAGGGTACCCGCCGGGTCCATCTGCGGCGTGCCCGGAACGACCTCAGTGACATCGCCGCCCGGCTCCACCCGAAGATGCTCGACGTCCAACGGCTCGAGGGCGAGACCGTGGTCATGCTGTTCCGCCCGCTCATGGTGGACCTGCTGGAGGCCAGCGGGATGGAACCGGAAGAGGCACGGACCGTCCTCCCACCGCTGTAGCTCCCCCTGGGCCAATAGTGTCGGCCCCCGCCACTACGCTTGGACCCATGGCTTCAAAGACTTCCCGCGCATCAAAGACCCCCGCCTACAAGTGCGCCGAATGCGGCTGGACGGCCATCAAGTGGGTGGGCCGCTGCGGCGAATGCCAGGCGTGGGGAACCGTTGAGGAATACGGCGCCACAGTGGCACGTACGACGGCGGCCGCCACCGTCCTGGAACCGGCCCGCCGTATCGCTGAGGTAGATGGGACAACCGCCGCGTTCCTGCCTACAGGGGTGGACGAACTCGACCGCGTACTCGGTGGAGGGCTCGTGCCCGGCGCTGTCATCCTCTTGGCCGGGGAACCCGGCGTCGGAAAGTCCACGCTCCTGCTGGATGTCGCAGCAAAGTTCGCGCGCACAGGCCAGGACGTCCTGTACGTCACCGGCGAGGAGTCCGCCGCGCAGGTGAAGCTGCGTGCCGAACGGATCGACGCCGTCGCGCACACCCTTTACCTTTCAGCTGAGACGGATCTGGGACAGGCCCTTGGCCAAGTGGAAAAGCTTGAGCCGAAGCTGCTCATTGTCGACTCCGTCCAAACGCTCAGCAGTGCAGAAGTGGAGGGCAGCGCGGGCGGTGTGTCACAGGTACGTGAGGTAGCTGCCTCGATCATCGCCGCTGCCAAACGACGAAACATGACAACCCTTTTGGTGGGCCACGTGACCAAGGAAGGCACCATTGCCGGGCCACGCCTGCTGGAGCACCTGGTGGACGTGGTGTGCCAGTTCGAAGGCGAGCGGCACTCCCGCCTTCGCCTGCTGCGGGCGGTCAAAAACCGCTATGGTGCCACGGACGATGTCGGCTGCTTCGACCTCAACGAGTCCGGCATTGAAGGCCTGGCGGACCCAAGCGGCCTTTTCGTGTCGCGCACGCGTGAACCGGTGTCCGGCACGTGCATCACGGTGACCATGGAGGGCCGGCGCCCCCTGCTCGCCGAGGTGCAATCGCTGCTTGCGGAGAGCCCCAATTCCCAGCCCCGGCGCGCAACCAGTGGGCTGGAGAGCTCACGGGTGGCCATGCTGCTGGCGGTCCTTCAACAGCGGGCCGGGTGCATGCTGCACAAGGATGACTCCTACGTTGCCACCGTGGGCGGGGTGAAGCTGACGGAACCGGCCACTGACCTGGCGGTGGCGTTGGCTGTTGCCTCGGCGAAGTCGCGGAAGGCTCTCCCCCAGAGACTCATCGCTTTCGGCGAAGTCGGGCTGGCCGGCGAGGTCCGTCCTGTTCCCGGAATCAACCAGCGCATCCAGGAGGCACACCGTCTCGGATTCACCCACGCGATCGTTCCGGCAAGCCCGGCGGGGGCAGGTGTGATTCCCGAGGGCTTCTCTGTGCGCGAGGTGGGCCACTTGGCAGAGGCGTTGGAGTTGCTGATTACTCAGGCATCATGATTGAGCTGCGGACCGCGGATCCCTAGGATAGGACGAAAGCGCAGCTCAGGAAGGCTCGGTGTTTGTTTTTGGGGGAGCAACCAGTGGAAGACAGCGCGTCCCGCAAGGAGAACCGCGCCGAGCTGTTGAGGGCGTTCACGTTGCCGGCGGTGATTGGCCTGGCGGTACTCGGTATAGCCGGGGTTAACTTCGCCAACTCACTGTCCCAGCGGGAGGCAGCTGCAACGCCGTCGGCCGCGGCCTGCGAAGTCACTCCGCGAAGCGAACTGGCCCCGGCGAACGGGACGTTGTTTGGCGTCAATCTGGATTACCATTCCAAGTCCTTGGCGACATTCGCCAAAGACCTGGGCCACAAACCCGCCGTCAGTGTTTCGTTTACCGGCTTTCCGTTGACACCCAAGGATGAAGAAGACCTCCAGAAGGCCGTTGAGCAGATCCATGCAGATGGCCGCATGATGCTCCTGACACTTGAGCCTGCCCAGGGCTTGAACGCCGTCACCGATGACACAGCCACGGCCTTGGCCAAGGACTTGGCGCGGTTCAACAAGGAGGGCGTCCCGGTCATCGTCCGGTTCGCGCACGAGATGAACGGCTCCTGGTACGCGTGGTCGCAGCAGCCCCAAAAATACGTGGCCGCGTTTCAGACTCTGGCCAACGCAGTACATAGGGACGCGCCCGGTTCAGCCATGATGTGGGCACCCAACTACGGCGGCGGTTACCCCTTCGCCGGGGGCCAGTTCGAGGCCAAGCCGGGGACGCCGGAATTCGCCGCCTTGGACACCAACAGTGACGGCGCACTGACGATGAACGATGACGCGTATTCGCCCTATTACCCGGGTGATGAGGCCGTGGACTGGGTGGGCATGTCGCTGTACCACTGGGGCAACAAATATCCCTGGGGTGAGAACGAACTCCCTGAGCCCAACAAATTCACGCAGCAGCTCACGGGAACCTATTCCGGCGCCAACGGCGACGACACCCTGCTGCCCGATTTCTACAACGTCTACGGCGTCCAGCACGGCAAGCCGGTAGCCATCCCTGAAACGGCGGCGCTCTTCGCTCCGTCGGCCGGAGGGGAACAGGAACTGGCCATCAAGGAGGCCTGGTGGAACCAGGTCTTCAGCCCTGCAACCCATCAGCAGCTCCCCTTGCTGAAGATGATCAACTGGTTCGAATGGGACAAGCAGGAAATCGAGGTCAAGGGCCGCGTTGACTGGACTGTTTCCAACACGCCGGCCGTGCGGGAAGCCTTTACAGCCGCGTTGCCGGAATGGTTCCAGTACGGCCCGGACCAGTCCTGCCAGCCCACGCCAAGGACTGGTCCATGACAAAGCGGAATGTGCTTGTTGGGGGACGCTTCTTCTTTGGCCTTTTGACCTTGGTGGCTGTTGGTGCGCAGCTGACGGTTCATGTTGGCTTGGGGTACGACGTCTGGAATTTCTTTTCCTACTTCACCAACCTGTCCAACATCTTCGCAGCACTTGTGCTGCTGATCAGCGGGTACAGGGTCCTGGTCCGGAAGCGGCCCAGCGAGGCTGACGACGTCACGCGCGGCACGGCCACGATCGCCATGGCCGTGGTAGGCCTGGTGTTCGGTGCTCTTCTGGCCGGGGAGGATCTCGGTTCCCTGCTGCCCTGGGTTAATTTCGTGGTGCACTACCTGATGCCCGTGGTGATGGTGTTGGACTGGCTGTTCCAGCCGCCGAGGACCACCCTCCGGCCGAAGCACATCTGGTATTGGCTGCTGTACCCCATTGGGTACCTGGCCTACAGCCTGATCCGGGGAGCTTTGGTCAATTGGTACCCGTACTGGTTCATTGATCCTGCCCGGGCCGGTGGTTGGGGTGGCGTCGTGATCTTCGCGCTGGCCATTTCCGTGGGTTTCCTCGTGGTGAGCCTGGCGATGATGTGGCTGGGCAACAAGATGAAGCGGCAAGTGGATTACTGAGTGGATGGGCCCGCGCGTAATTAACTACACCAACTTGTTATATCCGCCCACGTCAACGGGCTGCTTTCCCAAAGTGGGCCCCACCGCAGAGCCGGAAGTGGCCTCTTCCGCGGCTGCCCGAACATAACGAAATGACCCACTTTGGGGCTTGCTGGTGCGGTTAATGGTGCCCGGAAGCCCTATCATGGTGCTAGTCGTCAAAGGGGCATTTCTTCGCGTGTCCCCTGATGCCGGATTCAGCTTGTTTGTAAGCCGAGGCTTGCACCTTCGAAGGGAAACCCCATGGCCCGGAGCCCGGAAGAGTCGCTCAAGGCGACCCTGGCCAGAGTTGCACCCGGAACTCCGTTACGTGATGGCCTTGAGCGCATCCTTCGTGGACGTACCGGCGCCTTGATTGTGCTCGGATCGGACAGGACCATCGACTCCATCTGTTCCGGCGGATTCGATATCGGCATCGACTTCTCCCCCACACGCTTGCGCGAGCTCGCCAAGATGGACGGCGCCATCATCTGCGACAAGGATGCCAGCAACATCGTCCGGGCCGCTGTGCAGCTTGTTCCGGATTCCAGCATCGAAACCCAGGAATCCGGCACCAGGCACCGCACCGCCGAACGCGTGGCCATCCAGACCGGTGTCCCCGTCATTTCCGTCAGCCAGTCCATGCAGATCATCGCCTTGTACGTGAACGGGTTGCGCCACGTGCTGGAAGGCTCCGAGAAGGTCCTGGCCCGCGCCAACCAGGCCCTGGCTACGCTGGAACGCTACAGCGCCAGGCTGGACCAGGTCACCAGCTCGCTGTCGGCCTTGGAGATCGAGGCCCTGGTGACCGTCAGGGACGTTGCCGTGACGCTGCAGCGGCAGGAGATGGTCCGTCGCATCTCCGAAGAAATCGCCCAGTACGTCCTGGAACTTGGTGAGGATGGACGCCTGTTGTCCCTCCAGGTGGAGGAGCTCACGGTGGGCCGCGGCCCTGGAAGCGAAGTCATTATCCGCGACTACTCGGATCCTGACGCAACACCGGAGCAGATCGAAGAAGCCGTCCAGGCCCTCCTCAACCTTGGGCCCACGGAGCTGATCGACCTCAGCCGCATCGCCCACATCATCGGTTTCGCGGGAGGAGTGGAGCAGCTGGATGCGGTGGTCCAGCCCCGCGGGTACCGCCTGCTGTCCGGGCTCAAGTCCGTGCCCAAGGCTGTGGCCGACCGCCTGGTGGACTATTTCGGTGGCCTGCAGAACCTCATGGCTGCAACCATCGACGACCTGATGACTGTGGACGGCATCGGCGACCAGCGCGCCCGCACGGTCCGCGAGGGCTTGAGCCGCATGGCCGAAGCCAGCCTGCTGGACCGTTTCCTCTAAAGGCGACTGCCGCCGTCGGGCGTTGCCTGGCGTGGAACCGCCTAGTTCAGCTGGAAGGTGGCCTTGGGGCTCGACTTGTTTCCGAGCCTCGCCTCGAAGGTGTAGTAAGCGCCACCGGCACCGGGTTTGGCGTTGATCGCCGCGCAGCCTTCCAGCGTCCGGTTGCGCTGCCACGGGAAGTTGGCGATTTCACTCTTGCCGGGCTGGATGGTCTTGATGAGGTCCACGCCGCCTGTCTGGCAGTCCTTGGAGGAGAAGATGCGGTCCGCTCCGCTCATCACCAGGTACTCCATCTGCGACGTTCCGACGTTGACCTCGCACGGAGCGGCGCCGCCGTTGGTGATGGTCATGGTCAGGAGCGGCATTTCCTCGGCACCATAGGCAGGTTTATCGGTTTTCGCGGCCACGGTCATGAGGTTGAAGTCGCACACGGGCGTTGCGGATGCCGAGGGCGACGGCGTTCCCGACGGCACTGTCCCCTGCGTCGGCGCCTGCGTGGTGTCAGGCGAAACGACGGCTTGCGGTTCGGACTTTCCGGAAAGGGATCCGGTGATCGCAACAATGCCGGCCACCAGCAGCACGATCACCAGGAGCAGGGCGCCAAAAACAACCTGCCGACGACGGCGGTACACGGCAGGGCTCGGCCGGCGACGGTTTGCGGAGGTACTTTGTGGTGACGAACCGCGGGCAGCACCTTTCGCCGGCGCTGATGAGCGCGCGGAGGACTGCTGCTTACCCTTGGTGGACATGGTTCTAGGCTAGGCTCGTTGCGCCCGGGGTTCCTAACCTCCACGCCGCTGGCGCCCAATCCAAGGCTGTGTGACGTCGGCCATGCGACTGCGCCGGAGTCGCTCCGGGCCGGAATCCACTAGAGTTGTGGGCAGTATGACACTTCCCGACACCCTCCAGCTGGCCTCGCTCCACAACGCCTTGGCCCAGTGGTTCGAGGACACGGCAAGGGACCTCCCGTGGCGTGAACCCGACTGCAGCGCGTGGGGAATCCTGGTCAGCGAAGTCATGCTCCAACAGACCCCCGTGGTCCGCGTCCTTCCGGTGTGGTTCGACTGGATGGAACGCTGGCCCACACCGGCCCACCTCGCCAACGAGCCGTCCGGAGAAGCCGTGCGCCATTGGGGCCGCCTCGGTTATCCGCGCCGTGCATTGCGGCTGCACGCGGCCGCCGTCGCCATCCGGGATCAGCACAGCGGTTCGGTGCCCGACAACTACGACGAGCTCCTGGGGCTTCCCGGCGTCGGCAGTTACACGGCCGCCGCCGTCGCAGCCTTTGCCTTTGGCCGCCGGGAGACCGTAGTGGACACCAACATCCGCCGCGTCCACGCACGGCTCTTCGCCGGGAGCGCCCTTCCGGCACCAACGCTGACCGCCGCGGAGATGCGCCTGGCCGAGTCGCTGCTCCCCCTCGATCCGGAACTGTCCGTGCGCTGGAACGCTTCGGTCATGGAGCTTGGCGCCATGGTCTGCACCGCCCGCAGCCCCAAGTGCGCCGACTGTCCCGTCCGCGCAAGCTGTGCATGGCTCGCCGCCGGTGAGCCGCCGCCGTCGTACACGCCCAAGGGCCAATCCTGGCACGGCACCGACCGTCAGGTCCGCGGAGCCGTGATGGCGGTGCTCCGTGACGCTGCCACACCTGTCCCGCGGGAGATGTTCGAGCAGGCGCCCGCCGACCTGGGCTTCGCGCCCTCGGGCATCGGCATTCCACTCGCAGCGTTGCACCGCCTCAACTCGGCGCCCGAACAGTTGGAGCGCGCCTTGGACGGCCTGCTGACCGATGGTCTCGCGGAGATGCACGACGGCGGTTTGCGGCTACCGGCGTAGGGCATCGGGTCCTACCCTGAAGCATGGGCAGAATTGGGTTGGCCTTGGCGCTTGCGTGCACTGCGGGATTGCTGTCCGGCTGTTATCCGGAGCCCGTGGCGTGCCCGGCCATTGCGCGGGCTACCGGGGTGTCCGTGACCGTGGCCGCCTCCTATGCGGGCGACGTCGGTTCTCTTCGGCTGAAGGCCTGCCAGGACGGTAGCTGCACGGAGAAGGATCTGGTTCTGCAGCCGGGCTCAGCTGCCGTCGACCAGGGCTGCTCGCCGGAGGGTGTCTGCTCAGCGACGTCCTCCCCTGACGGGACCCTGCAGGGCTTCATGGAGTTGAGCGCGTTATCCGAAGCGCCCCTGGATGCGACGGTGAGCGGCACATCGATTTCCGGTGCCGCCTTGCCAGTGCGTACCCTGACATTCACTCCCAGGGGCGACTACCCGTTCGGCGAACAGTGCGGGCGGGTTATTTCGGCGGCGGTGGTCCTTGATGCGGCGGGATTGCGGCAGGGGTAGCAGTATCGAACGGCGCCGTTCCTCTAGCGATTTGATTTAGCCGGCGGTATTCCCGTGTCATTCCGCCCGAGTCGCCGCCGGGCCTGCCCCTGCCGGCACCTGCGTCACAGTGTCCTTCGCGGCCCACCGGAAGGATGCCGGGTACCGCACACCTCCAGCCGGGGAGGGAGTGGTGTCCTACAGGGTCTTCCTCGACGCAGCGCATAAGCCGGTCCCGAAGCCTGCGGAGGTTGCCGCGGAGGCCTGCCGACCCTTATCCCCGGTTAATTTCGCATCGTGAAAACTTGATTCCGATATTAAACACAGAGCGTCTCTGGAATTAGCAATCCGGAAACAAGGCACTCATAGCGTCTTGTGTGATCCCGGCCGTGACCCTGCACGGCCCCATGCACAGATAGGCGCACTCCTTGAAGATCCATGCACCTGAAACAGCCCCAACTCCAGCTGCGAAGAAGCCCTTATACAAATCCTTGTTCTTCCAAATCCTGATGGCGGTGGTAGCGGGAATCGTCATCGGGTACCTGTGGCCCAACATCGGGTCCGCGCTTCGCCCGCTGGGCGATGGCTTCATCCAACTCATCAAGATGATCATCGCGCCGCTGATTTTCCTGGTCATCGTCACTGGGATCTCAGCCGTGGGAGACGTAAGAGCCGTCGGTCGGGTGGGCGTGAAGGCCCTGGTCTACTTCACCGCCGCTACACTCTTCGCGCTTGCTTTTGGGCTGGTAGTGGCCAACGTCGTGCAGCCGGGCGCCGGCCTGAACATTGACCCCGCGTCCTTGTCCGAGGATGCCGTGAACGCCAAAACCACCACGGCCCCACCCAAGGATGCCGGACAGTTCCTGCTGGGCATCATCCCCACAAGCGTGGTGGGGGCATTTGCCTCAAACTCACTCTTGCAGGTGCTGTGCTTCGCCGTCTTCTTTGGAGCAGCAATCGTGGTGGTGGGGCGGGAGAAATGCAAGCCGGTCATTGACATCATGGAAACCACGTTGGAAATCTTCTTCAAGATCATGGCCTGGGTCATGCGGGTGGCTCCAGTGGGTGCGTTTGGCGCCATGGCCTTCATCATCGGCCAATACGGGCTTAGCTCCCTGAGCACCTACGCCCTCCTGGTGGCAGCATGCTACGGCTCTGCCCTGATCTTCATCGGCTTGTTGTTTGTGGTGGCCTGGGCCTACCCTCGTGTTCCCCTGTGGCAGTTCATCAAATACTCGCGCGAAGAGTTCATGCTGGCGTTGGGCACGGCCTCCACAGAATCCGTCCTCCCTCGCATCATGACAAAGCTGACCAACGCCGGCTGTTCCCGGGCAACCACGGGGCTGGTGGTTCCCACCGGATACTCTTTCAACCTCGACGGCGCGGCACTCTACCTGTCGATCTCCCTCCTCTTCCTCGCACAGGCCTTCGGGCACAACCTGGATCTGGGTCAGCAACTGGCCGCACTGGGCATTCTCATGCTGACCTCCAAGGGCATGGCCGGAGTCCCGGGATCAGCCTTCCTGGCCCTCTCGGCCACCGCTGGAGCCCTGGGAATCTTCCCGGTTGCAGGCGTGGCACTCCTGCTGGGGGCCGACCGGCTCATGGACTCCATGCGGGTTGTGGTCAACCTGCTTGGCAACTGCGTCGCCACTTTTGTGGTCTCCAAATGGGAGGGTCAATTCGATCGCGAGGCAATGCTGGCAGCTTTCCGCGGGGAGACCACGACCCCAGAGGAAGGGGACTCAGTCACCGAACCGACTGTGCCAACGCTCAGCAGTCCGCAGCCCCGGCTGACTGCCGGTACGAACTCGGCGTGAAGCCCAGGAACTTCCGGAAGTCGTTGGTCAGGTGCGCATGGTCCGCATAGCCAAGTTCGACGGCGATCACCGCAAGGTCCGCTGATGGATCGGAACGGGTGCGCTCGGCCGCGTCCTGCAGCCTTCGGCGACGAATAAGGGCGGAGGGACTCAACCCGATGTATTTTTTCGCGATCCGTTGCAACGTTCGCGGGGACACGGCAAGCAGGGATGCCGCATCTTCGATCCTGACCACCTCGGAGTCAGAAGCGATGATGTCCATCATCCGGTTCGCTAGCAGCGCCTCTTCGGACAACGCCACATCCAGGGAAACCAGCCACGCAACAAAGGCTTCCGCTGCCCGCCCGCGGCGGGTGCCGCCGTCGTGCGTTTCCATGGCCGCTGAAACGGCGGTGTGGAGGTCATGCAGGTCCAGCGCGAGACCTGTGTCGCGGAGGGTCTCCGGAGCATCGCTGAACAGCGGAACTGCGGCCGGTCGGAGCAGGGCTCCCACCGCCCATCCCTTGCCGCTCAGGTCACGGTAAGCGGCGCGGGTGGTGGGGCCGGAGAATTCGACCCCACCACCTTGGACCACAAGGTTGGAGGCAGGGTAGGCGATCAGGTGTTGCCGGGACGATCGGCCAGGTTCGATGTCCCACTCAGGGATCCAGAACCACTGGACAAGGTGCGCCACCGACTCCGGTGCAGGAAGGCGGTGGAAGGTGGGCAGCCGGGCGGGATAGAGGATGCCTTTGAACGAATCCGTCATTGGAGCCTTCCCGGAACCCAACCCCTCGCGAACCCGTCGCGAATCTCCAAGCGCTGGCCCCTACCAGGCACGTAGCGTCATATCCATGACAGATACTACAAGCACAGAAGCCGCCACCGCCGCGAACGGCGAGCACACCACGCACGGCGTCCCGAAAGGGTTGACCAGCCTCACGCCGTTCCTTGCGGTGTCCAACGCCAAGGAAGCGATCGCGTTCTACCGGGACGTGTTCGGCGCCAGGGTAGTGGGCGAAACCGAGATGGGCGGGGTGGTGGTCCACGCGGAACTCGACTTCGGGAACGGCCACCTGCAACTCGGCGAGCCCAACCCCGAATACCACTTGGTCCCGTCGCCCGAGGGCGAGGACGACTGCTATTCCTTGGGCCTCTACTGCTCCGATGCAGACGCTCTGGTCCGCAAAGCGGAACAAGCCGGCGCCACCATCAGGGAGCCGTTGAGCACCTTCGTTTCCGGTGACCGCTATGCCAGCATCCGGGATCCGTTCGGGGTCCGGTGGTCCATCATGACCCGCGTCGAGGACCTCTCAGAGGAGGAAAGCAACCGACGCGTCGAAGAGTGGGCGGCGCAGCACGGCTAGGCCCCAAACAGAGAAGGCCTAGCTGACGCAGAGGCAGAAGGGATGGCCAGCAGGATCAAGGAACACCCTGAACGTCTCGCCTGGCTGGTGGTCGGCCTTGCTGGCGCCGATGGCAAGGACTTCTTCTTCAGCCTTGTCCAGGTTGTCCACCACGACGTCAAAGTGCATCTGCTGCGGGATTGTCTGGCCCGGCCAGACGGGCGCCTGGTACACATCAACCTGCTGGAAGGAGATGCAGTTGCTGCCGTCCTCCGGGCGCACGTCGTACCAGTCGCCGTTCTCGTTGGAAACGTGCCATCCGAGCAATTCGGCGTAGAAAGCTGCGAGCGCTGCCGCGTCGGGGCAGTCGATGACAACGCTGGGGTGCTTGGCAATAGCCATGTTCTAGACCTCGTCTGCTGTTTTCTTCATGCGGGCCAGGGCGCTCTTGGTGCCCCGTTGGGTAAGTACGTGAACAACTGCGCCAACACCGGCGGAGACCACGGCGAAAACCAGGACGCCCGGCAGGGAGTCGTTCAGGTCCGTTCCGTCCTTCGGAGCGGGCTTGCCGGTCTTCTTCTCCCAGAGGCCTTCCAAAGTCTTGTTCGCGATGGCACCTGCGCCGAGGCTAACAGCAATGCCGAACAGTTTTACCAGTATGTTCACGAAGATCCTCCATCAAATAGTGCCTCGAAGCGAGGCCTCCCACAGCAAGACAGGGCCGCTGCAACCGCAGCGGCCCTGTCCACATTCCTAGTCCTTCTTGAAGGCGTCCTTCAGCTTCTCGCCTGCGCCCTTGAGGTCGGCTTTGACCTGGTCGCCCTTGCCCTCAGCCTCGAGGCCTTTGTCGTCCGTCAGCTTGCCGGCAGCTTCCTTGGCCTTGCCGCCCAGCTTCTCGCCGGTGTTCTCGATCTTGTCGTCAGCACCCATGTCGCACCTCTTTCTTCGTAGGAACCTTGTACCTCTACAACATCACTAATCAGCATACTTAGCAATATCTTGGTCGAAAAACCGTTTAGTTAGAGCTCGCCAAACCCCTCTTCAACCAGCTTCCGCACGTAGTCCACAGCCCTCTCGGCATCCTTCCCACGGGCTTCCACATGCAGCTCGGATCCCTGCCCCGCTGCGAGCGCCATCAACGCCATGATGGACATGCCATCCACTCCGTTGACGGTCACGTCCACGTCCATTCCGGACAGGCCGCCGGCGATCTTCGCCGCCGGACGCGCATGCATTCCCAGGGGGTTGATCAGGGTAAAAGTCCCGCTCGCGTCAGGTTCAGCAGCGCCCGCGTCGGCAGCCTGGGGTGCAGCCACTGAACTTCCACTGAAAGTTACGGCTTCAGCCGCTTTGAGCACATCCTCGACGCCGGCCCCTCCCTGGGCGGCGACGGCGGCAGCAACCAGTCCTTCGACCAAAGGCGCGTCGGCCAGCCGCACAGCCTCGGGAGCGCTGGCGAATTCCACCGCAGATTCGGCCGTCATCACGGCCGAGCCCAGGTCCGTGAGCACCACCACCCCGTCACCACCGGAATCAACCAGTGACTGCTCGACGGCGGCCAGCACCTTCTCCAGGCTGGTACCGATCCGGTCGTCGTCGGTTCCCCCGGCGGCGACGAGTTCGACGTCGGGCGCCATCTGGGCGGCGAGTTCCACTGCACCTTCAGCGATTTTGCTGCTGTGCGAAACCACCACGATTCCCACCGTCATGCGTCCCCGGTTCCTGTGCCGTTGCCGGCAGCTGTTGCGGCTGCCCGCAGGAGCAGCGCTGTTGATGCGGCACCGGGGTCGCGGTGCCCGGCGCTGCGTTCCCCCAGGTAACTGGCCCGACCCTTCCGGGCCACCAGTTCGTCCGTGGATTCGGCTCCGGCCTGGGCGGCTTGAGCGGCGGCGTCCAGGACCTCCCTTGGGTCTTTGCCTGCGGCCGCTGCCTTTTGTGCGGCTTCGACAGCTGGAGTCCAGGCGTCGATCATGGTTTTGTCGCCGGGTTCCGCCTTGCCGCGGGCCACTACGCCGTCCCGTGCTGCGGCGAGCGCCGCGGCCAGGGCTTCAGCATCCACATCCGCCAGATCGCCCAGCGAGGTGGCCGCGCGCAGGTACGCCGTTCCATAGAGGGGTCCGGCCGCACCACCCACCTTTGACATAAGGGCCATGGCCGCCACTTTGAGTGCCGCACCCGGCGTCTCCGGTGGGGCTTCCTCCAGTTTGGCAACAACCGCCTGGAAACCCCGGTCCATGTTTTCGCCGTGATCAGAGTCGCCGATTGCGCGATCCAGTTCGATCAGTTCCGTGCGGTGCCGGGCCATGGAGTCGGCGGAGAGTTTCAGCCATTCCACAGCCCACCCGGCGTCCAATCCCATGCTCAGGCACCCCACCGCAGGGCTGCAGTGTGGACGGGTGCGTCCCAGAGCCTGGTCATCTCGTCGTCCAGGCGCAGCACGGATACTGAACAGCCCTGCATCTCAAGGGAAGTCACGTAGTTTCCCACCAGCGAGCGCTCCACCGTGGCGCCGCGTTCGGCGAGGACCTGCGCGGCCCGGCGGTACACGATATACAACTCACTCTGCGGGGTTCCGCCCATGCCGTTGACGAACAGCAGGACCTGGTCACCTGATGCGATCCCCAGATCCTCCAGAACGGGTTCCAGCAGCCGGTCCGTGATGGCGTCGGCGCTTTCCATGGGGATCCTGTGCCTGCCCGGTTCGCCGTGGATGCCGATTCCGATTTCAATTTCGTCATCGGCCAGTTCAAAGCTCGGTGTACCCGCGTGCGGCACAGTGCAGCCGGACAGAGCAACGCCCATGGTCCGCACGTTGGCTACTACACGTTCGGCGATTGCGGTGACAGTATCCAGGTCGTCCCCGCGCTGGGCGGACGCTCCGGCGATCTTTTCCACCAGGACGGTTCCGCCCACCCCGCGGCGTCCTGCCGTGTACAGCGAGTCCTCCACGGCGACGTCGTCGTTCACCAGCACCGAACGGACGCGAACGCCTTCAGCCTGGGCCATTTCCGCAGCGGTTTCGAAGTTCAGCACGTCACCGGTGTAGTTCTTCACGATATGGACGACGCCGGCACCTGAGTCCACGGCGACAGTCGCTGGAATGATCTGGTCGGGTGTGGGAGAGGTGAAGACCGCGCCGGGCACAGCGGCGTCGAGCATTCCGAGTCCCACAAAGCCTGCGTGAAGGGGTTCGTGCCCGCTGCCTCCGCCGGAAACCAGGGCAACTTTGCCCGCTACCGGCGCTGCCTTCCGGACAACGAATTTGGGGTCGGGATGGACGTCCACGATGTCGGCATGGGCCATGCCCAAACCTTCGACGGACTCGTCCACCACGGCGCGTGGATCATTGATGAGCTTTTTCATTGGATGCTCCTGGGCATGCTGTGGCTGGTGCTCTGACCCTACTACCGGCGGGCGGGCCCACGGTAGGTCCCAAAGCGAAGGGATGACAGTTAAATGATGGAAGGGGCAGCCCTTCGACCGCCCCTCCACCTGCGCTTCTGTTCACGGGTCAGTCTTCGGCACCCGGCGCCGGAGTCAACGCGGACTCGTCCCGGGGACGTACTTCCGGCCAGAAGGCCGAGTAGAGGTCCGGATCCGGATACCGCTCCCCCGCCCACGACTCCCCGTTTGGCAACGATCCATACGGAATGTCGATCTGGAAAGCAGAGAAATCAGGAAAAATCACCCGATGGTCCATTGCCGTCAGCTCCCTAGCTGTTCAGCACGGCGTCGCCACCGGCGGTCACAACGTCTTCGAGAAGCACCGTCTGGTCGATGACCGGAAGACCCACGACGTGCCCGAAGCTGAACATGTTCTTCGGGTCAAGCTCGGCTTTCGCCTTCCGGAGCCGTTCGCGGACAGTGGGACCCCAGGGCCGCTCCCTGTCCTCGGCGTCGACGAAGTGGCCGTGGAGGTTAACAAAAGTCCCGCCGCTGGAGGCATCGCGCAGGTCGTCGCGAACGGCGTCGAACACTACGGGAAGCAGCTCCACCAGAGGAGGGACAGCCATGCCCGCCATGAAGAAGCTGAACGCGGCGTCGCGCGCCCCAACCGTGTCCTCGCCGTCGGCGCTCTTGGCCAAGGCGCCGCCGAGCAGCCGCACCTCCGCCATCAGCACCGGGCTCTGCACGCCTGGTCCGAAGTGGCGCAGGATCGCGCTCTTTGCTCCGCCGTCCAAACGGTCCAGCAGGAAGCCACGCTCGCGCACGGGCACAGGCTGGTCCGGGTCCTGGTGGATACTGTCCAGCTGGGTGGAGTCCAGGGGGCCGGTCCCATCCATCATCAAAGGCGCACTCCGTCGCATCGGCTCCAGCAATTGCGTCGCCACGGCCGCGTCGCCCTGGTACGCGTAACGCAGATGCACGACGAACTTGCCCCGCAAAGGTTCGGGAATCATCTCCATGTCCGGGAGGCGCAGGAAAGCCAACGACGCCGACGCCTCCTGGGGCAGCGACGGAACCCATTCACTGAACTGCTGGAGGACCGCCGGGGCATGCTCACCGTCGAAGTACAGCCCACCGGCGAAGAGGTCAGTGCCCGGGAACAAGTGGAATTCCATGGCCGTGACAATGCCAAGGTTTCCCTTGCCTCCGCGCAGGAGATGGAAAAGCTCCGCATTCTCGTCCTTGGTTACCCGTCGGTGCGTGCCGTCAGCAGTGACGATCTCGAAGGCGATCACATGGTCCGATGCGAACCCGTACTTTCGACCCATGATCGGCAAGCCACCGCCCAACGTGTAACCCACCACGCCGACGTCGGTGGTGGAACCGCAGAGCCCCATGAGCCCGAATGTGGATGCCAGTTCCACGACGGCCTTCCAGCGGACGCCGGCGCCAACGCGGGCCGTCCGTTCGACGGGATCGATACTGAACTCCAGCATTCGACGGGTGCTGATTAGCAGGCCGCCCTCAATGGCGTTGGTGGCTCCGTGGCCGGTGGATTGGACGGAGACGGGCATTCCGCGTTCTCCGGCCCAGCGGACCGCTGCCGAAACGTCCTCTGCGTCGAGGGCGCCGAAGGCAACATCCGGCTGGTGCTGTGTGGACAAATTGAAGGCCGCTACTTCGGCGGCGAAGCCTGGATCGGCTGGCGTGAACACTGGACCGCGCACATTGAGTTGGAGTTGTGAAACATCTGGAAAGGAGGCGTGGGACTGCATGATCTTCTCTCAAATTGACCGAAGTGATGGAAGCTTCCCCAACAAGCCGCTATCAGTTTATCCATCAACTTTAGATAAGAGAAGAGGTTTAAATCACCCATAATCGAGCAGGGCCCAGCCACCCGTCGGAGCTGGGTTCTAAAAGGGGTTTGGGCGCAGGTTAAAGCTGCTTGATCATGCGCGTATTGCCCAGGGTGTTGGGCTTCACGCGGGCAAGGTCCAGGAACTCGGCCACGCCTTCGTCATGCGAGCGCAGGAGTTCCGAATACACCTGCGGATCAACGGCCGACTGGTCCGCCATGACTTCAAAGCCGTGGCGCTTGAAGAAGTCCACCTCGAACGTCAGGCAGAACACCCGGCTCACGCCCAGCGCCTTTGCCTCTTCCAGCAGGTTCTCCACCAGGACA
Organism: Paenarthrobacter sp. CAP02; assembly: GCF_040137855.1. Lineage (NCBI taxonomy): Bacteria > Bacillati > Actinomycetota > Actinomycetes > Micrococcales > Micrococcaceae > Paenarthrobacter > Paenarthrobacter sp. CAP02. The sequence goes on along the minus strand of NZ_JBEEII010000006.1, from coordinate 21,359 downwards.
TGGCCCACGCCGCGGCCCCGCCAGGAGTCGGCCGCGGCCAGCGTGCGGATCTCGGCCAGGTCCTCCCACATCACGTGCAAGGCGCCGCAGCCAATGACCTCGCCGGTATTGGATTCGGCAATCCGGAATTCCTGCAGGCTCTCGTAGTACGCCACGGTCTCCTTGGCCATGAGGATCCGTTCCTCAGCCAGAGGAGCCACCAGCCTCTTGATCGCCGCCACGTCACTGGTGCGGGCAGGGCGAAGGCTGAAGGTCGAATCCACTCCCCCATACTAGCGAGGCCGCAACCTCAACTGAGCCTCCGCACTTGCCAGTTAGTGCTGTTCCCATAACACGTCCGTTCCGGTGGTCACTGTGCTGTGGGTGGATAAACCTGCCGAAGCGTTAGAACTTTTTCCAAGCCGAAGGAATCTATACCTTCGGCATGAAAAAATATGTCGTGCGGTCCTGAATCAATCCCTCCTTGAAGGTAAAGAAATCTGCAAACGAGACCCGCAAGTCCTCACCGGAATGCCCCTTGCCTTCAAAATCACCGCGCACAGCTGCTGACTGATCGGCAATCAGGACCTCTTTGAGCCGGTGGTTTCCGGAAGCTATTACCCGCTCTTGGCCATAAAACTGGCGCAGGCGCTCACGTCCGACAAGCGCCCCGTAACCAGGCCGGTGATAGGCGGCGTCCTGACAAAATAGTTCGTGCACAGTGGCGGGATCCTCATCCACGCGCAGATAATAATTGCGAACCAATTCATCGATACTTGCCACCGCCGCCCCTTTCATATCGTTTGGTTCAGGGACCCGTGCAGCGACAAGGCCATGCCTTGTGAGTACTGGATGCCCGCCTCTGAGAGTTGCCTTCTCAATCGCGGCGACGGAGGGGCGCCTTCCTCCCGCGCTTGTTCGGGAACAAGCAAACGCTTGAGTAGGGGCGCCGGGCTTTTGCTGTTCCTTGCGGCCTGTCCGATTCGAGCTTGGACCTCTGGCCAGTAGGACTCCATCTTCTTGCCGCCAAGTACTTCCGCGGAGGGCAGAGCCGCCAAGACCGCCAGGTTTATCGCGTTGCTGTAGACGAATGGTGTCTCACCACTCGTAGCCGCCCGAAGTCGCCCCCCGGCCCCTATCACCCGTGCCCCGTCGGCCAATTCGAGAAGGGCGCGCATCCACACACCCGTGCTGGTCAAGTCGCCGGCGACTTCCAAAGCGGCCTCAACCAACCACTCCAACCGGACATAGATTGTCCTCGAGGTAGCTGAGAACCCGCAGGACCGTTCGATGCTGGCCATGAGGTTGATGTAACACCAAGCTCGATCAGTGGCGAGGGCCGCCATTCGCGCCGCCCTGCGGTCATGACCAGTTAGCATGTCAGGAAATGTCGAGCAACCATTCTGGCTCGCTATGGTGGCATGACTCTGTTTCTTGTTCCTCGTAAACATACTCACGCGGCGCAAATTGGCCTCTTGATCCAGGATCCACCACGCGTAGGGTCGCCATCCGAGATCAGAAAAGTTTGTGTGCGTGAGCACCACGCGAAGGTGAATGGTGTCGGATTCTGTACCTTGCAGTTCGGCCGCATGCCAACCGACTCTTGCCCTGGGAAAGAAGACATTTGGGCTGGCATGAGGCAGTGTAAGCAATATCCGCCCACCATTGCCCAGCCTCTCCAAGGCAGCCTGGCTGTGTCCCAGAATGTCCGCGAGCTCATGGCCGACTGGCGAGTCAGGAAGCTCGCTGCGATGCGCGGATATGCGCTTCACCAGAGCTTCCAGGAAATTCGCTCTTCCATCGTCAGCGTCCAATCTCACCAAAGACCCCCTCCCTCCGCGACGATTCCTGCCGCCACCAAATCAACCAGAAGACGGCGCAGACCCCAGCCAGCGCCCATACCGCCGCCTCCAAACCGGCGAAGGACGAAATGGCCCCCGCAGCAAGCGCAAAGAGCGCCTTGGACAACGAGGCAACCACATTTCGCGTCATCGCGAATGAACCTACCTCCTCGGCAGGGGGAGTTTGGTTTGTAAGGACCTGCATCACGATTACGTGCAGAGTGAGCACGAGGGTCAGGACCCCGGCCAGGAAGGCGACCGCGAATTCCGCCCCGAGCAAGTTGAGGCATACCAACAAAATTGCGCTGGCAGGCATCGCCCACCGGAGGACCATCAATGGAGTGGAAAGTCTTGACGAAAGGATCAACCCAGCTACGAATCCTCCGGCCATGCTCGTTACGTTCATCACGGCGTAGAAGGCGGGCGCTGACGGAGCCGTCGCCTCGCTCAATGAAGGCAGAAGCGTTGTCAACGCCTGCAGCGATCCACTGCTTGGAACAGAAAAGAGGAGCACGGAGACCAACGCAGGACTAAGACGGGATCGGACCTTGGGCGATCGGCGCGTCCCTGGCGTTTCCTCATCCTCTGCATTTTTCCGGCGTGCCCGCGCAGAGTCGTTCCGCACTGCAAGACGCAATACGAATGCACTCGCGGCATAAAACGCCCCACATATCAAGAGCCCTGCGGGTCCTAAGCCAGTGCTCAGCAAAAGACCAGCACCCCCGGCGCCCACGACCTGTCCTGCCAGGCTGGCGGATGAAGAAAGTTGCAACGTCTTCTTGGCGGCCTCAGGCTGTAAGCAGGTTCTAAGAAGCCTGCCCACAACAGCTTTGTTCACGAGCTTGACAAGCGACAGCAGGGCCTGGCTGGCCAGGATCATGATCACGGAAATAAGCGGATCTCCAGCCAACAATTGCTGAACGCCCACAACAAGGGAACCAAGCGCCAAAAACCAATTGCTCCATCCGGCAAGCGATCGGGCATCTCCCTTATCTGCATGCTTTCTCACGGCCAGGCCTACTGCAGCCGCGGGCGCATAGCCGGCGAAGACTGCCCACCCGACCAGAAGGCCACTACCGCCGATCTGAAAGGCAGTCCAGAGGATAATCACTTGCTGAGCGCCTTCAGCCAGTGCTGACAGTAACGAAAAAGCAAGGAATCCTCGGGAGGAACCTGCCGCACTCTCCGAGTTCGCCAGTGCCTCGGGCGACACCACATTTTTGTTCATATGGCCTTCGAGATCCTTTCTGTGAGGGAGTACGCCTGCGACTCGGTGGAGGTCTGGAAAAATGCATGCCAGGAGAATGAACACGACTCTTTAGGCCGAGACTCTCCTGAATCCAGTTCTTCCAGGGACACAACCTCTGGTTGTCGCAACAGGAACGCCCGCTGCTCAGCTCTGGATAGGTTTGCCGACGGAACAACGCCGAGCACTCCGGCCCAAGGAGTGGCAGGGCTTACCCGCGATAGCGATGGCGTCGGAAGCGGCATGCCAAGTTGAGCTCTGATGAAGGCATCCCAAAGATCCAACCCCTTATGGCGACGCAGCGCTTCTGCAACACCCCCGCCTGCTGGCCGCATGGCGATTTCGCCGAGGAACATAGCCCCGTCAACTACCAGCAACTCGATATGAAATACGCCATCGAGGTTTGGGGCCGCCGTGAGGATATCCGCAACAAGCAGACGAGCCCGCCGGCTCATTTCGTGCTCCTCGGGGAGATGGATGCTGGCCCGGGTGTTACCTCTCGCTTCCAAAACCGGCCGGTCATACTTGGACACTGCCGCGGCAGCCAACTCCCCGCCAATCAAGACACCATCGCAATGAAGCTCTGTTTCAACATCCAAAGCCGCCTCTACTACCTGGTCATCAGAAGCACCGCTTATTACTTCAAGCAGCCGCTCCATGGAGTGCCGCTCCACACCCCTGCTTGACGAACCCAATGCGGGTTTGACTATAAATTCAGAAAAGCCAGAAAATGCGGTGCCGCCTTCCAGCTCCATGTCTGATGTCCAACGCGGAGCCATGGGCACAACTGGGGAAAAGACGTGATGCATCTCCCGCTTGTCCGTTACTGCCAAGCTCTGCCCAAGCTTGAGGCCGGGAAGGGAATAGTGCTCCCTGAGCCGCCCGGCCAAGAGCATGTTACTTTCCGACGTTGCAATAACATGCGAGCAGCCATGCCGCTCGAAAGCATCTGCAGCCGACTCAAAACTCCGCAGCTCTGCGGGACTCGTGACATCTTGAAATACGAGGTCGAGGCCCGGAACATCCTTACATACCCTCAAGACCGACGGCTTTGCAGGGCTGAGCACCAAGGCACGGCGAGTCTCAGCCACGATCGGCCCCGTTTACCTCAACCAACTCAAGCATCGCAGCCTGCAGATGCGATTCCGATGCGGCCTGAACGATTGCGAAGCCATCACGGTTGTAAGCTCCTCCCCCAGTCGGAGAATCCGCCAGCTCGATTTGGCAAATATTCTGGAAATTTTGACGATAGAAATCAATACTCAGCTGCGACCCAGGAAAGCGACGCAGATAAACAAACCCAAATACCGGACTTGGATCAACGACGCGCGCATTTATGGATGGCCTTTGTTCCAGCGCAGCCTGGACATGGGCCTCAAAAAGATCAACCCCATAAGTCAAGTTGATAATCTCCGGCACATGGCCGCCCGGTGGACGGATTGCGATTTCACCTAGAACTAAACCGCACTCGGATATGAAGGCTTCAAGATGAAAAACACCGTTTGGTGCTTGAAGAGCGCTGAGTGCATTGCCGACGAGCTCCTCCGCATGAGTAAAGAGCGCACTATTCATCACTTCTGTAACTATATGATCAGCCATGATGCCGTCGTCATTGCATTTGTATGGCGAGTCAAGATATCGGGCCAAACTCAACCACAGGACTGAATCATCCCACCACACACCATCAACGTGGAACTCAGGACCAACTACACGACTCTCAGCCAGATATTGAAAACTTGAGGCAATTCCCGGCAAGGCAGCCTCAAAATCACTGGCAGATTCGACCAGTTTTACACCGTCGGAACCAAAGCCCGAACTGGGCTTTACGAAAAATCGCTGCCCTAGCTGCCGAGAAAGACAATGGTAGGTGTCCGTCAGCTCAATCGGCACACTTTCAGCGTGCGCGACGCTGTCCCCAAGATGCATTTTTTGGAGGTGCTTGTCCCGGAAGACCAAGGACCGGCCAAGATCCTTGTCGCCCGGAAGATTCAGAGCCAACCTTGCCACCAGGGTGGTGAAGACCCCCTGCTCATGACCTGTTACTGCCGCTGCAAAATCCCCAACCGGGTGCCGCCGAAGGACTGCGCCCAGAACTTCCTCCGGGGATTCTATGCTTCGAACCAAAATTATATCCAGCCCTTCGAGCTCGGGCTTCATTTTTTGAAGGACTATAACCGGATCATAACCTAACCGTCGTATAGCCCTCTCCAGACCTGGACGATATCCAATCAAAAGCACCTTATTCATGCGGCTGAACCAATTTCATTTCCGTAGATATCGTGCCCTCCACTCGAACCAAAAGGTCCAATGAAGTGGAAGCCGAGACTTTCAACAAATTTCACGTTCGACTCAATAGCGCGTCGAACCGCCACTAAGATGATCTGTCTGCCTTTGGAACGCGAACAATCCTCGACATATCGGTATAACTGCGTCCCATAGCCCAGGCGTCTCATATCTGACCTCACAGCCAAATAGCTGAAAGTGTAGATATCCTGTTCAACCTCGTGTTGCACAGCAGCTACGATTTCGCCGCCTACGAGTCCGATCGACCATGAGTTGCACCGAGCTACTAGGTCTCCCTTCCCTTTGCTAAGAACGGACGGCACAAATTGGTCCTCATAGACCGAAAATGTAGATACAATCAACTTCCACAGCTGTTCTGCATCGCGTTGCTTCGCAGAGCGGATTTCCAACCCGGCTGTGATCACATTAGGAATCTTTCCGGATCATGTATAGCTCTGAGAGATATTCAATCCGGAGGATGTCACCCTCCGAATGCTCGGTCACTAGAGCATTCAATCTCTTCAGGAACTCGCTACCGTTGGCGGCAATCGCCCGTTGGGCCTGAGTCGAGGACCGAGACATTCCGATGAAATCTTCAGAACCCAGGTTCTGAGACCAAATCCATGTTTCGTAGCTTGGCTGGGCATGGAAAGCGGCTCGGATCTCTGCCGAAAAGTCGAACGATCTGTAATCTCGCCGGTAGCCGGGACTCAGGTCTTCAAGCAGATCCTCGTAAGCAGACAAAAACCCGCTGGATTCATGGTTCCTGTTGTTCTGCAGCACCGCAAGGATTCCATCGGCGGACAAGGCCCTGTTCGCAGCCCGAAGCACGCGGGGACGGTCCATCCATTGCAGGGACTGACCTGCCACGATGAGATCAACATCCGAGCTGTCCTCCAGCACATCTTCTGCAGTACCAACAATCCAAGTTGCCCCTGGATGCTTATAGGCACCCAACGCCACCATGTCTTGCGATGGGTCCACTCCGACGACAAGACGGGGTGCCGGCAGAACTGGCAGCAGTCCATCAAGCACGATCCCGGTACCGGCACCAATGTCCACCACCACGGGATGGTTTGAGACAAGAGTCCTTGATATCGACTCGAGAAGCTGCTGCGGATAACGGGGACGGTGCCGCTCGTAGTCCTCCGCCAAGCCATCAAACTTGCTTACACGTTCCATTGGTTTCTTAGCCCCTACTGTCGTCGTCACAGAATTCGCAAGCACGATTTTCATATGCCATTTCTTGAGTGGGCGGCCTCATTCAGCACCGTGTTCAATAATCCACCGTTCTCCAAGATCCTTATCATGCGTTGCGGTGGAGGGGGAAACGATATCCCCTGATTTTCGTCGATAATTGCGTAGCCACCTGTCAAATCCAGGCGGACGGGCCTGCCTTCAATGAAACGGCTTGTATCAACTTCAATTGCAGGAATTCCAAGATTCCAGCAATTCCTGAAGAATATTCTTCCGAACCGAGGTGAGACAATTGCTCGGATACCGAGTGCCATCAGGGAACTGACAGCCTGTTCACGGGAGCTTCCGATCCCAAAGACGTCGGTTCCGATGAGGACGTCGCCTTCCTCAAAGGATGATGCAAGCTCTGGGAAACGGTTCTCAAAGACATGAGGAGCCATGTCGGCAGGATCCGTATACATATGCTTATACCTGGCAGGAATTATGTCATCCGTGGAAATCTGCCCTCTGACAAATCTTGCTTTTCCTCTTATCTCTGTCATGCCTTCAGTTCCTCGATACTCGGAAAACGTCCCAAAAGAGCTGACGATGCGGCGACCAAGGGTGAGGATAGAAATATCTCAGCCTGACCGTTTCCCATTCGGCCCTTAAAGTTCCTGTTCATGGTAGAGAGCACCCGATCCCCACTGGCCGGAACTGGTCCCTGCGCACCCACGCAGGGACCGCATCCGGCAGGTGTAACCAAGGCGCCGGCACGGGTAAGAATGCCAATAAGGCCCAGCCGAAGAGCATCTTCCATGATCCGCTGCGACCCCGGCGTCACGACCATGTGCACATCCGGATGCACGGCTTTTCCGTCCAGCATCCGCGCGGCTTCCTCGATGTCTTCCAGACGACTGTTGGTGCAGCTGCCGATGAAGACGTAGTCGAGGGATAGCCCGGCTACGTCGCTCAGGGAGGCAACTTGTGAGGGCGAGTGAGGCAGCGCTACGACTGGATCCAGTCCCGTGATGTCTACGGTGATGGTATTCGCCTCGTCCGGGGCAAAGACCGGGGACAGGACACTACTACTACGACCCCGCCGCGGAGGCAGGAACACGCATTTCGCTCCCATTTCGACGCCCATGCTGGCGACACTCGCAGCGCCATCTTCCGTCAGAGCCGCGGCCCAAGGACCTATCCATTCCACTGACTTGTAGAGGAAGGGAGCCTGGCCAAGCGTCCCCAGAATATGGAGAACAACGTCTTTCGGCCTGACGAGAGGATGCGGCGTTCCCACCACATTCAGCCATACAGTTTCAGGTACCTTTAGCCATGTTTCGCCACTAATCATTGCGGCCGCTATATCGGTAACACCCATCCCGAGGGCAAGGGACTGGTTGGCGCCTCCAGCACAGGTATGCGAATCCGAGCCCAGAACTATGGTTCCGGGTTGAAACCACCCTTCCTCCTGAGCTATGACATGGCTAATGCCGTCACCACGTCGCATGACCTGCACTCCGAGTTCCTTGGCGAACCCTGCTGCCTCCTTCATTCGATCGGCAATAGCAGCATTAGGCGCCAAGACCGAATGATCGAAAACGAATGCAACCTTCTCAGGCTCCCTGATGCTGGAAATACCATGCTTGTGAAACAACCTGGCGAGGGTTGGCGAGTTACCGTCCTGAACGTAAATGCGATCCACACGAACGCTGACCAGGGCACCTGGTGTTACTGCATCATCAGAATGCTGGTCGATAATGCGTTCAACCAACGGCTCAGGCGTGCTCATAGGAGAGTTTTCCGTTGACTATGCCCGTGTAAATGGTCTCCAAGTCCGACGCCGAGACTTCGCCACCAACGTTGTTGGACGCTTCACGGAGCGCTGCCAAAACGTCGGGAAGAACTGCGGGATCAGCATCTATTCCACGCTGCTGCAAAGCATCGATGATCATGGTGCGCCCGGAGTGCTTGCCCAAGACATACCGCCTCGTTCCACCGACGGTTTCCGGCATTATGGGTTCGAAGGTGTTGACATCGTTGAGCATGCCCTTGGCATGGATTCCAGACTCGTGAGAGAAGACGTTGCTGCCCACAACGGGCTGCCATGGAAGGAGGCTCTGCCTACAACCATCGGCAACGGTTTCGGCAAGATATGTCAGCTTAGTCGTGTCGATTCCGAGGTCAACGTTCCTGAACTGCTTTAGGGCCATTACCATTTGCGCCATCTCCGGCATGCCCGCCCGCTCCCCAATGGCATTGACTGTCGTGTGGAAATAGCGAGCACCTGCATCTAGTCCCGCGATGGTGTTAGCAACCCCTAAGCCAAAATCATTGTGACAGTGGGTTTGGGTGTCTATTGGACTGACGGCGGACACGGCGGCAACCCTGGCGGCATACTGGGCACTATCAAGAATTCCAACGGTGTCTGATAAACGAAGCCGATCCGCTCCCGCCTCCTGGACATGTACCGCATACTCCTGCAGGTATTCGATCGGAGTCCGCCCGATATCTTCTGCACTAATGGAGACAAAGCAGCCCCTGTCCTTGGCCAGCTTGACCATGTCACTCGCTGTCTTGAGCAGCCAGGTACGGTCCTTGCCCACGCTGTGCTTGAGGTGGATGGGAGACGTCGGGAGTCCGATGTGCACGTGATCGAACCCTAGAGAAATTGTGCGTTCGACGTCCTCGCGTACGCCTCGGTTCCAACCAATCAGGTGGACTTCGTCCTTGCGTTCCAACATCTCCTGCATCGCAAGAACGTCGCTTCCCCCCATGGCAGGGATGCCGGCTTCCAGCCACTTCACTCCGGTGTCGAGCAGGGCGTTGAAGATGGCAAGTTTCGTTGCCCGGTCGAAGGCAACCCCAGGAGCCTGCTCGCCATCGCGCAGGGTGGTGTCCTCAAGGATGATGTTCTGATTCATGTTGGATCCTATGCTTGTGCTGAATTAACGTAGACTCGGACTTGATTACGCAGGGATGCCTTCATCGGGTTTTCGCTATTGGGCCTGAAATAGCTTTGACCGCAAGGGGCCAGAACCGTATGCGGACTTATACACCCCGCGTTCTTGCAAAATTGGAATGATTTCTTCGACAAACGAATTGAGATCATTCGGATAAGTAGGTGGCATGAGGTTGAACCCGTCGCAGGCACCCGATTCGAACCACTCAATCAGGACTTCTGCCACTTCTTCATAAGTCCCCACAACTGCCACGTGACCCCGCGAGGCAGTCAGCCGTTGATACAACTGACGAATGCTTAGGGATTCTTGCCGGGCCATTTTCTCGATCAACCGCCTTCGGCTCTTGTTCCCGTTGGAGTCAGGGAGCTCGGGTAGTGGCCCGTCGAGATCATAACCAGTGAGGTCAAATCCTCCCAGGAGGTCAGCGAGCATACTGAGTCCCAGCTTGGGGTGTATCAGCTGCTGGAGCGCGTCGTATTTGCTTTTGGCCTCGCGTTTTGTTCGAGCAGCGTACGGTGAAATGCCCGGAAGTATACGAATTGCATCCGCTGGACGGCCGTAGTGCGAAAGCTTTTGTTTGACTCGCCTTGAAAAATCGATAGAACTGGATATCTGTGTCTGGGCGGTAAAGATGACTTCCGCGGTCCTCGCAGCCAGGTCGATACCACGATCAGACGTTCCGGACTGGATGATTAATGGGAATCGTTGAGGTGACTCGGCAACATTCAGCTCTCCGTGCAGGGAAAGATGCTCACCTTTGAAGCTCGTAAACTTGCGCTTCAGTGGATCGTAGAATTTTCCGGAATCTTTGTTACGTATTAACGCTTCATCCGGCCACGTCTGCCAAAGCTGCTTGGCAATTTCTACAAATTCATCAGCAATGTCATATCGGATGTCATGTGCGGGATGTGCCGAAAGTCCAAAGTTTCCAGCAGCTTGGCTTTTTGAAGTGGTCACCACGTTCCATCCGGCGCGCCCTTGACTGATGTGGTCCAAAGAAGCGAACTGGCGCGCAACGTTGTATGGGCTGTTATAGGTAGTCGAAGCGGTCGCGACGAGCCCTATATCAGTCGTAACCATGGCCAGAGCTGACAGTAATGTAATGGGTTCGAGCCCGACAACGCGTCCACCGAACCCTTCTTTGTCGTCATTGAAAACCGATGGAGTGTCTGAAAGAAAGATGAAGTCCAATAGTCCACGTTCCGCGCACTGTGCCATGGCAGCGTAATGGCGGATATCCAGCGCCCCATCCACGGGGGTATCTGGATGACGCCAGGAAGCAGCGTGGTGGCCAGTACCATACGCGAGGTAAGCGCCGATAATCATAGGACGATCACGGTTAGACAACGCGAGCACCTCCCAACCTGAGCCCAAAACCCCAGGATTCGCTTCCCCGTGAATTACCCATTGACATCGGCATTGTTCAACACGAGCTGCAAATCCAGGCAATGCGTCTCCGCGCGAGTTGTCGTCCCGTCCTCAAGGATTGCCTTGGCAACCTCCTTCATGGCCTTGGCTGACGCACGGAGCATGTGATTCGCGTAGATGACGACAGAAAAGCCGGCCGCTTCGAGTTCGGAAAGTGGCGTGTCTCCATACGTAGTGGGGACACAAACGAGGGGCACATCGGGATGTTTCCCCCGGAAATCCTTCGCGAACGCAACAACTTGGCCCGAGTCCGCGGCCCTGCTGTGGATCATAATAGAGTCTGCGCCCGCCTCTACGTAGCTGTCGGCCCTCTCCAAGACGTCCCGCATTGGGGAGTCCAACACCAGGCCCTCCAGCCTCGCGATAATCATAAAAGCCGAGTCTCGCTGGGCCCTCTTACCCTGCCGGATCTTCGCTCCGAACTCTTCCGGGTCGGCGAGTTGCTGAGGAACATGTGTACCTAGCAGGGAGTTGCGCTTCACACCTGTTTTATCTTCAACGATTACGGCGGCGACTCCAGCCCGCTCCATCTTGCGTACGATGTGGGCAAAGTGATGATTGTGCCCTCCGGTATCGCCGTCCATAATGAGCGGCTTGTCCGTCACAGCCAGAATCGGCCTAACCGTATCGATACGCTCACTGACACTCAGAATCTCCATGTCTGGCATGCCCTGAAGCGTTGAATCACTCAGGGAACTTGACCAGAATCCATCAAACTCGGAGCCGCGGTCCGCCGCCTCCTCCGCCAGGAGTGCAGCCAGGGGGCTGTGGGCCTCCAGTATCCTCAGAGGTCGGGCAAGACGGAGATTTTCACGTAGGCGCTTTGCGCCCGAGGATTGACTTGAAATTTTTTGTCCCCAATCAGATACGCGTCGTTGCGGTGGATTCCCATCGTCATCGCTCCAGGTGAGTGGACGATGTTTGTTCCCTCGCTGACGATACTCCACTTGTTAGTCAAATCAAAGCTAACTACCGCTTTTTTAGTCAACTGCGTGTCGATTTCTGTCATATCATTTTGGCTTGCTGTCAGCAGGTATGAGGCCGAGTGGCCGCCGACGTGCCAGTACTTACGGCGCGGAGAAGCCGCCCGGGCGTCATCTTTCAATCAGGGGAATTGTTCGGACTGTCACTGACGAATGGCACGCTGAGGAAAGAGCCGCCGTCGGGTATTCATTGCGCAGGAGCGGGCTCTCACGCCATCGGCCCGACTATCGTCCGAGCTCGCGCCTCCGCAGGGCTTCGATCACCGGGGCGGTGCCGTCTTCCGTCGCCAGTGCGGTGGCTACGCTCTTGGCGCGGCGGGCGTACGACGGCGTGCTGTTGGCTTCGCGTATTGCCTCGCCCAGGCGCTCCGGAGTCAGCTTCTTATAGGGCACCGGCTCCGGCCCGGCTCCAAGCGATGCAACTTTGGACGCCCACAACGGTTGGTCCGTGTATACAGGAACAGCCACCGTCGGAACGCCAGCCCGCAGACCGGCAGCGGTGGTTCCAGCGCCCGCATGGTGAACCACAACTGACATACGGGGAAAAAGCCACTCATGTGGAACACTCCCGACGCCGATTGCGTCATCCCCCAGGTAACCCTCAACGCCTTGGACGACGGCCCTTGTGCCGGCGCGACGGGTAGCGTCCAGGATAAAGCCAGGATCGATGTCGGCGCTGCTGCCGAATCCCACGAAAACGGGAGGCGGGCCATCTGCCAGGAAGTCCACGAGGTCTGCGGCTGGTTGCCAGCCAGGGTTTTCAGCCGGCCACCAGTACCCTGCCATCACCAAGCCTGGGTGCCAATCGTCCGGCCTGGGCAGTACCGATGGGCTGATGCCGTAAAGCACTGTTGCGTGAGCTTTCCTTCGGCGACGCTCCCCGGCCGCGCGGCTTTCCTTGCGCAGGCCCAGTTCCCTGCGCAAGCGGGCGCTGGGACCGTCATATGGAGCTGGCCCAGCAGAAGCACGCTCCCCTATGATCCTGTTTCCCACGGGGCCGAGGCTCCGGGCCGAGTTCATCAGGACAGGAGGGTAGGCCGCGCTTGGCTCAGTGGGCTGCAGATGGGCACCGATCGCCGGAATGCCGAGGGCCTCAGCGACGTCGTAGGCGTACGGCGCCACCGAATTGGCCAGGATCACGTCCGCGCCGGCCTCCGCTGCAGCCAACGTCCCTGTCGCCGCATTGTCCATGTACTCGCCGAGCTTCTTCCAGAAGGAGACCACATTTCCGGCTGATGCCTTGGCACCAGGCGCGGGATGCTTGATCAGCTCAGCAAGGTTTCCCGGCAGTGGCGTGAACTCGCACCCTGATTCCACCACCAAAGGCGCGTAGGCCGGGTTGGCGGCTATGGCGACCTCGTAGCCTACGCCCTGCAGGCGATGCCCGAGGCCGGCCATCGGAACCACGTCTCCTCGCGTGCCTGGCGCCACCATGAGTACGCGCATGTTTGTCCCCCTGGAGTCTTTTCCATCGAATGAGCCTGAAACCCACCTTAGGGCCAACATGTGTGCAAAAACCCGGAGGACGGCGGACCACAGAACCCCGCCCACTCCTTTCGGAATGGACGGGGTCCTTTGCGTCGTTGCCTCTGCCTTACGCGGTCGGAGCGATCTCCGGAATGCGCGGCTTGGCGTTGCCTTCAAACGTGAACTTCGCGTCGTCGCCTTCGCCCTCGACGTCAACCACAACGATGTCGCCGGGGTGGATGTCGCCGAACAGGATCTTCTCGGACAGCTGGTCCTCGATCTCGCGCTGGATGGTGCGGCGCAGCGGCCGGGCACCCATCGCGGGATCGTAACCACGCGTGGCCAGGAGAACCTTGGCGGCGGGCGTGAGCTCGATGCCCATGTCCTTGTCCTTGAGGCGACGCTCCAGGCGGGTCACGAACAGGTCCACGATCTCGATGATCTCGTCCTGCGTCAGCTGCGGGAACACCACGACGTCGTCAACACGGTTGAGGAACTCGGGGCGGAAGTGCTGCTTCAGCTCTTCCGTAACCCGGGCGCGCATCCGGTTGTAGCCGGTCTGGGTGTCCGTGCCGGACTGGAAGCCCGTGGCCACGCTCTTGGAGATGTCGCGGGTACCAAGGTTGGTGGTCATGATGATTACGGTGTTCTTGAAGTCCACCACGCGGCCCTGGGAGTCGGTCAAACGGCCGTCTTCCAGAATCTGCAGGAGCGAGTTGAACAGGTCCGCGTGGGCCTTCTCAACTTCATCGAACAGGACCACGGAGAACGGACGCCTGCGGACCTTCTCGGTCAGCTGGCCACCCTCTTCGTAGCCGACGTAGCCCGGAGGAGCACCGAAGAGACGCGAAACCGTGTGCTTCTCGGAGTACTCGGACATGTCCAGCGTGATGAGCGCGTCTTCTTCACCGAACAGGAACTCGGCAAGTGCCTTGGCGAGCTCGGTCTTTCCGACGCCCGTGGGGCCAGCGAAGATGAACGAGCCACCGGGACGCTTGGGGTCCTTCAGGCCTGCGCGGGTACGGCGGATAGCCTGCGACAGGGCCTTGATGGCCTCGTCCTGGCCCACAACGCGCTTGTGAAGCTCGTCTTCCATCTTGAGCAGGCGCGAGGACTCTTCCTCGGTGAGCTTGAAGACCGGGATGCCGGTGGAGTTCGCAAGAACTTCGGCGATCAGGTCCTCGTCAACCTCGGAAATGTCATCCATGCCACCGGACTTCCAGTTGCGCTCCTTCTCCGCGCGTTCGGCAATGAGCTTCTGCTCCTTGTCACGCAGCGAGGCAGCACCCTCGAAGTCCTGGGCGTCGATGGCGGATTCCTTCTCCATCTTCACGTCTGCAATGCGCTCGTCCATGGCCTTGAGCTCCGGCGGAGCGGTCATGCGGCGGATGCGCAGGCGGGCGCCGGCTTCATCGATAAGGTCAATCGCCTTGTCCGGCAGGAAGCGGTCCGAGATGTAGCGTTCGGCCAGCTGCGCGGCGGACGCCAGGGCGCCGTCGGTGATCGTTACGCGGTGGTGTGCCTCGTACCGGTCGCGGAGGCCCTTGAGGATCTCGATCGCGTGCGCAACGGAAGGTTCCTTGACCTGGATCGGCTGGAAACGACGCTCGAGGGCAGCGTCCTTCTCGATGTGCTTGCGGTACTCGTCCAGCGTGGTGGCACCGATGGTCTGGAGTTCACCACGGGCAAGCATGGGCTTGAGGATGGACGCAGCATCGATGGCGCCTTCAGCAGCACCTGCTCCGACGAGGGTGTGGATCTCGTCAATGAAGAGGATGATGTCGCCGCGGGTGCGGATTTCCTTGAGGACCTTCTTCAGGCGCTCTTCGAAGTCACCGCGGTAGCGGGAACCGGCAACCAGCGAACCGAGGTCAAGCGTGTACAGCTGCTTGTCCTTGATGGTTTCGGGGACATCGCCTCGGACGATCGCCTGGGCGAGGCCTTCGACGACGGCGGTCTTACCAACGCCGGGCTCACCGATCAGGACCGGGTTGTTCTTGGTACGGCGGGAGAGGACCTGCATGACGCGTTCCATCTCCTGCTCGCGGCCGATCACGGGATCGAGCTTGTTCTCGCGGGCAGCCTGGGTCAGGTTGCGTCCGAACTGGTCAAGCACCACCGAACCGGCGGGGGTACCTTCCGGCTGGCCCTGGCCGGAACCGCTGCCGGCGGTTTCCTTGCCCTGGTAGCCGGAGAGCAGCTGGATGACCTGCTGGCGGACCCTGTTGAGGTCTGCGCCGAGCTTCACCAGCACCTGTGCGGCCACGCCTTCGCCTTCGCGAATGAGGCCGAGCAGGATGTGCTCAGTACCGATGTAGTTGTGGCCGAGCTGCAGTGCTTCGCGGAGCGAGAGCTCAAGCACCTTCTTGGCACGCGGCGTGAAGGGGATGTGACCGGATGGGGCCTGCTGGCCCTGACCGATGATCTCCTGCACCTGCTCGCGAACACCATCGAGCGAAATGCTCAGGGACTCGAGCGCTTTGGCTGCGACGCCTTCACCCTCGTGGATCAGACCCAAGAGGATGTGCTCGGTACCGATGTAATTGTGGTTGAGCATCCTTGCCTCTTCTTGGGCAAGGACGACCACGCGACGGGCACGGTCCGTAAATCTCTCAAACATTTCGCCACACTCCTAGCTACGACGTACTTTGATGCTACGTGCCGGAGCAACACTTTTGGGGCGTGTTCGCCACAGGGGAAACATGACGGGGTTGCGGAATAAAACAGGCACTTCCCCTTGACCTGGGGCGTCCTGCGGTGGGATGCTGCCAAACCGCTTCCCGATCCTGCCTGTCACCAGGGCCGCACGGTATTCATTAGCAGTATCAGGCACCGCGTTGCCAAGCGGATTAGCCGCTCAAATCCCCGGTCACTCGGCCGGCGCGTGATTCACAGAATATTCCATGGTTCGGACCACCCGGCACTTGCACATACTGCCTCTTAAAACATCAATGCCCCGGCAGTAGCTGCCGGGGCGTTGAAGCGATGAATCAGGAATTGGCCTTTTGGTAAGCTTCCTGAATTTCAGCCTGAATACGTCCGCGACTGTTCACCGTGTAACCGTTATCACGGGCCCACTGCCTGATCTGTGCGGAATCCTGGCTGCGTGCCGCTGTTGCACGCCCGCGGGTGGCGCGGCCGGACGACGTCTTCCTGGCCTTGGCCACGTATGGTTCCAGGGCCTTCCGAAGCGAAGCAGCGTTTGCGGTGGACAAGTCCATCTCGTAACTGACCCCATCAAGGCCGAAGCGGACAGTTTCGTCCGCGGCCCCTTCATCCAGGTCATCGACGAGGATGATTTTTACTTTCTGTGCCATGAGTTGCCTCTCTTTTGGAGGGTTGGATAATCAGAAATTCCCCGGATTCCTTTGTTGATTATCGTTCACCGCAAGCACGCACGTCAAAGCACAAATGGATTCATCCATGATGGGAACCCATTTAGGGGGCTATTTAGTGGCAGGGCCTTCGGATGCCGGGCCAATATTCTTCGAATTCGCTTCCGCCTGGGCGCGGGCTTCCGCCTGACGCTCCGATTTGTCCGCATTGAAGATTGACTTCATGGCAAACCAAAAGATCAATCCAACAACAACCGACGGCGCCAGGACTGCGATGTACTCCATGATCAGTGTCCTTCAGGCTTCAACAGGGGGAACAGGATGGTCTCGCGGATGCCGGCACCGGTGAACAGCATCACCAGGCGGTCAATGCCGAGTCCGATGCCACCCATCGGCGGGGCGCCGTATTCGAGCGCGCGGAGGAAGTCCTCATCCAGTTGCATCGCTTCGTCATCGCCCGCAGCCGAACGCCGTGACTGCTCCGTCAGCCGCTCACGCTGGATGACAGGGTCAATGAGTTCCGAGAATGCCGTTCCGCGTTCCATGCCGCCAATGATCAGGTCCCAGGCCTCGATGAGCCGGCCGTCTTCGCGGTGCGGGCGGGCCAGCGGCTGCGCGGAGGGCGGGTAGTCGTACACGAACGTTGGGTTCAGCAAGGTGGGTTCAACGATCTCGCCGAACAACTCGACCACGATCTTCTCGGCGTCCCACTTGGGGTCCACCTTGACCTCGTGCTTTGCTGCGATGGCGAGCAGCTCATCCACAGTGGTGTCCGGCGTAATTTCCACGCCCACTGCTTCGGAGAGACCCGGGTACACCGAAATCCAAGCCCATTCGCCGTCGAGGTTGATCTCGCCGGCGTCGGTCTGGATGGTGCGCGTGCCAACGACGTCGGCGACGTTGAGGATGATTTCCTTCATGCGCTCGGCCATGACGAACTGGTCTGCCCAGGCTTCGTAGCATTCAAGCGTGGTGAATTCGGGGCTGTGGGTGGAGTCCACGCCTTCGTTGCGGAAGACGCGCCCCATGTCGTAGACGCGGTCAATGCCGCCAACGACAGCCCGCTTCAGGAACAGCTCGGTGGCAATGCGCAGGGTCATCTTCTGGTCGAACGCGTTCATGTGCGTTTCGAACGGACGGGCTGTGGCGCCACCATGGACCAGCTGCAGGATGGGGGTCTCCACCTCCACATAGCCGTGACGGTCCAGCGTGTCCCGGACCGAGCGGGTGATGGCAGCCCTCTTGTAGACCATTTCACGGGCTTCATCGCGCACCATGAGGTCCACGTAGCGTTGGCGAACCCGGGTTTCCTCGTTGAGTTCCGCGTGCAGGACCGGGAGCGGTCGCAGCGCCTTTGAGGCCATCGACCAGGAATCTGCCATCACAGAAAGTTCGCCGCGGCGTGAGGAAATGACCTCACCCTTGATGAAGACGTGGTCGCCCAGGTCAACCAGGGCCTTCCAGTCGGCAAGCGCTTCCTCGCCGACGTTGGCCAGGCTGAGCATCGCCTGCAGCCGGACGCCCTTGCCGTCCACGCCGCCTTCCTGGATCGTGGCGAAGCACAACTTGCCGGTGTTGCGGATGAACACGACACGACCGGTGACGCCCACGGTGTCGCCCGTGGTCTCGTCGGCCTGGAGGTGCGCATATTTTTCGCGGATTTCGCTGAGGGAGTGGGTTCGCTCAACACCCACCGGATAGGCCTCCGTGCCGCGCTCGATCAGCTTGGCGCGCTTCTCCATGCGGATGCGCATTTGCTCGCTGGCATCGACGGGTTCTGCGGAGGTGTTCGGGGCTGGGGTGTTTGCGGAAGTCACAGTCCTTAAGTTTACCGTTGATTACGGCTCTTCACTTCCGGGTCCTGGGATCCGCCCAACGAATAGACTCAGGCTGTGGAGACATGGACGGTTGAAACGAACGACGGCGGTGGGCAGCTTGAGGTGCACACCTTCCGGCCAGCGTCGGCTGCGGCGATTCCGGGGTCGAAGGCACCTGCTGAACCGGCCGGCGTCGTACTTATCCATGGCACTTTGGTGACCGATTCCCTTTACTGGCCGTTCGCGCGGACTCTTAGCGTGATGCTCGGGCGCCCTGTCCACGTTTACAACCGCCGTGGCCGCGGGCACTCCGCTCCACAGCCACCGGACTATTCAGTGGAGACGGAGATCGCGGACCTCCAGGCGGTCATGGAGAAGAGCGGTTCCGACGATGTCGTGGCGCACAGCTATGGCGGATTCGTGGCACTGCAAGCTGCCCGACGCTTCGGGATCCATCGCCTGGTGACCTACGACGCCGCGGTATCCCTGTCCGGCAATCTCAGCAGCAGATGGCGGCCGGAGCTCGAGGAAGCAGTAACGGCCGGGCAGCTGGATCATGCCTGGGCGCACCTGGTGCAGGGCCTTGGAACGGCCGGGCCCATCTCGTACCTGCCCATGGGGGCGCTGCGGACGCTCAGCGTATTGTCCGCACGAACCCGGTTGGGGCTGGAAATGCGTTCCCTGCTACCCACTGCTGTTACCGAGATGCGCGCGGTACTGGACGCCGATGCGCACCTTCATGACTTCATGAAGCTCTCCACCCCAACACTCATGCTCAGCGGCGGCTGGAGCCCCGCGTACTTCGCCGAGACCGGGCGCATGCTCAGTGGCGCCGTGCCGGCGATCGAGTTCGCCATAGTCCCGCTGCAATTTCATGAAGGTCCCCTGCGTCCGGGCCGTCGGCTCGCCGCCCGCGTCGCCCGGTTCCTGGCGGCAACCCATAGTGTCGGCCAGCGCACTGTCGCGCCCTAGGATGTTTCGGTGAGGGAACAGAGCATCAGGACGCACGACGGCGGCGAACTCGCCTTGTACACGTACGGCGCGGAAGACGCGCCCGGTGAACGCCGGGTGATTGTTATCGGCGGAGCGTTCCTCACAGCCCTGATCTACCGGCCCTTTTCGATCGCCCTGGCCAAAGGACTAGGTCCTGCCTGGGCCGTGGACGTCTACGACCGACGCGGCCGGGGCAAGTCGACAGAGCAACCCCAGGACTACTCCATGGCCACCGAAATTGCCGATGTCCGCACCATCATGGACGCCACTGGCGCGCGCAATATCCTGGGCCACAGCCTGGGCGGATCCGTTGCCCTCAACGCTGCCCAGGCTTTCGCCGGCACCCGTCACGAACCGGACAAACTGGCGGTCTACGACGCCGCCGTGAACATCGACGGGAGCATGGACACAGACTGGCTGGACGGATTCGCTGATGCCGTCGACAAAGGCGAGGTAGGCCGGGCGCTGGCCCGGATGAAGCGTGGAATGAACCAGGGAACCGCCCTTGCGAAGGTCCCTGAGCCAGTCCTGGCGGGGTTGATGGCCATCGCCTCGCACACCAAAGTCAACCAGCTGTTCCGTGACCTCATGCCATCAGGCGTCGGCGAACTGAAGGCAGCGTTCGAAGCCGCCGACACACCCCGGGACTTCTCCGTGTTGCCATCCACGACTCACTTCATGGTGGGAAAGAAGAGTCCGAAGTTCTACAAGGTCGCCGCGTCACGCTTGAACAGGGCGGTGCCGGGCAGCACTTTGGAAGTTTCGCCGAAAGGATTCCACGGCTCTGTTCCGGCAGCGGTCAAGGAACTTGTCTCGGATATCTCCGCGTACTTCACGCGCTGACGGTTTTCCACATATGGACAGGCGTAGTGCCTGCTTTCAGGTGGCTCGGTTAGGCTCAAGTCATGACGCGCGACATCATCATGACCCCAGACGGCGGACACCTCGAAGTACTCACCACCGGTGGTGAGCTGACTTCGGCAGGATCCGGCGTGGTAGTTGTTCCGGCTTCCATGGTTACCGCTTCCGATTACACCCGGTTTGCCCAGAAATTGAGCGAAGCCCTGGGCAGGCCCGTGCACACGTTCAACCGTCGCGGACGCGGTGACTCGTCACCGCAAGCCGATGACTACACATTGGAAGCCGACATCCGGGACCTGGAGGCGGTCATGAAACATACCTCCAGCACGGATGTCTTTGGACACAGCTTCGGTGGAGCCGTAGCACTCCACGCGGCGCGGACGCTTCCGGTGGAACGGTTGGCTGTCTATGACCCGGCCGTGTCCGTCAACCACAGCGTCAAGGCCGAATGGGCACCGGAATATGAACGCGCGGCGGCGGCCGGGGACTACGATCGAGCCCTCGCGGTACTGATCAAGGGAGTGGAAACGGAAGGCGCCCTCGGGCGCATGCCCCTGTCCATGCTGACCCTGGCCAACAAGCTGACTGCAGGCACGCCCATGGGCAAACAGATGCGCGAGCTCATGACCAGCGGCGTGCGGGAAATCAAAGCCGTCATCGCTGCAGACATGCCCGCTGAGCCGTTTCTGGAACTCCCCTTGGAAACGCTGATCGTAGTGGGCGAAAAGAGCCCTGCCTACTTCGGTGTTGCCTGCGGCCAAATCCACGACGTCTTGTCAGGGTCGAGTTACACCATACTCGCCGGCTTCGGGCACGATGGCCCTAATAAGGCGCCGGACAAGCTGATCTCGGAGTTGTCGGAGTTCTTCTCCGGCTAACCCTCACCCCCTGGTGCCGGCTCGGACAACCTTCGCGGCTGGTGCTGGGGTGTTTGGTGGTTTAATGTGGGAGACCCCCCGACCCGTGTGGGTTGGGGGGTCTCGACCT
>NZ_JBEEII010000005.1:0-359084 GCF_040137855.1 Paenarthrobacter sp. CAP02 | reverse complement strand
CCCCCCCCCCCCCCCCCCCCCCCCCCCCCCCCCCCCCCCCCCCCCCCCCCCCCACGCCTCCTCCAGAGCCTGTCGAGTCCTCGGCCCGGCCAAGTTTCAACCAGTCAGCGGGAATTGACGATGAACGTACCCATTCTTCAAATGCGAGGAATCACCAAGACTTTCCCCGGGGTGAAAGCCCTTCAGGACGTCACCCTGGACGTCAACAGAGGTGAAGTCCACGCCATCTGCGGTGAGAACGGCGCCGGGAAGTCCACCCTCATGAAAGTCCTGTCCGGCGTTTACGCCCACAACACTTTCGACGGCGACATCCTCTTCGAGAACGAACCCTGCGAATTCTCCAGCATCACGGACAGCGAGAAGCGCGGCATCGTGATCATCCACCAGGAGCTGGCTTTGAGCCCGTACCTGTCCATCGCAGAGAACATCTACCTCGGCAACGAGCTGGCCAACAACGGCTGGGTGGACTGGCGGAAAACGAACCTGGAAGCCGCAAAGCTACTGGCCCGGGTGGGCCTCAGCGAAAACCCGGTCACCCCCATCCAACACATCAGTGTCGGCAAGCAGCAGCTGGTTGAAATTGCCAAGGCGCTCTCCAAAGAGGTGAAGCTCCTTATCCTTGACGAGCCCACGGCGGCCCTGAACGATGAAGACTCGGACCACCTGCTGGACCTGATCCTGCACCTCAAGGGCCAGGGCGTCACCAGCATCATCATCAGCCACAAACTCAACGAGATCCGCAAAGTGGCAGACGCCGTCACCATCATCCGCGACGGCAAGTCGATCGAAACGCTGCGGCTCGACCAGGGCCAGATCACCCAGGAACGCATCATCCGCGGCATGGTGGGCCGTGACCTTGAAAGCCTGTACCCGGACCGGACTCCCACCATCGGTGAGGAAGTCCTCCGCATTGAAGACTGGACCGTCCAGCACCCACAGGACCACTCCCGCATGGTGGTCAACAACGCCAACCTCAATGTCCGCAAGGGCGAGGTTGTTGGCCTGGCAGGACTCATGGGAGCTGGCCGGACCGAGCTGGCCATGAGCGTCTTCGGCCGAACCTATGGCCGCGCTGTTTCAGGCAAGGTCTACAAATACGGCAAGGAAATCAACACTTCCACTGTGTCCGACGCCATCGATAACGGGATCGCCTACGCCACCGAGGACCGGAAGCACTACGGCTTGAACCTGATCGAGGACATCAAGCGGAACATCTCCATGGCATCGCTGGGCAAGCTGGCCAAACGAGGCTGGGTGGACGGCAACAAGGAAACCACGGTAGCCAACCAGTACCGGAAGAGCATGAACATCAAAGCACCTTCGGTTGCGGCCATCACGGGCAAGCTCTCGGGCGGCAACCAGCAGAAGGTGGTGCTGAGCAAATGGATGTTCTCGGACCCGGACGTCCTGATCCTGGACGAACCCACCCGCGGCATCGACGTGGGCGCCAAGTTCGAGATCTACACGATCATCGCCCAGCTCGCTGCGGCTGGGAAAGCCGTCATCGTGATCTCATCTGAGCTTCCGGAGCTCCTGGGCATCTGCGACAGGATCTACACACTGTCGGCAGGCCACATCACCGGCGAGGTCCCCATCGCCGAAGCCACCCAGGAAACCCTCATGCACTACATGACCAAAGAGAAGGAATAGCGAACATGTCCGCCCTACGAGAATCCCTTGGCTTCCTTACAAGCCGCCTCCGCCAGGTTGGCATCTTCGTCGCCCTGATCCTCATCGTCATCCTCTTCCAGGTCCTGACCAACGGCATCCTGCTGGAACCGCAAAATGTCACCAACCTGGTAGTACAGAACAGCTACATCCTGATCCTCGCCATCGGCATGGTCATGGTGATCATCGCAGGCCACATCGACCTTTCCGTTGGTTCCATTGCCGGCTTCATCGGTGCCGTTGCCGGCGTGATGATCGTGCACTGGGGCTGGGCGTGGTGGCTTGCCATCCCCGCTTGCCTCCTGGTGGGTGCACTGGTGGGAGCATGGCAGGGTTACTGGATCGCCTACGTGGGCATCCCGGCCTTCATCGTCACGCTTGCAGGCATGCTGATCTTCCGCGGCCTGACCCTGATCACCCTGAAGAACCAGCAGATCACCCCGTTCCCCAGCGAACTGCGCGCCTTGGGCGGTGGCTTCCTCCCGGACATTTCCGGCGGCACGTCCGTCCTTGAATGGCTGACGGTCATCCTGGGTGTTGGCGGCACCGCAGCCATCCTGTTCCAGGCCCTGAAGGAACGTCGCGTGCGCCGCAAGTTCAACCTCGAGAATGAGCCGATGGCCTGGTTCGCCGTCAAGAACGGGTTCATCGCAGTGCTGATGCTCATCATCACCTTCCTGCTGGCCAGCTACCGTGGAACCCCGGTTGTCCTGATTGTCCTGGCCGTCCTGGTGATCCTCTACTCGGCGCTGATGAACAACAGCATTTTCGGCCGGCACACCTACGCAATCGGTGGCAACCTGCACGCTGCTGAACTCTCCGGCATCAAAACCAAGAAGGTCACCTTCCGCCTGTTCGTCAACATGGGCGTCCTGGCAGCACTGGCCGGCCTGGTCTTCACCGCACGCCTGAACTCGGCACAGCCAGCAGGCGGCACCGGCTTCGAGCTCGACTCCATCGCAGCTGCCTTCATCGGTGGCGCTGCGGTCCAGGGCGGTATTGGTACGGTGGCCGGCGCCATGATCGGTGGCCTGATCATGGGCGTCCTCAACAACGGCATGTCCATCCTGGGCCTTGGCACGGATTACCAGCAGCTCATCAAGGGCCTGGTGCTCCTGCTCGCCGTCGGCTTCGACATCTTCAACAAGAACCGGACCGGGGCCGGGGGAGGCTCCGGCATGGCCCGCCGCTTCAAATGGAAGACCACACCGCCGGCCACCGAAGCCGCTCCGGCGGCCAAGGCCGAACCGGTCGGCGTCGACGCCAAATAGGCGCAGCATCCAGGTGGCCCGCGTTGCGTTCCGTGACAACTGAACGCAACGCGGGCCGTTCCTGCCCCTTCAACGCAGAAGCGAGGTGCGGATGTCTTCACATGCATCGCACGGCCGACCTCCCGTGATGGGCGACGTTGCCAGGATGGCCGGTGTCTCGCACCAAACCGTCTCCCGGGTCCTGAACAACCACCCGAACGTCAGCAGCAAAACCAAGGAGCGCGTGGAAACCGCCATCGAGCACCTTGGCTACCGCCGCAACACCGCCGCACGCAGCCTGGTGACCCGACGGTCCCGGACCATCGGAGTCTTGGCCTGCGAAACGGGCCAGTTCGGGCCAGCGAACACCCTCCTCGGAGTCGAGCAGGCCGGCAGGGAAGCGGGCTACTTCGTCAGCATCGCCAACCTCCGCGAAGTGACCAGCGAGAGCATCAACGACGCAATCGCACACTTCCGCAACCAAGCGGTGGACGGCATGGTCATCCTGGTCCCGCACCCCGACGTCCTCGCAGTCATGCGCGACGTTTCCGTGCCCGTCCCGATCGTCGCGGCCGGTTCCGGCGCGGGAACCGAGTTGGCTGGTGCTTCCCTGGATCAGCGCATGGGTGCCCGCCTCGCCGTCGAACATCTGATCGGGCTGGGGCATCGGCGTATTGCGCACATCTCCGGACCGCCCCACTGGATCGATGCCGCCGAGCGCATCAAAGGATGGCAGGAAGCCCTGGGGAATGCCGGCCTGGATGCCGACGTGCTCCTCCAAGGCGGATGGGACGCCGCCTCGGGCTACCGCGCAGGCCTGGCCCTGGTGGAACACCGCACCGTTACTGCCGTGTTCGTCGCCAACGACCAGATGGCGGTGGGTGTCCTCCGCGCAGTCCAGGAAGCCGGACTCCAGGTCCCCGGCGATATCAGTGTGGTGGGCTACGACGACCAGCCCGAGGCGGAGTACTTCATACCACCCCTCACCACCGTCAAGCAGGACTTCGAAGAACTCGGCAGGCGATGCATGGAAGCTGTGCTGGAACAGCTCGGCGGCCAAAGCGGCAGCGAAGCGCAAATCCTCAACCCCCGGCTGGTAGTCCGCTCCACCACGGCTGCCCCCACCCCAGACACGGAGCCGGGCCCCGACGACGGCCCCGCTCCGTCCCCACTAAACTAGGACCCATGACTTCCACGCCTGACACTGCCGCTGCCCGTGCCCGCCTTCTTGAACTCATCAAAGAGCTGGCGGTTGTCCGCGGCAAAGTGATCCTTTCCAGCGGAAAGGAAGCCGACTACTACATCGACCTGCGCCGCATCACCCTCCACCACGAAGCCTCCAAGCTGGTGGGACAGGTCATGTTGGCAATGATCGACGACGCCGGCGTTTCAGTTGAGTGCGCTGGCGGGCTCACCATGGGTGCCGACCCCGTCGGTACCGCCGTCATGCACGCCGCCGCAGACGCCGGCCGCGCAGTGGACGCCTTCGTTGTCCGCAAGGCACAGAAGTCCTACGGCATGGGTCGCCAGGTGGAAGGCCCCTCGGTGGAGGGACGCAACGTTGTTGTCCTCGAAGACACCTCCACCACGGGCGGGTCCGCGCTGACCGCCGTCGAAGGTGTCCGCAAAGCAGGCGGCAACGTCGTGGCCGTCGCCGTTATTGTGGACCGCAACACCGGTGCCAAGGAGAAAATCGAAGCCGAAACCGGCGTCCCGTACCTCTTCGCTTTCGGCAAGGACGAGCTCGGCCTCGACTAAAGAATATTGGTGCGGCCGATGCCTTTGTAGGGGCATCTTAAGGGCATTGGCTGTCCACAATCCACGGGGCTGCAAGGCGGCCCCGCGAAGCCTATGCTTGCTGCGTGGACGTTCAAGTAGGGAAGCTCCCGGCGCCGCCGGAGGTGAACGAAGACCTCCCGACGCCGGTGGCTCCGCAGCCGGAGAAAGTCGAGGATCCGGGCTCCTGGGCCCGGATCCTGCCTTACGCTGCCAGGCTCAAGAAGACGTCCCGGCGAAACTTCCTTGTGACGGCCGGGGTGTCCGCCGCGCTCGCCGGGGACATGCTTTTTACCCGCCATGTGCAGGCTGAGCGCCGCGCCACCAAAATCCTCCGCGTCCCCGATTCCTACTCGGACCTGTATTTTCCCAAGGCCAGCTGGATTCTCTTCCCTGGGTACAAGACCAGCTGGGAAGAGGCACAATGGATCCTCAACTCGCTCCGCCCGGCACTGCACCAACGCGGCCGGCTCGCGGCGATCGGGTACTCAAACCTTGGACTGGACGTGGACGAGATCGTTCGCGAACTCATCCTCCATGTCCGCGAACTCGGTCTGGAGAAGCTGTACTTCTATGGCCACAGTTTCGGCGGTATGCTCGCCACCCAGGTTGCCGCCCGGCTGCTGGAGCTCCACGGTGTGGAAACCCAACTGATCGTTCTTGACTCGAGCCCGTTCAGCCGTGCCGACGTGCTGGACCAGAGTTGGTTCGACGGCGTGGTGTTCCTTTACGAGAATGGTTTCCGCATTCCGTCAGTCCTGCGGGGTGGCTACGAACTGGGGGAACGCGTGGCCCACAAGGATGAACGGACCTGGCGGCAGATCCTGGACCAAACCATGGAACAGTTGTCGCCGATCGCCCCGTCCAGCGTTCTCATCCAGACGGAGTCGGCCTATATTTACCACTTTGACGGGCTGCGGTTCGCGGGCAAGATCGGAGGAACCCGGATGGCTTTCCTGGGCAACTCCGACGACGGCACCGTGAACTACGAGACGGCGCGTGCTGGCTGGAGCAAAGTGTTCGGAGCCAACATGGCACTGCCCACGCTCAGCACCGAGGGTGCACGGCCCGCGCACGCCAGCCCGCAATGGAACGGCGGGCTTTACCGGCCGTTGCTGGAAAAAGTCCAGAACGAACTCGATCCGCTGCCCCCGGAACCCGAGATACCGTCCTACAAGGAACCGAACGGCAAAGTCGTCAGGCCCGCCTAGCCGTTAGCGGCCGTCCCTGAGCGCCTGAACCTCGACCTGGGTGAGGCCCGCCTGTTCCAGGAAACGGTGGACATCTCCGTGCTCGTGCGTGAAGCCCGCGAGGAAATGCCGCATCGCGGCTTCCGGGCTCTGCAGGATCATGAGGTCCGGGCTGAAATAACTGGAGGGTGTCGAGGGCACGCTCAGACGCCAGGTTTCGGCCATGACTTCCAGGACCCCGGGAAGGTTGGCGGTGGTTGCCGTGTAGTCCGCCACCACCTGGTCCTCGGTGCCGCCCGTTGCGAGGAGCCCAATGGCCGCCACCACTCCTGTCCTGTCCTTACCCAACGAGCAATGCACCAGGGTGCGCTTGCCGCGGGCTACCGGCCGCAGGGCGTCCGCTACCCACTCCGGCCGCGACCGGACCCAGCCCAGATACAACTCCCCAAGGTCCTCGGCCGTTTCAACAGCCTGCAGCGATCCGGCCACGGCATTGGGGTCCAGTGGATTGTTGATGAGCTCGACGTCGGGCGGGACGACGGCGGCAAGCCCACCGCCGTCGTCGGGCCCGGCCACGTCCGGCGACGTGATGCTGCCCGAAGCAGTTCCGACATCACCCACCAGCCATGGAACCAAGGAGCGCTCAAGCTCACTGCGTAGGTCCACTATGGCTTGGATGCCGTGCGCCGCAAGGAAACCCGACGTTGCAGCGGCATCCAGCCCGAACGGCTGGCTCCCCCTGAGTATCCGGCCTCCGGCCAAAGGACGCAGGTTGAGCACAGCCATTGTTGTTGTCCTTACTTAGATTTGGCTCTTGAGATCGGCCACGGAGCTCAGGATCTGGTTGGGCCGGAACGGGAAGGACACTATTTCTTCCCGCTGCGTGATGCCGCTGAGGACCAGGACCGTGTGAAGGCCCGCTTCCATGCCCGCAACGATGTCCGTGTCCATGCGGTCACCGATCATTGCGGTTGTCTCAGAGTGTGCGTCGATCTGGTTCATCGCCGAGCGGAACATCATGGGGTTGGGCTTGCCCACAATGTACGGTTCACGCCCGGTGGCTTTGGTGATCATCGCCGCGATGGCACCCGTTGCCGGCATGGGGCCGTCCTTGGAGGGGCCCGTAGCGTCCGGGTTGGTCGCAATGAAGCGGGCACCGGCCAGGATGTGGCGAACAGCCATGGTGATCGCTTCGAAGGAGTAGGTGCGGGTCTCGCCGAGGACCACGAAATCGGGATCGGTATCGGTGAGGATGAACCCGGCCTCATGAAGCGCGGTAGTAAGGCCGGCCTCGCCGATGGTGTACGCGCGATTGCCTGAGTCGGACGACTGGACCTGGTCCTTGAGGAACTGGGCTGTGGCCAAGGCCGATGTCCAGATGTTTTCCTCCGGCACTTCCAGCCCCGACGCCCGGAGGCGGGCTGCGAGGTCGCGCGGGGTGAAGATGGAGTTGTTGGTCAGGACCAGGAACCGCTTGGAGGTATCGACCCAGCGCTGGATGAGTTCAGCTGCGCCGGGAATCGCCTGGTTCTCATGGACCAGGACACCATCCATGTCCGTGAGCCAGCATTCGATCTCATGACCGTTCCGGTAAACCGACGTGGACGTGTGGGGCGTGGATTCTTCTGCCATATTTGCCTCCAGCTGGGGTTGTTCCTGCACTGCGTCCCAGTCTTCCATCAATCCGGCAGACAGACATCCCGGGTTGCCGCGTATGTGGATAGTTCTACCCATGTGGAAAAGGGCCTTGACTTGTGCCGCGCGCCCACGACTGAACTACGCTTGGGTGCGGCGCAGGCGTGCTGCCACCGTGGGTCGGGGGATCGACACGGCGGATCCAGGATGCCGCCAGCGCTACAGCAGGTCCCCGTTTACCGCATTGTCCATCGGTTCCCAGTACACAGCCGGTGTCCCACAGCATCTGAAAGGGCCAGCCATGAGCAACGACAACGGGGCACCCCAGCCTCCCTACAACCCCAACGGTGTCCCGCAGCCGCGCTACGGATCGGGCCAGGAGCCCTACCGCCAGTACCAGCCGGGGCAAACCCAGCCGATCTACCAGCCGGAAGAACAGCAGCCGGGCCAGCCGCAGCAGCCACCGACCCAGGCTTTCCCCACGCAGCAGTACCCAGCGCAGCCGGGCAACCCCACGCAGCAGTACCCAGCGCAGCCGGGCAACCCCGCACAGCAGTACCCCGCACAGCCCGGATACCCAGGGCAGCCGGGCAACCCCGGCGGACCCCACCAAGGCCCTGGCGACCACAACAAGAAGTCCCTGTTCCTCATCCTCGGCGGGGTCGCCGTCGTCGTTATCATCGCCCTGGTGGTTGCCTTCACGTGGCTCATTCCATCGATGACCAAGCCGGTCGCGGAGAACACTCCGGCGCCCTCGGTAACCTCATCCGACGAGGCCTCGGAAGCGGCGGCCGAGCCGTCCGCGGAAGCTGAGCCGTCCGGTGACGCGTCGGCGTCCACCGACATGCCTGCCGGTGCCATCCCGCTGCCCGCAGTGTGGGAGCAGCTCGCCGGACCTTTGAACGTCCCGGCCGACGGCGATCCGCTGTTCAGCAAATGGGTCACTGGCGAATCCTCCTTCCAATACCTGGCCGAATGGACGCACGACGAATCTTTCGGCATCACCAAGGACCCCACCACCGGTGAAGAGATCCAGAAGAGGGCCCAAGGCACCGTGGAGACCGATGCCGACGGAATCGCGCTCGCCTACGCGTTCTTCGCGGAGTCGGAGGAAGGCAAGTTCGGGAAGAACCCTGAGGACGTCAAGAAGGCAATCAAGGACATCGAAGCCCGCTACAAGAACATGACCGCCACGGAGTTGCCGCAGAACCTGGTGGGCCACAAGTGCGCGTCAGACTTCAAGACCAGCATGCCGGAGGCGCGCGAGTTCCGCCGAGGCGCCGCAGTCGTGGTGGGCTTCACCTGCAACAACGCCCGCGGCGAAGCGATCCAGGCCGTGAACCTGTTTTCGGTGACCCCTTGGGGCACCCCGCAGATGCTGGGTGTCAGCGGACACAAGGAATATTGGGACGCCCACCCGGGACTGTTCGAGCAGCTGGCCAACTCGTACCGCATCAACAAGTGGAAGATGGGCTAGGTCCGGCCAGGCACCAACACGGGCAGGGCTAAAGTTGAGGGGTGACTGACCTTCCCCCCAACACTGCCCTGCCCGCCCCTGCCGAGGACCTGACCGGGACGACGCATGACGGCGAGGCAGAAGCGAAACCCGAGGTCGGCGTCGGGCCTTGGGAAGGTGAGCTGCCCGAAGGTGAGCACTGGGACCCGGACCTTTTGAGGGACGGCGACCGCCGCAACGTGGTGGACCAGTACCGTTACTGGAAGCACGAGGCAATCGTGACCGACCTCGATTCCAAGCGCCACGAATTCCACATCGCCATTGAGAACTGGCAGCACGACCTCAACATCGGCACCGTGGTGCGGACCGCCAACGCGTTCCTCGCCAAAGAGGTCCACATCATCGGACGACGGCGGTGGAACCGCCGCGGGGCCATGGTCACCGATCGCTACCAGCACGTCCGCCACCACCCCACCGTTGAGGATTTTGTCCAGTGGGCTGAGGGGGAGGGGCTGGCGGTGATCGGCATCGACATCTTCCCGGATTCCGTGCCGCTGGAAACCTACGACCTCCCAAAGAAGTGTGTCCTGGTGTTCGGACAAGAGGGCCCAGGCCTCACCCCCGAGGTGCACGACGCCGCCGTCGCAACCCTGTCCATTGAGCAGTTCGGGTCCACACGTTCCATGAATGCGGCGTCGGCCGCGGCGATCGCCATGCACGCCTGGGTCCGCCGGCACGTTTTCCAGCAGCCCGTGTCCTGACCAACTCGGCGGAAGTGTTAAGGGCCCCAGTGACCGGAAACACGGCGTCCCGGCGGATATCGCTAGGATGGTGCTAGCCGTAAGCGGTCTACTCCAGGGCTACCCGCCCACAGACGAATTCAGCATAGGAGTCACCATGCCCATTGCAACCCCAGAGATTTACTCCGAGATGATTGACCGCGCGAAGGCTGGCGGTTTCGCTTTCCCCGCGGTGAATGTGACGTCGTCGCAGACTCTGAACGCTGCGATCCGCGGTTTCGCCGAGGCCGAGTCGGACGGCATCATCCAGGTTTCCACCGGTGGCGCAGCATACTGGTCCGGTGCTTCGGTCAAGGACATGGTGGCCGGTTCGCTGGGTTTCGCCGCGTTCGCCCGTGAAGTTGCGAAGAACTACAACGTCAACATTGCCCTGCACACGGACCACTGCCCGCAGGACAAGCTGGCGGACTTCGTCCTGCCGTTGCTGTCCGCGTCCGAGGAAGCCGTGAAGGCCGGCAAGGACCCGATCTTCAACTCGCACATGTGGGACGGCTCGCACGAGACCCTGGAAGATAACCTGCGCATCGGCCGGGAACTGCTGCAGCGCGCGGCTGCTGCGAAGATCATCCTCGAGGTTGAAATCGGCACCGTCGGTGGCGAGGAAGACGGCGTGGAGAACGAGATCAACGAGAAGCTTTACACCACCACCGAGGACGCCCTGGCCACGATCGAGGCCCTCGGTGCCGGGGAGAACGGCCGTTACCTGACCGCGTTGA
Organism: Paenarthrobacter sp. CAP02; assembly: GCF_040137855.1. Classification (NCBI taxonomy): domain Bacteria; kingdom Bacillati; phylum Actinomycetota; class Actinomycetes; order Micrococcales; family Micrococcaceae; genus Paenarthrobacter; species Paenarthrobacter sp. CAP02. Next base: position 348,593 of record NZ_JBEEII010000005.1, on the reverse strand, counting down.
CGTTCGGTAACGTGCACGGTGTGTACAAGCCGGGCAATGTGAAGCTTCGCCCGGAACTGCTCAAGCAGATCCAGGCCGAGGTGGGTGCGAAGATCGGCAAGGAAAACCCGTTCGACCTCGTCTTCCACGGCGGTTCGGGTTCTACGGAGCAGGAAATCGCTGACGCTGTTTCCTACGGTGTGATCAAGATGAACATCGACACCGATACCCAGTACGCGTTCACCCGCCCGGTGGCCGGGCACATGTTCTCCAACTACGACGGCGTCCTGAAAGTCGACGGCGAAATGGGCAACAAGAAGACCTACGACCCCCGCGTGTGGGGTGCTTCGGCCGAAGCAGGCATGGCCGCACGCATCGTCGAAGCCGCCCAGCAGCTCGGATCCGTCGGCAAGACCTTCTAATGTCTGACGAATTCCGCAAGAACCTGATGGGGCCGGAGCCCACGCTCCTGCCCGCCGAAAACGAGATCTACCAGCACCTGGCCCTCGGCAAGGAAGCATTGGACCTCGTAGCGCAGAACCCGACGTCCTCACTTTTGTGGGCGATCCTCGCCGAGGAAGCCTGGGCGGAAGGCCGGACCATCGAGTCCTACGCCTACGCCCGCGTCGGCTACCACCGCGGCCTGGACTCCCTGCGTCGCAACGGCTGGCGCGGCGTTGGACCCATCCCGTGGGAGCACGAGCCCAACCAGGGCTTCCTGCGTGCTCTCTACGCATTGGGCCGTGCAGCGTCGGCGATCGGCGAAGCTGAAGAGCCCGGGCGGATCGAGAAGTTCCTGAACGACTCTGACCCGAAGGCCAAGGCAGCGATCGAAGCCCGCTAAAGCGGACGCAAGCAAGCAAGCCAGCACGCAAGAAACGACGACGGCGGCCCTCACCAAAAGGTGGGGGCCGCCGTCGTGTGTGTTGTGTGGCCCGGTCTGCTTGCTAAGCCGGGAGTTCAGGGAGCAGAGCGGGCCCCGCAACGAAAGTGTGTGTTGTGTGGCCCGGTCTGCTTGCTGAACCGGGAGTTTAGGGCGCAGAGCGGGCCCCGCAACGAAAGTGTGTGTGTGTTGTGAGGCCCGGTCTGCTTGCTAAGCCGGGAGTTCAGGGAGCAGAGCGGGCCCCACAACGAAAGTGTGTGTGTTGTGAGGCCCGGTCTGCATGCTAAACCCAGAGTTTAAGGCGCAGAGCAGGCCCCGCAACGAAAGGGGTGACTAGGCCTTGCGCGGGATACCCGTGCGGGCCATCGCTTCGGCGTACGCGCCGTGGATGGCATCCAGGTATTCCTGCTGGCGTGCCGGGGTGCCGGCGAAGGAGCGGCCACCGAGGGAACGGACCTTGAAGGTCTTGAAGCCACGGCGGGCGATGCTTGCCGGTGCGGCCTTCATGAGCTGGTCGGCGAGGCGGTGGGCCTCATTGCCGTGCGCCACCAGCGCGGAGGTGCGCGGCAGGAGCTGGAGGAGGCGCAGCAACGGCTTGAGTCCCTCGGTGATGTTGGCAGGCGTGAGCTTGCCCGGTTCCTCGTTGGGCTCGATCCAGGGGTACGCGTTCCACGGCATCATGAGCTCGGGACGGAGACCCAGCTGCCACTGCATGCCGAGCATGCGGGTGGCTGCTTCCTCGTCGCCGGGGGTGATGAAACCCTCGCCGGAGGTGGTGCGCTGGTTGGAGAAAAGGCTGACGATGCGGCAGTCATCCATGCTGTGGGCGGGGTCGATGTAGAGGACCTCGCTGCCTGGCTTCTGCTCCTTGATGGCGTCGCAGAGCTCGTTGACCTCGGCGATGCGCGGTTCGTAGCGGCGGTTCCAGAGGATTTCTTCGGGTGATTCAGTCGCCAGTTCTTGCATCAGGGGTTAGGTCTCCTAGGTGTTACAGCGCACCGTTCCAAGGGGCCGCGGGCATGCCGCTGCCGAACCTCAAAGGGTGCTGTTGGGGGCTAACTAACCTTACCGGACTATGGGGGTGAACGGGTGCTGCTCCGGCGCGCCCCCGAATGAGACGCGGCGTGTTGCCCGGGAAACGTGTCGGGCGTCTCGAAGGCATCGATTAACCCTTAAGTGCAGGTCTCGCCGAGCGTTTCCAAGGCAAGTGGATCATGGGTTCGAAGAGGCAGCCATGTTGATACCCGTCGACGCCGACATTGATCTTGGGGGAACCATGTTCGCACAGGAAACAACCACAGCCGAAGCCAGCCAGCGCCTCCGTAAAGCGCCGAAAATCAGGGCAATCCTGGCTGGTGGACTGGTCCTGGGAGTGGGCGCGGCCATCACCTTGGCAGCCTGGAATGACTCCGAATTTGTCCAAGGCACCTTCACCGCGGGCGCTTTCAACCTTGAGGGCAGCACGGACGGAGCCGATTTCGGCGAGAACCCGGTGACCGCGCCCGCGACACTCGGCTTCACCGCGAACACTGCCAACATGGCTCCTGGCGACGTTGTCACGGCACCCTTCGCCGTCCGGCTGGACAGCACCACAACCAGCGACGCCACAGTTACCGTGTCCACGGAAACCTCCACAGGCGGCCTCGTGGGCCTCACCTACGCCTTGACGCAGTCGACGGCGTTCGGCTGCGGCCAAGCGGTGACAGCCACGTTGGTTCCGGCCGGCCAATCATTGGGTACGACGCCGGGCAGCGTCACCTTTGCGTTGACCCAAGGAGCCGGGACTGACCCTGGCGCACCGGTCAACCTATGCTTCCGGATCACGGCCGATCAGGACCTGGTCCAATCCCAAACCGGGAGCACCACCTGGGAATTCGCCGCACAATCGCAGTGATCCATGGGTCGCCGACAAGCCGCAAGCAAGCCCAGCGCAGCTTACCTACGCCTGCGTGCGCTCCTCGCAGGGGCACTGGTGCTGGGAGTGGGCAGCTCCGTGACGCTGGCCTCCTGGACTGACAGCGACTTCGCTGCCGGTTCCTTCGGCGCGAGCGTATTCCAAACGGAATCCAATGCCTCCAAGCCATACGACGTCCAGGGCACGTGGAGTGCCAACGACATCTCCCCGGGAGCCACGCTGGTTTTCACCGCATCCGCCATGAGCCCCGGAACGGTGGTTTACGCACCGTTCGCCATCCGGACCAAGGCCGCGTCGGTTGCCGGCGAAGTGGTGCTCGGGGTTCCGGCTGTGACCAGCAGTGGGACGGGGAACGCGGACTTGGGGGCCGCCCTTCGCTACCGCGTGATCCGTTCGGCCACGTGCCAGGCGTCGTCCTTCACGGGAACGCCCACCTTTGTGGTGGGCAGCGACGGGGCCAAGCCGTTCACGCAGGGGCAAGCGGCCGGCGTCGTGAATCCCTTGGCAGCGGCCACCGCCACCCTCCCGGGTGCTCCGACGCAATTCTGCTTTGAAGTGACGCTGCCCGCGGGTGCCAATAACGCCCTTCAAGGCCAGACAGCCACGGCCATCTGGCACTTCACCTCAACGTCCAGCTCATGAGCCGCCACCCGTACCGGAGCCGACTGCGGGAAGCCGTGCTGAATGTCGCGGCCGCCGGGGGTGCTGCCTGCATTCTCGCGGTGGTCTGTGCGCTGCTGTTCAACATCACCCTCATCATGTTCAAGACAGGATCCATGGCGCCGACCATCCCGGCTGGTTCCGTAGCCGTGGTGCGGGAGATCCCCGCAGGCGAGATCAATGTTGGCGATGTGGTGACGGTGGACAGGCCCGGGAAGCTGCCCATCACCCACCGGGTCCAGAGCGTGGCTCCCGCCGGAGGGAACGCGCAGGCCATCACCATGAAGGGCGATGCCAATTCCGAGCCCGATCCAGCGCCGTATGTGGTGGAACGTGTCCGGCTGGTTCTTTGGTCGGTGCCCGGGCTGGCGCGCCCCGTGGCCGCGGCCGCCAACCCGGTGGTTCTCGGTGCCACCACCGTTGCTGTGTCGGCTTTGGTGACGTGGGTACTGTGGCCGCGGGATGTGCGGCGCAGAAGCGGTCAGCATGTTGCGGCGTAGTGTGGTTTTGCTGTCCGTGCTGGCGGGCGCGTGCCTGTTGGGACCGGCTCCCGCGGTTGCGGATGGCGGGCCTTCCGGCTGGTTGGAGCTCGACGCCGGTCCCGCTGGGCAGGTGCATCGTCTCACCCCGGGCGGGAGCGCGGATTGGGAAGTCGATGTCCGGGTCCGTGGCGAGCCTGCGAATTCACTCCACCTCGGGCTGCAATCCGAGCCTGCGCCGACCGGTTCGCTGCGGGATTACCTGACCGTAGGGCTTCGTTCCTGCACCCTGCAATGGGATGGGAGCACCTGCCCCGGTGCCCAACGCGTCCTGATGGAACCCGCAGCGCTGGCCACCGCGGAGGGTGTGCGGGTGGACCTCATGGACCCCGGGAACTTGGAGGCTGCAAGCGCCCATGTCCTGGTGACCGCAACCTTGGCCAAGGACGCGCCCCGGGACATCCAGGGCAGCAGGACGCACATCGTGGTGGGCGTCCACGGTTCCGGGGACGACACAGATGGAGCTGGCGCCGGGGACGGCCCAGGCGGGAATGCAGGAAACGGGACCCTTCCCGGAAAGCCATCCGTGCCGCCGTCGGGCGTCCTGGCCGACACCGGAGCCCGGCTGGGCGCGTTCGCAATCCTGGCGTTGGTGGCCGTAGCCGCGGGATTCGGGCTTGCCTGGGTGCGGGGTGCCGCAGGATGAACCTGTTCTTGAAGACCCGGGCGGCGTTCCTGCTTGCTGCGCCGCTCGCCGTGGTGCTGGTGGTGTCCAACCCGCCTGCCGCGACGGAAGCGGCGTGGCAGCAGGAGGCGTACGGAACGGGAACGTTCGGCACCATCACCATCCCCGCCCCTACCTTGAACGGCACGTGCACCTACAACCCGGGCATCGCGGGCCTTGGCGCCTATGTGCGGATTTTTTGGAAACCGCCGGCAGGCTACACCCTGGCCAATGCCGAGATGCAGGCCTCCACCAGTGGATTGGGTTCCTTGCTTGCGCCGCTGACGGGCTTCTCCATCACCTCCAGCACCACGGGGTCGGCGGCCGCCGGTTACGTCACGGACGTTCCGGTCAATCTCCTGGGCGGCCTCCTGGGCCTTGGGACAGAGCTCCAACTGGCAATCGTCGTCCGGGATCCCGTGAATCTTTGGGTGTCCAAGCCGGCGTCCGTGGCAACGAACGCGGGGCCCATCGCCGGGTTGGGCGCCAGCTGCCGGAACCTCCCGCCGGGTACCTGACCACGTGCGGCGCCGCCGCGCACAAAACTTCACCCGACCGCCGTCGAACGTTCCTTGACGCCAGACTTTCAGGCCGCATCCGCTAAACTTGGCTGGTAAGAGCCCCGAACTCTTGCGTTGGTCACCGCCCGCGGTGAGCTGCACCGGTTATGTCGGGGCATTCTCATGTACGGCGCCAGGCCCCGGTCATCCCGCTGGGGTCAGCCCGAAAGAATGGGGGAGGATCCCATGCCCGCTATCGTGATCGTCGGAGCCCAGTGGGGCGACGAAGGCAAAGGCAAAGCAACCGATCTGCTCGGTGGCCGCGTTGACTACGTGGTCAAGCCCAACGGCGGTAACAACGCCGGGCACACCGTGGTTGTTGGCGGTGAGAAGTATGAGCTGAAGCTCCTTCCCGCGGGCATCCTGAGCCCCAATGCAGTCCCCATTATTGGCAACGGCTGCGTGGTGAACCTGGAGGCCCTCTTCCAGGAAATCGATGGCCTTGAAGCCCGTGGCGCGGACACCTCCCGTCTTCGCGTTTCGGCCAACGCCCACTTGGTTGCCCCGTACCACCAGGTGCTGGACAAGGTGACCGAACGCTTCCTTGGCAGCCGCGCCATCGGCACCACCGGCCGCGGAATCGGCCCGGCGTACATGGACAAGGTGGCCCGCCTGGGCATCCGCGTCCAGGACGTCTTTGACGAGTCCATCCTCCGCCAGAAGGTGGAAGGTTCGCTTCGCCAGAAGAACGAACTCCTGGTCAAGGTCTACAACCGCCGCGACATCGTGGTGGACGAGATCGTGGAGTACTTCCTGTCGTTCGCTGAGCGTCTCCGCCCGCTGGTTATTGACAGCACACTGGTCCTCAACAACGCACTGGATGAGGGCAAGGTTGTGCTCATGGAAGGCGGCCAGGCAACGTTCCTGGACGTCGATCACGGCACCTACCCGTTCGTCACCTCGTCCAACCCCACGGCTGGCGGTGCGTCCGTTGGCTCGGGCATCGGCCCCACCCGCATTTCGCGGTCCATCGGCATCATCAAGGCCTACACCACCCGTGTTGGCGCTGGGCCGTTCCCCACGGAACTGTTCGATGAGATGGGTGTCTACCTGCAGAAGACCGGCGGCGAATTCGGTGTGAACACCGGCCGTCCCCGTCGCTGCGGTTGGTACGACGCCGTCCTGGCCCGCCACGCTTCCCGCGTCAACGGTTTCACGGACTACTTCGTCACCAAGCTGGACGTGCTCACGGGCATCGAGCAGATCCCCGTCTGCGTTGCCTACGACGTCGACGGCGTGCGCCACGACGAGATGCCCATGACCCAGACCGAGTTCCACCACGCAGTGCCGATCTTCGAGTACTTCGATGGCTGGACCGAGGACATCACCGGCGCCCGCACCCTGGAGGACCTCCCCGAGAACGCCCGCAACTACGTGCTGGCACTGGAGAAGCTTTCCGGTACGCGCTTCTCCGCCATCGGCGTCGGCCCGGACCGCGACCAGACGATCGTGGTTCACGATCTGATCAACGACTAGGTACTGCCGTGGCCGCGGAAGCGGCCAGTTGGACGGTACGACGACGGCGGGTCGCCCCCTGCGGTCCCTGGAACCTTTGTTCCGTGGGACGGTTGGGGGCGGCCCGCCGTTCGCTGCCGAACGTCAGTGCGAGAAGTCCTGCGAGATTTCCGCGAGAGTGCGTCCCTTTGTCTCGGGTGCGAGCCACTGTGAGAGGGCCGCGCCAAGAAGGGCGACGGCGGCGGCTACAACCATGCTCGGGCCCATGCCGATGTTGCTGATCGCCCAAGGGAGGGCGAAGGTGCCCAGTGCAGCGCCGATGCGGCTGAAGGCGGCGGCGAAGCCCGTGCCGATGCCGCGCAGGTGGCCGGGGAATACCTCGGCCGGATAGACCTGGGTCATGGTGGTGTAGCCGGCATTGAAGAAGGAGAAGGCGAGGAACAGCACCAACACGATGATTCCTGGTGCGTTGGTCCAGACTCCAATGACGAGAAGGATGCCGGCGCAAAGCCACTGGCCGGGAACGGTGAGGATTCGGCGGCCGAGCTTGTCGATGAGGAGAACTGTGGTGACCACGCCTGCGGCCGCCAGCGCGGAGAGACCGACTCCACCGGCCCAGCCGCCGGCGAGGCCGAATTGGTCGAGTACCTCGTCAGCGAACGTGGCGATCGCGAAGTACGGGGTGACTGCACAGAACCAGAACCCTGAAGTGAAGAGGGTAGCGCGCCAGTACTGCCTGGAGAACAGCATTCCGAAGGAGGCGTTCTTGATCTTGGTCTTGTTCTTTGCGGCCTGGGACTCCTGGATGATCCTCAGGTCGATCTCTTCGGTGATGCTGTCGCGCATCTGGGGAGACTCGATGTACTTACGTGCAATTGCCAGTGCTTCGTCATTGCGTCCCTTGGTGATGAGCCAGCTCGGCGATTCGGGAAGGCCCCACCGGGCGAAGAAGAGGATCAAGGCAAGTATGGTGCTGGTACCGAGGACAATGCGCCAGGGAGTGCCGGCGTCGTGGAGCAGAGTGCCGATGATGAACGCCATCATGAAACCCACGTACCAGGCGATCAGGGTCAGCCCGAGCAATCGCCCGCGGAGCTTTGGAGGGGAGAACTCTGACAGCAAGGGGCCGCCGATTGAGTACTCGCCGCCGATAGCGACGCCCATGAGGAACCGGATTGCGGCCAGCTGGAGAACGGCCCCATCTCCGGAGGTTACGAAGAACTGGGCTCCTGAGGCGACCAGGAACAGGCCCATGTCCACGAGGAACATCGGCTTGCGTCCGAACTTGTCCGTGGCCCAGCCCGCCAAGGGGGAGCCTACGAAGATACCAACCAGGGGGCCGGCAGCAATCAGGCCCAGGGAGAGTGCGTCAAGCTGGAGATCTGACCGCATGAGCCCGGTGACTGGGCCGATGATTCCAAGGATGTAACCGTCCAGGAACATCCCGCCGATGAAGACTGCGACTAGCCGCACCATGAAGCGGCGTTTGAATGTGGAGCTCGTGTCTTTTGATAAGGACGTGTCGGGCGACGTCGTCGTCCTGGGCGGATGGGTCATTGAGGTGTGTTCCCTTCTGGCTTCTGCGCAAAAAGCTGGCGGCGACGGAGCGCCGGTTTATCAACGCGCGGGCAGCTGCAGCTCTGGCGACCGATAGTCAGCACCGGCCTGGCCCTGTGAAATATCACTCATATATCAGAACTCTAAGGGTGAGATGCGCCACAGTCAAGGGCTAAGAGAGCTTCGGGACTAATCTGGGACCTGGCGCGGTTACGCCATGCGGGGACACGAACAGCTGACGACGGAACGGGACCAGATGACAACAGAGACCAGTGACGGCGTCGGATTCCGCTCCAAACGCGGACCCATCCTCATCGCGTTGATGCTGTCCACGGGGTTGGTGGCGATCGATTCCACGATTGTTGCCACGGCAGTGCCGTCCATTGTGGAAGACATCGGAGGGTTCTCGTCCTTCCCCTGGCTGTTCTCGGCTTATCTGCTGGCGCAAGCCGTCTCTGTACCCATCTACGCCAAACTGTCCGACATGGTGGGCCGCAAGCCGCTCATCCTTTGGGGCATCGGGTTGTTCCTGCTGGGCTCCATACTGTGTGGCCTGGCGTGGAGCATGCCCGCGCTGATCGCGTTCCGCGTCCTGCAGGGTTTGGGAGCAGGGGCAGTGCAACCTGTATCCATCACCATCGCCGGTGATATTTACACCCTCGCGGAACGCGCCAAAGTCCAGGGTTACCTGGCCAGTGTGTGGGCGATCTCCTCGGTGGTAGGGCCAACTTTGGGCGGCGTTTTCTCCTCCCTGGGAATTTGGCGCTGGATTTTCTTCATCAACATCCCGCTCTGCCTCTTGGCCGGGTGGATGCTTGTCCGCGCTTTCCACGAGGACGTTGAACGAACCAAGCACCGCGTGGACTACGCGGGTGCTGCCCTGCTGACTGTGTCCCTGAGCCTGCTGATCCTGGGTGCGTTGGAGGGTGGACAGGCCTGGGAATGGAACTCCGCCATCGGCATCGGCGTCTTCGTTGCAGGCGCGGCCCTGTTTGGAGCGTTCATCCTGGTGGAGCGGAAGGCTGCAGAGCCCGTCCTTCCGCCGTGGGTAGTATCCCGGAGGCTGCTCGCGACGACGGCCCTCGTCTCGTTCGGAGTGGGTGCGGTCCTGCTGGGCCTGACTTCCTACGTCCCCACCTTCCTGGAAGGATCCATCAAGACCTCTCCGATCCTGGCTGGACTCGCGCTTGCAGCCCTGACCATCGGTTGGCCCATCAGCGCCTCCCAGGCGGGCCGGTTCTACCTTCGGATCGGTTTCCGAAGGACGGCCCTGATCGGCATCTCCATCACTTTGGTGGGCGCGTCGATCCTCGCCCTCACTGCCTCCGCACCCAATGTGTTGTTGGTTGCCGTGTCCTGCTTCACCGTCGGCCTGGGGCTGGGACTTGTGGCGACTCCGACTCTCATCGCTGCGCAGTCCAGCGTGGAATGGAATGAGCGCGGTGTTGTGACCGGAACCAATCTCTTTGCCCGTTCCATCGGCAGCGCAATCGGTGTGGCCGTCTTCGGTGCAGTGGCCAACGCCATCTACGCCAACGGTGCGGGTGCCTCGGATCCGCAGACCACTGTGGCCGCGTCTTCCGCCGTGTTCCTCGCTGTCCTGGTCGGTGCGGTGCTGACGGTGATTGCGGTGGTCGCCATGCCGGCCACGGACAAGAAGCCAGGCGAATCCCCGGCCCAGGAAAAGACAGGTGCCGCAGCTGTGGAGGACTAGTCTCGAAACCATGGACAAAGCAGCCCCCGCCACCACGCTCATTGAAGGCAGCCTGGAAAAGCTGTTCGAAGGCACCGTCTGGGCCGAGGGCCCCGTCTGGGTTCCCGACTCACAGACCGTGCGTTGGAGCGATATCCCCAACAACCGCATCCTCGAGTTCTACCCCGCCACTGGCGCCACACGCGAGTACGCCACCGCCGTCGAGTACACCAACGGCCGGACCTTGGACCGCGACGGCAGCGTGGTCCAGTGCAGCCACGGCCGCAGGCGCGTTGAGCGGGATCACGACGGCGAGGTGACGCTAATCGTCGACGCGTTCGGGGAGCACCGGCTCAACTCGCCCAACGATATCGTGGTCGCGGCCGATGGCACCGTGTGGTTCACGGACCCGCCCTACGGCATCTTGCCGGGCACCGTTGAGGGCCACGAAGGGGACCAGGAGTACGGCGGCTGCTACGTGTTCCGCTTCGATCCGGCCACGCAGGAACTGGCGCCGGTGATCACGGATCTTGTCCACCCGAACGGCCTGGCGTTCTCGCCGGACGAATCCCTGTTGTACGTCTCGGATACTGCGGGACCCTCCCGCGGCGTCCCGTTCCGGATCGCCGTGTTCCCGGTTCACGACCGAAAATGCGGAGCGGGGGAGACGTTCGTTGAGCTCGATGAAGACAGCGTTTCCGATGGCTTCCGGGTAGACACCGAGGGTCGGGTGTGGACATCCGCCGGAGCTTCCGTGCGCGTTTACGCTCCCGACGGCGGGTTGCTGGCCGCCGTCGACGTCCCCGAACGCGTGTCCAACCTGTGTTTCGGTGGGCCGGATGGCCGGGACCTGTATCTGACGGCCACCACGTCCCTGTACCGGCTCCGGACCTCGGTGCAGGACGCCGCCTGGCGGGGCTGATAGGGGCAACTTCATAAGGTTGCTGTTGGTTGGAGTGGGGGTTCGATACGCTGGACCAAAGCATCACCACTGCAAACAGGGGAGTGAGCGTGTCAGGACCAAATCCAGATCCCTACGAGGACAAGATCACAGGCCTGGAACCCGGCGGCGGAGTTCCGCCCGGTGAGACGCCACCAGGCGAGGCTTCCACAGCGGGGCCGCAGGGCCACGATGAAGGCGGACCGCGGAAAGGCACCCAGATTTTATGGATGTCCATGATCGGCCTGGTGGTGCTGATGTCGATGCTCTACTTCATCGGCTACATCGTGGGGTTCTTCGACTAGGTACGGAATAGCCCTTCCATTCCTTGGGTTGTGCCCACAATGAAGGCAATCACTTACAGCGAATACGGCAACCCCGACGTCCTGGAACTCACCGATCAGCCCATGCCCAAGGTCGGCCCCGGCATGGTGCTGGTGAAGATCAAGGCCACCTCAGTTAACCCGGTGGACTGGAAGATCATGGGCGGGCACCTGGACCCCCTTATGGACATCCAATTCCCTGCCATCCCGGGCTGGGACGTGGCCGGCATAGTGGAATCCGTGGGAATTGACGCCCACCAGTTCCAGCCGGGCGATGAAGTGATCTCCTATGCCCGCAAGGACTACGTCCACGGCGGCAGCTTTGCCGAGTACATCGCCCTTCCGGAGCGTCTCCTGGCCCGCAAGCCAACCACGTTGGATTGGAACGAGTCCGCGGGACTTCCGCTGACCGGACTCACGGCCTTCCAGGTCCTCAACCGGTTGGACGTCAGGAGCGGTGAGACGCTGTTGATCCACGGCGGCTCCGGTGGGGTGGGTTCCCTGGCGATCCAGATCGCGGCATCGCGCGGCATCAAGGTCATTGCCACCGCCTCGGAGAAGAACCACGGGTTCCTGCGTTCCCTGGGTGCCGAACCCATCGCCTACGGCGAGGGGCTGGCCGAACGCGTCAAGGCCATGGAGCCCGACGGCGTGGACGTCGTTGCCGATTTTGTCGGCGGAAACCTGAAAGCCACCTTGGCCGTGCTCAAGGAAGGCGGCAGGCACGCATCCATCGCGGATGGAGAGGTGGAACAGCACGGCGGAACCTGGATGTGGGTCACACCTGTCGGGGCAGAGCTTCAGGAGCTGTCCGAGCTGGTGGACCAGCACAAGCTGAAGGTGGAGGTGGCACAAACCTTCCCGCTGGCCCAGTCCGCTGAGGCATTCCGCCTCAACATGGAGGGCCACACGCGCGGCAAAGTTGTGGTGACCGTCAGCTGACGGCGCTGGATCGGCCGCCAGGAAAATAACAACAACGACGGCGGCAACCCGCCTTCGGTTCGTGTGGAACCGTTGGTGGGTTGCCGCCGTCGAGGGTTAGTGCTTGTACTACTTAGCCAGGAAGCGCAGCAGGATCTCGTTGATTTCAGCGCCGTGCGTCCAGAGGAAGCCGTGGGGAGCGTCCTCGATTTCGACGTACTCGGCGGAGGGGAGGCGCTTGGTGAACTCGCGGCCCGTCGAGTCGATGGGCAGGATGCGGTCGCCGGTGCCGTGGACGATCAGGGACGGGACGGTGACCTTTTCGATGTCGGCGCGGAAATCGGTCAGCCAGGTGTCAACCACGGCGAACGACGCGTACCAGGACGAGCCTGCGGCCACGTTCCAGGAGTTGCGCAGCGCTTCTTCGCTGAGCCGGTTTCCGAGGAAGTTGTCCGTGTTGTAGAAGTCGTTGTAGAAGTTGGTGAACCAGGAGTAGCGGTCCTCGATGGCGGCGTTGCGGATGCCGTCGAACACGGAGGACGGTACACCGGAGGGGTTGTCGTCGGTCTGGAGAAGGAAGGGCTCCAGCGACGCCAGGAACACCGCTTTGGCGACACGGGCTTCACCGTAGGTCCCGATGTAGCGGCCGACTTCGCCGGTGCCCATGGAGAATCCGACCAGCACGGCGTCCTGCAGGTCCAGGGTTTCCAGGACCGTGTTCAGGTCGGCTGCAAAGGTGTCGTAGTCGTAGCCGGTGGTGACCTTGCTGGATTTGCCGAAGCCGCGGCGATCGTAGGTGATGACGCGGTAGCCGGCGTTCAGGAGGGCGGCGGTCTGCTTCTCCCAGGAGGCGCCATCGAGGGGATAGCCGTGGATCAGGACAACCGGCTGGCCCGAGCCGTGGTCCTCGTAGTAGAGCTCGATGTCCGTGGTGTTTTCAGTTCCGACTTTGATGAAGCCCATGATTCTGTTCCCTTTCCTCGAAGTAGAGAACGACCGTTCTCTCTCTGGTTCAAATACTATAGAACGCTCGTTCTCAATACAAGTACTATGGGTACATGGATATTTCCGAAGTCCGTAGCCGCATAGTCGCCACAGCTGATGGGCTCTACAACGCCAAGGGCATCCAGTCCGTTGGCATGGATGAGCTGCGCACGGCCGCCGGGGTATCCCTCAAGAAGCTGTATCAGGAATTCCCGTCCAAAGGCAGCATCGTGATGGCCGTGCTGGAACGCCGACACCAGTCCTGGACTGAAGGGCTGGATGCCACTGTTCGCCAGGCCGCGGATCCGCGAGCCAAGCTCCTGGCCATCTTCGATTATCTTGCCGGATGGTTCTGTCAGGACTCGTTCCGGGGCTGCGGCTTCATCAACAGCTTCGCCGAACTGGGGGCCGTCAGCCCCGAAGTGGCCGAGTATGCGCGGAAGCACAAGGAGTCATTCCAGGAATATGTCGCGGCGCTGGCGGCTGACGCCGGCGCTCCACCGTACTTGGCCCCGCAGCTTTCCATCCTTGCCGAGGGGGCGCAAACGACGGCGGCCATCGCTGGCACCCCCGACGCCGCGGGCCAGGCGCGGCAGGCGGCCGAAGTCCTGATCGCCGCCGCGTTGGGCCAGGCCGCGACCTGACCGACCGCCGTCGAGCCTTCCCTGCTAGCTGGCCTCGAGGTCGTCGAGCGACTTGCCCTTCGTGTCCGCGGACATCAGGGTGGCGACAACTGATACGAGGCAGATACCCAAGGTAGTCATGCCGATGACCAGTGGGATGTTGGCCGATCCCGGGGGAGCGATGGCGGTGAAAAGGCTGGGGAAGAACGAGGCGATCATGAGTCCGATGTTCTGGGAGACAGCGAAGCCTGTCACGCGCATGCGCATGGGGAACTGTTCCTGGAAGAAAGTGGCGAAGGTGGCATTCCACATTTGGAACAGGACGCCCTGCACAATCACGACACAGACGAACACCAGTGGCAGGCTGCCCTGCTGGATGGCCCAAAGGTAGGCCATGGTCAGCAATCCACCGGAGATTCCACCGGCGACCATCAGTGACCGCCGGCCGATCCGGTCGGACAGTGCGCCGAAGACAGGGATGGTCAGCACGGCCGTCACGTTGGCCGCCATGGTCACCCACAGGAACTCGCTACTGGAGAAGCCGATTCCGTAGCCCTTCTGGGTGGCGTACGAGACGCCGAAGATCAGGGTGGCCATGCCGATGACGTTGGTAAAGGTCATCGCGATGCAGCGGACCAGTACCCAGGGGTGGGTGCGCAGGAGGTCCATCAGCGGGAACCGTCGCTTGGTCCCGGCTCCTTCGGATTGGGCCAGGTAGGCGGGAGGCTCCTGCACCCGGCGTCGAATGACGTATCCCGCCACGATCACCACGGCGCTGAGCAGGAATGGAAGCCGCCAGCCCCAGGAATGGAATTCCTCATCAGGCAACAGGGCGGCGAGTGGAATCAGGACGGCGGTGGCCAGGATCGAACCCACCTGCGTGCCCTGGAGGCTGAAGCTGGCAAAGAAGCCGCGCCGGGCGTCGGGGGAGTGTTCCACGATCATCGCACTTGCCCCACCCAGTTCACCGGCCACGGCAAAGCCCTGAATCAGCCGGAGGACGACCAGGAGGACAGGGGCCAGCAGGCCAACCTGTCCATAGGTGGGCAGGAGTCCCACTGCGAAGGTGGCGAAACCCATGAGCAGCATCGCGAAAACGAGGACCTTTTTGCGCCCATGCCTGTCGCCGTAGGCGCCCAGCACCACGGCGCCGAGTGGTCGGGAGACATAGCCGACGGCGTACGTAGCCAAGGAGGCGATGATGCCGACGGTGGGGTTCTCGGTAGGGAAGAAAATCGTGGGAAACAGGAGCGTTGCCGCCAGCGAATACAGGGCGAAGTCGTAGTACTCCAGTGCACTTCCGATCCACCCGCTCATCGCGGCCTTCTTCGGGTCTTTACGCGCGGCGTCGCCGTCGGTGATGGGGGTGGTTTCCCTCCGGTGCATGACTGTCACGTCGCTGAACTCCTCTGGCGTCGTTGGCAAAGATCAGATGGCATTGAGCCCGTATTGAATCGATTCATAAAGCATACAATGTGACGTGGAATACGTCAAAGGCCTTTGGGTGGGTACGGGCCGTGGAAGACTGGACGCATGCCTTTCCGTACCGTGAGACCACGCCCGGAGTCCGACGCCGCCAAAAGCCTGAAGCAGTCAAAGGAGCAGGCGCGCCATATCGCAATGCGGCTCGACGACGCGTGGCTGAGGTTCCAGACGAAGCTGGCCATCCGAAGGGGCCGGGTGGAAACCGTCATCCCTTACACCGGCTACGGCAGCACCTCCTGGATCAGGGTCCTCGCGCGCGTGGTCCGCAGCGACCCACGAGATGCGGCCGGACATGCCAACCCCTTGCAGGAAAGCATGCGCGGATGGCGCAACTTCACCAGCGCGCCGGTGGCTAACGCGGCCGTGCAAGTGACTGTCGCCGGCGAGGTGCACCATGTTGTTGCCGACCGCGGCGGCGTTGTGGACGCACGTATTCCGGTAGTTCTGGATGCCGGTTGGCACACGATCACCCTGAAGTCGGGGGAGTCCCGAACGGTGGAAGCTCCTGTAGAGGTGGTGGCAGACGACGCGGACTTCGGTGTGGTGTCCGACATCGACGACACCGTCATGGTGACCGCCCTGCCGCGCCCCTTCCTGGCGGCTTGGAACACGTTCGTCCTCAACGAGCATGCAAGGACTCCCACCCCGGGCATGGCTGTGCTCTATGAACGGATCGCGCGAACCGCCCCTTCCGCCCCGGTGCTCTACCTGTCCACCGGTGCCTGGAACGTGGCCCCCACGCTGTCCCGGTTCCTTAGCCGGAACCTGTACCCCGCCGGCCCCAAACTCCTGACCGACTGGGGTCCCACCCCGGATCGGTGGTTCCGCAGCGGACAGGAACACAAAAAGAACTCGCTGGAACGCCTCGCGGAGGAATTTCCCACCATCAAATGGTTGCTGGTGGGCGACGACGGACAACACGATGAAGCCATCTACTCCGATTTCGCCCAGCGGCACCCCGAAAACGTCAAAGCAATCGCCATCCGCCAACTTTCCCCCGGAGAAGCTGTCCTCGCCGGTGGTCGGTCAAAGTCCGGCGGCCAGCCCACCCCTGGTGTCCCGTGGATCTACGCCCCTGACGGCGCAGGCATGTCCGCGCAACTCGAGGAGTTGGGCATCATCCGGGGCGAAGTCAGGTCCGCGGACGATCCCGAGGAAGGCGACGTAGCTGGAGGAAAGGCCTAGGCCGCACCGATTGAGCCACGCACGATCAGGCGGGCCGCCAACTCCGGGCTGGGTGCGGAGGTCCTCCTGCCTTCGATCTGCCTGATGAGTGCCGAGGCTGCGGCCTGACCCATCTCGTAAACGGGTTGTGCAATGACCGTGAGCGGGGGAGTGGTGAGCCGCGTCCAAGCGAAGTCGTCGTACATGAGGAAAGAGACGTCGTCGGGAATTGATCGGCCTGATTCCTGGATGGCTTCCACTACGCCCAGTGCGATCAGGCCGTCGGAGGCAATGATGGCGGTGGCGGCGTTGGGTCCGTCCAGGAGTTCCAGGGTGATTTTCTTCACCGATTCGGCGTCGCCGGCGTTGAGCCGGACAAGGTCGGCGGGTCGGGTCAGCCCTTCTTCCTCGAAGGCGCGGCGGATTCCATCCAGGCGGTCGGCGATTTGCGAGGACTCCAAGGCCATTCCTTCCTGGTAGGGCTTGTCCGAGGTCAGCGTGGACACGAAGGCGATCCGACGGTGCCCGGCCGCGAGGAGGTGTTTGGTGGATTCGTAGGAGATGCCGGTCATGTCCACGGCGAACGCCTCGGCATCCAGCCCCTCAGCAGCACGGTCCAGAAGTACAAGGGGGCGCCCCGACTCGCGGACCTGTTGGAGGTGCGCGGTATGCACGGACGATGCCGGGGCCACAATCAGCCCATCCACCCTTTTATCCAGGAGCACCCGCACGGCGTCTACTTCGGCGGCTCTTTCCTCGTCGGTGTTGATGAGGATGACGTGGTACCCGCTCTTCTTGGCGGTGTCTGTGATGCCTCTCATGGCAAGGCCGAAATGTGGGTTTTCGATATCGCCCACCACCACCCCGATGGTGTTCGATTTCCCGGTATTCATACTGCGGGCCAATTCGTTGGGCCGGTACTCCAACTCCTCGGCGGCGGCGAGGACACGCTCGCGGACGTCGTCGCTGACAGCCCCGTAATTGCCCAGGGCCCGTGCAGCCTGGGCCTTGGACACCTGCGCGGCCTTGGCGACGTCGGCAACCGTTACGTCCCGCCGTCGGGATCCCTCAGTGCTCATGTTCACCTTTCCAAAGGGGTGTTGACGCGGCTTTGTGAGTTCCGCTACATTCTAATCAATCGATGTGAGTCCGGTCTCAATCCTAGAGACTGAGACCGGACTCAGCAAGACTCCCGCATCGAGCAATATCTCCAGCGGCTCCTGACAGCACCGCTTTTCCCTCCCACGATTGGACAACGCTGTGATCAAATTGAACTTCCGCCCGGCAGCGCTGGCAGCAGCGGCCTTGGCGGCAATCCTCGCCCTTTCCGGCTGCGGTGGATCCTCCGCCAGCTCCTCGCCCTCCGCCGACAATCCCTACGGCCTGATCGAGTCGGGCACCATCCGGGTTGCCAGCCTGGGCGACTCCAAGCCGTATACCTTCACCGACAGCTCGGGTAACTTCACGGGCTTTGACGTGGAGCTGTTCAAGGATGTTGCCCACCGCGCCGGCGTAGACAAGGTTGTCTTCACCGGGCAGGACTTCTCGGGACTGCTCGCAGCCGTAGCCAACGGCCAGTTCGACGTTGGTGTGGCAGCTATCGGCATCACCGACAAGCGCAAAGAAACAGTGGACTTCTCCGACGGCTACCTGACGGTCATCACCACAAAGACCTCGGGCATCAGCGACGTTGACGGCCTCAACGGCAAGCGCCTGGGCGTAGTCCAAGGCACGTTGCAGGAAGCCTACGCAGTGAAGAACTTCACCTCGGCGCAACTGGTCCGCTTCCCTGACAACAACACTGCCATCGCGGCCGTGAACAGCGGTTCCGTGGATGCCCATTTCCTCGATTACGAGGCTGCAAAGGCCTACCAGGAGCAGTTTGGCCTGGTCAGTGCTGCCGACATTCCATCCTTTGACGCTCCGGCCGGGTTCGCTATCGCCAAAGACAAGCCCGCCTTCAAGGACGCGCTGAACAAGGGCCTCGCGGCAGCGATGGAAGACGGCACCTGGAAGAAGCTCTACCAGAAGTGGTTCCCGGGTTCACCGATGCCGGAACAATACCTCCCCAAGGCAGAGCAGACCTCCAACCCGTCCGCTTCCGCCACCAAGTAAGTCGGCCCACCAACCAACGTCTGAGAGCACCCAATGGATTGGCTCAACACCATCAGCCGCACGTTCCTCGACTTTGATGCCATGGTCGAAGTGCTGCCCCAACTCCTCGGAGTTGGCCTCCTCAACACCCTGATCATCTCCTTCGCAGCAACCATCCTTGGCGTAGTCATGGGCATGGTGGTAGCGGTGATGGGAATCTCGCGGTCGAAGTGGTTGCGAATCCCTGCAAGGATCTACACCGACCTCTTCCGCGGGCTCCCTGCGATCCTTACGATCCTGCTGATCGGCCAGGGTTTTGCCCGGCTGAGCCAGTCCGTGTTCGGTCCCTCCCCCTACCCGCTGGGAATCATCGCGCTGAGCCTCATCGCCAGTGCCTACATCGGAGAGATCTTCCGCGCCGGCATCCTTAGCGTGGACAAGGGCCAGGGCGAAGCCTGCCGCGCCCTGGGCATGAGCTACACCAAGTCCATGGCACTCGTGGTGGTCCCGCAAGGAGTGCGCCGCGTGCTGCCTGCCTTGGTGAACCAGTTCATTGCCATCGTCAAGGATTCCTCGCTGGTGTACTTCCTGGGGCTCTTGGTCAGCGAGCGCGAACTGTTCCGGGTAGGGCAGGACGCAGCAGTGCTCTCCGGCAACCTTTCGCCCCTGGTCATGGCCGGTATCTTCTACCTGATCATCACCGTCCCCCTGACCCACTTGGTCAACTACTTCGACAACAAGTTCCGAACCGGCCGACGCCGTCCCACCGCACCAACCAGTGGGCTGAAGGAAGTCAAGGAACTCGACGCGGCTTCGCCGCTCATCACCGGGAGCAACACGTGAACCTCACAAGCAGCAGTGCGACCAGCACCAACAAGCCAAACCAGGACATCGAAAAGTTCCACGGGTCCAGCCTGGAATTGCAGAACCTGACCATGGCCTACGGCGACGTTGAAGTGCTCCGCAACGTCACCCTCTCCGTGGCTCCGGGAACCACCTCATGCATCATTGGCCCATCCGGATCCGGCAAGTCCACGCTGCTGCGAGGAGTCAACCGACTCCACGAACCCAAAAGCGGTGACGTCCTCCTTGCAGGAGAGAGCGCCCTCACCGTCAAGCCTGACGTTCTCCGAGCACGCATAGGCATGGTGTTCCAGCACTTCAACCTCTTCCCGGACCACACCGCCCTCGAGAACGTGGCGCTCGCCCTCTGGAGCGTCAAGGGAATGTCCAAGGCGGAGGCACGGGAACGGGCCCGCCGCCGACTGGCGGAAGTCGGTCTCGCTGAGCGGGCCGACCATAGGCCAAGGGACCTCTCCGGCGGTCAACAGCAGCGTGTTGCCATCGCCCGCGCGCTTGCCATGGAGCCAGAGGTCATGCTGTTCGACGAAGCCACGAGCGCACTGGACCCCGAACTCGTCAAAGGCGTCTTGAACCTCATGGCAGGCCTTGGCCGCCGCGGCATGACCATGCTGGTTGTTACCCACGAGATGGGCTTCGCCCGCAAGGTAGCCGACCAAGTGGTGTTCATGGACGAGGGCGAAGTGGTGGAGATCGGCACCCCTAACGAGCTCTTCGACAACCCGCGCAGTGAACGCCTGCAACGCTTTCTCTCGGAAGTCCTGTGATGGGCAGGCCAGCAGTGGCACCCATCCGAACCGCCGTCGTCGGGTTTGGTGTCTCCGGCAAGGTTTTCCACGCTCCGCTGATCGCGGCGGACCCGAACTACTCGCTGGACATCATCGTCACGGCCGATCCGCACCGAAGGGCGGAGGCTGCCCGGCAGTACCCGCAGACGAGAATCGTGGCCACGCCGGAGGAGCTGTTCGCTTTTGCCGGGGAGCTTGACCTGGTGGTGCTCGGAACACCGCCGCTGACGCACCTGGAGCTGGGGGCCATGGCCATCGCCCACGGGCTGAACGTAGTAGTCGACAAGCCTTTTGTTATCACGGTCGCCCACGGTGAGGAGTTGGCCGCCCGGGCTTCCGACGCCGGTGTGCAACTGACGGTTTTCCAGAACCGCCGGTGGGATGCCGACTTCCTTACACTCCGAAGGCTGCTGCAGGACGGCGCACTCGGGGATGTGCGGACCTTTGAGTCCCGGTTTGAATGGTGGCGGCCTGCAGGCTTTGGCAACTGGCGTGATTCAGCGACACTGGCCGAAGGCGGCGGCATACTTCACGACCTCGGCGCCCATCTGATCGACCAAGCCATCCAACTTTTCGGTCCTGTGGAGGAGAGCTATGGCGAGACCGCCAACCACGGGCCGCATCCGGAGGCTGCGGACACCGAGGCTTTCGTCTCCTTGCGTCACGAATCGGGCGTTCGATCACGGCTGTGGATGAACGGCATGGCGGCCCAGGTTGGCCCACGGTTCCACGTCCTGGGCTCCCAAGCCGGGTACACCAAGTGGGGGCTCGACGGACAGGAACCCGCGCTGGCAGCCGGAGTCACGCCGTCGGACGCTGCCTACGGCAATGAACCCGAAGAATCCTGGGGCCTCTTGGGAGTTGACGGTTTGGCCACGCCAGTGCCGGCGGAAGGAGGCGACTACCCCCGGTTCTACGCGGAACTTGCAGCGTCGATCCGTGGCCAAGGACCGTTGCCCGTGCATCCGGCAGAGGCACTGGAAACCCTCAAAATCATCGAAAACATTCACGCCTTCGCCTAGGTGGCGCATAGCGCCAACCATGCTCCACCCGCCAGAACCTGAAAGAGAGATCACGCATGTCTTCCACCGTTACCAAGCATGTCGCCGTCATTGGCGGCGGCATCCTGGGCGTCTCCACCGCGGTGCACCTGCTCCGCCAAGGTGCAACCGTTACCCTTTTGACCGAGCAGGGCCTGGCCAGCGAGGCTTCCGGCCGTTCCCTGTCCTGGCTCAACTCTGCTGGAGAGCGCTCCACTCCCTATCACCAGTTGCGCATGGCCGGCGTTGACCGGTACCGCACGCTCTTCGCCGCCGATCCCAACCGTGAATGGCTTCAGTTCGGCGGCGGCCTCATGTGGAACTCCGCCGGTCAAAGCGAAGTCACCAAAGCCCGGCACGCCTACGAGACGTCAATCGGCTACGACTCCAGGCTCCTGGCGCCGGAAGAGATTGCCTCGGCTACTCCCGGGATCGACGCCAGTGCCGTCCCGGAGAACGCAATCTTCAATCCCGGCGAGGGCTGGGTCAGCCTGCCGGATTTGGTGAACTTCCTGATGGAAGAATTCCACGCCCTTGGCGGCCGGCTGGTCCTCAATGCAGGCAAAGCCTCGGTGATGGTCGACGGCGGCCGGGCCACCGGCGTCGAAACCGCCGGAGGTGCAACGTACCCGGCGGACGCCGTGCTCGTAGCCTGCGGCGCTGCAACGCCCGCCGTCGTGAGGCCGCTCGGCGTCGAGATACCGAACGGTTCGCCGGTCTCCATGCTTGTTGTTACCAAGCCCGTTGAGCACCAGGTCGCCGCAGTGATGAATACGCCGCGCGCCGCCGTGCGACCTAACCCGGGCAACACTTTTGCCTTGGACCACGACTGGTATGAAGAGCACATCACGGAGCATGCGGACGGTTCGTTCACCATCCCTGATGATGTCGTCCAGGAATTGGCAGACGAGTCGTCCAGGCTGATCGCGGGAAACCCCGAGCTTAAGCCTGCATCGTGGAAGATCGGGTACAAGCCAATCCCGGGCGACGGCGAACCCGTCTTCGGGGAACTCGGCCAGGTACCGGGCTGCTTCGTAGCTTTCACCCACTCAGGTGCCACTCTGGGCCTCATCGCAGGCGAATTGCTTTCCGGTGAGATCCTGACCGGGGACAAGCACCCCATGTTCGCTACGTTCCGGCCGGGCCGGTTCTCCTAGCCCGGAACGCAAAAGGCCAACGGCCCCGATACGCCATCTGCATAAGCGTGTCGGGGCCGTTGGAGTGTGTGGGTGCCCGCCGGGTCAGCAGGTCAGCGTGCCCTTGAGGACTTTGCCCGTCCAGACATTGGTGGTGCCCGGGACCTTGTAGTAGCCGCGGATTTCGTACGTCCAGGTTCCGATCACTTGGTAGCCGGAGGTGTAGGTCTTTCCGCTGGCTTTGCTGAGGTCACCGGTGAACTCGAGTGTCCCGGAGCGGTTGAAGAGTTTGATGTCGTGGTAGTTCGCGTTGGCTACTGCCCCGAAGGAATTGACAGTGACAGTGGCCCGGATACCGAGCGAACAGCTCATGGACACGTTCGCCGTTGCCGGTGCGGCGAGGCTGGCGGTGGAGAACTGCGAGGCGCTTTGGTCGGTGTCGCTGAACGCGGCAAACGCCGCTGCCGGCGCCCCCACCAGGCCAAGAATAACGACGGCGGCGATCACCAGGCTGCGCAGGACACTGTTCTGCGTGGTCATGGTGGTCATCCTCCTTCTGGTGTTTCGCGCCGGGCCTGATCGGGCTGGGGTTGAAGAATCCGATCAGACCCGGCGGGGCTTGGTAACTACTCTGCCGGGCCACCCTCAAGAATCACTCGTGCAAACCTGCAACAGTTCCTCAGGAAAACCTCAAGACTGCCGCACCGGCAAGCGAGCGGGATCGGAGAAGCATCCGGCGCAAGCCGCACCTACCGTTGAGGTATCCAAACAACGTCCAACAGATCAGGGGGCCGCGAAATGGCTGGGACAGGAACAGCTGACAAGACCAAGTCCTACGACGGATTCAGCGATGATGAACGCTCGGCAATGAAGGAGCGCGCGCAGGAACTGAAGAAGACCGCCAGGAAAAAGCAGTCCAACGCAGATGGAGAGGCGGACGTCCAGGCGAAAATCGCCGAAATGCCCGAATCGGACCAGGCCATGGCCAAGCGCCTCCACGAAATCGTCAAGGAGCATGCCCCGGAGTTGACCCCCAAAACCTGGTACGGCATGCCGGCCTACGCCAAGGACGGGAAGAACATTGTCTTCTTCAAGAGCGCAGACAAATTCAAGAGCCGCTACGCGACGCTCGGCTTCGAAGAGAACGCCGCCCTCGACGACGGACCCATGTGGCCTACGTCTTTTGCCCTCAAGGAGATCACGCCGGAGGTTGAAGCGAAGATCGTGGAACTCATCAAGAGGGCCGTCGCCTAAGCGACTTAAACTCCGACGGCGGCTGGTTGCCCACCCAGGCAACCGGCCGCCGTCGTATTTAATCCAGGAGCGTCAGAAGGTGGGGTCCGGGTTCGGGTGCGGCGGCACGGGGCCTGGATCGGGAGTGGGCGTCGGGCCCGGTGTGGGATTGGGATCCGGGATGGGGCTTGGGGGGAACGGGGTGGTGGGATCCGGCGGTGGCGGCACGGGCCCGGGATCCGGGGGAAACGGTTCGGGCTCGTGGATCGGAGGAAGTGTCATGACTCTCCTTTGCCTACTCAGGGGTATTGCTCCGGCAGATAAGTGCAGCCTACTCCGGCCCGGCCATGGGCTACAGGCCCACCCCAACGGGATTTCTAGGTCAAATGACCTATAATAATTTTCATGAATGATCTCCTTGAACTTGATACCGCCGGTCCAGTGCTGATCGTGGGCGGATACGGCACCGTCGGCACAGCGCTGACCCGGCTTGCCCCGAAAGAATGGCCCCTGCTCCTCACCGGCAGAAACCCGGCCCGTGGCAGCCACTTGGCCAGCGGGAATGTGACGGTCAGGAAGTGGGACCTCAACCACCCCGAACCCTTCGCGGCCAAGGTCAGGGCTGTGATCAGCACCGTAAATGACCCCGACGACAGGGTCCTTCGCGCCGCCGCCATTTCCGGAATTCCCTACGTGGATGTCACGCGTTGGACCAGCCGGGTCACCAGGGCAGTCACTCGGGCAACCCTTCTCCATCCGACGGCTCCCGTATTGCTGAGCTCCGGATGGATGGGCGGAGTCACCAACATCGTCGCCGCAGCCTTGGCGCGAGAGGCCGGCGGTGCGGACCAGATTGATATCGCCATCCGCTACGACATCAACGACCAAGCCGGAGTCGACTCCGTGGACTTCATGGACCGGCTGGGACTGGACTTCGAAGTACGCAAACGCGGCCAGGCCGCCGTCGTCAGCCCGTTGACGGATGCGCGCTGGGTGGAGATCGCCGGGCACCGCACCAAAGTGGCGCGGCTGGACACCCCTGAGCAGTTCACCCTGCCGCTGACCATCGGCGCGGGCTCGGTGGCTACCAGGATCGGGTTCAGTTCTAACGCATCGACGACGGCGTTGCTCGCCGCCCGTGCGGTGGGACTGTTCCGCTGGGGGAGCGGTGAGCGGTGGACGCCGCTGCGTCGATCCTTGCTGTATTCGCCCGGTGCAGGCGGAACCGCGCACATCCGGGTGGATGTGGAGGGCCCGAATGGAGCGAGGACTGCTGTCATTTCCGATCCCCAAGGACTAGCGCACCTCACGGCGCTGGGCGGCTTGCTCGGGTTGCAGACGGTGCTTGCAGAGGGCGCCCGACCGGGTGTTTCCTTCCCCGAATCCGCGCCTGATCCGCTCTCTCGCCTCGCGGAAATGGAAGCACACAGTGTGACAATATTGAGGTCATGACCGAAAGCAAGGGCGCCCTGAGGAAAGCGGCGCTGCTGGACGCTGCTGAAGAAGTCCTGGTCACCAAGGGCAACGCCAACGCTGCGATGCGGGACTTTGCCGCTGCCGCCGGCGTACGGATCGGGCACCTGCAGCACTACTTTCCCACCCGGGCCGACCTCATTCGGGCTGTCCTTGAGAGAACACTTGAACGGTCGCTGCACCGGCTGACGGAAGTCGCTGGGCTGGATCTCGATCCCGGGGCAGGTGGTGGACTGACCCGGGACGATTCCGACCGTCTTTTAACGGCCCTGATCCACGAGCATTCGCGTTTGGCAGACGTCAAGATGCACCTCGAGATCTGGGCCCTCGCCGCTTCGGACGAGCAGGCAGCCGCTGCCCTCAGGGCCTTCTACGAGCAGTATTCGGGGCACGTCCAGGGTGTGGTGCGGCGAGGCAGGCCAAGCCTCCCGGAGGCAGAGGTGGAGGGGGTTGCCTCGGCCATCATCAGCCTTTTCGAGGGTGCTGCGGTCACACGCTCGGACATCGCGGGTCTTCGGACGGAGTCCGGTGATCAAGCCATCATTCGCGCGGCGCAGTGGATGATCCACGAACAGGGAACTTCCTGACCAACGT
Organism: Paenarthrobacter sp. CAP02; assembly: GCF_040137855.1. Classification (NCBI taxonomy): domain Bacteria; kingdom Bacillati; phylum Actinomycetota; class Actinomycetes; order Micrococcales; family Micrococcaceae; genus Paenarthrobacter; species Paenarthrobacter sp. CAP02. The sequence continues at coordinate 323,029 of NZ_JBEEII010000005.1, read as the reverse complement.
CGTGCCCAGCCTGGTGGCTCTATTTTGTCGGTGCCTGCTGGGAGAGTGTTGTCATGGAGCAGGTACGGGAACAGCAAGCAGGTGGGGTAGCTATAGCTGCGCCGGTGCCTGCTGCTTCCGCAGTGCTTGCGGCAGGCCTTGACCGTGGGCCAGAGGGCACGGTCAGTGGTGATCTGATCCAGCAGTTGCGGGTGCTGGAGGATATGAAGTCGGCCATCTCGAGTTTGCAGGCCAAGATCGCCGTGGCGTTTGACCTGGCCCAGCGGCAGGAGCAGGCAGAGAAAGGTATCCCGGCTTCGGAGCGGGGCAAGGGTATTGGGGCGCAGGTGGCGTTGGCCCGGCGGGAGTCACCAAACAAAGGCTCCCGGCTGCTGGGCCTGGCCAAGGCTCTGGTCACGGAGATGCCGCACACCATGGCCGCGCTGGAGTCAGGTCAGTTGAACGAGTGGAGGGCAACTCTGCTGGTCAAGGAAACGGCGTGCTTGTCCGTGGAGGACCGGGGCGCGGTGGATGCCGAACTCGCCCCCGACACCGGGACCTTCGACGGTGCAGGAGACAAAGCCATCACCGCCGCCGTCAAAGCCGCGGCGTACCGGCGTGATCCCCGAACGGTCACCGAACGCGCAGCGCACGCCGCCTCAGAACGGTATGTCAGCCTCCGCCCGGCGCCGGACACCATGACCTACCTGACCGCCTTGCTGCCCGTCGCCCAAGGAGTCGCAGTCTTCGGGGCACTCACGCGCGCCGCCGGCACAGCCCGGTCCGCCGGTGATACCCGGTCCAAGGGCCAGGTCATGGCCGACACCCTGGTGGAGCGGATCACCGGCACCGCGGCCGGGTACACGGGCATCGACCTGCAACTTGTCATGACCGACCGGACCCTCCTGGCGGGCGACCCGGAACCGGCACGGCTGAACGGCTACGGGATCGTCCCCGCCGGCTGGGCCAGGGAACTGCTCAGCAACAGGCAAGACGGCGAAGGGCCCGGGGCCTACTACCAGGACTTCAACGTCTGGGTCCGCAGGCTCTACACCGCCCCGCGAACCGGTGAACTACTCGCCACCGACTCACGGGCACGCTTCTTCCCACCCGGAATACGACGCTTCATCGAAACACGCGACAACACCTGCCGCACCCCCTACTGCGACGCACCCATCCGACACCTGGACCACATCGTCCCGTGGCACTCAGACGGTCCCACCACCGTTTACAACGGGGCCGGGCTCTGCGAAGCCTGCAACCACACCAAAGAAATCCCCGGCTGGACGTCCACACCCGAAGCAGGAAACCGGCACACGCTCAAAATCACCACACCCACAGGCCACAGCTACCAATCACAAGCACCACCACTGCCCGGATACCGGCCTGGCAAACCCCCTCAGAAAATTCCTTAAAAAAGATTCGTACCCCGCGTAACCCTTTGGCGTCCCCTGACGATTACGTCATTGAAAGGGCCGAGCTGGAATTTGTCCCCCATCATGTTCCAGCTCGGCTCTTCTTTGCCCGGGGGAGTTTTCCTCAGGCGAGCGGGTCTTCCCTACGGATGGTCCGGATGAGCAGTTACCCTTGGTGGGGTTGTCCGTCGAGCTTTGGCGGAAGACCTGGCTCCACAACCACGGACCTGCCGCCGATCGAAAGTCCCAAATCCTGTGACCGACGCATTGACCGACGAAGCGCTTCACGCACTCAAGGACAATAACGCGGAACTGTTCAGCGCCATCTACCAGGCCTATGCGGGCCAGGTGCTCGGTTACCTGACAGCCAAAGGCGTGCCCGATCCTGAGGCAGTCACGCAGGATGTGTTCCTGGCGGTCCTGCCTCGGCTGGACGATGTGAGCGGAGGCGTCAACGGCCTGCGGACTTTCATCTTCTCGGTCGCCCACGCACGCATGGTGGACGAGCACCGGAAGAAACTCCGGGCGCCCGATCATCACGAGTTCGAGCCCGAGCGGGATACCCGCGAATCGAATTCCGCAGAGGCGGAAGCCTTGGACCGGCTGGCACCATATGAGGTCATGGCGCTGTTGGACCATCTTGGCGAGGACCAACGGGAAGTCCTGACCTTGCGCATCGTGGCAGGCCTGACGGTGGAACAGGTGGCCGACATCATGGGGAAATCCGCCGGGGCAGTGAAACAGCTGCAACGACGGGCACTGATTACCCTCCGTGAGCACTCGGCAGTAAAGGAATACGTGGCCCCATGACATACAGGGATACAGAGCGCGAAGCCATCGTGGACGGGCTCATGCTCGACGCGGAGCTTGCTGACGCGCCGGATGTCCGGCAGGCGCTCCTTTCATTGGGTTCATTCGCCAACGTGCCCGCTCCTGCTCCTGGCACCGAGCTCGCCGCGATGCTGGCCGGTCCGCACGACGAACTCTCCAAGCGCCGTTGGCGCCACAAGCACCGCACCGCCGTCGTCAGTGTTGCTGTGGTGGCGGCGATGGGACTGGGCGTCAGCGGCGTAGCCGCCGCCAGTTCGGGCTTCACCCGCAGCCCGTCCTTTGACGGACTCCTGGGCAACTTTGCGCCGCGCTGGTCAGCGTCCACGCCTGTGCTGCCCGCCCCGGATGCGCCCAAGATCAGCACCGAGCCAGCGCCCGCGGTGGATCCTGCGGCGCTCCCGCCCGCGACACCTGCACCCTCGATCCCCGTACCAGCGCCGGCTGAGCCAGCCGCGCCAAGCACGCCAGCGCAGGACGCGGCCAACGCGCCAGCGCCGGCCCCCGGCCCCGAAGGTCAGCCTCCCCATGTCCCTGGTGCGGATGAGGCCAAGTCCGGCTTCGCGAAAGGCCAGCAGGAAAAGCCGGCCCCGGGTAGCCCGGGCCAGGACCAACTGCAACGTCCCGCTGCGCCCAAGCCCGATATGTCCAAGGCTGAGGCGGACAAACCGGGCAAGCAGACGCCCGGCAAACCCGGGAACAAGGGCCAAGCACTGCCGTCCTACCCCAGGCAGTGGTCCGGGGAGCAGGTCAACGAGATCACGGACAAATTGAAGCAGTGGAAGAAGCACGGCGGCAGCTGGACCCGCTAGTGCCGGGTGCCTTGGGGACGACCTGCTGCGGCGGGGTGCCGCTTAGGCGAGGACCTGGCGCTTGGAGGAGATCACGCCGGTGTCGAAGCCGGCCAGGTGGAGTCCACCGTGGAATCGGGCGTGCTCGATCTTCACGCAGCGGTCCATGACCACGTTGAGGCCCGCCGCCTCAGCATCGCGGGCCACCTGTTCGTGCCAGGAACCCAGCTGGAGCCACAGGGTTTTGGCGCCGGCCGCGACAGCTTCGTCCAGGACCCCGGGGAGGTCGTCGTGTTTACGGAAAACGTCGACGATGTCCGGGGACTCGGGAAGATCGGCCAGCGACGCGTACGTCGGCTGGCCCAGGATCTCCTTGACCACGGGGTTCACGAAGTACACCTTGTAGCGCGTGGACGACTGCAGGTAGGTGGCCACGAAGTAGCTGGCGCGGGACGGCTTGTCCGAGGCGCCGACGATCGCGATGGATTTGGCCTGGCGCAGGAGCGACAGGCGCTCGGGAGCGGAAGGGCCCTGCCAGGTTCGTTCCGTGGTGCTCATGCTTTCGCTCCTACTACTGATGGGACTTCGACAGCTGCTTGCGCCTCGGCGAGCGCCTGGTCAAGGTCCCAGAGGATGTCATCCAGGTCCTCCAAACCCACGGAAATCCGGACCAGGTCTTCCGGTACGCCCGCGGATTCCAGTTGTGCTGCGCTGAGCTGCTGGTGCGTGGTGGAGCCCGGGTGTATGACGAGCGTCCGTGAATCGCCCACATTGGCCAGATGGGATGCCAGCTGAAGCGATTCGATGAATTTCTGGCCGGCTGCCCGTCCACCGGCAACACCGAAGGAGAACACGGAGCCTGGGCCCTTGGGCAAGTATTTCTGTGCTCGTTCGAAGTGCGGGTGCGATGGCAGGCCGGAGTAGTTCACGTAGGCAACCCGCGGATCGGCGTCCAGCCATTCCGCGACGGCCTGCGCGTTCTTCAAGTGCTCGTCCAGGCGCTGGGGGAGTGTCTCCACACCCTGCAGGAGCTGGAAGGCGGAGAGCGGGGAGAGCGCCGGACCAATGTCGCGGAGGTGCTCGCAACGCAGCTTGGTCAGGAAGCCGTATTCGCCGAAGTTGCCCCACCAGGAGACGTTTCCGTAGGACGGCACGGGCTCGGTCATCATGGGGAACTTGCCGTTGCCCCAGTTGAAGCGCCCACTTTCCACGATGACGCCGCCAAGGGTGGTGCCGTGTCCGCCGATGAACTTGGTGGCGGAGTGGATCACGATGTCGGCGCCGTGCTCGATCGGACGCACGAGGTAAGGCGTGCTCAAGGTGGCATCAACCACCAAGGGGATACCGGCGTCGTGCGCTACCTTGGCCAGCCCGGCAAGGTCCTGGACTTCCGACGACGGGTTGGCCACTACCTCGACGAAGAGCGCCTTGGTGTTTTCCTGGATGGCCGCGGCGTAGTCCGCAGGGTCGGTTCCCGGCACGAACGTGGTGTCCACACCGAAGCGGCGCAACGATACGTCCAGCTGGGTGACCGTACCGCCGTAAAGCTGGGATGCGGCCACGATGTGGTCGCCGGACTGGGTCAGCGCGGCGAACGTGATGAACTCGGCAGCCATGCCCGACGACGTCGCAACAGCGCCGATGCCACCCTCGAGGGAAGCGATGCGCTCTTCAAAAGCGGCCACGGTGGGGTTGCCGATGCGTGAGTAGATGTTGCCGTACTTCTGCAGCGCGAACAGGTTGGCGGCGTCGTCGGTGTCCTTGAACACGAAGGACGTGGTCTGGAAGATCGGCACCGCCCGGGCGCCGTGCTCGGCGTCGGGGGTGCCGCCGGCGTGAAGCGCGCGGGTGCGGAAACCGAAAGTGCGGTCAGCCATCAGACTGCCACCGACTCGGCGACGGGTGTGGAGGAAAGGTCCAGCTCAGTGCCGTTCCTGCGGGCAAGGTCGGCCTCGAGTTCGCGGACGATCGGCAGGATGTCCTGGCCGAAGGCCGCGATTTCTTCCTGGAAGTGCAGGTAGCCGGTGAGGAACAGGTTCACGCCGATCTTCTTGTACTCCACGATCCGCTCAGCGATCTGCTCCGGAGTGCCGATCAGCTGCGTTTTGAAGCCATCGTTGTACTGGACCAGGTCCTCGAAGGTGGAATCGGCCCACATGCCCTTGCCGTCCTTCGTGGAGGCGCCCGCTTCCTGCACGGCGTCGCGGAAACCCTGAACTGCGGGCTTGTGTGCTTTCTCTACGATTTCGCGGAGGGTGTCGCGGGCTTCCTTCTCTGAATCCCGGGCGATCACGAAGCCGTTGAGGCCGAACCGCGGCGCAGCAAGGGCGCCTTCGGTGCCGCGCTTCGTTTCGCCTGCCGCCGCAACGACGCCGGCGATGTTTTCCTTGAAGCCCTCAAGGTCCTTGCCATTGGAGAAGTACCAATCGGCCACCCGGCCGGCGGTGGCCTGGGCCGCCGTCGAATTTCCGCCGAAGAAGATTTCCGGGTGCGCCCGGCCGGGAACCGCAACCGGGGCGGGGTTCAGGGTGAAGTCGGTGATGTTGTAGTACTTGCCGTCTTGGCTATAGCCCTGCTCAGTCCACAGGCCGCGGAGGACGTTGATGAATTCCTCGGTGCGAACGTAGCGTTCGTCGTGCTCCAGCCATTCGAGGCCGAAGTTGGTGAACTCGCTCTTGAGCCAGCCGGAGACGATATTGACGGCGGCACGTCCGTTGGAGATGTGGTCGGCGGTGATGATGTACTTCGCCAGGACGCCGGGGTGCCACATCCCCGGGTGGACGGCGGCGATGACCTTGAGTCGTTCGGTGGCTGCAAGGAGGGCCAGGCTGAAGGATGTTGCCTCGTGCTGCTTGTCGGCCCCGTAAGACGCGGCGTAACGGGTCTGGGTCAGCGCATATTCGAAGCCGGAGTTCTCCGCGATCCGGGCGAGCTTCTTGTTGTAGTCAAAGTCCCAGCCGGTGCGCTGCTCGATGGTGGAGACCACCAGGCCGCCGGAAACGTTGGGCACCCAGTAGGCGAACTTGAGCGGCTCGGAGAGTCGTGCGACGTTGCTGATCTCGGTCATGAATTTTCCTTCACTAGTGCCCGCTCGCGCAGGACGTCCTGGATTCCGGCGATTGCCGGCTCGTTTTGGAGTGAGGTGGTATCGCCCAAGGCGGTCCCCTCAAAGAGTTGGGTCAACAGCCGGCGCATGATCTTGCCGCTGCGGGTCTTGGGTACGTCCGCCACCACGACGACGTCGCGCGGCTTGGCGATCGGGCCGATCTCCTTGGCAACGTGGTTGCGCAGGTTGTGGGCGACTTCCGCTTCACGCTCACCGGAGCCGCTGCGAAGTACGACGAACGCGACCACCGCGTGCCCGGTGGTGGGATCGGGCACCGGACAGACCCCGGCTTCCACCACATCAGGATGCGACACCAACGCGGACTCGATCTCGATGGTGGACAGCAGGTGTCCGGAGACGTTGAGGGTGTCGTCCACGCGCCCAAGGATCCAGATGTCGCCGTCGGAATCGTATTTGGCGCCGTCCCCGGCAAGGAACCAACCCTGTTCCGCGTACTGGCTCCAATAGGAGTCGAAGTACCGCCGAGGGTTTCCCCACACGGTCCTGGCGATGGCGGGGCCGGGACGGTCCACGACGATAAAGCCTTGCTCGCCGGGCCCCGTGCGTCGACCGGCCTCATCCACCACGCGTGTGCTCACACCGGGAAGGGCGCGGGCCGCGCAGCCCGGTTTGAAGGACGTGTCCGTGGGCGAAGGGGACATGATGGTGGCGCCGGTCTCGGACTGCCACCAGGTATCCACCATGGGCGCAGTGCCACCGCCGATGTTGTGGCGAAGCCAGCGCCAGGCCTCGGGATTGACGGCCTCGCCCACGGTTCCCAGCACCCGGATCGAGGAGAAATCGTAGCTGTCCGGCACGCCGTCCGGGAACCAGCCCATGAGGGAGCGGACCAGCGTGGGTGCCGTGTAGTACTGGGTGACCTTGTAGCGTTCGATGATCTCGAAGTGCCGGCCGGGGTGCGGGGTGTTGGGCGTGCCCTCGAAGATCACCTGGGTGGCTCCGTTGGACAGCGGACCGTAGATCTCGTAGGTGTGGGCGGTGACCCAGGCAAGGTCCGCCGTGCACCAGTGGACGTCCTGGTCCCGCAGCGCAGGATCGGGGTTGCTGAACAGGTACTCGAAACTCCACGATGCCTGCGTCAGGTAGCCCCCGGACGTGTGGACCAGTCCCTTCGGCTTTCCGGTGGTTCCGGAGGTGTACATGATGAAGAGCGGAGTCTCGGCGTCGAAGGCCTTGGGCTCGTGGACCTCGGAGGCAGTATCAACGACGTCGTGCCACCAGACGTCCCGGCCCTCCTTCATGGTTACGGTGCCCAGATCCTCAGCAGGTGTGGTCCGGTTGATGACGAGCACGTGCTCAATGGCGTTATCACCGGAGACTGCGGCGTCGGCGTTGTCCTTGACCGGCACTGCAACCCCGCGGCGGAACTGGCCATCGGTGGTGACCAGGAGTTTCGCCTGGGTGTCCTCTACCCGGAACCGCAATGCCTCGGCAGAGAACCCGCCAAACACCAGTGAATGGACTGCCCCGATGCGCGCCACGGCCAGGGTGATGATCACGGTTTCGGGGATCACCGGGAGGTAGATGACTACACGATCGCCTTTGGTGATTCCCAGCGAAATCAGTGCGTTCGCGGCCTTGGACACCTCGCGTTGCAACTCTGCGTAGGTGATGGCGCGGCGGTCACCGGGTTCGCCCTCGAAGTAAAGGGCAACCCTGTCACCTTTTCCGGCGAGCACGTGCCGGTCCACGCAGTTGTACGCAACGTTCAGCTTGCCGCCGTCGAACCATCTGATCTCCGGCCCGCGGCTGGCTTCAACGTCAACCGGAGTCCAGGTGTGGGCCGTGTGCCACGGGGCTGCCCAGTGCAGGCGGCGCGCCTGCTCTTCCCAGAATCCGACGGCTGACCCGTTCCCGTCAAAACTGCCGTCAAAACTGCTGTGACGCGCCCGCTCGCCGGTATCGGCGCCGTGCACTGCGCCGCCCGTTGGCTCGCTCGAGGACCATCCCGAAGAGCCGTGAAGTGAGCCGGGCGCGTCAAGCAGCCCTGCTTCAGGGGCCGTCGCGCCTGAAGTGGTGTGTGTGGGTACGTCAAAAGTCATGGATGCTCCTTGCCCGGAATTGCAGGCGCAGTGCTAAGGGTGCGAAGAAAGGATGGTCGCCCTCATCCGCGGGGATGGTCACTCTTCACTTAAGCCGATGGTCCATTTGGCTCAAAACCCGGGGGTATTGGTGCGTAATATTCGACTGAGGCAACCCGGGATGGACAGAAAATGCAGATTATTCGGCCAGCTGCCCGATTGTGCGCAGGAGTAGGCTTAGGTCATGATGCACGTCAACGATCCCGCCGTCGTGGAGCGGTTGATGCGAACAAAAGGCACGTGGGCCATTGTGGGCTTGAGTAGCAATGAGTGGCGCTCCGCCTACGATGTTTCGCTGTACGTCCGGGACACGATGGGCATGGAGATCATCCCCATCAACCTCAAGGGCGAGGACGTGCACGGGGAAAAGGGGTACAAAACCTTGGCTGACATTCCGCCCGCCAAACACCCCATCGACGTCGTGGATTGCTTCGTCAACTCCCAACGCGTGGGGGCCGTGATTGACCAGGCGATTGCGATCGGTGCAAAGGCTGTCTGGCTGCAACTTGGCGTCTTTGACGACCAAGCAACGCAGCGTGCCAGGGACGCAGGACTGGACGTCGTGGTGAACTCCTGCCCGGCGCGTGAAGGTTGGCATTACGGTCTGTGATCCCGGGACGGGTTCCTCTGCTAGATTGCTGCTGACTCATCTCTTTAGCCCCGGGGGACAGCCATGACTGGCGACCACTCTGCAATGCCCTTTTCCATGCCCAGCAGGAGGGTTCTCCTCGGTCTCGTGGGCGCTTCGGTCGCGGCCGGCCTCACCGCGTGCACTCCCGGTGAGGGCGCGGAAAGCACGACGACGGCGCTGACGCCGGATGCCGCCGTCGGGTCGCCCGAGGTTCCGGCTGCTCCAGGCGCACCAACAGCAACACCGACCGCGACGAAGCGAATCCGGCGGAGTTTCATCCCGGACTACCAATTGCCCCCGATTGTCGGCGGGCTCGCGCCGGTGATCACCAAGATCCCCACCAAGCATCCGATCGTGTTCCTGACCATCGATGACGGGAACATCAAGACCCCGGAATCCGTGACGCTCATGGCGGAGTACGACTACCCGGCCTCACTGTTCCTCACCAAAAACACCATTGCCGACAACCCGGCGTTCTTCAATGCCTTCAAGGCCCAGGGCAGCCTGGTGGAGAACCACACGGTGACACACAACATCAACATGGTGCGGCAGTGGGGCTATCAGCAGCAGCTGGACGATATCGTGGGGATGCAGGAGTACGCGGTCCAACAGTATGGCCGCAAGCCCACGCTGTTCCGGCCACCCGGTGGAGCCTATTCAAACGCGTTGCGGCAGGCCGTGGCGGCTGCGGGCCTGAAAGCGGTGGTCACGTGGGAGGCAAAGGCAAACGCCGGAAAGATGGACTACCAGGTGGGGGACTCGCTGCGTCCCGGCGACATTGTCCTGATGCATTTCCGGGCCGAGTTTGCAGCGGACCTCGCGGCATTCCGGGCCGCCCAGCTGGCGGCAGGGCTGGAAGTGGTGTTGTTGGAGGATTTCCTGGGCGTCGCGTAGGGCGCCCGTAGGGCGTCGCATAAGCGTCGCAAGAGGGCTCGCTCCGGAGCCGTCCCGCCAGTAGGCTCACTCCATGGATGTTTCCCGTTTGCGCGAGATTTGCCTGGGCTTCCCTGGCGCTTTCGAAGACTTTCCGTTTGGCCCCGAGGCGTCCGTCTTCAAGGTCAGGTCAGCTGTTGCCGGCGGGGCGCGGCACGAGGCCAAGATGTTTGCCCTGTCCTACATGGACCCGGACAACTGGTCGGTCAGCCTCAAATGTGAACCGGCGCTGGCCGAACAGCTCAGGGCGGCCCATCCGGAAATCACTGGTGCCTGGCACATGAACAAGACCCATTGGAATGGTGTTCGGCTGGACGGCGCCCTCCCGGACGACATGGTCCGGGACATGGTGGAGGACTCCTACGACCTGGTGGTAGCCACCCTCAGCCGCAAGCAACAGGAACAGCTGGGGTGGGCCAGGCTGGCCGCTCCGCGCGGGAAGTAACACCCTCATAACAGCCCTCCCCATGCTGCTGACATGGGGATAGATTGATACTGCATACCTTGAGACCACAGCCATGGGCTGGTCAGGAGCAGTTTGATGCTGGATCAGAAGACGCTTGACCACTTGTGGAACTTTGGCGATCCGGCGGCTTCCGAAGCCAGGTTCCGTGCCGCCATGGTTGGGGAAATGTACGACGCCGATGAGCGGGCTGAGCTTGCCACCCAGCTTGGGCGGGCCATCGGGTTGCAGGGTCGTTTCGAGGAAGCTGACGCGCTCCACATGCTCTCCATCGCCGACTCCGGCAACGCCGAGGTCTGGATGCGGAGCGGCTTGGAATATGCGTCCTCCGCCCGCGATGAGCGAACCAAGCGCTGGATGATTGCTTTGCACGCGGGCTTGGGGTCGTTTCTGCGCGGTAAAAACCGTCTCACGGAGGCCATGGTGGAGTTCCAATTGGCCGAACAATGGGCGGAAAGACTGGGAACTGAGCGGCAGGGGGCGCTCGCCCGGGAGGCGATCACGGAGTGCGGAAAGGCGCTCGCGGAGGGTCCGTAGAAAGATCACGCTTTGACAAATGTTGATCGAAACTGCCGCGAAATATTGATTTTCGATCATTCGTGGTGAATTATGTCACAGAAGGTTGGTGCTGCCAGAGCGCCAACCCAGACTGTCTGACTGAACGGTTCCTGCCGCAACAGTCGACACTACGAGTCACTGGAGGGTTTAGAAATGAACGTTCAGCACCAGTCCGTTGGTCGCCGTGGATTCCTGCGCGGAGCACTCGCCGCAGCTGTCCTCGTTCCTATGGGGGGAACCATTGCTTCATGTGCTGCGGGCGGCGGTGGAACAACCGCAGGTCCCACAGGAACTGTCTCCGACACCAACCCGTTCGGCATGGCTGACAAGGCCACCCTGGACGCCGTGATCTTCAAGGGCGGCTACGGCATCGACTACGTCGAGTTCGCGGGCAAGCTCTTCGAAAAGAACCACTCGGGTTCCACGGCCAAGATTGCCCCGTCCACTGACATCGCCCAGGAGCTGCAGCCGCGCTTCGTTGGTGGCAACCCGCCGGACCTGATCGACAACTCCGGCGCCAAGGCCATCGGCTTCAGCACCATCCTCGGCCAGCTCGAGGACCTCACCCCCCTTGTTGAGGCCAAGAACCTCGAAGGCAAGGTCATCAAGGACACCCTGTACACCGGCGTACTGGCTCCAGGCACCTTCGACGGCAAGCTTGCCGCCTTGAACTACGTGCTCACCGTCTACGCAGTGTGGTATTCGGATTCCCTCCTCAAGGAAAACGGTTGGACCGTTCCCAAGACCTGGGATGAGATGTACGCCCTCGGCGAGCAAGCCAAGGCCAAGGGCAAGTACCTGTTTGTCTGGGGCAAGGAAGCCGCCACGTACTACCAGGAACTGGCCATCGCGTCCGCCATCAAGGAAGGCGGCGACGAGGTGCGCCTCGCCTTGGAGAACCTCAAGGCCGATTGCTGGTCGCACCCGGCCATCCAGTCCGTCTTCACTGCGCTGGACAAGATCGTCAAGGCCGGCTTCTTCAAACCGGGCGGTTCGGGCACCCAGTTCACTGCCGCCCAGGCACAATGGAGCAACGCGCAGGAAGCCGTGTTCTACCCCTCGGGTTCGTGGATCGAAAACGAAATGAAGGACCAGACCAAGGCCGGCTTCAACATGATGGGCACTCCCGCTCCGTCCGTGACTGCCAGCCCCAAGATGCCGCAGACTGCACTTCACAGCGCTGCAGGCGAACCGTTCATTGTCCCCTCGCAGGGCAAGAACGCTGCCGGCGGCAAGGAACTGCTCCGCATCATGCTCTCCAAGGAGGCAGCCACCAACTTCGCCAAGACCAAGTTGGCCCCGACCATCGTCAAGGACACTGTTCCGGCCGATGGCTTCGGTTCCACCGCCCTGGTTTCGCAAACGAAGATGCTCAGTGATGCCGGTGAACACATCTACACCTGGAACTTCATTGACCTGTACGGCACCAACAAGGACCAGCTGGTTGTCTGGAACACCTTCCTGGATGGCAAGTCCGACGTCGCGACGCTGACTTCCGCACTCCAGAACATCACCGACAAGGTCCGTAACGACAGCTCGGTCAAGAAGATCGAAGTGAAGTGACTTCAGTGAAAACTCAGCAGAGCCGGAACGGCGACGGCCTGGCCGCCGTCGTTCCGGCGACCGCCCCACCGCAGGTGATCAAGCGGCGGCGGAAGCCGTTGACGTGGGACAAGGTCAGTTTCTTTGCGGTATTCCTCGGACTGCCGCTGGCGATCTACCTGTTGTTCGTGATTTGGCCCTTTATCCAGGCTTTTGGCTATTCATTGACTGACTGGTCGGGCTTCTCGCCCAACCAGAACTTCATCGGCCTTGAGAACTACGCCAAGATCTTCACTGACGACATCTTCATGAAGGCCATGGGGAACAACATCCTCCTGGTCATCTTCCTCCCGATCATCACCATCATCCTGAGCCTGGTACTTGCGTCCCTGGTGACGGTTGGCGGCAGCAGCAAGGGCCAGATCAAGGGCCTGCGCAACTCCAGCTTCTACCGTGTGGTCTCGTTCTTCCCGTACACCATCCCCGCCATCGCGATCGGCATCATGTGGGGGCAGATCTACGATCCCTCGGGAGGGCTCCTTAACGGCATCCTCACCGGAGTGGGCCTGGACCAGTTCAAGGACTTCGCCTGGCTGGGCGACAAGAACACCGCGATGATTGCCACCATGTTCGTGATCGTCTGGGGCTTCGTGGGCTTCTACATGGTGCTGTTCGTGGCCGGCATCAAGGGCATCCCCGCCGAGCTTTTCGAAGCCGCGAGGATCGATGGCGCCGGTCGCTTCCGCACCGCTGTGTCCATCACCATCCCGCTGATCCGCGACAACATCCAGACGGCCTACATCTACATGGGCATCCTTGCATTGGATGCCTTCGTCTACATGGCCGCGCTGAATTCCGGCGGTGGTCCGGACAACTCAACGCTGGTCATGGCACAGCAACTGTTCTTCACCGCATTCAGCAAGGGGCAGTTCGGACTCGCAAGCGCCATGGGCGTTGTGCTTGCCATCGCGACCCTGATCTTCTCCGGCCTGGTCTTCGCGGTCAACAAGCTCACCGGCGGCGATAAGGATGTGAGCCTGTAATGAGTACCAAAGTTTCGACACCGGAGATGAAGTCGCTGCACTTCCAGCCGCGGACACCGGCCACCTCGACGGGCGACAAAGTGGTGGGAGCCGTTTCGCACACGGCGTTGACCATTTGGACGCTCATCGTCATCCTGCCCCTCCTGTGGACCTTCATGTCCTCCTTCAAGACATCCAGCGAGATCTTCGCATCACCGTTCTCCTTGCCGGCCGAATGGAAGCTGGACAACTACGTCAAAGCCTGGAGTGAAGCCGGGATCGGCAGTGCGTTCCTGAACTCGGTGATCGTTGTGGCCGTGGCTTTGGTGATCGTGATGGTTCTGGGCGCCATGTGTGCCTACGTCCTCGCCCGCTACACCTTCCCGGGCAGCAGGGCCATCTACTACCTGATGCTTGCCGGCCTGACCTTCCCGATCTTCCTGGCCATGGTCCCGTTGTTCTTCGTCCTGAAGAACATGGGCTTGCTGAACACCCTGCCCGGGCTGATCCTGGTCTACGTGGGCTTCGCGCTTCCGTTCACCGTGTTCTTCCTGTTCTCCTTCTTCAAGTCGCTGCCCCACGAAATCACCGAGGCCGCAGCCCTTGATGGAGCAGGGGAGTGGCGGACGTTCTTCCAGGTCATGTTGCCGATGGCCAAGCCGGGCCTCGCCTCGGTTGCCATCTTCAACTTCCTGGGCCTGTGGAACCAGTTCCTCATCCCGGTGTCCATCAACGCTGCCGGTCCGCGTGTCCTCTCCCAGGAACTCGCGGCCTTCGCCGGCCAGATGGGCTACGCGGTGGACTACGGTGCGCTGTTCGCGGCCGTAAGCGTCACAGTCATTCCGGTGCTCATTGTCTACGTGATCTTCCAGCGCCAGCTGCAGGGTTCCGTATCGCAGGGCACCTCCAAGTAGTACAACCAAGCCAAAAACAGCGTTCGACGGCGGTCCCCACGGGTGGGGGCCGCCGTCGGGCGTTAACTCTGAAAGACTGGAACGGATCAGTAGTCCAACGAAAGGCAGCAGCCCGTGATCTTCATTGTGGTTAAGTTCAACGTCAAGCCTGAGTGGTCCGAGCGTTGGCTGGACCTGGTGGCCGACTTCACCGAAGCGACCCGCGCCGAGCCCGGCAACCTGTGGTTCGACTGGTCCCGCAGTGTGGAGAACCCGAATGAGTTCGTGCTGGTGGAAGCATTCCAGGATGACGCTGCTGAGGCACACGTCAACAGCGGGCACTTCAAGAAGGCCATGGCGGACATGCCCCAGGCCTTGGTGGAGACTCCCCACATCATCAGCCGGCAGTTCGAAGGCAGCGGTTGGGACCGAATGGGCGAGCTGACCATCGACTAGGCGTACAAAGAGGTGCCCGGCTCATCGAGCCGGGCACCTCTTTGTTAACAGGGTCTAGAACATCCAGGGGATTTCTGCGTGGCCGAAGTCCGAGAATGAGCCGAAGCGGCCGGCCTTGAACGCGAGCACCTCGCCGTCCCGGTCCCGGCACGTGGTGACCTGTCCGAAGAAGACCTGGTGATCCCCGACGTCGTACTGCTGTACCACGCTGCAGTCCGCTTGGGCGAGGGCGCCCTTGATGACCGGAAGGCCGTTGTCGGTGATGTCGAAGTCGCCGTCGCCGAAGCGGTCGCCGCCCCGGACGGCGAAACGACGGGCCACCGACTCCTGCTTTGCGCCGAGGATGGAAACGGCGAACTTGCCGCTGCTCATCAGTGCCTCGCCGGTCCGGGTGCCGAAGTTCAAGGAGATCATCAGGATGGGTGGTTCCAGGCTGATCGAGGTCAGCGAACTGATGGTCATCCCGTATTGCTCGCCCTCGTGCTCGGTGGTGACCACGGCGACGCCGGTGAGGAAGCGGCCCATGGCGCGGCGCATCCCCATGGCATCGGGGATGGTGAAGGCTGGTGCCAGGCTCATGTCAGTTGCTCCGCTCGGTGTGTGCCGGATCGGTGTAGTACCGGACCTCAAACATCTTGGCGCCGTTCTCGGATACCCACGGCCCGTGCTCCATTCCCGGGGGACGGGTTGCCCAGTCGCCGGCCTTGAACGTCTTGCCGAGGCGCTGGTCCACGAACGAGCCCTCGAAGATGAAGACCTCTTCCCAGAAATCATGCGTGAGGACGCCGTTGGGAGAGGTGTCCGTTCCGGGCTCGAACTTCAAAATGCGGGTGACACTGTCGTTGTCCGAATCCCGCGCCAGGATGGCCTCGGACAGGCCCTCGATGTGCGGGTTGCAGGGTGCGAAGTCCACCGATGAGACGGGGGTGAACTCGAACTCGGGCTTTGCCATGGTTACTCTCCGTCCGTGCCGTTGACAGTGCTGTCGATGCTGTAGGAACCCAGGAACGTGTCCAGCTCAGCGACCAGTGCGTCGTAGCCGTAGTTCCGGTAGGTGTAGGCGCCGCGGACCACGAACGGAGCACCTGCGTAGAACATTTCGTACTGCTGGTGGCGGCCGGCAAACTCGGAACCGATGATGTCCCAGGCAAGCTTGAACAGCTTCACCCGTTCCTCGCTGGCGACGCCCGGGGACTGCACGTAGCGTTCCATGTCCGGGCGGGTCACGTTGCTGGTCATGTCCGCGATGCTGGAAGGCAACTGCAGCACGCCGCCGCCCACCAGATCGCGCAGGATCGAGATGACCCGCGGGTACGTTTCGGACTGCAGGCCCATGGCCCCGTAAAGTGCCGCCTTTCCGGGCACCCGCATGCCGGCGTCGTCCGTTGTTGCGGTGTATTCGGCGGCGAGGACCGCCGACTCAACCGACTGCACAATGGCCGCGAGTTCGCCGAGCTTCTCCTGGACACCGGGGATCTTGTCCGTACCGTTCACCTGGGTGACCTTGCGGGCCACGGAGGCAATGAACTTCAGCTTGGTGGAGAACCGGATTTGGGCCTGCCAGTTGCCCAAGGCGTGGGCGCCGGTGTGGAAGAACTGGCGGCGCAGGGTATCGATGTTCCGGTTGATGAAGACGCGGTCCCACGGGATCAGCACGTCATCGAACACCACCAGTGCGTCGGGCTCGTCGTAGTGGCTGGTCAGGGGGTAGTCGAAGTCGCTGGTGGCGGCCGGTGCGAACGGGCGGCGGCAGTAAAGCTTCAGGCCATCGGTGGCCACTGGGATGGCAAAGCTGACGGCGAAATCGACGTCGTCCGGTCCCAGCGGCTTGATGCAGGTGACAAACACTTCGTCGGCGATCGCGGCGCCGGTGGCCAGCATCTGCGAGCCCCGGACAATGATGCCCTCTTCGGTTTCGCGCACGACGCCGACCTGCAGGTATTCGCCTTCCCAGCCTGACGCAGTGGTGGCCCTGGAAACCTGCGGCGGGATGATCGCGTAGGAAAGGTACAGGTTTTCGGCGAGGACCTTCTTGTAGTACCGCTCCACGTTGCCGGCGAAGTCCCTGTTTTCGTCCGCGAAGACCTGCGCGTGCGATCCGAAGGCGGCAAAGAAGGTGCCAACGTGGTCGGGGCTGCGGCCCACCCACCCATGGGTGTGCTTGGCCCACTTCTCGATGGCCTGGCGGCGCAGGACCAGCTCTTCCTGGCTGCGGGGCGCGGCAAAGGTGCGGTTTGCGGGTCCGTCGATTTCCTCGGAGTGGAACTGCATGCCGTTCGCGGGATCGGCCGCAATGTCGAACAGTTCGGACATGGTCTGGGCAACCTTCGCGAACGCCGGGTGCTCCAGGACGTTGCCGACCACCTCGCCGTCGAGGATCACCGTCCGGCCGTCATTCAGGGACTTCAGGTACTCTTTTCCGGTCCTCATCAGAGTGAGCCTTTCTTGATTTTGTAGTTATGTTCAATGGTGGTCCCATTCGGGAATGAGAGCTCCAACTTCCAGGAAGTTCCATCAACGAACTTCCCGTCCAGCAGGGGCAGGGTGCCGCCCAGGCACATGAAGTCGGCGTCGCCAATGTCGGTGCGGGCCAAAAGGCGTTCGACGACGTCGGCCGGCTTGCGGAGGCCGCTCAACGGGCCTTCCTGGTACAACTCGCCATCCACCCAGGAGCGTGCAGTGCACTGGTCAAGGTCGAGGTTCTCCAAGGATTCGACGGCGATCACCTCACCGGCGACCGGCTTGGGGCACGCCCGCTTGGAATCGCCGATGTCGGTGGCTTCGATGTCGCGGTCAGTGTGGTCGGATCCGATGCCCAGGTAGAACTTCCCCTCGTGGCGGATGTAGAGGGGTTCGATCTCGCCGGACGTGAGGTTTTCCGATGCGTCGTGCTCGCCCGAGGTCTCGAACAGGTCCGAGTCCATGCGGTAGAACATGGGTACCTCCGGCGGCGGCGCTACTCCAATGGCCGCCAGCTCGTCGATGTGGTGCTGGACTGCTTCAGGATCCCGTCCTGTGTAGCCGGCCACCACTCCGTGGAAATCCGTGAGGGTAATGGTCTTCTCCGTTCCCACCACCCTGAAAGTGAGTGGGACTTGACGTGTTGTTTGCTGTGTTTGCATTGGTGTTTCCTCTAGAGCGTCAAAGTGTCGTATGCGGCGAGGCGGTCGCCGATGACCGGGAATTCGGTGCGGACTGCGTTCACTTGCTGGGGGTCGATGTCCACCATGAGCACGGCTTCTCCGGAGTCCGCTTCGGCAATGACCTTGCCTGCCGGGTCCACAACCCTGCTGTGGCCGCCCAGCTCGGCACCCTCCTGGCTGCCGGCGGCGTTGCAGGCAATCACGAAGATCTGGTGTTCCACTGCCCGTGCAGTGGTGAGCAGGCGCCAGTGTTCCCGCCGAGCTGCTGGCCATGCTGCGGGGACGATGACGATCTCCGCGCCTCGGGTGCTCAGTTCCATCCACAATCCGGGGAAGCGGAGGTCGTAGCAGGTGATGCCTGCAACGGCACCGAATGGCAGCTGCACAACGGGCAGTGATGACCCCGCCGTGAGCAGGCTCGCCTCCTTGGACTTGTAGCCGAACACGTGGACCTTCCGGTACGTGTGCACCACGCTGCCGTCCGGTCCCAGCAGGATGGAGGTGTTGCTGAGCCGGCCGTCCTCGTGGGCTTCGATGATGCTGCCGAGGTGGAGGTGGACGCCCAGGTCCGCGGCCACCCGTGCGCACATGGTCACGGTGGGCCCTGTGAGCGTTTCGGCCAGGGCCTCGTAGTCATCGAAATGGAAGTAGCCGGCGCTCCAGAGTTCAGGAAGGACTATCAGATCGGCGCCCTTGATGCTTCGCAGGATGGTCTCGACGCGGTCGATCCGGTCTTCGCGGGTTTCGGAGTCGGGGCTGGCTACTTGGACGAGTGCGATTTTCATGCGTTGTCCTTATCCAGGTCGCTGAGCCGCAGGCCTTTGGTTTCCTTGGCGAACATCACCGAGACCATGGAGATCACGCCCATGGCGGCGAGGTAGATTCCGATCGCGTAACCGGTGCCGAAAGCGCTGTACAGGGCCAGGGCGATGATGGGGGACAACGAGCCGGCGATCAGCGAGGCAAGGTTGTAGGACACGGAGGTACCGCTGTAACGCACGTCCGTGGGGAAGAGCTCGGAGAAGAAGGCTCCGATGACCGAGCTGTACGCGGCGAAGATCAGGAGTCCACCCACTGCGGCGGCGATGATGCCCCACAGCTGCCCGGTGTTCAGCAGGAAGAAGAAAGCGAAGGCCCAGACCACGGTGGCAATGGAGGCTCCGATCAGGATTGGTTTGCGGCCCACCTTGTCCGCATAGAGAGCCAGGATGGGAATGGCGACGACGGCAACGGCTTGGCCGATCATGACGGCGGTGAGCCCTGTCTGCCTCTGCAACCCCATGATCTGGGTGACGTAGGTGATGATGAACAGCGAGTAGATGTAGAAGCCTGCATTCTCGCCCATGCGGCTGCCCGTGGCGATGAGGATTTCCCGCCAGTTACGGCGGAACAGGATGGCCAGCGGCATCTTGCGTTCCTGGTTGCCTTCGGCTTCGCGCCTGCGCTGTGCTTCCTTGAACAGCGGAGTCTCCTGGACGTAGAGCCGCAGGATGAGGCCAATGACCACCAGCAAGGCAGACAACCCGAAGGCGATGCGCCAGCCCCAGGCCAGGAATTCGCTCTCCGGCATGGTGGCGGCCAGTATTGCCAGGACACCGGCTGCCATGAGGTTGCCGAGGGGCGGTCCCATGTTGGGCCAGGAGGCCCAGAAGGCGCGACGCGCACTTTCGTTGCTGTGTTCGGAGACGAGGAGGACCGCGCCGCCCCACTCGCCACCGAGGGCAAATCCTTGAATCAGGCGGAGGAGCAGCAGGAGCAGCGGCGCTGCCACTCCGATGGCGGCGTAGGAGGGGATGAAGGCGATGAGGGTGGTGGCGACTCCCATGAGCATGAGGCTGGCCACCAGGGTGGCGCGGCGCCCATGCTTGTCGCCGAGGTGTCCCAGGACGATTGCGCCGAGAGGCCGGGCCAGGAAGCCCGCCGCAAATGTGCCGAGGGCCAGCATGGTGCCCACCAAGGGATCATCCGTGGGGAAAAAGAGCTTGTTGAATACCAGCGCAGCGGCAGTTCCGTAGAGGAAGAAGTCGTACCACTCGACGGCGGTACCGGCCAGGCTCGAAGCAGCCACGACGGGCAGGCTGGAGTGCTTTTGCTGCCTCAGTTCTGCTTTCTTCAAATCGGTCATAGTGGGGATCCTTTTGCGGTTGGGACGGGTGGGCTCTGGGGAAAGGAGCCCTGGCGGTCCCAGGAAATTGAGGGGTTCCGTACGTGAGCGGAGTCACTGGACGCCGTCACTGCACTTCACTGTAGACGGGTTGTATACAACCTGTCTATATTTAACGAAGAAGTTTCTTGGAGGTATCAGGGACGGCCCTGAACGCAACTCGTATACTGGGCTTCGCGAGAAAGGCTCTGCATGATCCAGATGACCCCGGCTGCACAATCGCAGCCAGAGGTGGCGTACCAGTGGATGAAAAGCTATATCGCGGCCCTGCCCCGCGACGAGGAAACATTCCTCAACGAGGGCATTCTGGCCAAGACCACGGGCACCTCACGCACCCCGGTTCGCGAAGCCCTGCTCCGTCTCGAAGCCGAAGGTTTCGTCAAGCGCATCCCGCACAAGGGCGCCTATGTCCCGCCGATCTCCGACCCGGACGTCCGCGCGATATTGCAGGCAAGGTCCGTGGTGGAGAAGTGGGCTGTCCTCTCGCTTGAAACCATGGTCGAAGCCCAGATCGACGCCCTCCAAAGCATCATCGACCAGCAGCGCGAAGCGAAGACGGATCCCTCAAGGTTCATCGAGTTGGATACCGAGTTTCACACGTTCATGGTCCGGGCAGGCGGCAATCCGGTCCTCGCCGAGTTCTACGCCTCACTGCGGCAAAAGCAGCTCAGGATCGGCGTTAAGGCCGTCTCCCGAGGGACGGACCGCGCCGGCGATGTACTCCGCGAGCACCAGCTCATAGTTGACGCCCTGCGCAGCCGGAGCCTTGACGCAGCGCACCAGGCCATCGATTCCCACCTGGAGTCCACGCGGCTGGCCGTCATCGGGTACTAATCCCCGACTACTAGTGCCCGGCTACTAGTCCTCGCTGTGCAGCTCCCGCTGGCGGGCGCTCAGCAGCTCAAACTCGGGCCGGGCAGCCACGAACCGTTCAACGGCGTCGAGCACTTGCTGAAGATGCACGTTGTCCGGGGCCACCAGTGCCGCGCCGATCAGGGCGCGACGATGCTGGTCCTGGAACCCGGTCTCTGCGGCCGAAACCTCGAAACGCCGTTTCAATTCCGCCACCAGGGGCCGCAGCAGCGAGCGCTTTTCCTTCAAGCTATGGACATCGCCCAAGAGGACGTCGAACTCGATCCAACCGATCCACATGGTTCATTATCACCGCAGGTCAGTGGGATGGAACCGCAAGGACTTGATGGAATCTTGAGGAAATGCAGCCACGCACCTTGAGTTGGGCTTGGCAGTGTCTATGAGGTTGGCCCAAGAGGCTGACGGACTCATTCGCTGCTAGTTACCAGGACTGACATCGTGCCCTTAGCCCCTGCCCGAACCAGACCCCATACCCGTTACCGTGCCGCGGCGGTGACGCTCGCCTTCGCTGCCGCTTTGGCCCTGTCTGCGGCCACCATTCCGGCGGCAGTCGCTGCACCCTCCCAGGGATCAACCCTGAAGGCATCGTCCAGCGTTTCTGCCCTCGCAGGGCAGTCGGAGCAGGTCCTGGTGGTTCCGGTGGCTTCGGGCCTGGAGCCCACACGGGTCAAGGGAACAATCGTCGTGTCCGGGAAGCTGGAGGGCACAGTCCGGGCAACGGTTAACGGCCGTGTTGTGCTGGAGACTGCCGCTGCTGCCAATATTGCCCTCGATGCCGCTGTCAGCAATTCCGACGTGCTGGACCAGCAGTTGACCGTGGGCCTTCAAATCGTTCCCGCAACCCAGACCATGTGCGTGCTCTCCAACGCCACGGCAACCCTGAACAACACGGTGGTGGACTTCAGCGGGACCGCCAAAGCACCCACCACAGTGGGTGAGTTCTTCCCGGCGTCCGTGCCCGCCGTCGTTCTTCCCGTCCCGGCCGATCCGGGCTCCGATGTGTCGGCGGCCATCATGACTGCCTCGGCAGCGATGTCGCACCGTTACCCGGATGCCGTAGTCACTGTGGTTCCGGAAGGCGAGCTGGCGGCGCACGTGGCGAACCTGCCCGCGGGCAGCCGAATCCTCAGCGTCGTCCCCGACCAGGGCGAGGTTGGAACCAAGCTCACCACCACCGCGGGACTGCCGCAGCTGGTCCTTAGCGGCCACGAGGAACAGCTCCGCACCGCTGCCAGGGCCCTGGCCAGCGACAAGACCGCGCTCGCGGTGACACCGTCGGTCACCGGCCTGACCTCGGCGCTGCCCGCCGCGCAGGGCCTGACCCAGACCATCAAGGACCTCGGGAGCACCTCGCTCAAGCTCTCGGGCTATGGCACCCCGGAATCCTATGTTGGTATCTCGCAATCACAGTTCGGCGGACCTGTTTCCTCGGTGAAGGTCCAGCTCAAGGGAACCCACACGGCCGTGCCAAATAACGCCCAGGCGCAGCTTTCAGTTTTCTGGAACGACTACCTGCTCAGTTCCAGGAACCTCGACGGCGGCGACACCTTCAGTGTGGACGCTGAGGTTCCAGCCGGCCAGCTCCAGGCGAAGAACGGCTTGCGGATCCGGCTGGCTGCCCTCCCCGCCGGCGGCGATTGTTCCGGACCGGCAGGCGTCATGCCCATGGAAGTCACGCTGGATACGGCGGGCAGCACCGTGACGGCTGTCCGCGGTGACTCCACCAAGGCCGGTTTCGCGCGTTTCCCGCAGGTTTTGGGCCAGAGCGTTCCGGTAGCTTTCGGCGACGGGAACGCCCAGGCGAACACCCTCAACGCCGCCACCCTGATCGCTGCCCTCCAGCGGGACAGTGCCTCGCTGCTGGACACCCGGGTGGTGGGCATCGATTCACTGGCCGGATCGAGTGAATCCGGGCTGGTGGTGGGTGCCACGGCAGAGGTGGCCAACAAGCTCTCAGCACCCCTGCGTTTGGCGGAGTTCCGCACGATCTCACCTGACGACGTCGAATATGGCGTGGGCGTCTCCGCCCCCTATGGCGTGCTGGAAGCTTTTGAACAGGGCGGGCGCAACCTGCTGTTGCTGGGTGCATGGGCCCCCGAAGGCGACGCCGCGGCAGCTGCCACGCTCCAAGGAACGCTTGCCACGCACGTGGGCGGGGTTGAAGGCGGTTGGGGTTCGCTGTCCCGCAACCTCCTGGTGACGCAACCGTCCGGTACACCGGTGTTGTTGGAGAGCAACGTCGTTGTTCCGCAAAAGGCTGTCACCGATGATTACCGTCCGTACGCCTGGTGGATCGGCGGAGCCGTACTGGTCCTTGGGCTCGCGTTTGCGCTGCGCACCCTGATGGCCAGGAGGCGTGCCAAGGAAGCGCAGGCCTACGTGGATGCGGAGCTGAAATCTTCCGAACCGGGCCATGGCAACTAGCCTGGCCACGCGTCGTGCCGGCCACCGGAAGGAGGCAGTGCCTGCGGCCCTGGCTTTGCTCGCCTGGGCATGGGAACGGCTCGACGCCCCGGTTGCCGGCCGCAAGGTTCCGGGGACCAGGATCGTCGCACTCCTGTCGGCCGTGGTCGGGTACCTCGCCTGCCTGTACACGATCGGGCACGGCACCAACCTGGACTATTCGGACGCCCAGAGCCATCTGACCATCGCACGCCGGATTTTCGACAGCAAGGCTCCGGGCTTCGAGCAGTTGGGAACGGTCTGGTTGCCCATGCCCCACCTGCTGCTTGCGCCATTCGTGGTGAACATGTGGTTGTTCAGCACGGGCTGGGCGGCCGGGCTTCTGGGAATCCTGGCCTTGTCAGCCACCACCACGGGCCTGTACCTCATTGCAGCCCGGCTGGGGTTGGGGCGGGCCGGCCGACTGGCCACCACTCTGGTTGTCCTGGCCAACCCCGCGGTCCTGTACGTCTACACCACGGCCCTCACCGAGCCCGTGCTGATCATGTGCATCGTGGGCGGCATGGCAGGCCTGGCGCATTGGGCAACCAGCCGTCGCCGCATGAGCGCCGGTGAACTCGCTGTCTTCGCCGGCATCCCGTCCGCGGCCGCCGTGCTCTCGAGGTACGAAGGCTGGGCGCTGGTCATGACGGGGACCGTGTTCGTGCTCATAGTCGCCAAACGCCGCACTGGCGCCTGGCGCGAGGCACTCATCATGGCCGGTGGTTACGTGATGATTCCCGCAGCCGCCGTGCTGTGGTGGGTGTCCTACAACTGGGCCATCTACGGCAACCCGCTGGAGTTCATGTTCGGGCAGTACTCCGCCTACGCCCAGCAGAAGAACATCACCGACGGCGGCCTGTTGCCTACCAAGGGCAACCTGGGACTGACGCTGACTACTTTCCATTGGTCGCTGCTGGAGACAGCCGGCGTCCTGGTCCTCGCGATGGCAGCGTGCGGCGCCGTCGTGCTTGTCTTCAGGCGGGGATTCGCGAACAGTACCTTGCTGGTGGCGGTGACCGGCAGTGCTTACGCCTTTGCGTTGTTGAGCCTGTTCCTGGGCCAAACCGCGATCAACAACGACCATTCGTTGCCGTCCACGTGGTGGAACAACAGATTCGCACTGACGGCCTTGCCGCTGGTGGCGATCCTGGTGGCTGTGTTCGTCCAGGACATCACGCGGGCCCGGCGGTTCAGGCCCTGGGTGGTCGGTGCTTTGCTGGCAGGACTGGTGGGGCAGAACCTGTGGTGGAATGAGGACCCGACTGCTCGCCTGGCCGTTCTGGCAGAAGGCCGGATGTCCGCGGAATCCACCACCAATTCAACCGCTGCAGCGCGCTGGCTCAACGCCCATTATGAGTCCGGAGGAATCCTCATGGATGAAAGCGCCCGCGGCAATGCGATCCTTCCCGTCATGGGAATTCCCCTCAAGGAAATCTACAACCGCGCGTCCGGCGACTACTTTGCCCCCGCCCTGGAGGATCCGGCGAAGTACGCCAAGTGGGTCTTCGTTAATGTGGAGGCAGGCTCAGGTGCCCGCGATTCCGGCCCCACCGACTTGGTGTACCAGGCCATTGTGAAGGACCCCGGATTCACCGTGCGTTACTCAGTCGCTTTCTCCACGCCAACACACCGGATCTATGAAAGGTCCTCACACTGATGACACCTCCATCCCACGTTGCGGAGCAGCGGCTGAACCGGAAGTCGATCGGCCAGACACTGCTCGAAGCAGGGCTCGTGACCCCCGAGCAACTCCAGCGGGCACTTGACCGGGCCGCAGCTGAAGGCGGGCTGCTCGGCCGGCACCTGATCCTGGAAGCGGGGCTGGACCGCCGTCGGATTTATGAAGTGCTGGCCCAGCAGTGGCAGGCCCCCTTGGTTGACCTGGTGGCTGAACCGGCGGATGACGCACTTATGGAGATGCTCGGTTACAGCGAGCTCGGGGAACCGTTCTGGTTGCCCTGGCGGATGGAAGGCGATGTCCTCACCATAGCCACCGCGGTGGCACCCACGGACGCCATTGCGCACGAAGCAGCCTTGACGTTCGGGGCCGCCGCCGTCGAGTTCCGCACCACCACCGACTGGGACATCAACCAATCCATCCAGCGATCGTTCCGTCGGCACCTTCTCTATGAATCGGCCGAACGCCTCGCCGAAGAGCGTCCGGGGGAATCTGCGCGCACGGCCCTGACGCGGTGGCAGCGACTCCTGCCGGTGGTCCTGGTGGCAGGCATCGTGGCGGCGTTCGTGGTGTCCCCGCTGACCGCCGTCGTCGTGCTGCTGGCAGCGGCCAACGTCGTGTTCCTGGTCAGCATCGCCTTCAAGTCCCTGGCGAGCCTCCGCCGGCCCTTCGACAGCCTGCATGAGGCCGCAGTGGCCAAGGCCAGAAACCGGGAACGGGCCAGCCGTGGACTCCCACCCCTGGCGGAAGACCGGGTTCCTGACGCAGACCTGCCCATCTACACCATCTTGGTTCCGGTGTTCCGCGAGGCCAACATCATTGACAAACTTCTGGTCAACCTTGGGCAACTGGACTACCCTCGCTCCAAGCTTGACGTCCTTGTGCTCCTGGAAGAGGACGACGCCGAGACCATCGCCGCCGCGAAAGCTTCCAGGCCGCCGGAGTACGTGCGCATCCTGATCGTGCCCAAGGGCGAGCCGCAAACCAAGCCCCGTGCCTGCAACTACGGGCTGACTTTTGCCCGCGGGGAGTACGTGGTGATCTACGACGCCGAGGACCGTCCGGATCCGGGCCAGTTGCGGGCATCCATCGCAGCGTTCAAGAAGGACGAGTTCGAGCGGCAACACCTCAACCCGGACCGCAAACCCCTCATCTGTGTCCAGGCAGCCTTGAACTATTTCAACGCAGACCAAAACGTCCTCACCCGCATGTTCACCATCGAATACACCCACTGGTTCGACTCCATGCTTCCCGGGCTGGACAACTCCGGGATTCCCCTGCCGTTGGGAGGGACCTCCAACCACTTCGTCACCTCCTTGCTCAAGGAAGTCGGTGCGTGGGACCCCTGGAACGTCACGGAGGATGCCGACCTGGGACTCCGTGCCGCTGTGGAGGGGTACCGGGTGGGCGTCATTGACTCCACCACGTGGGAGGAAGCCTGCTCGCAGGTCCCCGCCTGGATCAAGCAACGCACCCGGTGGATCAAGGGCTACATGGTGACTTCCGCCGTCAACACAAGGAACTCGCTGCGCTACATCAGGAGCACCGGGATCGCCGGCACCATAGGCTTTCTCGGCCTGATCCTGGGAACACCGCTGGCATTCCTCGCCTACCCGCTGGTGGTCGGGTTCACCGTGGTCACGTACATCGGCTACGACATCGTTGGATTGGTACTGCCCCAATGGCTACTGGTGGGTGGCGTGGTGTCCATGCTGTTCGGCAACGCCATGATGATCGTCGTCTCCGGTGTAGCCACGCTGCGGCGCCATGGCTGGCGGATCGCCATCTTCGCGTTGCTCAACCCCTTCTACTGGGTGCTGCACTCGGTGGCGGCCTGGCGGGCCGCGTGGCAGATGCTGACGAGTCCCCACAAATGGGAGAAGACACCGCACGGGTTGGAAGCCGAGTACCACGACGACGGCCACTGGGCCGGGTGAGAATCCGCCCTGAAGCCAGGGATCTTGAGCAAATCTTGAGGTAATGCCGCAGTGGGGTTGAGCGAGCCACATCACACTGGGCTCAAAGGCCGAAGCATTACCAGCTGAGGGGGTTGGGCCATGGTTCTCGATGCATTCTCTGTACGGGTTGCCTTGGGCGTGGTCACGCTGACGCTCTTCGCGCTTTTCTGCGCATCTTTCTACCGCACCCGCTCACCCTACGCAGGCTGGTGGAGCGTTGCCCTGCTGGAATTCATGGTGGGCAACGCGGCGTTCCTCCTCAACGGCACCACTCATCAGCAGTGGGCCAACCCGGCGGGCAACGTCCTGGTGGTTGCCGGCGCATTCAGCGTCTGGGCCGGAGCGAGGTCGTTGCGGGACCTAAAAACAGCGCCGTGGCAGCTGGCAGCGGGCCCGGGGATCACGGCCGTTGCCTCCCTGCTGGAGGAACCTGGAACCAACGTGTGGTCCGGGGGCTTTGTATACCTGGCCATGATGACAGCGGGCATCGCACTGGCGGCCACCGACCTCTGGCTCATCAAGTCTTCCCACTCCCAGGCGCATAAGGCACTTTCGCTGGCCGCTGGCCTGCTGGCCCTCTACTATCTGGGCCGCTGGGCCGTCTACGCCATGGAAGGTCCTACCAGCGCTACTTTCCGCACATACTTTGGGCCCGCACCATCCGGGCTGGTGTCCATGGTCCTGCTGGTCACCGTGTCCTTCAGCATGACGGCACTGACCAGCGACCAGCTCATCAAGGGGCTTAAGGAACGGGCCGCCCGGGACCACCTGACGGGCCTGCTGAACCGTGGAACCTTCCTGGACCTGGCCACTGGCGAACTCAAACGCTTGCGTGCCACTGACTCCAACGTCGCGATTATCCTGGCGGACCTGGACCACTTCAAAGCCGTCAATGATGAGCATGGACACGGCACCGGGGACGTCGCCCTTAAAGCCTTCGCAGCGGCCTGCACTGCCTCTGCCAGGTCCACCGACCTCATAGCCCGTTACGGTGGCGAGGAATTCATCCTCTTCCTTCCGGGGGCCACGCAGGAACGGGCCGAGAACATTGCCGGCGAGATCAGTCGCCGCATGGCTGCCACGGCCGTTCCCGAAGGCGTCACGTTCCCCACGATCAGTTATGGCGTCACGTCCAGCCCCAACGCTGCCGAGGACCTCACTTTCATGATCGAGGTAGCGGACGCGGCCCTGTACAGCGCCAAAGCACAAGGAAGAAACCGGATTGTCGGAGCAGACCGCCTGCAGGCGGCCATTATCGCGGATGAGGCACGATCATGAATGAACTCACCACCAGGATCCAGATCCAGCACAACCACGAGTTGTCCGCTTTCAGGCAGGACATCACCAGCGCACCGTACCAGGGGGCGGCAATCCCGTCACTGAACGCCGGCCGCCGGTCAGTGCGGATGAGTCCCGTCCAGTCGGTCGAGGACGGAAACGCCAACCTGACCATAGTGGCCGACGTCGAAGGACTCGCCCGGTTCACGGCCGACAAAGGCCTCAAGGGCAGTTGCATCACAGTGTCCATCGCAGGGCACCGCCGCAACACAGGCAGCCGGGTTCATCTGCCGCTGGCCGAATGCGACGCCTGGATCGAAGCCATCCTGGGTGGGTCCTGGATCACCCACGTTTACCGGGCAGGGTACAAGGCAGAACCGGACGGCCGGCTGGACATCGCCTCCTACCGCCTTTTCCTGGACGAGCGCAGGAACCCCGTTTCCAAACCACAGGCAGTTGCCGACACCACGTTGCGCCGCCTGGAAGAGTCGTGACCAGCATTTCGTCCGGCTCTCCAGCAGGCCTGGACCCCAGGATCGGCCGGCTGGAACGGCACATCCAGGCCCTGATGGAGGAACTGCACCAGGCTCGCTATGATCAGCGTCGGGACACCCTGACCGACGCCCTGACCGGGGTGGGCAATCGCCTGGCGTTGATCAACGCCTACAACGACGCGCAGGCTGCCACGGCCCAAGGTGCCGCACCGCCAGCGCTGCTCCTGCTGAACTTGGACGGGTTCAAGGCACTGAAGAACTCCGCCGGCCATGCCGCCGCGGACCAGATCCTGGTGACGGTGGCCATGCGCATCAAGTCGGCCGTCCGCGATAACGACGTCGTCACCCGCCTGGGCGGCGACGAGTTCGCCGTGCTGTTGCCGGCCACCCCGCAAAGCCGGGCCACCGCCGTCGGGAACCGCATCCTTGCCGCCCTGGAACCAAACATCGACCTGGGAAACAACTCCGTCCGCTGCGGGGCGAGCATGGGCCTGCGGATCGCCGAAGCACACCACAGCGCCGAGGACCTCCTCCAGGAAGCCGACCTGGCCATGGAGGAATCGAAAAACGAGGGCCGGAACAAGCTCAAGGCGTTCGACCCGGGAACGCTGCACGCCCGGCAGCTTCAACGCCAGATCGTGGGCGAACTCCGCGACGCCATCCGTTCGGAGCAACTGGTCCTGTATTACCAGCCGATCGTGGAGCTTGCCACGGGACGGATCGAGGGAACCGAGGCATTGGTCCGCTGGAACCACCCCGAGCATGGCCTCATCATGCCGGACCAGTTCATTCCGGTAGCCGAAGCCACGGGCCTCATTGCTGAGCTGGGCCGCTGGGTCCTCAGGACGGCCGTGCGGCAACTGCGCGAGTGGCGGCAGGATCCGGCCACCGCGGGCCATGACTTTTCCATGCGGATCAACGTCTCCGCCGCAGACCTGCAAAGCCTTGAGTTCGTGGACGACGTCAGCGAGGCCCTGGCGGAGGAGTCCCTGGCCCCGGAGTCTTTGGTGCTTGAGCTAACGGAGAGCGCCATCATCCACAACAACGAACTGGACCGTTACACCTTGGCCAGCTTGCAGAGGCTGGGAGTGGGACTGGAAATCGACGATTTCGGCGCGGGCTATTCGTCCATGGGCTACCTCCGGAAACTTCCCGTGGACCGCGTGAAAGTGGACCGTCAGTTCGTGAAGGAACTGGGCAAGGACTCCACTCAGCTCGGCTTCCTTGCTGCCATCCAGCAGGTGATCCGCTCCTGCGGCCTCGACGGTATCTGGGAGGGCATTGAGACGGCCGAGCAGGCTGAAGCCCTTCTAAGCATTGGCTGCACCAG
Source organism: Paenarthrobacter sp. CAP02 (assembly GCF_040137855.1). Classification (NCBI taxonomy): domain Bacteria; kingdom Bacillati; phylum Actinomycetota; class Actinomycetes; order Micrococcales; family Micrococcaceae; genus Paenarthrobacter; species Paenarthrobacter sp. CAP02. The sequence continues at coordinate 292,947 of NZ_JBEEII010000005.1, read as the reverse complement.
CGGCCAGGGCTACTACTTCGGCAAGCCGTTGCCGGAGGCCGAGTTCACGGCCCAGCTGGCCCGACAGGATGCCTGGCCGGCTTAAAGAAGCAACGCGGGGTCACTTACGGCCCATCCCGAGGGGATTTATGGGCCGTAAGTGACCCCGCGTTGCTTTAAGCGGGGAGGTCTTAGCCGAAGTACTTCGGCAGCGTACCTTCGTGTGCTTCGCTGAGGGCGTCCAGGGAGAGCTCGTCTACCCCGTTGATCTCCAGCTTTCCACCGGCAGCGTCAACGACGCCGATCCGGATGTGGGCGAAGCCGCGGGCCGTGCACATGTCCTTGAAGCGGACTTCCTCCGAACGCGGCACCGAAACGATGGCGCGGGCCTGGGATTCGGAGAAGAGGGCCGTGAACAGGTCCACGCCGTCACGCTCCATCAGTTCCTCAAGGGCAATGCGGGCGCCAACACCGTAGCGCAGCGAGGCCTCAACCAGGGCAGCCGCGAGGCCTCCCTCGGAGAGGTCGTGGGCAGCGTCAACCATGCCGTCGCGGGACGCGTTGATCAGGATCTGGCCCAATTCACGCTCGGCAGCAAGATCGACCTTCGGCGGCAGGCCACCGAGGTGTCCGCGCAGGTTGGACCATTCCGAACCATCCAGCTCTGCTGCGGTGGTGCCCAGCAGGTAGATGGCCTGGCCGTCCTCGCGCCAGCCCGACGGCGTGCGGCGGGCGACGTCGTCGAGCTTGCCCAGGACTGCCACCACGGGGGAGGGGTGGATGGGCGTGGTGCCCGTCTGGTTGTAGAGCGAGACGTTGCCACCGGTGACGGGGATGCCGAGCTCCATGCAGGCGTCGGAGAGGCCACGGATGGCTTCTGCGAGCTGCCACATGACGTCCGGGTCCTCGGGGGAGCCGAAGTTCAGGCAGTCGCTGACGGCCATCGGAACGGCGCCGGAGGTAGCAACGTTGCGGTAGGCCTCGGCCAATGCCAGCTGTGCACCCTGGTACGGCTCAAGGTAGGTGTAGCGGCCGTTGGCGTCGGTGGCCAGGGCAACGCCCAAGCCGGTTTCCTCGTCAACGCGGACCACGCCGGCGTCGTCCGGGAATGCCATGGCAGTGTTGCCGCCGACGTAGCGGTCGTACTGCTTGGTGATCCAGGACTTGCTGCACATGTTCGGCGATGCGATGAGCTCGGTGACGGCTGCTGCCAGCTCGGACGGAGCTGACGGGCGGCCGGCGTCCTCGACGGAGCCGGTGAAGGTGTTGGCCTGGACCGAGTCCTGCCACTCCGGGCGGGCGAACGGACGGTCGTAGACCGGGCCGTCGTGCGCAACGGTGCGGGGATCGACGTCGACGATTACTTCGCCTTCCCAGGTGATGATGAGGCGACCGGTGTCGGTGACTTCACCCAACCAGGAGTACTCCACAGCCCACTTGTCCATGACTGCTTCGAACGCTTCGATGTTTTCCGGGGTGACCACGGCCATCATGCGTTCCTGCGACTCGGACATCAGGATCTCGCCCGGAGTCAGCGTGGGGTCGCGCAGCAGGACGGAGGTCAGTTCAACTTCCATGCCGCCGTCGCCGTTGGAGGCGAGCTCGGATGTGGCGCAGGAAATGCCTGCGGCTCCCAGGTCCTGGATGCCTTCAACCAATGAGCCCTTGAAGAGTTCGAGGCAGCATTCGATGAGGACCTTCTCAGCGAAGGGGTCGCCCACCTGGACGGCCGGACGCTTGGAGGGCTTGGTGTCGTCGAAGGACTCCGAAGCCAGCACCGACGCGCCGCCGATGCCGTCGCCACCGGTACGGGCACCGAACAGGACAACCTTGTTGCCCTTGCCGGAAGCGTTGGCAAGGCGGATGTCCTCGTGGCGCATGACGCCCACGGCCAGTGCGTTCACCAGCGGGTTGCCCTGGTAGACGGAGTCGAACACCATTTCGCCGCCGATGTTCGGCAGGCCCAGGCAGTTGCCGTAGCCGCCGATGCCGGCAACGGCACCGTGCATGACGCGGGCGGTGTCCGGGTGGTCGATCGCGCCGAAACGCAGCGGGTCCATCACGGCGACCGGGCGGGCACCCATGGAGATGATGTCGCGGACAATACCGCCGATGCCGGTTGCGGCACCCTGGTATGGCTCAACGAACGACGGCGAGTTGTGGGACTCGATCTTGAAGGTCACGGCCCAGCCGTCCCCCAGGTTGGTGACGCCGGCGTTTTCGCCGATGCCCACCAGCATGTCCTTCTTCATTTCCTCGGTGACCTTCTCGCCGAACTGGCGGAGGTGGTTCTTGGAGGACTTGTAGGAGCAGTGCTCGCTCCACATGACGGAGTACATGGCCAGCTCGGCGCCGGTGGGGCGACGGCCAAGGACCTTGACGATCTCGTCGAATTCGTTCTTCTTCAAGCCCAGTTCGGACCACGGAAGTTCCGTGTCCGGGGTCTTGGCAGCGTGCTCAACGGTGTCGATGTTGAACTTCTTGGTGGTTTCCGTGGTCACTTGTCGCCTCCCACAATCTTGGTCAGTACGGAGGTGAAGAAACCGAGGCCATCGGTGTCGCGGGGCTCGCCGGCGGAGCCGGACAAACCAGCCTCCGGTCCGAAGCCGGTCTCAACAGCGTGCTCGGGGTGCGGCATGAGGCCCACCACGTTGCCGGCAGCGTTGGAGATGCCGGCGATGTCCCGGCGGGAGCCGTTCGGGTTGAAGCCCACGTAGCGGAACACCACGCGGCCCTCGGCCTCAAGGGCGTCCAGGGTCTTCTCGTCCGCGATGTACTGGCCGTCCTGGTTCTTCAACGGCACGATGATTTCCTGGCCATCGGTGTAATCCACGGTCCAGGCAGTGTTGGCGTTTTCCACGCGCAGCGTCTGGTCGCGGCAGATGAACTTCAGGTGGTCGTTCTTGATCATCGAACCGGGCAGCAGGTGCGACTCGGTGAGGATCTGGAAACCATTGCAGATACCCAAAACCGGAAGCTTCGCCTCGGAGTTGGCAGCATCGATGATCTTGGTCATCAGCGGCGCGAAACGCGAGATGGCGCCTGCACGGAGGTAGTCGCCGTAGGAGAATCCGCCGGGGATGATGACAGCGTCAACGTCGCCCAGTTCGGAGTCGGCGTGCCAGAGCGGAACCGCCGTGGCGCCGGCGAGCCGCACTGCGCGAGCGGCGTCGCGGTCGTCCAGGGTGCCGGGGAAGGTGACGACGCCAACCTTGGCGCCTGCGAGCCTGGGCTCGGCGGCGACGGCTACAGCCTCGCCAATCAGGGGGATCGACGTCATATCAGGCCTCGACGACCTCGACGTTGACGACATCCTCGATCACCGGGTTGGACAGGAGGGTCTCGGCAGCTTCGCGGGCCTGGGCCAGGATAGCGTCGGTCACCTCGCCATCGACCGTCAGTTCGAAGCGCTTGCCTTGGCGGACTGCGCTGAAGCTGTTGAAGCCGAGGCGGGGCAGGGCACCCACAATGGCCTTCCCCTGGGGGTCCAGAATCTCGGGCTTGGGCATGACGTCAACGACGATCCGGGGCATCCGGTAACTCCTGTGCGGTGAGTTGGGTGAACCTTAAATAAGGCTGCCGCGGAGGTGCCGTCTCACGCCGTTCAGCCGCATCCAAACAGCGTCTAGAACACAGGGTTAAACACGGTTGTGAACTGCAATGTTTGAACGGCATGGGGGGCGCTCCGCGAGCTTGCACACCTATTCTACCGGGAGCGGCGCACATACCCTATTCAGCCCGTTTCCGCGAGGACCCCCCGCCGTCACGGCGGAAAATGCCCTGTTTGAGGGCCCGACGGCGGCACTCGCCAAGCCCCGACGGTCGCCGCTGCCAAGCCCAGCGGCCGCCGCTGCCAGGGTTCGACGGCGGCGCTGGCCGCAGGTGGCCTGCGTCACTAGGATTGCCGCATGGCTGAGAAACCGAAATCGATGGTGCTGGGCGTTGTGGCTGCGGCCGTTTTTGCCGGGCTTGGCCGGATGGTCATCCAAAAGATCCTGTCCGACAGGGCTGCGCGGGAGCGGCACCTCACCCCACCCCTGGACCAGGAAACGCGGGCAAAGATCAGCGAAGCATTGCGAACACCCCGCAATTAGCCGGCTAATAGCGCACGCACAAATGCGCTAATGATTCGGGTTCAACCATGTAATTCCGGCGTAGCTTGGAGGTACACGCGGGGTTCGCCCCCGTACCATTCAGGATCCAGCCAGGAGGAACAATGACCGAACACATTGCCGAAGTATCCGCCTGTAGCGTGGGCAGCTGCGGCTTCAACCACGACGGCTGTACCGCATTTGGAATCACCATTGGTGGCACCCAGGATCACGCCTCCTGCGCAACGTTCATCGACACCAATGCGATGGGCGGCCTTCCCAAGGTCCTTGCCCACGTGGGTGCGTGCCAGCGGTCCGAATGCGTCCACAACAACAACCTCATGTGCGAAGCACACGACGTAAGAGTAGGGCCCGGCCGTGAAGCGGCTGACTGCTTGACCTACGAGCACGCCTGACCGTTACCGCAAAAGCGGGCCTGACCTCAGCGGAGGTCAGGCCCGTTTTTACGTGGCCGCTTCGTGCCCCTGGCCGGCGACCTGGTTGGTCAAAGGGTTGCCATCCTTGAGTGCAGCGACATTGCCAACGACCAATTGGGATGAGCCCTTGGGCCGGTTGCCGGCCACGTGCGGGGTGATGATCAGGTTCGGCGCGGCCCACAGCTCCGACCACGCCGGGAGCGGCTCCTGCTTGGTGACGTCCAAGGCTGCCACGCGGAGCCGTCCCTCCTGCAGGGCGGCCAGCAGTGCGTCTTCGTCAACGGTGGCGCCGCGGCCCACATTGACGAAAACGGCGCGGGCGGGAAGGTGCCTGAGGATGTCGTCGTTCAGGGCATCGGTGGTGTCGGGGGTGGCGGGAAGAATGGAGATCAGCACATCGGTGGTGCCCAGGACGTGGGGGAGTTCGTCTGTTGAGACCACCGGGAAGCCGTAGCGCTCACCTTTGGAGTTGGCCACGCCGGTGACCTTCGCGCCCAGGGCGGCCAGCAGGGGAGCGAGCCGTCCGGCGATGGAGCCGAAGCCCCAGATAGTGACGTTGGCGCCGTCGAGCGTGTAAAGCTGTTCGGTCGCGGGATCGGACTGGGCGGCGTTGAACTCCGTGTTCCAGGTGGTGTTCCGTTGGGCTTCCTGCAGGACATCCAGGCGCCGGACCGCCGCAAGAACCAGCGCCAGCGCGTGCTCGGCGACGGGACCGTCGTGCAGCGAGCGGCCGGAGGTGATGGCCACGTGCTGGGCGAAGCCGGCCGCCAGAACGGAATCGGGCCCGGCGGCCAGTGTCTGGACCAGCTTGAGGTTTGGCATTCCGTGGGCTGCGTCCGCCAGGTTTTCTGCAGTGTTGCGCCACACAATGAGGACGTCGGCATCGCGGTGATCGCCGGGAATGGGCTGGTCCACGGCGTAGGTGGCTACCTCGTCCCCGGCATCGGTGAGCTCGGCGAGGTCCAGTTCGATGGTGTCCGGGGCAAGGATCTTCACGGCAACTCCAAGGTCATGGGGGTGGGTGGTTCTTTCTCGAGGCTACCGCTTGGCGCCCATCAAGAGCCGAATACTCCGTAATGCTGGCCATGTGACTCAGAACACCCTATGGTGGTAGGACGTTCGACGTAGCACGTAGCATCCACTCGAAAGGACCTCGATTTGAGATCACCATCGCCCGCCCGTATCGCAGTTACCGGCATGCTGAGCCTGGGCCTTCTGGCCGGGCTGGCCCTACCAGCTACCGCCGCACCCATCCCACCGGCCAACCCCACAGCCTCCCCAGGCGCCTTCGCCGAGGCCAACCTCGGCGCGGACCGCACGGCCGCCAACTTCTTCTACCGGATCCCCGCCCTGACGTACCTGGGCAACAACGTGGTCCTTGCCGCGTGGGATGGCCGCCCCGGATCGGCCACGGATGCTCCGAACCCGAACTCGATAGTGCAGCGCCGCAGCACCGATGGCGGACAAACGTGGGGGCCCGTCACGACCATTGCCGCCGGACATGTTGCCGACTCCAGCGGTCCCAAATACGGATACAGCGACCCCTCGTATGTCTACGACGCCGAGGCCGGCAAAGTCTTCGCATTCTTCGTGTACTCCAAAGACCAAGGTTTCGGTGGAAGCCAGTTCGGAAACGATGACAACGACCGGAACGTCATTTCATCCGCCGTCATCGAATCCTCCGACGGCGGCCTCAGCTGGAGCCAGCCGCGGCTCATCACCAACGTCACCAAGCCCGGAACCAGCAAGACCAGCCCCGTGGCAGGCGATGTGCGGTCCAACTTCGCATCCTCCGGCGAGGGCATCCAACTGAAGTACGGCCAGTACAAGGGCCGCCTGATCCAGCAGTACGCCGGTGATGTCCGCCAGGCTGACGGCACCAACAAGATCCAGGCCTACTCGGTCTATTCCGATGACCACGGCGCTACGTGGAAGAAGGGTGCCAACGTCGGTGACCGGATGGACGAGAACAAAACCGTTGAACTCTCCGACGGGCGCGTTCTGCTGAACTCCCGCGACAACGCCAACCAGGGGTACCGCAAGGTGGCCATCTCCACTGACGGCGGCGCCACCTACGGTCCGGTCACGCAGGACACCGAGCTCCCGGATCCCGCCAACAATGGATCCATATCGCGCATGTTCCCGGACGCCGCCCAAGGCTCTGCCGACGCCAAAAAGCTGATCTTCACCAACGCCAACTCCAAGACCGGCCGCGAAAATGTCTCCGCGCGCGTCTCCTGCGACGACGGCGCCACCTGGCCTGGCGTCCGCACCATCCGTTCCGGATTCTCGGCTTACTCCACTGTCACCCGGATGGCTGCGGGCAAGTTCGGAGTCCTCTATGAGGGCAACTACACAGACAACATGCCGTTCGCCACGTTCGACGACGCCTGGCTCAACTACGCCTGCGCCCCGCTCTCGGTGCCGGCTGTCACCACCGCGCCGGGTGCTACCCAGCAGGTTCCGGTGACCGTCACCAACCAGGAAGCCGCCACGCTGTCCGGTGCGACGGCTACGGTCTACACGCCCAGCGGCTGGTCGGCCACCACAGTGCCTGTTCCTTCCCTGCAACCGGGGGCATCAGCCACCGTCAATGTAGCCCTCACTGCGCCCGCCAACGCGAGCGGCCCGCAGGACCTTAATGCTGCCTTCACGACGACGGATGGCCGGGTTTCGCAGTTCACCTTCACCGCCACCGTGCCCGCGGCCCCGCAAGTCGGCCTGACCATCACCGGGACCGCGCCAACACGCGATGTCGTCGCCAACCCTTACCAGGTAGGCGAAGCCCTCAGCTACACCTTCAACGTCAAGAGCACAGCGAACGTCACGGCCAACTCAGTGCCACTGTCCGGGACGTTCGATTCCGGGTTCCTGCCGCCGTCGGCCCCTAACTGCCGCTACAACAACCTGGCCGCGGGCGCGAGCTACAGCTGCACCACTGCCAAACACGTCATTACGGCAGCAGACGTTGAGCGGGGCTTCTTCGTGCCGGAAGCCAGCTTCAGCATCACCGCAAGTTCAACGCCGTCCCTCACAAAGACTGTTCCATTCACCGGCGCTGCCGTCGCCTTGCGCGATGGACTGCTAACGGCAGACATCAGCGGGGCGCGTGCCGACGTCGGGCGTGACCTTGCCACGCAGCCATACGCTGCAGGTGACTTGGTTCCCTATACGTTCTCAGTGAAGAACACCAGTCCGCTGGTCGAGAAGGTAGTTCCGACTGCTGGCAACTTCAGCCCATTCCTTCCGGAAGGGCCGGGCAACTGCCGCTACAGTGTCCTGCCGGCCGGGCAGAGCTACCAATGCACCACCCCAAGGCACACCGTAACCGCTGAAGAAGCCGAACAGGGATTCTTCGTTCCGAAGACCACCTGGGAGGTCAGTTCCGCAGGCCAAAGCACCAAAACCATCACAGTGGACGGCGGCGAAGTGGATCTTACGGTGCGTGAGCCCAAGCTTGAAGCAACCGTTTCCGCCGCGTGGGAAGACGCAGATGGTGACAGGTTTGCCAGTGCCGGCGATCCCGTTACGTACACCTACACGGTGGGCAACGCGGGCAATGTCGCCGTGACCGGATTGGAAGCACCCGACGCCGGTATCTCGGCAGCTGCGCTCGCAGCCGGTTCCAGCGTGACAGCCACCCGCGAGCACGTACTGACAGCAGCGGACATTGCCGGCGGGAGATTGGCCGCTGCGTCTTTTGCGGTGAAGGCAATGAATGGTTCCCGTGAGGTTGCCGCCGGAGCTGAAGGCGATGCGCTGGTCCTGGCTGTGCAGCCTGCGCAACCCAGCACCGAGCCGGCTCTGACCGTCCAGGATTTGGGGACGCCGCCTACGGATCTTGGTACAGCGGACAAGTACCGCACGGGTCAGAAGGTGGTGCTGAAGGGCCTCGAGTACGGAGAGTGGTACTACGTGTACCTGAACAAGACGGGTTATCGTCTGGGGTGGATTTTCCCCACCACTGACAACACCGTGGAATTCATCCTTCCCCCGGACGTCAAGAACGGCCGGGACGATGTTGTGGTCCTGGACAAGGACGGTATCCAGGTCTCGTTTGATCGCCTGCAGGTGACGCCGAAGGGCTAGCCTCACCGGGTGGAGATCCGCGACGGACCGCAGGTTGGATCCTGCGGTCCGTTGTTTGTCTTTCCATGACGAATCGCCAGCGCCGTGACAAGACAAATTTCCTTAAATGTGCTGTATGTCATATTCGTCTCTCACTAGGTACTCTGTGACTCGACTGGTTGCGCGTGTTTGACAAGAACTGTCAAAGGTTCAACCAACTCATAGGTGACAGGCCCCGGCGATGGAGCCCGGGCCTCCTCAGTGAAAGGTGCAACCACACGTGAAACCACAAGGAAAGAGCTTCGCCAGAAGCGGGAGCCTCCGGAAGGCCGCGGCGCTCGCCGTCGGACTGCCGTTGCTGCTCTCGTCGGTGGCGATGCCGGCCCAGGCCGCTCCCGCCCCGGAGACGCCCGGGAATGTAGCAGGCGTGGCCAAGAAGAACCTTGACCCCAGCGCCTACAAGGACGGCCGTTACATGGTGGTCCTCGCCGAAAAGCCTGCGGCCACTTACGACGGCGGCACGGCGGGTCTTGCGCCCACCAAGCCGGAGGAAGGCAAAAAGCTCGACGCCGACAGCGCAGAGGTAAAGGAATACCAGTCCCACCTCCAGCAGAAGCAGCAGGAAGTTGCCAAGCAGGAAAACGTGAACATCAAGCGGGAGTTCACCACTGCCGTCAACGGTTTCAGCGCGAACCTCACCGCCGACCAGGCCATCAACCTTGCCAAGGACCCCAAAGTCCTCATGGTTGCACCAGACACGCAGTACGCACCGGACTACTCAACCAGCGACTTCCTCAAGCTCAGCGGCCCCAACGGCACTTGGGCCACCCAGTACGGCGGGCAGGAAAACGCGGGTAAGGGAACTGTCGTTGGCGTCATCGACACCGGCTACACCCCGTCCAATCCCTTCTTCGCCGGCGAGCCCGTGGGCCCGCTGGTAGGCAACCCCCAGGTGGGCGTTCCCTACCGCACCGCAGACGGCAAGATCGCCATGCTCAAGGCCGACGGTGACACATTCGTCGGTGAGTGCCAGCCCGGAACGGGCACGGGCGCTGACTACGATGGCAGCGCCTGCAACTCCAAGGTCCTCAGCACCCACTACTTCGCAGACGCCTTCCTTGACACCGTGCCACCGGAAAACCGGGCCCCGGAAGAAGTCATCTCCGCGGTGGACGTTGCCAGCCACGGCACCCACACGGCAAGCACAGCTGCAGGTAACGGCAACGTTGACGCAGTGGTGGATGGGCGCAGCTTCGGAACCACCAGCGGCATCGCGCCCGCTGCCAAGCTCTCCATCTACAAGGTCTGCTGGGAAGACACCGATCCCGCCACCGGCGGCTGCTACGGCTCCGCATCCGTTGATGCGATCGAGCAAGCCATCCTGGACGGCGTGGACGTACTCAACTACTCCATCTCCGGGTCCACCACCAGCACCACGGATCCTGTCTCGCTGGCGTTCCTGTCCGCCGCTTCGGCCGGCATTTTCGTCGCCGCTTCCGCCGGTAACTCCGGTCCCACTGCCAGCACCGTGAACCACGGCGCTCCCTGGCTGACCACGGTTGCTGCCACCTCCTTCTCCCAGGAGCTGCAGGGCACGATCCAATTCTCCGACGGCAGCAAATTCCGCGGAGCGAGCATCATGAACCGTGAGGTGACCGGTGCCGGCGTCGTGCTTTCCACCAACGCCGCAAGCGGACAGGGTAATGCAGCGCTGTGTGCTCCGGGGTCGCTGGACCCGGCCAAGGTTGCCGGCAAAGTCGTTGTCTGTGACCGCGGCGTGGTTGACCGGACCGCCAAGAGCGCAGAAGTACTGCGGGGCGGCGGCGTCGGCATGATCCTGGTGAACCTGACCGATTCCTCGCTGGACACCGACAAGCACGCGGTCCCCACTGTCCACGTGAACCCGCCCGCAACGCAGGCCATCAAGGACAAGGTCACCGCCGACCCGGCCATCACCGTGTCCCTGGTCAACCGTGATACCACGGGCTTGCCTGCCGAAGCCCAGCCCCAGATCGCCGGCTTCTCATCCCGCGGTCCGCTGCTCGCCACCGACTCGGACCTGCTGAAGCCTGACGTCTCCGCTCCCGGCGTCGCCGTGCTTGCAGGCGTTTCGCCGATCGGAACCGGCGGGGACAACTTCGGCTTCATGTCCGGAACGTCCATGGCCTCCCCGCACGTTGCCGGCTTCGGCGCACTGATCCTGGGCAAGAACCCGAAGTGGTCCCCGGCCACGGTCAAGTCCGCCATGATGACCACCGCTGGACCGGTCAAGCTGGCCAACGGCACCGTCAACAAGGACGTCTTCGCCACCGGTGCCGGCCAGGTTGATCCCGCGAAGGTCCTCAGCCCCGGCCTCGTCTACGACGCAACCACCGAGGACTACCTGAAGTTCATCCAAGGCGCCGGCATGGACCTGGGCATGGAAGGGCTCGGCACCACCGCAGCGCGCGACATGAACGTTCCGTCGTTCGCGCTGGGCAACCTCGCAGGCAAGATCGAGGTCACCCGCACCGTAACCGCCCTGACGCCGGGACTCTACCGGGCGTCGGTCAACGTTCCGGGCGTCAACGTCAAGGTCACTCCGTCAGTGCTGAACTTCGGTGCGCCGGGCGAGAAGAAGACCTTCAAGGTCCAGTTCGAGAACAACAACGCAGCCCTTGGCAAGTTCGCCATGGGTTCGCTGAGCTGGACGGGTGCCAACAAGACCGTCACCTCGCCGATCGCCGTCCGCCCCCAGTCCGTCATTGCGGACAAGGCGCTGGCGTTCACGGGAACGGGTCCCAACGGCTCGGGAGCCATCAACATCACCTCCGGCACCAACCTTCCGGTGGGAGTGACCATTGATGGACTGTCCAAGGCCGATTCCTCGGCAGTGGAACTGGTTCCCGGCCCGTTCGCCGGTGAGACCAACGCATCCAACTTCGTGAAGAAGGTGACCGTTGGTGAGGGCAGCGCCCTGGCCAAGTTCTCGGTCATCTCCTCCAACGACGCCGCGGACTTCGACATGCTGGTGCTGACACCGTCGGGCCAGCAGCTGCCGGCAGCGACAGCCTCCGCCAGTGAATCACTGTCCGTTCCCAACCCCGCACCGGGCGACTACTACGTCTTCGCCAACCTTTACGCGAGCCCCAACAACCAGGCCACCAAGGCCACCGTTGACGCCGCCGTTCTGGGAGCGAACCAGGGCAACGCCACCGTGACGCCTAACCCGATCCGTCTCGCCAACGGCAAGACGGGCCAGATTTCGCTGAACTGGAAGAACCTGGAACCGGGTTCCTACATTGGCCGCCTGACCTTCGCCGGAACCAGCGAGCCGAGCTTCGTCACCGTCCTGGTCAACCCGGGCGGAACCGTGGTGGTTCCTGACGATGAGGACCCGAAGAAGGACAAGAAAGACAAAAAGAACCACGGCAAGATCCGTGGAGACGAGCCGACACAGAGCAACAACGCAAGCTAGTCCGGCTTGATCCAATAAGCACAGTGGCCGGTGGGATTTCCCACCGGCCACTGTGCTGAGGTCCTATGCTCCAGCTGTCGCAACTCGTTGGTAGTTCACGAGGTCCAAGCGGGTTCCACCACGTTGACATCGCTGGACGCCAATAATTGCAGGGCCTCGGCCGCAGGCGTGCCGGGGTCAGCGGTATACATCAGGATCCGGTGTCCCGATTCGTCGGGAGGGGTCAGGACCTCGAAGTTGAGCTCAATGTCGCCGACCTCGGGGTGATGCATGTACTTCAGTCCGGACATGCAGTTCTCAACGGGGTGGCGTGCCCACAGTTTGGCGAACTCGTCGCTGTTCATGGTCAACTCGCCAACCAACGATGCGAGTTCCGCGTCATCAGCCGCGCGGCCCGCGACCAGTCGCAGCGAGGACACTGCCCGTGTAGCCTCTTCGACCCATCGGCTGTAAAGCTCCCGGGTGTGGCGGTCCAGGAACAAGAGCCGCGTCATGTTGGGCCTCGTTGACGGCGTCTCCGGCGCGGCGAAATCCAAGTGGCCAGCCACAAGCCTGTGACCGATCCGGTTCCACGCGAGCACTTCGCTGCGGCGCCCCAGGACGACGGCGGGTGTGTTGGACATCGACTGGATGAGGCGCAACATGCCGGGCCTTACCGTCTCTGGCTTGGTCAGGGTGCGCCTTTTGGTGGTCCCTGGCCGGGCGAGATTGAAAAGGTGCGCACGCTCGTCGGTGTTCAGGTTAAGAGCCCGGGCGATTGCATCGATGACCGCTTCGGAGGCGTTGTTGCTGAGGCCTTGCTCCAAGCGTGTGTAATACGTATTGCTGACGCCGGCCAGCATGGCCAGCTCTTCCCTGCGGAGGCCGGGTACACGGCGGATGCCGTAATTCAGAAGGCCAACGTCCTCTGGCTGTAAGGCAGCTCTTCGGACGCGAAGGAACTCCCCAAGTTCACTTGGATTACTCATGGGCCCATTCTGCCGGTCTTGCGCAGCAATGTCCTGTCACTGTCAGGGGTAGGCAGAAGGGGGTGTGGTTGATCCCTGGGCATTCCGTGAATGTGGAGTTGCGAAGATGCCGTCCGCGGACGGCGACCCCTCCAGAGAAGGAACACTCCCATGACCACGCAACCGGATGTCACCACAGGACCCGGCGTTCCACCCTTGATGGAAACCGAGGCGCCTGCCTCCTCGGGACGGATGAATGGCCGCCAACGGCTGGCCCTCATCGTCCTGCTCGCGGCGAGCTTTACCCTCGCCGTCGACTTCTCGATCCTCAACGTCGCGCTCCCGGCCATCGGTGCCGACGTCGGATTCAGCCTGGAGAACCTCCAGTGGATCGCGACGGCGTTCGCACTGTGCGCCGCCGGGTTGACCCTCTTGTTCGGGCGCGTCGCGGACATCGCGGGCCGCCGCCGGATGTTCATCATCGGCATGGCCCTGCTGGGTGCAGCCTCGCTCGCCGGCGGCTTGGCTGCAGACCCCGCATTGTTGCTCATCGCCCGTGTTGGCCAGGGCATCGCAACGGCCATCGTCGTTCCAGCCGCCCTGTCCTTGCTGCTGGCGTCCTTCCCTGAAGGCCCCTTGCGCGACAAAGCCCTGGGCCTGAACGGTTCCCTGATGGCTGCCGGGTTTACCACGGGGGCAATCCTCGGCGGCCTGCTGACCGACCTGCTCAGCTGGCGCTGGGCGTTCTTCATCAACGTTCCCGTGGCCATCGCGGTGCTCATCATTGCCCCCATTGTCCTCGCCGAGAGCAAGCCCACCACCAAGCTGAGGCTTGACGTACCGGGTGCCATCACGGTTACACTCGGCCTTCTGGCCCTGGTGTTCGGTCTAACGAACGCCGCAGAACACTCCTGGGCTGATCCGCTGACGTTGGGCAACCTCGCAGCCGCTGTGGTCTTGTTCGTTGCTTTCGTGGCCGTCGAGCGGAAAGCCGCCTCACCCTTGGTACCACTGGAAATCCTCAAGCGCTCCACGGTCGCGTGGGGAAACATTGCGGGCATTCTTGCCTTCGTCACCGAAACGTCCTTGGTGTTCCTGTTGACGCTGTACCTGCAGCAGGTCCTCGGCTACACCCCGCTCGGTGCCGGCTTGGCCTTCGCTGTCCTGGGTCTCGGAACCGTGTTGGGTGGTGTCCTTGGCCCCAAGGTCATCGGAAAAATCGGCAACAAGAAGGCAATCGTCTACGGATTCATCGTCCAGGCAATCGCCACTGGTTCCCTGGTCCTGCTCAGCGCCGACCCGGCGTCCATCGCCCTGCTGCTGGTTGCCACGTTCATTGGGGGCGTGGCAAACCTCGTGGTTATCGTCGGATTCATGGTCACCGCAACGTCCGGCCTGCCTGACGCCGAGCAAGGCCTCGCCACCGGGCTGGCGACCATGAGCCAGCAGGTCGGCATCACCATGGGTATCCCGATCATGAGCGCGATCTTCACCGCACAGATCCTCGCCATCGGGAACAACGATGCCCCGGCCGTGCTCAGCGGCGTCACCACGGCCATCTGGGTGAATGCGGCACTGTGCCTGCTCACAGCGCTGGTGGTGGGGTTGTTTCTCCGTAAGCCGGCGCCTGCCGTTAGCTAAGGCAGCACACCAAGGCGGCACACGCTGCTGCCAGGTCCCAGCCAGTCCAGCGACATCATCACTGGACTGGCTGGGCCTGTTGGGCAGCCCAATCTACACTGCGCCGCTTGAGCCTCCCGTATTACCCAGCAACGCCGCCAACGCTTTCCAACGTGCGATCTCGCAGCCGTCGGTCCTGCTGAAGTGGCTGTGGACTTTCCGTCCGCGGAACCAGCCTTTAACGACGGCAACCTGCGGGCCGCCATATTGCTGGGTGCAGATCCTGTCCGGGCGTGGTTCAGGGAAGAAGATCTCCTCCCCGAACTGCTCGACGGCGGCAAGCGCCGCAGGCGCATCCGGCAGGTTCGAATCCACTGAGTTCGGGTCGGGTGAGAGGACACCGCCCGCGGACCGGAGATGGAACGTCCTGTCCTCAGCGCCCGGTGCCTCTGTCAACGTCACTGTCAGGTCGACGTCGTACTCGCTCTTGGCTGTATCAACGGTGTTATCGGAAACCATGGTGACCTTTCGCTGGTGGCGTCGGGTGCTCAGGCAGCCAGGCCGCTCAACTCGTCCAAGAGCGGTCCTACTGCCTGGAGCACGCGGGTCCGCAGCTCCTGGGATTCGGCCGCGAAAGCCCGCTGGTATTCAACGTACTCGGCCTTGCCCTGCGGTGTCTCAATCCTGATGGGTGGGTAGCCCCATTCTTCGAGATCGTACGGTGAGGCCTGCATGTCCATGGCCCGGATCCGCCACGACAACTCGAAGCAGTCCATCACCAGCCCACTCGGCAGCGCGGGCGTCAGCTTGTATGCCCACTTGTAAAGGTCCATGTTGGCGTGCAGGCAGCCCGGCTGTTCCATGCTCCGCTGGTTCTCGCGCGTGGGTGTGAGCTCGTTCAAGGGCAGGGCGTCCGGGGTGTAGAAACGGAAGGCATCGAAGTGGGAGCATCGGATCCTGTTCTGTTCCACCACGGTGTCCGTGCCCTGGCCACCCAACCTCAGCTTCAGGTATTCATGCCGCAGCTCGAACTTCTCCTGCCGGTAGACCATGGCCCATTCGTGCAGTCCAAAACAGCCGAATTGTGCCGGGCGCTTTGCGGTTCCGGCAAGGATGATTCCCGCGAACCGGACTGCCTCTGCGCGGTCGGCCAGGAAACTGCCGCGGTCAAAGGTGACCGCAGGGGTTCCCGCGGGCAGGCCCGCTGCGGCGAGTTCGCCGTCGTCGGCTGTCCGGTAGAACTTCCAGTTGGCGCGCTCCAAGGCACGATCGCCACTGAGCAGCACTGCCTGGCCGGGATGCCAGCGCAGCAA
Source organism: Paenarthrobacter sp. CAP02 (assembly GCF_040137855.1). NCBI lineage: Bacteria > Bacillati > Actinomycetota > Actinomycetes > Micrococcales > Micrococcaceae > Paenarthrobacter > Paenarthrobacter sp. CAP02. The sequence goes on along the minus strand of NZ_JBEEII010000005.1, from coordinate 277,035 downwards.
CTGTCCCGGTTTTTGGGTGTAATACGTGAAGAGGAAGTCTTCCACGGGGTGTTTCTTCCCCGCCGAACGCCGGGCCAGGTACGGGTCGGCGTAGCGCGCCACCCGGGCATGATGGGTTGCCTCCAGCCCGAGCCATTGCTCCTGGGGGAGGTGCCGCAGGTTAGGCGCCGCCATCTGAACCGAGAATACTCTTGGCGGCGTCCCACATGGCGATCTGGCAACCGTCCGTGCGGCTGAAGGCGGCCGTCACTTCCTTGCCGTTCACGGCGCCGGTCACCTTGGCTGTTGCCGGGCCGCCGTACTGCATGGTGCAGGCCTGGTCGGTCCGGGGTGGGGCGGGGCTGAGGATGGCGGGGTTGTTCTTGAGCGTGGCGCAGGCTTCAGCGGGGGAGGGGTGCTTGCTTTCGGCTGCGGGCTTCCCATCGGCGCAAACAAGGGTGAAGGTCTTCGGTGCGGCTTCCGGTGTTTCCATGAGCGTGATGGACAGTTCGGCGGTGCCGCTGCTGCTGCTTGTCGGAGCGCTGCTTGTCGGAGCGCCGCTTGCGGGGCTGCTGCTTGCAGGAGCGGACGACGACGGTGCCTGGGTTGCGCTTCCCGTGGAACCCGGCGTGGGGGCGCCTGAGCAGGCCGCAAGGCCGGCAACGGTCAACACGGTCAGTGCCGGTACCGCCAGTAGGGGGCGAATAAATCGCATGCGCATGGGATCTCCTGGGTTTGCATCCATTTTACGTGGCACTTGTGGTGCTTTACGCCGGTGTTCACTCCCAAGCAGAACACCGCTGCCCGTCCTTGGCTAGGGGGTGCGTTGGGTAGTGGCTATCAAGCCGATCATGGCCTGATGGAGCTCCGCCACCTCTTCACGGCTCAGTTGCAGGCGCTCGCGGATCTGCCCCGGGACCGCCGTCGCCTGTTCACGCAGGGCGGCGCCCTTCGGCGTCAAATTGATGGCCAAGGCGCGTTCGTTGCCGGCCACCCGCTCGCGGGTGATGAGCTCGGCGTCTTCGAGCCTCTTCAGCAGTGGCGAGAGGGTAGCGGGCTCGTGGAGGAGGCTGTCGCTGATGTCCTTGAGTGTCCGGGGGCTTCGTTCCCAGAGGGCCAGCATCACCAGGTACTGGGGGTGGGTGAGTCCCAGCTTCTCCAGGACAGGTTTATAGATGCCGACGACGCTCCGGGAAGCCACAGTCAGTGCGAAGCACAGTTGACGCTCCAAAAGGAGGTCATCGGTTTCCTCCGTGGTCTCGCTGACGCTGGTCATGTCTTTCCTTCCTTCCCGACACCCTGCGGATTAGTTAGTGCACTAATGATTAGCGTACTATGAAGGTGTTGAACCGTCTAAAAGAGGAGTCGATCAAGCGTGGCAAAGGAATCCCTGACCCGGAAGTTCATGCGCGCCACCGGAAAGTTCCGGATCATTTTCGGACCGGCGCAGAGCAGTTCCCTTGACCACGAGATGACCGAGGCCAACCGGCAGCTGCTCGCCCAACGCCAGGCCGAGACCCAGCAGTGGGAAACCCTCCGCCGCCCCGACGGCAGCACCTATGTGGTGCCCCGCAACCCGGACGACAAGTCCCTGCGTTAAGCCCTCTCGCATGGGGTGATCCGGGCGTAAAATTGGCTCACTGAACGGCACCGCATCAGCCCTGCCGCGCTTCTCTCTCCTGTGGAAAGGGGGTGGAGATGATGGGACGCAGATTGGAAGGTTTCCAGCACGTCACGGAGCGGCTGCAATACGTCTTTGGTCCGGCGACGCACGGCGACACGGACAGCCCTGTTGTGCACAAGCATGATGACTTCGAGACGGCTTCGGAGGAAGACCTGAAGAACTTCGACGTCGAGACAGATTCCGAGGGGCACCACTACGCTGTCCGCAACAACGATCCAGGTCCAACCAGTACCGACTACTCAATGAAGTAGGCGCTGGCTCGCCCCATTTTCGTCACGCCCCCTGTCCACAAATAAGTAAGCATGCTTATGATGTTTGCGAACGACAGCAGCCGACGGGTAGGGGTCCAGCCATGAGTTTCCAGGATGATGCAGGAAGAACTCCTGCCGGCTCCAAGCCGGTGGAGCCAGTCACCGTGCCGCCAGCAGAGCGTGCCGTCCAGCCTCCGGCGCCAGGGCGGAACCGCCCCACGCGCACCGCTGCGCTATGGGTCGCGGTGGCAGTTGGACTGGTGGTCCTTGTGATGTTGATTGTCTTCTTTGTCCAAAACCAGGACATGATCACCGTTCGGTTCTTTGGACTTGAAGGGACCCTGGCGCTGGGCACCACATTGTTCATCGCGGCGGTCGGTGGAGGTGTCCTCGTGGCCTTGGCGGGCGGAGCCCGGATCCTTCAGCTCAGGCTAAGCAACCATCGGCGCCAGAAGACCGTCGGCAGGGCAGGAATGCCACAGTAGCGAGGCCTTAAGTGCGGAAGGACCGGAGCATTTGCTCCGGTCCTTCCGCAATTTAATCCCGACGGCGGCACTCCCTGACGACGTTCAATCCGCCGGGGTGGTGGGTCGTCTTAGCCTTCGCAGTCAGTGCAGTAGGCGACGCCATCTTTTTCGCGGGCAATCTGCGAACGGTGGCGGACCAGGAAACAAGAGTTACACGTGAACTCATCGCTAGCCTGCGGGATGACCTGGATAACCAGCTCTTCGGCGACGATTTCGCCGCCGGGGCCGTTGGCGTCGAGGCCATCGGTTTCGTCCAGTTCAAGCACGACACTCTTGGCCGTGGGAGCGCTGGCGGACTGGAGAGCCTGGAGGGACTGCTCCTGGTTCTCTTTTACATCGGTACGGAGTTCGTCGTAATCGGCTGCCACTTTTTATTGCCTCTTCGTGTAGGGGGTTACCGGGTATGCAACGTACAGCATGCCACGAAAATTCCATACCATACCCCAGTTCTACAGCTTGTGGCGAAAACCACGTGGGTGACGGCCCAAAAAAGCCGTCACCCAGCGCTTTTCAACGCCGCATTACCGGAGTTCGATCTCCATTGACTGGAAGTCGTCCATGGCGTGGCGACCAACCAGGATACGGAACATACCCCGCTCAAACTGCCATCCGCCGTCGTAATGTGCAAACGCCTTGGCGGGGATGCGTATTTCCACGCTCTCGGTTCCGTTCGTGGCGAGATGCGTTCCGGCGTAGCCGGCCAGCCAGCGGACGGGACGTTCGACGGCGGATTCGGTGCGGTCCAGGTAAACCTGCACCACTTCCCGCCCGGTACGGGTGCCGGTGTTCTTGACCGGCACGTGGACCACCACGTCGTTCCCGGCCTGTACTACCTGCGGGGCGTGGGCGGTGCCGAGCTCGAAGGTGGTGTAGCCCAAACCGTAACCGAACGGCAGGGCAGGAGCCGCTCCGCCCTCTGCTTCCTGCTTCAACCACGCCCTGTAACCGATGTGGATTCCTTCGGCGTAGGTAACCTTGCCGTCCACGGGAGTGGTGTTGAGCACGGGGACATCCTCCAGTGCTGCCGGCCACGTGGTGGGCAAGCGTCCGCCCGGCTCTTCGAGGCCCAGGAGAATGTCAGCGATGGCGTTGCCGAACTCCTGGCCGCCAAACCAGCCCAGCAGGACCGCGTCCACGGCGTCGAGCCATGGCATCAGCACCGGCGAGCCGGAATTCACCACCACGACCGTCCGCGGATTGGCTGCCGCGACAGCCTCAACCAATTGGTTCTGGTAGCCGGGGAGGTCAAGGTCCTTCCGGTCGAAGCCCTCCGATTCGATGGCCGCGTTGGTGCCCACCACAACCACGGCGACGTCGGAAGCCCGGGCAGCCGCCACAGCCGCGTCGATCTCGGCCTGGGGGTCCGCGACCACGGTTTCTTCACCCAGCAGGACTGCCGTGAACGGAATGACCTGTTCCTCGGGCAACTGGTATTCGGCCTCAATCCGCACCCTCTGGCCGTGCGTGGTTTCGATGGCGTGGACGGTTTTGGGGGGATCGAACAGCGCCGCGCCAAGGACCTCGGTCTCGTCCTCGAGTTCACCGTTGAAGACCTCCGTTCCGTCCAGGACAAAGCGGATCCGGCCCACAGTCCCGACGCCCAAGTGGTGGATGCCCGCTGTTTCTGCCGTCCAGTCAGCTTCCATGCGAATGGAGGCCGCGCCGTCGGGAATTCCGATGCCGAACCAGATCAGGTGCGAGGCAAGGCGGTCTTCCCCGGAAATTTCCGTGCCGTCCGCCGCGAGGAAACTCACCCGGATGCCGGGCACATCGGACACGGGGTTGTGCAGGGACGTGCGGGGGAATGCCTGGATGCCCTCGGCTACCTTGGCGCCGCGCGCGTAGGTGACCTTCACGCCGTCGGGCAGTGCCCTGCGGAGCCCCTCCAGCGGCGAAACGGTGTACTTGGGCATGACGGTGGCGCTGCCGCCGCCTTGGGTGCGGGCTTCATCGGCGTTGTGGCCGATCACGGCCACGCTGCTGAGCGATGCGGCGTCCAGGGGCAGCAGGCCCTTGTTGCGGACCAGTACCGCGCCGCGGACAGCGACTTCACGGGCGACGGCGGCACCGTCAAGTTGCGCGGGCAGCTCGGTGACTGCGGGCGCGAACCCTTCCAGTGAGCCAACGCGCGCCGCCAGGCGAAGGATGCGGGTGACCTTCTCCACAATGGCGTCCCGGCTAACGTGTCCGTCATTGACGGCGGCCAGAAGCTTGGGTCCCCAGTGGCCTACCGGCCCCGGCATTTCCAGGTCCTGGTGGGCGTTGGCGGCGTCCACGGAGCGCACGCCCGTCCAGTCGGAGACCACGACGCCGTCGAAGCCCCACTCAGTGGACAGCGGTGTTTCCAGCAGTTTGTTTTCGCTGGCCGTGGTTCCGTTGATGGAGTTGTAGGAGCTCATGACCAGCCAGGCGCGGGCCTCGGTGATGGCGTCCTCGAAGGCTGCCAGGTAGAGCTCGCGGAGCGGGCGTTCGTCCACCACGGAGTCCGCAGTGAAGCGGTCGGTTTCGGCCTCGTTGGCCAGGTAGTGCTTGGGCGTCGCACCAACACCCATGGACTGCACGCCGGTCACGTATCCTGCGGCCATGGTGGCGGTGAGCCGGGGGTCCTCGCTCATGCACTCGAAGTGGCGGCCGCCCAGCGGGGAGCGGTGCAGGTTAATGGTGGGGCCCAGTACGGCGTGCACACCCTTGCGTCGGGCCTCCTGGCCCAGGACCTGCCCGTAGCGGCGGGCAGTTTCGACGCTCCAGGTGGCGGACAAAGCGGACGACGACGGGAGGGAGACGGAGTCGTGGCGCTCATCGAAGTCCTCGCCGCGGACGCCTGCAGGGCCGTCGGACATCACGACCCGTGACAGGCCGATCTCCGGGATGGCGTGCGTGGACCAGACGTCCGCGCCTGTGAGCAGTTGTACTTGCTGCTCCAGGGACAGGCTCCGGGCGATTTCCCGGATCTTGGCTTCCGCGTCCGGGCTTCCGGCTGCGGGGGCGGTGACGGCTGCCGACAGGATGGGGTTCATTTACTTGACTCCTTTGATGCGGGTGACGAGAAGTGCTCCGATGATGCCAACCACGGCACCACCCAGGAACAGGGCGGGATAGCCACCCAGCGCAATGACAGGAAATGCGACGGCGGGGACCAGGGACTGTGGGAGGGCTTGGGCGATGTTGAAGACACCGAAGGTCTTGGCGTTCTCGGATTGGTTTTTGGGCAGGAGGTCCGTGATGAGGGCTACGTCAACGGCGCTGAAGACGCCCAGACCCAGGCCGAGAATGCCCTGCCCAACCAATACCTGGCCGGCTCCGGTGCTGGTGGCGATAACAATGAGGCCACCCATCATGATCAGCGCGGACATGATCACCATGGCCTTCCGCTTGCCGATGCGGTCGCTGATCCAGCCGCCGGCGAGGCTGGTGATGACCGTGCCTGCTGAGCTCACCAGCGTTGCTTGGAACACCAGGCTGGTGACTTGGCTTTCCGCGATGTGCAGGTGGTCCGTGAAGAAGTACGGCAGATACAACAGTCCCGCGCAGTAACCGACGTAGACCATGAACTTGGTCAGCCAGGCCCAGCCCAGTCCGGGGTATGTTTTGGGGTTGAAGTAGAAGGAGACGAGGATCTCCTTGAAGTTCAACGGAGCCGGCTTCTCAGTGAGGACCCGGTCCTTGAACGTGAAAGCGAAAGCTATTGCCACGGCCGTGCCCACGATTCCCGGGACGACGGCCATCTGCAGGGCGTTGTCGAACATCTGGGCAAAGAAGGCTGCGGCCACGAGGCCGATGGGAAGTGTCATGCCGATGAGCCCGGAGAGGCGCCCGCGCTCGGCGGGGCCGGCCTGGTCGGGAAGTGTGGCTACAAGGGCTGCCAGCGCGGCGTTAAAGCCCAGCTGTGCTACAACCCAGGCAGCCAGGACGGTGCCGACTTCTGCGGCCGAACCCAGCAGGAACAGTGCTGCCAGGCCAACAAGGGAACCGCCGACGATCCAGGGCTTTCGCATGCCGAAGCGGGAAGTTGTCCGATCGCTGAGGCGCCCGAAGAACGGGTTCGCCAGGAGGGCGACTGCCGCTCCGACTCCTGCCACCAGGCTGAGGGCGCCGGCCCTGGTGTCCGGCGTGGTGATTTCTGAAACCTTGACGGCGAGGACCACCAGGGCGGGGGCGAGAACAGCCATCCAGAGGCCGGCGCTCGCAATCGGCATGCCGATGACGTAGGCGCGCGAAGCTGCTCGGGGCGCTTCGTTTGCCCGGGGCGCTTCCGGGGCAGGGTTGGTGCTGGCGGCCGGAGCCTGCTGGGTGATATCGAGGGCCACATTGCCTCCTGTGAATGTGCGACCCACCGTTGGGTCTCTGCAAAGACTGTAGCGATAAAAATCTAGTGTGACTAGGTTTTCATGGAAATGACGGTGAAATAGACTGACGCAATGCCTAATTCGAGGGCCCGCGGCCAGTACGCCAAGGGAGCGGAACGCCGCGAACAGATCATCCAGACAGCAACAGACGTCTTCGCCACGGAAGGCTTTGAAGGTACGGCCCTCAAGCGCGTGGCGGAGCTGGTGGGAGTGAAGGAAGCCACCCTGTTCCACTACTTCAAGGGGAAGCAGGAGCTCCTAACGGCCGTCCTGGCCGAACGAGACCGCCGGTCCCTGGCCGGCAGCGGACAGGAAGACGTTGGTTTGGGCCTCATGGCCACCATTGCAGAGCGCAACCGCCGGGAGCCGGGCCTGACGACGCTCTACGCAGTTGCCTCAGCCACGGCCAACCACCCGGAACACGACTCGCATGGCTACTTCAAGGAGCGCTATGAGGCGGTAGTGCGGGATATCGCAGCTGACATTGAGCGGCGCCAGGATTCGGGGGACGTCCGTACCGACGTTGACTCGGTGATGTTGGCCAGGCTGACAGTTGCCGCCTTTGACGGCCTGCAGCTCCAGTGGCTCTACGACAAGGATGTCGACATGGCTGACGGACTCCGGCAGCTCATTGACGTTCTCCTGGCGCCGGCTCACCGAACTGAGTAACAGATAAGGCCGTTCTGAGAGCTCAGAACGGCCTTATCTGTTACTTACTTGGGGCGTTGCCCGTGGCGATGCTAGCGGCCGGTGCCGCCGTAAACGGTAGCCTCGGCGTCGCCGTCGAGCTCGAAAGCGTTGTGGATGGCGCGGACGGCGTCATCCAGCGCATCAGCGCTGGTCACGACAGAGATGCGGATCTCCGAGGTGGAAATCATATCGATGTTGATGCCGGCGTCGGAAAGGGCCTTGAAGAACGTGGCCGACACGCCGGGGTGCGAACGCATGCCCGCGCCAATCAGCGAAAGCTTGCCGACGTGCTCGTTGTATTCGATGCTTTCGAAGCCGATCTGGCCCTCGGCGGCACGCAGGGCGGCCAAGGCGTCCGCACCTTCGACTATGGGGAGCGTGAACGAGATGTCCGTACGGCCTGTGCCGTGCGTCGAGACGTTCTGGACGATCATGTCGATGTTCGAGTGCGCATCGGCGATCACCTGGAAGATCGCAGCAGCCTTGCCGGGGATGTCCGGAACGCCCACAACGGTGACCTTGGCTTCGGACCGGTCGTGCGCAACGCCGGAGATGATTGGCTGCTCCAAGGCAACTCCCTCTTGAATCGTGAACTTTTCTTCGGCGCCCGGGATGACCCACGTGCCTTCGTTCTGGCTGAATGACGAACGGACGTGCAGCGGCACACCGAAACGACGTGCATACTCCACGCAACGGAGGTGCAGGATCTTGGCGCCGGAAGCAGCCAACTCCAGCATTTCTTCACTGGAAATACGGTCGATCTTCTGGGCGCTGGTCACTACGCGGGGATCGGCAGTGTAGATGCCGTCCACATCCGTGTAGATTTCGCAAACATCGGCTTCGAGGGCCGCCGCCAGGGCAACGGCAGTGGTGTCCGAGCCGCCCCGGCCCAACGTGGTGATCTCATGGGTAGCGCGGCTCATGCCCTGGAAACCAGCGACGATGGCGATGTGGCCCTTGTCCAAAGCCGTCCGGATACGGTGCGGGTCGACGTCGATAATTCGCGCCTTGCCGTGGATGCCGTCCGTGATCATTCCGGCCTGGGAACCCGTGAAGGACTGCGCCGAGGCACCGAACTTGTTGATGGCCATGGCAAGCAGGGCCATGGAAATACGTTCGCCGGCGGACAGGAGCATGTCCATCTCACGGGCCGGAGCGGAGTCCGTGACCTGGCTCGCGAGGTCCAGGAGTTCATCGGTGGTGTCGCCCATCGCGGAGACAACAACCACAACCTCGTTGCCGGCCTTCTGCGCATCCACGACGCGCTGTGCGACCCGCTTGATGCCATCGGCATCGGCAACCGAGGAGCCGCCGAACTTCTGCACGATCAGCTGCTTGGTAATGGCAGCCTCGTTGGAGAGCTCGTCGATCTTCACTTCGGTAGTGGGCATAGTCATGCGCGCACCCTCACTGCATCAATAGGGTTCGAACGCGGCCTGCCAATGTGGCATTGGAACACGCCTGCGTAGCTTATTTCCCCAGTTTATCGCCGCGGGCAGTGCTGGCAGGAATTGTGACCACATGGCGGCCAGGGCTTGTTGGACCAGCAGCATCCTGTGGGCGTCGGGTCGCGGTTCTACTTGGCGGTGGGAGAGGCCCCGAAGTTTTCGGGATAGAGCTCTTTGTAGATCGCAGTTTGGTCTCCGGCGATGCAGACAGTGTCCATTTCCAAGCCGGAGCCTTTCCATTGTTTGGCTCATGATGCTGTAATTCACGCCTTCTTGCCCGTCTGGTGTGGTGCAGTGCATGTTTCGAGTGCCCTTATCGACCCATTTTTGGGTTCCGATGGTGTGTTGGGTTTCGGTTTTGAAGGCGTGGACATCGGCGAGGGCTTGTTTGAGTTCTTCGACCTGGGCTTTGACGGTGGCAGGGTCGCTGGGGTTGTTTGGGCCGGTCAATGGTTTCTCCGTGGTGGTGGGCGTGCAGGCGCTCAGCGCAATAGCAGCAAAGAACAGTCCGGCGAGTATGCGGCTTGCCCTTACCGGGGCCTTGGGTTCAAAGGGCATGAGCTTCACCTTTCCGCAACGTCTTCTACCTGGGAGGTCTATTTGCCAGTATCGGAGGGGCTGGGATTGGACGGGAGGCCGAAGTTTTCGGGATAGAGCTCTTTGTAGATCGCGGTTTGGTCTCCGGCGATGCAGACAGTGTCCATTTCCAGGCCGGAGCCTTTGATGTTTGCGTAGTAGGACATGAGTTGTCCGCCGTTCTGATCGGCGTAGAGGCGGATGAGGCCTGGGTCTTTGGGGTTGGTTTCAGTGCGGGTGGTGAAGCCTTTGGATTCCCAGAACGTTTTGACGGCGCTGACTGAGGCTTCAAGGTCGACTGGGTCGGCGGTTTGGCTCAGGACGATGTAGTTCACGCCGTCTTCCCCGCCGGACGTGCTGCAGGGGCCATTTCGGAGGCCCTCGTCGACCCATTTTTGGGTCCCAATGACTTGTTGGGTTTCGGTTTTGAAGGCGTGGAGATCCGCGAGGGCTTGTTTGAGTTCTTCGACCTGGGCTTTGACGGTAGCAGGGTCGCTGGGGTCGTTTGGGCCGGTCATCGGTTTCTCCGTGGTGGTGGGGGTGCAGGCGCTCAGCGCCAAGAGCATGCTTAGCAAGCCGGTAAGGACATAGCGGGTCCTGAGACGGGCCTTGGGTTCATAGGACATGAGGTTCACTCTTTCGGACTTGTTCATCGGCCAGCAAATCCGGCCGGCGGCGAGACAGGCCGCGCGCCTGGAAGGGTACGGTCTCCGTGGCCGGTCGTTGTGAGGGCAGCTTCGTACAGGGCGGTGGTTCCTTTGTCCAGGTAGCCGTATCCGTCGCCGTCTTTTCTGTGTACCAGGGTGTTGTGTTCGGTGGTGCCGTGGTAGCGGGTCCCGTCAATCGTGGCTGAGTCCGAGGAGAACACTTTCGCATCGAAGGATTCCAGGCGCGGATCCTGGCGCAGGAAGCGGCCCATTTGGGCCAGCCCATCGCCACTGGCGTGGCTGGCATAGACCTGCCCGGGACGCACGTGGAGTTCACCGGCGTTTCGGATCTCCTTTTCGATGCCGGCGGAGCCGAGCATCGTGAAGGAAGCGACGTTCAATTCCGCGGCGGCAAGGGCGTCTGAGGTCACCGTGGTGCCGTAGGAATGAGCCAGCACGTTCAGAGTCTCCGGGGTCCTGTTGCCCAAGCTTTCTCTGACGGCGTTGAAGCCCTGAAGGTCTGTGACGAAGCGGTCGGCGCCGGCGCGGGCGGCATCGCCACTGTTCACGCTCGGAACCGTGGGCGGTTCGTAGTTGATCCATGCCACCACAGCGAAAGACTTATCCCTAGAGAGCAACTTTTGTTGCGCCTGAAGGTTCGCGGCGTTGAACGCCCAGTCGTTAAAACCGCTCTGCGGGGTGATGTTCATACCGGAGACGGCGTAGGTGACGTTGTCAGCCGTGTCCGGGTTGCCAGCAGAGACCTGTGCCTTGGGGGAGCCGTGGGTAAGATCGAATCCGAGCAAAACAGCAACATCCGCGGCCCCGGCGTTCGTCAGGGCCTCACCGATGCCATTGAGGGCCTTTTGCTGCGTTTGCAGCCGTGTCCAAGCAGGGTTGGTCACGGACAGGCCTTGGCTTGCGGGCAGGAATTGAGGCGTTTTGGTGAGTTCGTCTTTGATGCGCTCGTTCTCGGTGGCAAGGCGTATGCGATTGGCCTTGTCCCGGGCAGTGGCGGTGACACCGTTCAGGTTCCCGATGACTCCGGGAAGGGTCTGGATCAGAAAAAGCTGGGCCTCGCCGGGTTCGATTGTCCCGGTGGCGACCGTCTGGCCGAGTCCGGCCCACCACTTGGCGATCATCACAGGGTCCAGCCCTGGTTGCTCGAGCAGCCCCTGAAGCCGTTCCTTGTTGGCTGGGGTGGCCAGCCACGCCTTTAGTTGTGCGGCGTTAAGGGCCCCGATGTCGGTCAAACTCACTTGCCGTGGGGGAGCGTACTGAATGAGAACGCTGTTGAGGATGGTGTCAGCCATGGAGCCGCTGCCAGCTGCTTCAAATGCTGCGGCGATGCGTTCGACCCACCCAGCATCAGCAGTGTTCTCACTGAGCAGCTGCTCGAAACCGGGCACGAAGGTGACGCTGCCGCTGTTCACCCAGGAACAAGCAGCGGTGAAACTACCCCAGGCGTTCCGCACACGTCCGAGTTCACTATTGAGGATGTTTGTGGAAGTTCGGGATTGGGACGCGAAGTCGCGCAGCTTTCCCGGGTCCGCCGCGCTTGTCCCGGCTTCTGATCCACCGGCGAACCTTGCCCGCTCCCTTGGGGAGAATTCTGCTGAAACCGTCGGTGTGGGCAACGGCCATTCCGCGGGCATGGGGTCACTCAACGGACTCAGGAAAGACTGAAATTGTTGTTCACGGATGTCGGCGCGTTGCTGCCAGTCGGCGAGGTTCTTCAGCCGCGACTTCTCCCGCGCGGCCCGCAGCTTTGCTTCCTGGACATCCTCCACCAACGCGGCGAGAACACTGGCAAGGCGGACACGGTCATCAGCCCAGACGGCACAGGCCTGGAGGAACAAGCGGGCGTAGCCCCCTTTGAAATCCTCCATGACACGATCAATGGCTCCCGACAGGAACGCGCCCTCGGAGCGTAGAGCCTCATCCGCGGAATCGGCAGCACTGATTAGAGCATCGGCCGCGCCGTCATCGAAAGCAATCCCCATAACCGAATCCCCCGAACGAATGGTTTATCCATCGAATAGCATAACAGCTCGAGTGGCCTCCATTGACGCGTTCGTGGGGGGGCAGTGTTCGGGATCTCACCAGCCTGCGGAGCCGGGTTCACCCTTGAAAGGCCCCACAATGCGCCGAGTGATCCAACCCCCGTAGAAACCGCCAGATTGCGCCGTTACTGGTTCGCCGTCAATTTCGCATGACTCCATACGGCCCGGGTACAGGGCAACCCGTGTTCTGAGAGCCTCGAAACCCTGCGTGGGTTCCGGGTAGGTCCACCCGCCGCGGGATGCGACCACACTGTTTGCCACGACGTCGAAGTAAGCCGCCATCCCCTTGAATTCGCAGAAAGTTCCGCCTTCCACCGGGATCAATACTCCGGCAGGGAACGCCTCGAAGGGCAGGTAGTAGACGGGAGGGTGGCTGGTTTCGAGGACCCTGACCGAATCCACGGTGTCCGCAATGATCCGGCCGCCGAGCCGGACCACAATCCTTTCCGAGCGGTGCTGCACCACCGGAGGCCTTGGATAGTCCCATACCGACTCCTGCCAGCTCAGCGGGGTGACGGGCTGCGGACGCTTGGGGAAACGGGGGAGTTGGGCCATGAACTATGGTCCCACCTTCTTCCGGCATCTCTGTTGATGCGTGACGCCCAGGCGTACCATCCACGTCATGAGGATTGCGTGGTGCCTTGGCCGGCGTTCCTGACCGTTCGGGCAAGCGGGGTGCCGGTGCAAACGAGCCGGAGTACGAGGTCATCGGCGGTGGATTGGTTGACGATCAGCCGCGGGTGACTTCATCCAGCGGTGGTTCGGAACCACCGCCTGCGGCCGTCGTCAAAACTGCCCTGAAACTGGCTTGGCGGGATGCCCGGAATTCGTTGTTCTCCTGGTGGTTTTGGCTGGGCTGCTGTTGCGCCATCGCCTTTGCAGGTGGCGTTGCCGCTGCAATGGTTGCCTGGGTGCAATCGCTCGAAGGGTTCGACTCGGACGTCTTGGGTGCCACCTACGTCTTTATGGCTGGATTCCTGGCCTTGGCCGCCGCGATACTGGGTGTCATCTGTGGCTTCCGGCATGCCTGGTCGAGCATTCTGGTCCGCTTCCTCGCAGCGACCATCCGTGGAGTCGTTTTCGCTGCGCTGTCATGTGTGGTCCTGCTGATCGTGGGTTTCAACACGGGTGGGCCGCCAGCGCTGGCTGGGGCGGCCGCCGTCGTGATTGTCCTGGAGGTGGGACTGTTCGGCCTCATGGGCGGAGGTGCGCGGGCTTGCTTTGCCTCTACCGTTCCGGCGGGCGTCCTGGCTGGGGTGGTGACGATGTTCCTTTGCCTCGGGAATGGCGCGCTCACTCTGTTGCTGCTTGCCGGAACCAGTGAGATGGGCGGCGCCTCAGTGCCCGTGAACGTGGAGAGGGACGACGCGGGGAGGATCACTGCATACGAGTGTGTTGGCAGCCTGCACGAGGTGGAGGTGGTGCATACGGAACGCGTGGCATGGCTTGCGGCATCGAATCCTGCGCTGCTCCTGGGGAGTATTGGAGCCCAGTTTGTGCACCCTGACCATGTCGTCGGATGGATGTTGGCCGGGCTCCAGTACGCCGCCGACGGCCCATCCCGCGAAGTCCCTTGCCTGGACGGAGAATCGAGTGCCGGGCTCGCGCCGCCGGTGCCCGTGGCTTTCGCCGGCTTTGCAGTACAGGCAGCATTTGCTGCGCTGCTCACCATTTCAGGGCGTTGGTTGAAGGCGCGGAGGGCGGGCATTTCCTGACTGCCCAAGGCTCCCCTTGAATTCTGTGTCCGGAAAGATCGTTGACTACTTCAACATGGCGAGGAGCGCAGCCGGACAAGTAGTCACCGCCGCAGATGCCACCTACGTGGTGGTGGTCCCGGAACCGAAGCTACAACAGCGCGTTGCGCCTTCCTTCGAATGCCCGGCCCAGCGTGACTTCGTCGGCGTACTCGAGGTCGCCACCCACGGGAAGCCCGGAAGCCAGCCGCGTCACAGCGACCCCAATGGACTTCAACATACGCGCCAGGTAGGTAGCTGTGGCCTCACCCTCGAGGTTGGGGTCGGTGGCGATAATGATCTCCTGGATGGCGCCATCATTCAATCGGGTCAGGAGCTCGCGGATCCGCAACTGCTCCGGACCGATGCCAGCGATCGGATTGATGGCGCCACCCAGCACGTGGTACCGGCCACGGAAGGACCGGGTCCGCTCAACGGCCAGGACGTCCTTGGACTCCTCAACCACGCAGATGACCGACGGGTCCCTGCGTGGATCCCGGCAAATGTTGCAGGTCTCCTGCTCGGTCACGTTGAAGCAGACCGAGCAGAACTTCACCCGTTCCTTAACCGTGGTGATGGCCGTCACCAGACGCTTCATGTCCTCTGGATCAGCCTCCAGGATGTGGAACGCCAGGCGCTGCGCTGATTTGGGGCCCACACCGGGAAGCCGGCCGAGCTCGTCAATCAGCTCCTGAACTGCACCTTCGTACACAATGTCCTCATTTGGTTGAAATCAATGCTGCAATCAGCGGTTGTGCAGGGGAGAACCGTCCAAGGCGCGCTCTTCGATCAGCTTTCCGCCCAGAATACGCTCCACCGCAGCCCGCCCAAAGACCCTCGATTCCTCGATGGTTTCGTCCTCAGGGCTGGGGATGTCCTCCGCAGTCGCCGTGGGGGCTGCCTGGGTCCTGGCCGGCGCTTGGACGCGACCAGCCTGTGCCTCAGGGCTGTTGGTCAGTCGCTGGTACAGGCTTTGACGACCGTTGGGACTGCCCGACGCCGGACCCTCCTCGAGCGTGGCAACGGAACCGTGCGCTTCAACCGGCTGCGCGGCCAAGGAAGGCCATGTCGCGGGGGCGCTGCCGGTGGCCTGCGTTGCCGTGGCCTGGGGTGCGGGCCAGCTCGACGCCGGAGCGACGTCCCAGCTCGACCCTGCGGGAGCGTCCGGGCCGGTTGGGTGGCCGTACGTTCCAGCTGCGGCTTCGGGAACCTGGGCCGCGGCGGGCTCGTAGTCAGGGGTGTCCACTGCGGCGGCAGCGGTCTCTTCCGGGGCTTGCGGCTGCCTGCCCACGTTCGACTCCGTGCCTACTACCCATGTTCCCGGCGCCTTCTCTACTGCCCTGGACCACGGGTCCTCGGAGGTGCCGGAGGGCGCCCCCGGAGTGCTGGGTACCGTGGCTGGTGAAGGCTTGGGCGGGGACGGTTTTCCATCCGAAGTTGCTGCTGCAACCGGGGACGGTGCTGTGCCTGTACGTGCGCCAGGACGGCCGTATCCGGACGGCGGCTCCCAGTCCGCAGGGGGCTCCTCATCCAGTGGAGGCGCATCCTCGTCGAGGGGCGGGCCCCAATCGTCATCCGGGTAGGAGTAGTCGCCGGCCGAGGTGGAGCTGGTCTGAGCCGTTCCCTGCGTTGAGGGCTGCGGTGCGGGTTCGGCCGGCTGCGGTACTGCGGGCACCACGGATCCAGCCGGCGCCGGTGTAGCCGGGCTCGTTGGCGTGCGTACGGGTTCCGGCGACGGGGCACTTGGGGATGCCTCCGACGCGGGAGTATCGGCCGGCGCAAGACCCCAGGCAGAGTCGACCGCTGAGACCGCGGCTGGAGAGGCTCCCGCTGGTGCTGTTGCGTCGGGCGCCGGCGCAACACTTGCTGCTGCACCGCCTGCCGGCGCCGGGGTCTCCCGGCTAGTAGGCGCTTTTGGGTTTGGCTCAGAGCTCGCTGAACTGTTGCCGCCGGCCACCGCGACGATCTGGCAATCAATGCCCAGGGTCTTGTGGATTGCCTGGCGAAGGTTTTCGGAGTGGTCTGCGCGTCCGAAGGCGCCGGCCAAACCGCCGGTAGTGAACGCCAAAGTGAGCAGTTGGCCGTCGAACTGGGCCACCTGGGCGTTGGGCTCCACCAGCGCCCAGGTGCTGCGCTTGATCTTGGTCAACGTCTGGAGGACGTCCGGCCAGGCGCGGCGAAGAGCTTCTACGTCACCAGCCCCCGACGGAGCCGGTGCCGATTGTGGCGCCGGGGCTTGGGCGGGAGCTGGCGCAGCCTGTGCCGGAGCGGCCTGCCCGGGAGCAGCGGACTGCGGCGCAGGCGTGGGTGCTTGTTGCGCGAGAGGGGCCACGGGCTGTGCCTGGGGCGTCGCTTGTGGTGCGGGAGACTGCCGGTCGACAGCCTGCGGTGTGCGACCGGCAGTCGACCGTTCCTCCACAGGCCAATCGTTGGTGGAAACCCGTGGCGCCGTGATGGGGTCGCGGTTGACTGCGGCGACGGCCGGCTCAGGAGTTGCAGGAACCGATGGTTGGGAGGCCACCGGCGCTGCAGGTTCCTGCACAGGGGTCGGTTCCGGCCGGGTGGGCTCCGGAGCAGCAACCACTGGTGCGGGAACGTTCGGTGCTGCTTCCACGGAAGCCACGGTGGCAGTCGGGGCAGCAGCAACAGCCGGCGTTCCGGCGTCGCCCGCGTAGTTCAGGCGACGTTCCACGCGGTCGATGCGCGCAGCGATACCCCGTTCGGTCTGCTCCGAGCTGGGGAGGAGAATTCGAGCGCACAGGAGTTCAAGGTGAAGGCGTGGCGAAGTTGCGCCGGTCATTTCCGTCAGTGCGGTGTTGGTGACGTCTGCCGCGCGGGAAAGCTCCGCTGCGCCAAGGTTGGTGGCCTGGTTGCGCATACGGGCGATCTGGTCGGCGGGCATGCCGCGGAGGATGGCTTGGGCGCTCTCGGGCATCGCCTGAACAATGATCAGGTCGCGGAAGCGTTCCAAAAGGTCTTCGACGAAACGCCGGGGGTCGTGGCCCGTCTGGATGACGCGATCCACGGCGCGGAAGACAGTGGCGGCGTCGGCGGCGGCAATGGCATCCACGATGTCGTCCAGCAGGGAGGCATGGGTGTAGCCGAGGAGGGCAACAGCGAGCTCGTAGTCCAGGCCGTTCGGCCCGGCGCCGGCCATGAGCTGGTCCAGCACGGAAAGGGTGTCACGGACCGAACCGCCACCAGCGCGGATCACCAGGGATAGCACCCCTGGAGCCACGGGGACGTTCTCCTGCTGGCAGAGCAGCTCAAGGTATTGCATGAGCGGCTCCGGGGGCACCAGCCGGAAGGGGTAGTGGTGCGTGCGGGAGCGGATGGTGCCGATGACCTTGTCCGGCTCGGTGGTGGCGAAGATGAACTTGATGTGTTCCGGCGGCTCTTCGACGATCTTCAGGAGGGCGTTAAAGCCGGCGGACGTGACCATGTGGGCCTCGTCAATGATGAAGATCTTGTAGCGGTCACGGACCGGGGCGAAGGTTGCCCGCTCGCGGAGGTCGCGGGCGTCGTCCACGCCACCGTGGCTGGCGGCGTCAATCTCAATGACGTCCAGCGACCCGGATCCACCACGGGCCAGTTCGATGCAGCTGGGGCATTTGCCGCAGGGCGTGTCAGTGGGGCCCTCGGCGCAGTTCAGGCAGCGGGCAAGGATGCGCGCTGAGGTGGTCTTGCCACAGCCGCGGGGGCCGGAGAAGAGGTAGGCGTGGTTCACGCGGTTCTTGCGGAGCGCCGTCATCAGCGGCTCTGTGACGTGTTCCTGCCCGATAACGTCCGCGAAAGAGTCGGGCCGGTACCGTCGATAAAGGGCAGTTGTAACAGTCACAAGTGAAACCTACCTATAGGGACTGACATTTAAATAAGAGACCCCTCATGCACCCGCCAGAGCCCATCTACCCTTGCTACCTTCCGGTCCTGGGGGAGTTCAACAGGATGACGCCACATGAGGGGCCGTCGACAAGCTTACCCGAACTCGGGGCGGGGTTCGAATCGGCCATCGACGGCTGTGGATACGGCTCGACGGCGGGTGGCTGGGCTGCGCGGATCTACCGCCAGCCGTTCACCGGCCACGTCATGAAGGCGGGCTCCTCGTAAGGGTGAGAAGCCCGCAAAGCCAGTACAACGCCGTCGAGAATTTCCTCCTCCACCACGCACTCCACCCTGATTTCCGGCGCTTGCTGCTCAATCGATACCTCGCCAATGAACGGCCGCGCCCCGGGCAACGGTGTGAAGCGGCCTGTGCCTGGGGAAGTGAAGGCACAGTGTGAATAGTCGCCGATCCGTCCCGCGCCGGCATCACCGATGGCCAGGAGAACTTCCTCAATATGCGTCTTAGGTACGTAAACCACCAGTGCATGAAGCTGCGTCATGCAGACATCTTGTCAGCAACTTCGGCTACAAACAGGTCTCAACCATTGCAAATCCGAGGTTGGCGGCGGACCATGGGTATGTACACCGATTGGGGCAATCTCAAGGTTGTGAGCTGCGGGGCCTGGGGGCGAGGGGCCGGACCCGGTGGCTCAACGATGTACCGCAAGAATGGGCGCGTTGGGGGCGTCCATTTTTACGTTAAGCGCCTCTTTGCCACCCCCTCCGAGAGCCCGGGTTTGGGCCGATTACGCGATGCCGAAATTCTCAGGTACAGTAGTATCTGCTTTCGAATCGGAAGCAAGGAGAATTCGCCTAGCGGCCTATGGCGCACGCCTGGAACGCGTGTTGGGTTAACGCCCTCGGGGGTTCAAATCCCCCATTCTCCGCGTTCGGCCCCAGTCCTCGGACTGGGGCCTTTTGCGTATCCGGGAGTTACCCGGCATCCGCCTGCTGTTCCGCGTCCAGTTGTTGCGCCGCTGCCACGCGCTCCAGAACTTCGCGGCAGGCCGCCGTCGCCGGGTGGATCCGGCCGGCAGTGCGGGTGGAGGTGAACACGGTTCGCTTCGGCAGCCCCGGGAGGTCCAGCAATTGAACGGTCCGGGTGCGTCCGGTCCAGACGAGGTCGGGCATGAGCGCTACCGCGTTTCCGGATTCGATGAGTCGTATCTACGCTTGGAGGTCGGCCGTTTCATACCGGACGTCGGGTTCGAAGCCCGCGGAACGGCAGGCCTGCTCCGCCCAATGCCGGGAAGCTGCGCCGCGGGGTTCCATGACCCAGGGCATGGAGGCAGTGTCGGCCAGGGTGGAGACGGCTTCGCCGCCCAGTCCCACCGGGGGAGTGGCAAGCCGAATGGCATCGCTGGTGAGGATGACGCGGTCCAGGCCGCTGTGGTGCGGAGCGGCATGGCCAGGGTACTGCTCGGCAACCACCAGGTCGAAGTCCCGCGCCCAGGTTTCGTACAGGGCCGTTTCGGGTTCGCGTTGGGTCATTTCAACGCGCACCTCCGGGTACTCCTGCCGCATGATGGTGAGGAAATCGGGAAGCAGGGCCAGGGCCGCGGATTGGAAGACTGCCAGGCGGACGGTTCCCGTCACCATTGACAGTGAAGCTGCCAGATCCGTTTCGGCCTTTTCCAAGGTCTCCAGGAGTGCCGCGGTGTGGGCTACGAGGATCTCCGCTTGCGGGGTCAACTGGACCCGGCGCCCGGCTTTACGGAGCAGTTCAACCCCGGCCTCCTTCTCCAGGAGGGTCAGTTGCTGCGACACCGATGAAGGGCTGTATTGCATCGCATCGGCCACCTCGGCGAGCGTCCCGCGGATCTTCAATTCGTGCAGCAAGCGGAGCCTGCGGACATCCAGCAACTCTGCCTCCAAATGATCGGGTTGGATAACCAATATTCGTCGGAAAAGATCGCTTTTCCTAACGTGATTGTAGATCCATACTGATGGAAACAAACAAACTTCTCCGCCCCAGAAGGAGCTCCCATGACCAGCACCCTCCCGGATGCCACTGCCCCCCGCACCCAGGATTCAGGGCAGTTCGACGCGTTGGCCCACGAAGCCATCGCCTTGGTCCGCCACTGGTTGACCGAAGCCAGCAAGATCCCCGTGGACGTCTCCGCCCAGCGCCTCGCCGGCGTCCTGAAGGACCCGAACGGCTTGGAGTTCACTGTCGGATTCGTCGACGGCGTCATCCGCCCCGAGGATCTATCCGTCGCCGGCCGCAAACTCGCTGAACTGGCCCCCAAGGTCCCCAAGTTCCTTCCCTGGTACATGCGCAGCGCTGTCCGGGTGGGTGGCGTCATGGCTCCGATCCTCCCGCAGGTGGTTATTCCCATTGCCCGTCGCGTGCTCCGCGAAATGGTGGGACACCTCATCGTCGACGCCACCGATGCCAAGCTGGGCCCGGCCATTGCCAAGATCCGCCAGGACGGCGTGCACCTGAACGTGAACCTTCTGGGCGAAGCCGTCCTGGGCGAGCACGAAGCCCAGCGTCGCCTCGAAGGCACCCTCAAACTCCTTGCCCGCGAAGACGTGGACTACGTTTCCATCAAGGAATCCTCCACCGTGGCCCCGCACTCCCCATGGGCCTTCGACGAAGCCGTCGACCACGTTGTTGAGAAGCTCACCCCGCTTTACCGCCTCGCCGCGTCCTTCCCCAAGCCCAAGTTCATCAACCTGGACATGGAGGAATACAAGGACCTCAGCATGACCATCGCGGTGTTCAAGCGCATCCTGGACATGCCGGAGTTCAAGAACCTGGAAGCCGGAATCGTCCTCCAGGCCTACCTCCCTGACGCGCTCGGTGCCATGCAGGAACTGCAGGAGTGGGCCTCCGCCCGTCGCGCCGAAGGTGGAGCTCCCATCAAGGTCCGCGTCGTCAAGGGCGCCAACCTTCCCATGGAACAGGTGGAAGCCTCGCTGCACGACTGGCCGCTGGCTACCTGGGGCAGCAAGCAGGACTCGGACACCAGCTACAAGAACGTCATCAACTATGCCCTCACCCCGGAGCACATCGACGCCGTCCGCATTGGCATCGCTGGACACAACCTGTTCGACGTCGCCTTTGCCTGGCTGCTCGCCAAGCAGCGCGGCATCGCTGAGCAGGGACCAAAAGCCATCGAATTCGAAATGCTCCTGGGCATGGCAACCGGCCAGGCCACTGCGGTCCGTAAGGATGTCGGCAGCCTCTTGCTCTACACACCGGTGGTCCACCCGGGCGAGTTCGACGTCGCCATCGCTTACCTGATCCGCCGCCTGGAAGAGGGCGCCAGCCAGGAAAACTTCATGTCCGCAGTCTTCGAACTCAGCGAGAACGAAGCATTGTTCAAGCGCGAGCAGCAGCGCTTCCTGAACTCCTTGGCCAACATGAAGGACGAGGTCCCGGGCCCCAACCGCAAGCAGGACCGCTGTCTCCCGGCCGAACCCGCACCCACTGAGGGATTCCGCAACACCCCTGACACGGACCCGGCACTCCCGGCCAACCGTGCGTGGGGCCGCGACATTCTCAAGCGCATCCCCGGTTCCACCGCCGGCAACAAGATCGTGGAGTCCACCAAGGTTTCCGACGCAGCCGAACTGGACCGCATCATCGCCACCGCCGTGGACCACGGCAAGGCCTGGGGTGCCCGTCCCGCCGTCGAGCGCGCCGCCATCCTGCACCGCGCCGGTGAAGTCCTCGAGGCCCGCCGCGCTGAACTCCTGGAGGTCATGGCTTCCGAGACCGGCAAGACCATCGACCAGGGCGACTCCGAGGTTAGCGAAGCAATCGACTTCGCGCACTACTACGCCGAGCGCGCCAAGGACCTGGAAACGGTCGACGGCGCCACCTTCGTCCCAGCGAACCTCACCGTGGTGACCCCGCCGTGGAACTTCCCGGTGGCGATCCCCGCAGGCTCGACGCTCGCAGCGCTCGCCTCAGGCTCCGCCGTCGTGATTAAGCCTGCAAAGCAGGCCCGCCGCTCCGGTTCCGTCATGGTGGACGCCCTGTGGGAAGCAGGCGTGCCGCGTGAAGTGCTGGCGCTCGTCCAGCTCGAAGAGCGTGAGCTTGGCACCCAGCTTGTCTCGCACCCCAGCGTTGACCGCGTGATCCTTACCGGTGGCTACGAAACGGCTGAATTGTTCCGTTCCTTCCGCCAGGACCTGCCGTTGCTGGCGGAGACGTCCGGCAAGAACGCCATCATTGTCACCCCGAGTGCGGACCTGGACCTGGCAGCCAAGGACGTCGTGTACTCGGCGTTCGGCCACGCCGGACAGAAATGCTCCGCCGCTTCACTGGTGATCCTGGTGGGCTCGGTGGCGAAGAGCGCCCGCTTCCACAACCAGCTGATCGACGCAGCCCGCTCGCTGACCGTGGGATACCCGGACAAAGCCACCACACAGATGGGGCCGATCATCGAGCCGGCCTACGGCAAGCTCCTGAACGCCCTCACCACCCTGGGCGACGGTGAAACCTGGGCCATCAAGCCCGAGCGCCTCGACGAGACCGGCCGTTTGTGGTCCCCGGGCATCCGTTCCGGCGTCAAGCGCGGCTCCTACTTCCACCTGACCGAGTTCTTCGGCCCGGTGCTGGGTGTCATGACCGCTGAAACCCTTGAAGAAGCGATCGCCATCCAGAACGAGATCGAGTACGGCCTCACCGCCGGCCTGCACTCCCTGGACTCCGCCGAGATGGGCGTCTGGCTGGACACCATCCAGGCCGGCAACCTGTACGTCAACCGCGGCATCACCGGTGCGATCGTGCAGCGCCAGCCGTTCGGTGGCTGGAAGAAGTCGGCCGTCGGCGCCGGAACCAAGGCCGGGGGACCGAACTACCTGATCGGTCTGGGCAGTTGGCTCCCTGCCGAAGCAAAGGCCAAGCGCGGCACCGTCCTTCAGGGCGCAGCCTCGCAGATCCTTGCCGCTGCCAAGTCCGCTGACGTTACGGCCGAGGAACTCCAGACCCTCCAGCAGGCACTCTTCAGCGACGCCGCCGCCTGGGAATCTGAGTTCGGCACACGCAAGGACGTTTCCGCGCTGACCGCTGAGCGCAACGTCTTCCGCTACCGCTCCCTCCCTGTGACGATCCGCCTCTCCGAAGGTGAGCGACTCGCGGAGCTGCTCCGCGTCGTAGCAGCCGGTGCAGTGGCGGGCTCGAAGCTCACGGTGAGCTCCGCCGTCGTACTTCCCGACGCAGTGGTGACCGTGTTCGCGAACCTGGGCGTCAGCGTCCGGGTTGAGGACGACGCCGCGTGGCTGGCCCGTGCGGCAAAGTTCGACGCCGGCCGCATCCGCTTGATCGGTGGCGACTTCGCCGCGCTGAGCGCGGCAATGGGTGGCCGTCCGGATGTCGCCGTCTACCACGGGGCCGTAACCCAGGCTGGCCGGATCGAGATGCTGCCGTTCCTTCGCGAGCAGGCGGTGTCCATCACGGCGCACCGCTTCGGCACCCCGAACCACCTGTCGGACGCGTTGATCTAGGGACCTCCACCGAGGAGTGAGTTCTCGGCGGAAAGCAAGCCCCTAAGTCCCGAAAGCCAACCCCTGGGCGCACCTCATCACAAGTGAGGTTGCGTCGAGGGGTTGGCTTTCGGCGTTATGGGCACCCTCGAAGGGGCGAGAGCTCACCCCTCGGCGAAGGGCTCCTCAAGCGTCCGCGTAACCAAGCCTCTGCAACCGTCTCAGGGCTGCTTGTTCGCTGGGCCCGTGGGATCCGAGGGCCAGGCGAACCATGCCCAGCACAGCCCTAGCCGAGGTGATGACGGGCAAGGGGATGGGGCCAAACCTGGGCGGCCGGAGCCCCAGCATGTCCTGATAGCGGGGTTCGAGGCTTGCGACGGCGGCGGCGAACAGGATGCGGTAGCCAGGACGGAGCATGGGGCTTAGTGGCGGATGGCGAATGAACCACACTGTCTCGGCCAGGCGTTCGTCGGCCCGCAGGATTCCTGAGGCGTACCACTGCTCCAGTTCTTCACGGACCTCGGCTTCGGTCAGTGGCGGATCCTCCACTCCCATGAGCCTGCCGGCTGTAGCCCACTCGCGGACGTAAGCGTCGGCTCCGCCGGGGATGGGTCGGCCCCAGATGCGGTTGGCGGTTATGAAGGAGTCAGCGTAGGTGATGTGTACCCAGCGGAGGAGTTCGGGATCGTTGGCCGCGTAGTCGCGCTGGATTCCTTTGCCGTCAACGTACGTCCCGCGGACGCGCTCATGGATTTTCCGGACCCGCGTGGTGGCGGCCTGGGCGTCCTCAGTTGATCCGTAGGTCACCGTGAAGATCCACCTGATGGTGTTCGCCAGGCGGCCGAGCGGATCCTTCTGGAACCCGGAGTGCTCGTACACCCCGGCCAGCGCGCCGGGATGCAGGGCCTGCATCAGCAGGACCCTGATCCCGGCGACGATCGTTGCCACGTGACCGTGAACCGACCAGACTGCCGACCCCGGCAGGTGATATCCGGCGTCGTGCCCTTCCGCCAGACGCGGTACCCACTCAGGCGGCGTCCCCGACGTCCCTGTGAACGTGCGCTGGAGTTCGTGCCTGTACTCGGTGAGGTAATTCCTCATGGTCCATTCGACCTCGGAATGACCCCCGTGTATAGGGGCACTTTTTGTGCAAAAGCGCAGCGGTCAGGAGGCGACCCGGCGCCGGGAAGGCGCTGCTGCCACCAGCAAAGCGGCGATGGCGACGGCGGCACTCAGGATCAGTCCCGGACGGTATTGTTCCAGCATGGCCTGGGCGCTGACGGTACCCGACGCGTGTCCGTGGCCGCTCACCAAGGCTGTGGTGACGGCCAGTACCAACGCGGCGCCGACCTGGGTGCTGGTCTGGATCAGACCGGCTGCAAGCCCTTGCTCGGAGTCGCGGATGCCGGCAGTGGCCTGGACATTGATGGACGGGAAAGCCAGCGCAAAGCCGATGCCCAGCAGGACCACCGACGGAAGGATGTCCAGCGCATAATTGGGCGTGGTACCCACCCGCAGGAACAGGACATAGCCCAAGCCGAGGGCCGTCAGCCCGGTGAGGATGAGTTGCGTGGCCCCGAACTTTTCGATGAGACGGTCCGCGAACGGTGCGCTGGTGGCCACCAGCAACCCCGCGGGCAGCAAAGCGAGTGCCATCCCCAGCGGCGTCCAACCCAGCACGGACTGCAGGAACATGGTGACGATGAACTGGAAGCTCAGGTAGGAACCGAACAGCCCAACTGCGCTCAGGTTTGCCCGGGCCACCCAACCTTCCTTGAGGATACCGAAGCGGATCAGCGGGTGCTTGACCTTGCGCTCGATGATGGCGAAGGCCACCAGCACGGCGGCAGAAACCGCGAACCCGGCGATTGTTGCCACAGATCCCCAGCCCTGTTCAGGTGCTGAAACCAAGGTGTAGACGAGGCCGAGCATGCCCAGGGCGAGCGTCACGGCACCCCAGATATCGTGCCCGCTGTCTTCCACCGACGGCTTGTCCTTGGGAATGAACTTCATGCCCAGCAGGACCACGATCACGGCGATCGGCACCGAGACCAGGAACGTCCAGCGCCAGCTCAGGCTGGTCATCAGACCGCCAACCACCAGGCCCAGCGAGAAGCCACTGGCACCGAAGGTGGTGAAGATGGACAGCGCCTTGTTGCGCTCGCGTCCCTCCGCGAAGTTGGTGGTGATGATGGAGAAGCCCGTGGGTGCGGTGAAGGCGGCAGCGAGGCCCTTGACGAACCGGGTGGCGATCAGGATGGCGGGATCGTCAACCAATCCGCCAAGGAGCGACGCTGCCGCGAACACGGTCAGGGCAATGAGGAAGATTCGACGGCGGCCCAACAGGTCCGCGAGTCGGCCGCCGAGGAGCAGAAGGCTCCCGTAGCCAAGGACGTATGCGGAAACGATCCATTGCAGGGAGTCGGTCCCGAGGTTGAGTTCATGTCCGATGGAGGGCAAAGCAACGCCGACCATGGAGACGTCCAGCCCGTCCAGGGCCAGGACGGTGCAAACGACCATCAGGAGCAGCCACTGTGCCCGCGTCCAGCGGACGGCTGCAGCCAGGGGCTCGGCAGGCTTTTTGAGGGTGGTGGGTGATGTCATGAGCAACAATCTATATGACGCGTCATTCAATGACAAGGAATATTATGACGTGGATTCTAACTGCGTCATGAACTAGAATCAGGACATGGCAACGACGCGTGACCGCCAACTTGTTGAGCAGTGGCGAAGCATCCAGGACTCCTACTTCCGTACCGCAGCGGCGATCGACCGTGCCCTGGAAGCCAAATTCGATATCGGCCTGAATGAGTTCGAAATCCTCGATCTCGTAGCCGACAGCGAAGAGTCTTCGTGCCGGATGAAGTCGCTGGGGGAGCGGACGCCCATGACCCAAAGTGCGGTCTCCAAGGTGGTGGACCGGTTGGAAAAAGCCGGCCTCGTTACGCGCCAGACCTGCGCCGACGACCGCCGCTCGTTGTTCCTGGAACTCACTGAAGCCGGCCGTACCCTGCACACCTCCGCCGCGGTGGAGCACCGGGCGCTGTTGAAGGAAAACCTGGGCTGAAACCGGCTGGAGGGCTTCTTCGCGGGGGGGGGGGGGCAATGCAGGGCGGTGTGGGACGGCGTCAGCCCCTGGTCCCTCCACCGCCAGAAGGCCATTGGCGGCAAGTTGCCTTCATTGGGGGCTTTTGCGAGACTGTAACCCTCTATTCCCCAGTGTTAGGCCGATGTTTTGACGGGCATTACAGGTTTCACGACGCCAACCGTGCGCTGACCTTGCCCTGATGCCCATGCCGGCCAGTGGTTGCAGCGCATTCGCTGAAACCACTGGAGCCTTCGGAGCATCATGTCTACAACAAAAAACCCGTCCATCACCCTGACCGACGTGCGCCTTCAGTGGCCCGACGGTACCGTCGCCCTTGCCGGGATCTCCGGAACATTCGGAGCGGGCCGCACAGGCCTTGTGGGATCCAACGGTGCCGGAAAATCAACCTTGCTGCGCCTCATAGCCGGGAGCCTTGCCCCTACGAGCGGCAGTATTACGACCAACGGTGATGTCGGGTACCTTCCGCAGACACTCACCCTCGCGACCGACTCAACGGTGGCAGACCTGCTGGGTATCGGCCAGAAGTTGAAAGCACTGCGGGCCATCGAAGCCGGCGACGTTTCGGTGGAGAACTTCGATGCGGTGGGCGATGACTGGGATATCGAAGCCAGGGCGGACAAATCCTTGCGCCACATCGGCTTTACGGGGGCGGACCTGGAGCGGAACGTAGGCGAAATTTCGGGAGGCGAAGCGATGCTTGTTGCCATCACAGGGCTCCGGCTTCAGGGGACAGCAATCACTCTCATGGACGAGCCAACGAACAACCTGGACAGGCAGGCGCGAATCAAACTGTCCGCCCTCCTCTCCACGTGGCCGGGGACGCTGGTGGTGGTCAGCCACGACCTGGCACTGCTGGAGCTAATGGACAACACGGCGGACCTGCATGGTGGCGAACTCGAAGTGTTTGGAGGTCCGTACAGTGCTTGGCGGTCGTATATGGATGAGCGGCAGGCCGCAGCGGTTCAGGCTGCCCAAGCTGCCAAGCAGGCAGTGAAGACTGAGAAGCGCCAGCGCCAGGAAGCTGAAATGAAGCTGGCGCAGCGTGTCCGCACCGGTCAAACCAGCTATGACAACAAGAAGGGCTCCAAGATCCTTATGAATCAGCGGGCCTCCGATGCGCAGGTGTCAGCGGGCAAGCTGCGATCAGGATCGGATGACAAGGTGGACGCTGCCCAGGCTGCGCTGGATGTGGCTTCCTCCAAAATCAGGGAAGACGAACGGATCAGCGTGAACCTTCCGGATCCGGACGTTCCCCGCAGCCGGCGGATCGCCGAGCTGCGGGGAACCAATCGTGCCTTTGTGGTGGAAGGGCCGGAACGGGTGGCCATCATCGGCGCCAACGGGGTGGGAAAAACCACCTTGCTCGAACGCCTGGTCAGCGGGGAACCGTTGACAGACGATGATGACGACGTCGAATCCGGCACCGCTGGTGGTCAGCTCCTGACCGGGCGGTCCGGGTATCTGCGGCAGCGGCTCGATGGCCTGGACGAGGCCGCGACAACTTTGGAAAATGTTCAGGCGGCCGCGCCAAGTGTCCCTGTCGGGGAAATCCGCAACCAGTTGGCCCGGTTCTTGTTGCGGGGCGATAGCGTCTACCGTCCCGTTGGGACTCTCTCCGGTGGAGAACGGTTCAGGGTTTCCTTGGCCAAGCTTCTCTTTGCCGATCCGCCGCCACATGTACTGATTCTCGATGAGCCAACAAACAACCTCGACATACAGAGTGTGGACCAACTCGTGGAAGCGTTGAATGCCTACCGCGGTGCCGTCATCCTGGTCAGCCACGACGACGGGTTCCTGGCCCGTCTCGACCTGGACCTGGTGCTGAGCCTGGACCATGACGGGTCACTCACCGAGCTGCCGTCTCTGCCCGTTGGGTCAGGGTCGGGAAGCTGACGCGTTTCCCGCCGCCCTGCGTTGGGCGAGGTAGATCAGTGCAGCGCAGGGGACGGCCAGGGCGTAAAACCACGTGGCCGAGGCGAAGACTGCTCCGTAGGCCTCGGCTCCTGCCATCCCTTGGGCTGTTCCGCCGGAGCCTGCGAACACCACCGTCAATAGTGCCAAGCCGATGGACCCGCCCAGTTGATGTGCCGTGTTGACCAGTCCGGAGGCGGCACCGTTATCCGCTGGCGCGACGCCTGACATGCCAAACTCGGTCAGCAGGATGATTGCTGTTCCTTGGCCGATTCCGAGCACGATCAGCGGAAGCAGGACGTCCGGGAAATACGCGGTGTCCGGGCCTATGGAGCGACTTGCCGGCGGGCCTTGAAACCTTGGTGGCCTCACACCAGGAAAAGCTTTCCCGGATCCAAAGCGCCCAGAAAGCCGGCAACCTTCGCTCTGATCTCACACCCATCGAGCTGCTGGCAAGCGTGCGGGCCTTGGCCATGACCTGGCACACGCTCACTCCCGAGATGGCACGGTCCAAGCTTCCGAGCCTCAAACGGCGCCGCGAAACCATCATGGAGAACGTACGCAGACTCGTCAGCTAGTCCGATACTAGGTCCGAATCAGGGCTTTCCTTCGTAAAGGCCATCTACGGCCGAGGCCATCAGCCGGAGATCGACAGGGGACGCCACCAGTGCTTCGTGCACGTAGGCGTCGAACTCGAAAGCGGTGGCGTTTCCTCCCCGACCCCAGTATCCGGCCCACAATCGGTAGAGGGTCACGGCATTCTTCTCTAAAAGGATGCGTGCGGTCCGCTGTGGATCATCCATGGTGACATCCCAGTGCTATCGAGGCGCTCTCTTGCGAGGCATGAAATAATTCGCCTGATTAGCGTCCACCGTACAGGGCTCGGAGCCCCCGATTGCACGGGCTACGACTGCCTGAGGTAAAGCTCAAGACATCTTGAGCCAAAACTGATGGAACCTTTCCTTGGCAAGGGCCCGCGAAGCCTTTATTTCTGTTGTGATTCCCGCAACAATGGTGCTTGCACGCCAGGCTGGGGTTTGGTGACGCTGGCTTTGGGGAGTGTTTTGTGGGCAAGCATCATGATTCAAACCGGGCAGTTAAACTGATCCGTGCCATAGGTTTCCACCGCGTCCTGATCGCTGGAAGCCTCGCCATTCTGGCGTTCATCGCATTTGGCTTCCAGCCACTCACCTCAGTGCCCGCCGGCAGCATCGGTGGTTCCCTGGCGCAAGGCGTTGTTGAACCGACCGCGTTGGGCACCTTGGTGGCCCCGGAGGCCGAGACCACGGTCATTGATCCCACCCCCGAGCCCCCGGCACAACAAGCCGGAACGCCTATGGTCCACTTCGACCGGGCTGTGGTCAGGACCGTCAGCAAGGATGGATCCACTGGCCTGACAGTCGCCTCAGCGGGTATGCCACGCCCGCCCGCTGGGAGCTTGTACGCGCCTCTGGAGGTCCTCAATCCGAGCTCGCCCTACGGCTACCGCTACAGCCCCTTGACCGGCCTCCCCGGTGAGTTCCACTGGGGCCAGGACTACGCTGCAGCATGCGGCACCCGGGTCTACGCCGCCGACGCCGGTATCGTCCGGGCGGTTGGGTGGCACATTTGGGGCGGCGGCAACCGTGTGGAAATCGAGCACGGCAACGGCCTGGTGACCACCTACAACCACCTGCAGGCGATCGGCGTCACCAAGGGCCAATCTGTGCGGGTGGGCGAAGTCATAGCCCAGGTGGGCACCACGGGTTGGTCCACAGGCTGCCACCTCCACTTCGAGACGATCGTCAACGGACTGCACACCAATCCGAACGGCTGGATCTACTTGCCCATCAAGCAGGTTGATCCGTTGCAGCCCATCACCATGGTGAGCTACGAGCCAGGCGTTGGAACGGGCACCACGGCCACCCCGCAGTGGGCCGTACCCGTGGCCGATGGAACCAACCGTGCAGTCGTTGGCGGCGAACACGAAGAGCCTGTGGCATTGCCAGTCGTGGTTCCACCGGTTTCCTCGACGCCTGCAACGCCCAGGGCCCCAGGCACCAGCAACCCGCCAGCCACGCAGACCCCGGCACCGTCCGTAACGGCGACGCCCACACCGACACCCACCGTCACGCCGACTCCGACGCCGACGGTCACGCCGACGCCCACGGTCACGCCGACTCCGACGCCCACCGTCACGCCGACTCCGACTCCGACGCCGACCATCACGCCCGCGCCCATACCGACGTCGACAACAACTGCGCCGTCCACGACTCCTGTGGCGCCGACGGTGACGGTCCCCGTCGCACCGGCACCGGCCGTCGTCGTACCTCCGGCGGTGCACGCACCAGCGGCCACGCCGCCCGCTGCTGCTCCAGTGGCGCCTGCACCGGCACCAGCTGCTCCCGTCGCGCCGGTGCCGTCGCCGGCAGCCGTACTTCCGACGACGCTCCCGGCGGTGGTCCTTCCGCCCGGATACATCCTGATCGGTACGGACAAGGTCCAGCGTCCGGATGGTGTGATCGTGCCGTTGTCCACGCTGGTCATCCCAACGCCCTAGGTTTCGCCGCACGGCAAGCTCCCGTAAGCTCGATGGCGGCGATCCAGCCGGCCGACGACGTCAGGAAGCGAATCCCATGACCAGCCTGTACAGCATTCCCCTCACCTTCAACGACGGCTCCGACGCTGACTTCGGCCGCTTCGAGGGGAAGGCGGTGTTGGTGGTCAACGTCGCTTCGGAATGCGGCTTCACGCGGCAGTACGCGGGCCTGGAGGAGTTGTACGGCAAGTACCGGGATCAAGGCCTGGAGATCCTGGGCGTGCCGTGCAACCAGTTCGGCGGCCAGGAACCGGGCGCGGACCACGAAATCGCGGAGTTCTGCGAGCGTAACTTTGGCGTCTCCTTCCCCTTGACCAGCAAGGCAAACGTGCTGGGCAAGGAACAGCACCCCCTCTTCACCGAACTGACCCGCGGCGCCGACGGCGAGCCCGTCAAAGTGAAGTGGAACTTCGAGAAGTTCGTCATCAACCGCGACGGACAACTCGTGGCGCGATTCCCATCCGCAGTGGAGCCCGACTCCGAAGACCTGATGAAAGCAGTGGAAGAAGCGTTGGCGTAAGCCATCAATTCGGAAGGGAGGGAAAGTAATTTTCCAACATTCCGCCGGAAATTAGCCAGATGTTGGCTTGTTGTCTGGTTGGATTGGCCCTACTGGATTGACACGGGAGGCGCCGCCTCCCACTGAACGCTAAGGCAAGCTATGGAGCTCATCGAGGCTGAATATCCCAAACCAGGTCATGTGCTTTTGCACCTGAGTGATCTTCACCTGGTGGGTGGTCCAAACACGCTCCACGGTTCCGTGGACAGTGCAGCCAGGCTCCAGGAAATCTGCGATCAGATCATCGCGTCCAGGATCCGGCCTGAGGCCATCATTTTCACCGGAGACCTGGCGGACAAGGGCGAGCTCCACGCTTACGAGCGGCTCCGCGAAATGATTGAACCCGTCTGCGACGCGCTCGGGGCCAAGGCCATCTGGGCCATGGGCAACCACGATAACCGGGCGAACTTCCGTGCTGCCTTTGAGGACGCGTCCGAGACCAGCAAACCCCAGGACCCGGTCGACCGCAGCTACTTCGTGAACGGTCTCCGCATCATCACCTTGGACACCACAGTGCCCGGCCATCACTACGGCGAGCTGTCCGAGGCCCAGCTTGAGTGGCTGGCTGCCGAACTGGCCACTCCCGCCCCGGACGGCACCATCCTGGCCCTGCACCACCCCCCGGTTCCCTGCGTCCAGGACCTTGCGGTGTTGGTGGAGCTGCGCGGCCAAGCCGCACTGGCCGCCGTCGTCCGCAATTCGGACGTTCGCACCATCCTGGGTGGCCACCTGCACTACTCCACGACGGCGGGCTTCGCCGGCATCCCGGTGTCAGTCGCCTCGGCCACTTGTTACACCCAGGACCTGGGAGTGCGTGCCGGTGGGCAGCGTGGCCGCGATGGAGCGCAGTCGTACAACATGATCCACGTTTACGAGCACACGATTGTCCACTCAGTGGTTCCGATGTCCGGGGGAGTGACCGTTGGCGAACCCGTGGATGCTGCAGAGGTTCAGCGGAGGCTGGCCGAAGCCGGCATCCGCATCCCGCACGAGTCCCGGGTAGGGGCGCACACTTCCCCTGGGACGCTGACCTCGTCGCTGCCGCTTATTTCTCCCAGGGTGCCTTGACCGGGAAGTACTTTTCCAGGAAATCGGTCACGAGTTCCGCACGTTCCTCTGCCGCGACCTCCGGGAAGCTGCCGTCGTTCAGGCAGAAGAAGTCCATGTGGCGCTTCGCCAACAGCTTGGGCAGGTAGTGAAGTCCCGCCCACATGGTGGTGTCCACGTACCTGACCTTGGCATTGGTTTGCGTCACAGCGCGGCCCGTGAGCAGGGCGTAGTAGTGGTAGAACGAGTTGGTCACGGAGATGTTGTCCGCGGCACGGAAGCGGCTGCCGGCGGTCTTGGCGAATTCCGCAGGGAACTCTTTTTCCATCCGGGCCACGACGCTGCGGCGCAGCGGGGCGGCTGTGTGCTCCAGGTGCCGGGTGGTGATCCGGCCGAAGCGCTCCCAGAGCAGTTTGCGGTTAACGCGGGCTGCGTTCTCGAAACCGCTCCGCTCGGCATCGTTCTCGCCCAGGCCAATGCGGGTGTCCGCTTCGATGAACTTGGTGATGCCGCCAGGAGTGAAGAACATGTCCGGACCCACGGGGCGGCCAAAGAACATGTCGTCGTTGGAGTACAGGAAATGCTCGGACAAACCCTCGATGTGGTGGAGCTGGCACTCCACGGCCTGCGAATTGTGGGTGGGAAGGACTGAAGGGTCGGCGAAGAACTCCTCGCTGCGCACCACCGTCACCGCCGGGTGATCTGCCAGCCACGACGGGGTGGGCGAATCAGTGGCGATGAAGATCCGTCTGATCCACGGCGCGAACATGTGCACAGAGCGCAGCGCGTACTTCAGTTCGTTGATCTGGCGGAAGCGGGCCTCACTGTCATCGCCCTCCCCGAGTACGGCGTCGGCCTGCAGGGCGCGACGCCGGGCAATGTACTCCGGGTCGCTGCCGTCAACCCAGGAAAAGACGATGTCGATGTCGAAGGCGATGTCGCTGGCGTGGTCCGCGAACATGTTTTCGATGGTGGGCCAAGTCAGGCCGTGCCGTTGGACGGTACCCC
Source organism: Paenarthrobacter sp. CAP02 (assembly GCF_040137855.1). Lineage (NCBI taxonomy): Bacteria > Bacillati > Actinomycetota > Actinomycetes > Micrococcales > Micrococcaceae > Paenarthrobacter > Paenarthrobacter sp. CAP02. The sequence continues at coordinate 243,558 of NZ_JBEEII010000005.1, read as the reverse complement.
GCACGGCGTCCTGCCGCAGCATGGTCCGGCGGGTCAGGGAGTTCTCCACCGGAAGCTCCAGGTGGTCGCCTTCGAACCTCCACAGCTCAAGCTGCACACCCAATGCGGGACCGTACCAGAGGCCGCCGCCGGTCTCGACCCGGGGCCGGTACAACCGGAAGATGCGGGATTTCCTGTTGGTGGTCAACTCGCCATCGGCCACCAGCACCGAGGTCTTTTTCTTGGCGTCCACGGTCATGGAATAGAACGGCTCATTGCGGAACGCCGCAACCAGCGCCTCCCGGACCACCTTGCGGGACTCCCAATCGACGGCGATGACAGGCCGTTCGTCGTTGCCGCGCACCAGGATGAAGTCGATGCCTGCTGCGTCCAGGGCAGCCCGTACGGCCAGGAGGTCGGACACCATGGCCTGTTGCGGGGTGAGGTCGCTGTTGACCAGGGCGTACCGCCCGCGGTGACGGACGACGTCGGACCTGTGTTTCAGGTGCGCGACGACGGCAGGCGAGACCGCCTCGGCGATCGTGTCTTCTTCAATGGAAGGGCTGCCGTGGTAGATCGGATCGACCTGTGCTTGTGTGATGGCTGTTCTCCGGAATCGTTTGGGTGGAGCTAGATGGAAAGTGCTTCGCGCCAGCTGCGGAGGAAAGCGCCGCCGGCGTCGTCGTGGATCACGTCGTCCGCCAGTTCAAGGTCGGCGGCCGTCAGGATGGTGTAGGGCTTCACCGGTACGCCGTCTGCGGGGCGGACATCCACGTGTTTTACGTCGTGATCGTTGTGGTGAAGCCAGTCTGCCATGGCATAGTCCGTGCGGGAATCGCCCACGGTGCGCCATGACAGGGGAGTGATGCCTTGGGCTGCCAGCAGTTCGACGGCGCGGCTCGCTCCCAGGTCCTTGCCCAGCCGCACCGATTCAATGTCAGTGGAGATGATGGTGGGGTCCAGGCGGTAGTCCACAGCGTCGTCGGATTCCGGGGCGTGGTGGTCCAAAATCGCGGCGCTCAGGCCATGGCGTCCCATGATGTCCAGGGCATCGGCGTCGAAGAGTTTCTGTTCCGCCAGGTAGTCCTCGTTGGATACTTCCAGGTGCTGTTCCACGGAAACCATGGCCCGCTTGGTTTCGTCGAAGAACATGTGGGCGGAATAGTCCTCGGCAACGAGCCTGCGGATATCGTCACCGTAGGCTTTGGGCACGGTGAGCTCGTGGTCCACGTGGATGGTCCCGGGGCCGTTCGCCGTGTAGCTGAACCACACGGCGCCCTTCTCGCAAATGGCGTGGATCACGGTGTGTGCCGGCATCCCGGCGGCAATCATGGGTTTCATGACCTGTTCACTGATGAACGCGTCCGAGCGGCCCGTGTTGAAGATGACGGGGATTCCTGCCGAGGCAAGGGCCACCAGGTCGGCGATGATGTCAGGCTTGACGTCGCGCGTCACGGGGCTGGCAATGGGGCCGTCAACGTCCAGGAGCAGCGCCAGGCGAGGGGTGGCTTGGGCGGCGGTCCGGTCAGTCCCTTGGAGCGGTTGAGTCATGCCCCTATTCTGTCAGTCCCTGCGGGAACCCTCACAGCTGTGACGTCCCACGAAGGATAGTCACCTTTTGGCCACAACCTGCCTGTGCCGGGGGTCACAAGTTCCGTTAGCGCGGTAACTTCCATAGGCTTGCAGGGTGATCTTCAAAGCTGTGGGCGAGGGACGCCCGTACCCTGACCATGGATATTCCGCGCCGCGCGATTGGGCTGCCCTGCCTCCGCGCCCGGTGCGCCTGGATGACCTGGTGACCACCAAACGGACCCTGGACCTGGAGGCGTTGTTGGCAGAGGATTCCACGTTCTTTGGCGATCTGTTCCCGCACGTCGTCCAATACCAGGGGGTCATGTACCTCGAGGATGGCCTGCACAGGGCGGTCCGTACGGCGCTCCACCAAAGGACGGCCATCCACGCCCGCGTATTGGTGATCGATGGCTAGGCCGGCCGCCACGGAGCAGGACACCCAGCGGCCAAAAAAACCTAAGCGTCCCAAGGATGTGACGCAACTGCACGGCCACCACGTGGTGACCGGATCGGAACTGCGGGCAACGTTCGCAGATGATCCCACGGTTCGCCGGGGCAGCTTCGGCCGCCGGCTGTTCCACGGCATTGTGTTGGTCCTGCTGGTCGGAATCATTGCGGCCGGCGCGGTGGGGGCCTGGGCGATCATGAACGGCGTCATCAAGGTACCCACGGCTGTCGCCAGCAAAGCCCCCAGCAGCCTGTGCCCGACCACCACATTCGACTACGTGCCGAACGAAACCGTGAACCTGAACGTCTTCAACGCCACCTCGCGGGGTGGGCTGGCGGGCACGGTTGCCGCCGAATTCACCGCCCGCGGCTTCAAGGTGGGCTCCGTGGCCAACAGCGACACCGCGTACTCGGGTGTGGGTGTGGTTGTCTCCGGAGTCAAGGGGCAGGCGGCGGCCTTTAACGTCCAGCGGAACCTGGCTGGAACGGACTACTTCCAGGACAATCGTGAAGACGGCTCCGTGGACGTGATCCTCACACCCGGCTATGAGGGACTGGTGGAACCGCAGCTGGTGGACCAGACTCCCGGCAAGCTCCTGTGCCCGCGTGAGGACCTGCGGATTGCTGACAAATCCAAGTGGCCTGTGGTGCCTACCCTGCCGGCAGGGCAGTAGCTGCCTGTCCGGCAAGGACGTTGAGGATCGGCCGGTCGAGCCGCACCGGGTTGCCGGCCTCGTCAAAGCGCGCTCCGGCTCCCAGCTGGATGAAGCGAACCGTCTGTTCGGTGTGTGCTTCCAGCGCGGCGAGCAGCTCGACGTCGGGGGCCGGGGCCGGTGCGGAAGTGTCGCCGTCGGGCGTTCGGTTGCGTCGTGCGGCGCTGGCCGAAAGCGTTCCGTGGATCAGACGCGCCAGCTGGGCGACATCAATGTCCGGGAGGTAGCCCTGTTGGACGCCGTCCCGGAGGATGTCCTGGAGAAGGACGTTGAGGTCACCCACGTGATCTGCGAGCTTGGCGAAGGAACCGGGCGAGAGGACAGCGGCCATGGCAGGACCCGGCGGCAGATGCCGGCGGCTGAGGTCCTCAACCTGCGCCCGGACGTACAGGGCGAGCCGGTCCACAGGGTTTTCCAGCGCGGCCAGCGAGTCCCGCAGGTCGACAATGAAGCGCTCGGTCTCATCCAGCGCGTAGGCGATCAGGAGCTGTTCCATGTCCGCGTAGTAGTTGTAGACGGCCGTCCGCCCCACCCCGGCGTGCCGGGCCACGTCCGTCATGGTCAGTCCAGGGAGGCCGTGGGTGAAGAGGAGTTCCCCAAAGGCGGTGAGAATCCGGCGCTGGGTCTCGGCGCGTTGGGCAGCGTTGGTGGGGGCCGTGATCCTGGGCATATAGACACTTTACCGCGATCTGTCAGCAAGTCGGCTTGAGAGGGGACATCCACATCCCTGCAGGGCTGCGTAAGGTGGGGTAAAAATTCGCGTAGCATCGTGAAAACAGGCAACAAGTAAGGGGTGGATCGTGCGCGCAACGGTCAAAGACGTGGCGCGCCGCGCCGGGGTTTCACCCAAAACTGTCTCCAACGTCATGAACGGCGTTGTACCCGTAGCTGCCCCCACGCGCCTCAGGGTGGAGCAGGCCATGGCCGAGCTGGACTATGTTCCCAATCTTTCGGCGCGGGGCCTCCGTAATGGGCGCTCCGGAGTGATCGGCTTGGCCTTGCCTGACCTTGCCACCCCGTTCTCGGCAGAGCTTACCCAAAGCATCGTGGAGGTTGCCCACGCACAAGGCTTCAGCGTGCAAATCGAAGAGACCGGTTCCGATCCCCACCGGGAACATGAATTGATGACCCGCGCCCGGGCCAACCTCATCGATGGCTTGATCCTCAACCCCGTGGTGCTCAAGGAAAGTGCCGTGCAAATGGGTGTCGCACTGCCGCCGGTTGTCCTGCTTGGTGAGGTGACGCAGCAGTTGGCGGACCGGGTGTTCGTAGACAGTTTTGCTGCTGCCCGGGACATGACATTGGCGCTGGCCAAGCCCGGACGCCGGCGGATCGCTGTCCTGGGTGTCAATCGGGGCCGGCATTCTGCGACCGCCATCCAGCGGGCCGGCGGCTACGAGGCTGCGCTGCAGATCCTGGGCATACCCAAGGATGAGTCGCTGATGATTTCCTGCGACAGTTGGACGCCCGCCTCCGCCGCTGCGTCCCTCGCGGAATACCTGGACGCCAACCCCCTGCCCGACGCCCTCTTCTGCTTCACCGACTCCATGGCACTTGGCGCTTTGAACACGCTGTGGAAGCGGGGCGTGCGGGTCCCGGATGACATTGCCGTGGCCGGCTTCGATGACGTGAATGATGGGCGTTATGCCGTGCCGTCCCTGACCACCGTGTCCTTTGACAAGCGGGCCATAGCCACGCAGGCGCTCCGCTTGCTGACGGAGCGTATGTCCGACAGGAACCACGGGCAGAAGCTGGTTGAGATCGGCTACACCATTGAGGAGCGGGACAGCAGCAAGTCCTGAAATGATAGCTCTCCCCTAAATTGTGTGCGCTAACAATTTTCTCTTGCCCGATCGATTACATCGTTGTAATGTGAGAGCTGCGTCACCCCAGGGCCACCTTTTACCCGAGTGTGGGGCGCACCGGAGCCGGAATGATGCAGCGCAGCATGTGACCTTTCAGCGGACCCATCCAAAGGAGTGACGGGTGAAGCACTTTGAATCTTTGACCGGGAAACAGTTATCCCGGAGACAGCTATTGGCAGGATCAGCCCTTGTTGGCGGCGGGCTCATGGCCGCTACGCTCACAGGCTGCGGGGGAGCGGCGCAGGCTGCTCCGGTGCAGGACATCGACTTCTGGCACCTGCTCTCAGGTGGTGATGGAATCAAGATGCAGGCCATGATCAACGCCGCCAACCAAGCCAACCCCGGTTTCACGGTGCACCCCACGGTGCTCGCCTGGGGCCCGCCGTATTACACCAAATTGGCCATGGCCTCAGCGGGTGGCAGGCCGCCGGAGGTGGCGATCATGCACGCCAGCCGGGTGCCCGGGTACGCACCCGGTGGACTGATTGAGCCGTGGGACTTGGATCTGCTGGCGGAAAACGGAGTCACTGCCGCGGATTTTGCGCCGAGGATCTGGGAGAAGAGCCAACAAGACGGCAAGGTGTTCTCCATTGCGCTGGATTCCCACCCGTTCATCATGTTCTACAACACGGATGTTGCAGCCAAAGCCGGCGTCCTGGGAAGCAACGGACAGCTGGGGGAAGTCAGCTCCCCGCAGGAGTTCAAGGCCATGGCACTGGAAATGCAGAAGGTCACCAAGGCCCACGGCTTGTCCTTTGGCTACCTGGGCAGTGGTTCGCAGATGTGGCGCCTCTTCTACACCCTCTACAAGCAGCATGGCGCCGACATGGAACTGACTCCCGGGCAGCCGATGAAGGTTGACCGGGATGCTGCCATCGAGTCCCTGGAGTTCATGGCCTCCCTCTTTGACGACACCATCGCGGCGCAGGCGGGCGACATCAGCACGGGCATCGCGGAATTCGCCCGCGGCAGCTCGGGGATGCTGTTCAGCGGTGTCTGGGAACTCCCCACCATGAAGAAAGCCGGCATTCCCGTGGATGCGGCCACCATTCCCACCCTCTACGGGACCCCTGCCTCCTATGCGGACTCGCACTCGTTCGTCCTCCCGCGGCAGTTGAACCACAACGAGGACAAACGGAGGGACGTCTACAAATTCGTCACCGACGTCCTCAAGGGATCTTTGTCCTGGGCCGAAGCGGGGCACATCCCCGGATACCAGCCGGTGGTCCAGTCACAGGCCTACCGTGATCTCACTCCGCAGATCCACTACGCCAACGCGGCGGACATCATTGCCTACGACCCCGAGGCCTGGTTCAGCGGCTCCGGTTCGGATTGGCAGACCTACTTCGCGGAGAACGTGCAGAACGTACTTCTGGGAAGGGACAAGGCAGCTGCAGGTTGGGATGCCTTTGAACAACGCACCAACACCCTGCTCTCCCGCCCCAACCCGGTTTAGCCCGGCCCTACGGCACCGCGCGACAAAGGAGTCCTTCATGAGTACCTCTACCCTGTCCCGGCCCAGGCCGGGGAATCTGCGCACATCACTGAACCGCAGCAACAACAACCTGAGTGGTTGGGCCTTTGCTACGCCATTCCTGGTGTTCTTCCTCGTCTTCCTTTTTTGGCCCATCCTCTACGGCTTCTACATGAGCCTCACGGGCAAGTCCCTCACCGGCGCCAACGACAGCCTGATCGGATTCGCCAACTATGCAGAAGCCCTGGCGGATGCGGACATGTGGCATTCCCTGGGCAACACCCTGTACTTCACGGTGATCAGCACTGTTCCGTTGGTCCTGGTTGCCCTGGTGATGGCCGCGCTGCTTAACGTCGGGCTGCCGGCCCAGTGGCTGTGGCGCCTGAGCTATTTTGCCCCGTACCTGCTGGCATCAACGGTGGTGAGCCTTTTCTTCACCTGGATGTACAACCCGCAGCTGGGCCTGATCAACGAGTTCCTCACGGGCATCGGACTGCCCAGGGTTGCTTGGCTCAATGATCCCAACGTTGCCATGTGGGCGATCGTCATCGCTACGCTGTGGTGGACGGTGGGTTTCAACTTCCTGCTCTACCTGGCCGCGATGCAGAACATTCCGGCCCAGCATTACGAGGCAGCGTCCCTGGATGGAGCCGGAGCCTGGCGCCAGTTCTTCTCCATCACACTTCCGCAGCTCACTCCCACCACTGTGATGATCGTGCTGCTCCAGATCCTGGCATCCCTGAAAATCTTTGACCAGGTGTACCAAATGACCGCCGGCGGCCCGGCAGGATCCACCAGGCCCGTGGTGCAGTACATCTTCGAAACCGGGTTCACCGGCTACCGGCTGGGCTATTCCGCAGCCATCTCCTACATCTTTTTCGGACTGATCGTGGTTGTTTCGGTCATGCAGTTCGTCATCACCCGCCGCAGGAGTGCATAACCATGGCCACAGCTACAATCACCCGTCCCGCACCACAAACCACCCAAGCCAGGAAATCCGGGTTCCGCCAGCCACGCAGAAAACTGACGATCGGCAGGATCGCGGCAATCGTCGTCGCCGGGTTCATCGCGGTGCTGTGGCTGATTCCCTTCGCCTGGGCCACGGTCACCGCTTTCAAGAGCGAAACGGATGCCGCGGCTCCGGACGTCACGTGGGTGCCGCCGTCGGGCTTTACTCCGGACGCGTTCGTCAAGGTGTTCCAGGATGGCAACATCCCGCTCTGGACGTGGAACTCGCTGTACACCTCGGCGGCCATCACGGCCATCACCCTGGTGATCTCGGCCCTGGTTGCCTACGCCCTGTCGAGGATCGACTTCAAGGGCAAGAAAGTGCTGATGACGGTGATCATCGCCTCGATCATCATCCCGCCACCCGTGCTGATCATCCCGTTGTTCTACCAAATGCTGGCATTGAACCTGGTCGATACGTCCTGGGCCATCATCCTCCCGCAGGTCATCCACCCGGCCATGGTGTTCGTGCTGAAAAAGTTCTTCGACCAGATCCCGCGGGAACTCGAGGAAGCGGCCGTGATGGACGGCGCCAGCCGCTTGCGGATCTTCACCCAAATCATCCTGCCGCTGTCCCGGCCCATCCTGGCCGCCGTCGCAATCTTCGTGTTCATCGGTGCGTGGAACAACTTCCTGTGGCCGTTCATCGCCACCAACGACGGCGGACTGCTGACGCTTCCGGTCGGCCTGCAGACCATCAAGAGCGCCTACGGAATCCAGTACGCGCAGAACATGGCGTCCGCGTTGCTCGCCGCTCTGCCGCTGATCCTCGTCTTCCTGTTCTTCCAGCGCCAGATCATCAAAGGCGTTGCGACGACGGGACTCGCCGGAACCTGACCGGCACCTTTCAGACCCCACACCCAGACCTGAAACCAACCAAGGAGATCCATGTCCCGCGCACGCATCACCCTCGACCGCGACTTCACCATTGGCGAGGTCCCCCGACGACTCTTCGGCTCCTTCGTGGAGCACATGGGCCGCTGTGTCTACACCGGGATTTACGAACCCGGCCACCCCGAAGCCGACCAGAACGGCTTCCGCCAGGATGTCCTGAAGCTCGTCAAGGAACTCGGCGCCACCGTGATCCGCTACCCGGGCGGCAACTTCGTTTCCGGGTACAACTGGGAAGACGGGGTTGGCCCCGTCGAAAACCGGCCGCGCCGCCTGGATGGCGCCTGGCACACCGTAGAGACCAACGCCTTCGGCCTGCACGAGTTCGTGGACTGGTCAAAGCAGGCCGGCACCGAAATCATGGAAGCCATCAACCTGGGCACCAGGGGAGTGGACGCGGCCCGGGAAATCGTGGAATACGCCAATCACCCCGGCGGCACCTACCTCTCGGACCTCAGGGCCAAGAATGGACACAAGGACCCGTTCAACATCAAGCTCTGGTGCCTGGGCAACGAGCTGGACGGGCCGTGGCAGATCGGCCACAAGACCGCCGACGAATACGGCCGGCTGGCGCAGGAAGCAGCGAAGGCCATGCGGTTCGTGGACCCCTCACTGGAGCTTGTGGCCTGCGGCAGTTCCAGCTCCTCGATGCCCACGTTCGGTGCCTGGGAGCAGACCGTCCTCACCCACACCTACGAGGAGGTGGACTACGTATCCCTCCACGCCTACAACCAGGAGCACGATGGCGACGTGGGCAGCTTCCTGGCATCCGCCGTCGATACCGACTACTTCATTGAGTCGGTGATCGCCACCGCGGATGCGGTGCGGGCCAAGGGCAAGCACAAGAAGCACATCAACCTGTCCTTCGATGAGTGGAACGTCTGGTACCAGCGCGGCCTGGATACCGAGGACCAGCCCCACAATGTCATCAAGGCCGGTTGGCGTGAGCACCCCCGCGTGATCGAAGACAAGTACAACGTGACCGACGCCGTGGTGGTTGGGACCCTGCTGAACTCGCTGCTGCGGCACGGCGATCGCGTCAAGATCGCCAACCAGGCGCAGCTGGTCAACGTGATTGCGCCGATCCTGTCGGAGGAGAACGGCCCGGCCTGGAAACAGACCATCTTCCACCCGTTCTCCCGGATGGCCGAGCTCGCCAAGGGCCAGATCCTTCGGCTCTCCGTCAACTCGGACAAGTACTCGAATGATCGATTCGGTGACACGGACCTGGTGGACGTCAGCGCCACCTGGGACGAGGAAACAGGGCGAGTGGCACTGTTCTTAGCGAATCGCGGCTTGGAAGAAGCGGCCGACGTCGAGGTATCGCTTCGCGGTTTCGACGCCCGCCAGGTACTCCGCGCCGAGGTCCTGGAAATCCCTGAGGGCGGCGATCGTTTCACCATCAACAGCCAGGAACAGCCGGGCCGTGTGGGCCTTACGGCACTCGATGGGGTGAAGGCAACCGGCTCGGAGCTGCGCCTGACGCTGCCCGCATTGTCCTGGGCCGTCGTCGAGCTTGAGGTTGTGAAAGCCTAGAGCTCGCCGTAAAAGAAGCAACGCGGGGTTACTTACGGCCCATCCGGAAGGGATTTGTGGGCCGTAAGTGACCCCGCGTTTGGCCTAGACGGCGCAGCCGTCAGGGCCGCAGGCCTCGGCGTCGGAAGCGCCCACCGGGATAAGGGGGTTGGCTTCCTGCCACGCCTGGTTCAGTGCCTGGCTGAAAAGTTCGGCGGGCTGGGCGCCCGAGATGCCGTACTTGCGGTCGATGACGAAGAACGGGACGCCGGTGACTCCGATGGCGCGGGCTTCGTTGATGTCCTGGTTGACCTCGTCCGTGTACTTGTCGGACGTGAACAGTTCGGCCACTTCCTCGGCCGGCAGTTCAAGTGCGGCGCCAAGCCCGGTGAGGTATTCCTTGTTGCCGATGTCCTTGCCGTGCTCGAAGTGGTCGCTCAGCAGTTGCTCCTTGGCGGCGTCCTGCCGGCCGTGGGCAGCGGCGAGGTGGATCAGCCGGTGCGCCGTAAAGCTGTTGGCCACTACAACTTTGTCGAACTGGTAATCCAGGCCTTCGCCCTTGGCAGTCTCCGTGACGTGGCCGAACATCTGCTTGACCTGCTCCGGTGCCATGCCCTTGCGCTTGCTCAGGTAATCCAGTTCGGTGCCGTCGTAGTGCTCGGGAATGGACGGATCCAGCTGGTAGCTCTTCCACTCAACATCCACCGAATCACGGTGTGGGAACTGCGCCAGCGCTGTCTCGAAACGGCGCTTGCCGATGTAGCACCAAGGACACGCGACGTCTGACCAGATCTCAATCTTCATGATGGCTGCAACGCCCAAGCGGGAGACGGCATTCCGGGAGCGTGCTGTAAGTTTCCTCACTCAGGCCAAGAGTGTTGCCGGAGGTCCCGCCCAGGAATATGTTTAGAGGAGGTTGAGCAGCCAGCCTTGTCACCGGGGGCATACGCGAAGAAGATCTCGTGCGAATCGGACTCATTGTTGGACCCTGGTTTACCGTCCCGCCCGAGAAATATGGCGGAACTGAACGCGTCGTTGACGCCTTGGCCTGTGCACTCTCGGATGCCGGCCATGACGTCCTGTTGGCAACATCATCGGACAGCACCTGCCCTGTGCCCCAGCTTCCGGGATTCGGCCCCAGCGAACCCGAGGACGTTGGCCTCAGCTTGAGCGAACTGGCCCATGTCATCAAGGCTTACAAAGGGCTTCGGGGCGTGGATATCATCCACGACCACACCCTTGCCGGCCCGCTCTACGCGCATCGGCCCCCGAACATCCCCGTGGTGACCACCATCCATGGCCAGCTGACCCCACGATCCGAGGGCCTCTACCGGGATATGGCCCACGACACCGGCATCATCGCGATTTCCCGCGACCAATGCAGCCGCGTCCAGGACCTCCCGGTATCCGCCGTAATCCACCACGGCATCGACCTCTCCGCAGTGGCCGTTGGTAAGGGAACCGGCGGTTATGCCTGCTTTGTTGGACGGATGTGCCCGGACAAAGGACTCATGGAAGCGGTGGGGATCGCCCGGGAAGCCGGCGTGCCGCTCCGCATAGCGGCGAAGATGCAGGCTCCCGACGAGCAGGAATACTTCCGTGACGTGGTGCAGCCCGCACTGGGCACTGACGAAGAATTCCTTGGCGAATTGTCCGACCCGGAAAAATACCAACTCATGGGCGATGCGACTGTCCTCCTGAACCCCATCCAATGGGCAGAACCCTTCGGCCTGGTCATGATTGAATCGTTGGCCACCGGCACTCCCGTACTGACCACGCCCATGGGTGCCGCGCCGGAAATCGTGAGCCACGGTGTCACCGGCTACGTGGCGCCGGCAAATGAGCTGGCGGGCTTCATGGGGTCGATTGGGTCCTTGAGCCGCGCAGCCTGCCGCCACGAAGTCGAGGAATCCTTCAGCGCGGCAAGGATGGCGGCGGACCATCTGGAGCTCTACGCCAGGGTGATCGAACAATTCGGGGGTACAGGGCTTCCCGTCGGCCGGAACTTGCAAGAGAATCAGAGGCAAGCTCCCATCAACCTGTGATCGACACCCAGGAAGAAGGACGTGTGACCGCTTGGAACGAAGACACCGAGGCCGGAGCGTCCGAGCTCGGAGCCGTGACCGTCGTCGAAGGTTCATCCTTCTGTATCTCCTCGCACTCAGGTGATGTTCACGGAGGCGGCTCTCAGGGCGCGTACTACCAGGACACCCGCGTGGTTTCGCGGTGGGTGCTGCGCATCAATGGCGAGCCCCGCGAACCCCTGGTGGCCCGCAATCCCACGGCCTTCCAGGCCGAATACGTGGGACGCGCGTGCACGGAAGATGGCCGGTTCGAGAGCCCGCTGCTGGTGCAACACCAACGCACCGTCGGCTCTGGCCTCCGGGACGACCTCACCATCCGGAACTACTCCGCGCAGCCCACCACGTGCGCCATGGAACTGCTGATCGACGCGGACCTGGCCGACCTTTTCGACGTGAAAGGCGGCCGGGCAAGTACAACCGGGGAGACCGTCAGGTCTGTCCGCGGGAACGATCTGCATATCGAGTCACTGCACGCCGACGGGCAGCGCCGCGGCGTATCCTTCCAAGCCCAGGAAGCTACTGCTACCGAGGACGGGCTCACCTTCCAGGTCACCATCCCGCCCCGCAGCCACTGGTCCACCACCGTGATCGCCCTGCCACTGATCAACGGCAAAGCACCCGACAACCCGTTCATCGCCGGCACGCCCCTGAGCCACAGCGTGGCCGCCCAACGCTACGTCCAATGGGAAGAGCACGTACCGCGCATCCGGCTGACGGACCCGAACGTGACGGACGTGCTGGACCAGAGCCAACGCGACCTCGGCTCCCTCCGCATTTTCGACGACAACCACCCCGGGCGTGCCGCAATCGCCGCCGGGGCACCCTGGTTCATGGCGTTGTTCGGACGCGACTCCCTCCTGGCCTCGTACATGTCCCTCATGATCGACCCCAGCCTGGCCGCGGGAACCCTCCAAACCCTGGCCGGCCTGCAGGGCAGCAAAGTGGACAACGATTCAGAGGAAGAACCGGGGCGGATGCCACACGAAGTCCGTTTGGGAGCCAGCGCCGGCTTGTCCTTGGGCGGCACGGCGTACTACGGGACAGCGGACGCGACACCCCTTTTCGTATCCACGCTTGGCGAACTCAGCCGCTGGGGCCTGGGCGAGGACATCATCGAATCCCTCCTTCCCCATGCCGACCGGGCCATCGACTGGATGGAACAGTACGGGGACAAAGACGGGGACGGGTTCATCGAGTACCAGCGCCCCAACAAGCATGGGCTGGTGAACCAAGGGTGGAAGGACTCCTGGGACGGCATCAACTTCGCCGACGGCACGTTGGCTGAGACCCCGATAGCGCTCTGCGAGGTGCAGGCATACGCCTACGCAGCCTACGTGGGCCGGTCCCTGTTGGCGCGCGCGGCGGGCGACACCGCCGTCGAGCGTCGTTGCGCCGACCGGGCCGAAGCCCTGAAAGCTGCCTTCAACGAACGGTTCTGGCTCCCGGACCGCGGGTATTTTGCGCTTGCCCTGGACAAGGACAAAAAGCCCGTGGACTCGTGCACCTCCAACATGGGCCACTGCCTGTGGGTGGGCATCGTGGATGAAGACAAAGCGCCGCAGGTTGCCGAACGGCTCATGTCACCGGAGATGTTCACCGGCTGGGGCATCCGCACCCTGGGGTCCGACATGGGTGCCTACAACCCGGTCAGCTACCACAACGGTTCCGTCTGGCCCCACGATACAGCGCTCGCCGCCACCGGGCTCATGCGGTACGGCTTCGTGGAGGAGGCCAGCAAGGTGGCGGGTGGATTGTTCGACGCCGCCGAACACTTCGGCGGCCAGCTCCCCGAACTTTTCTGTGGCTTTGACCGCGGCGACTTCACCAACCCGGTTCCGTATCCGACGGCGTGTTCCCCACAAGCGTGGGCGGCTGCGGCACCGGTCCAACTCGCCCGGATCCTGCTGCGGTTCGATCCCGACTTCACCCGCAGTGTGCTCCACCTGGCGCCGATCCTGCCGGCTTCCCTGGGCACCTTTGAGGCCGACAACGTGCTGCTGGGGCGATCACGGATCAGGGTGGAAGCGAACGGTTCTTCCGGCAGCGTTGCCGGTCTCCCCGCGGGACTGGAACTGAGGTCCGATCCGCGGCCGCCCCTTACCGGAGAGCTGTTCGGCTAGAGTTCGTGCTCCATGACGAAGTCGTGCTCTACGGTGTTACCCAGTTTGAAGGACTTGGTGCCCACTTTCTGGAAACCGCTCTTCTCGTAGAAACGGATGGCTTTGGCGTTCTCGCTGTTCACGCCGAGCCAGACACCCGCCGCGCCCTTGTCCGCGGCGTGGGCCAGGGAAGCCTGCATCAGCCTTGATGCCGCTCCGTGGCCGTGGTGGTCCGGGTGGACATAGCACTTGCTCAGCTCCGTGGACGGCAGGAACGAGAGCACGGAGGCGACGTCGGGATCGCTGGCCGGCTTGGCAACCAGGAGGGTGTAACCGTTGAGCTGGCCGTCGTCGTCGAGCACCAGGATGGTGATCTTCGGATCGGCCAAGTAGTGCTGGAAGTTGGACTCGCTCAGCGTCTTCTCAAGGTGGGCCTGAATGTCCGCCGGTGAAGCGCCGGGCGGGCAGGCCAGCGGAAAGGTGATGGCTGCCAGCTCAGCCAGTTTCCCGGCGTCGTGTGCGGTTGCCGTGCGGATGGTCTCGGTCATGTGTTCCCCCTCGGAGTTCCCTTGGGCAGCTGATGCCCCTAAGAACGAATCTTAAGGGCATCAGCTGGGCGAAAACTCCGGATCACAAAGTAGGGGTGGCCCTGACGGCGTTGGTGCCCCTGTCCGCGACTACCTGCGCATCACTGCCGGAATCGAGGATGGTGTTGCGCGCCGAGCCGGGATCCACCAAGACGGCGGTCACGGCCAGGTCCTCCACATCATCTGTGGCAAGCAGGGCATCCACTTGGGCTTCGAAGCAATCATCGCTTGTTGAGGAGTGGACGTTCATGGCCACGACATGGTTGTTGGACACGAAGTTTCCGGCCCCCTCGCGCAGCCGGACGATGACCGGCGTCGCACCTTCCGGACGGATGCTCGCCGAGTCGATGATCTGCGAGAAATGGTTCCCGATCACGGAGTTGTTGTTGCCGCTGACGGTGAGGATCCCGTGCAGGTCGTCCAGCCCGTTGCCGATTCCCAGGAACGGTGTCCACGGCTCATGGTCGCGCAGGAAGTGGTTGGTGGCGACGAGGTTCTCCGAGCTGTTGCCTTCAAGGACCACCATGCCCGGGTAGAAGGAGTGCAGGCGGTTATTGGTGACGCTCGAGCGGGTGACGCCGCTGAACCGGACGCTGCTCGCCCCGCGGGGGAAGACGTTATTGGCAGTGACCAGCAAGCCACCATGGTTCTCGGCGTAGATCGAGTGGCCTTTGAAGCCGGCCCCGATCAGGTTATCCGTGATCTTGGAGGCCTGACCCCAGCCGCGGAGTTCGATGCAGCTTCCACACTCGGCAATGAAGTTGTTGTGGATGGAGAGGGCGTCCGCGTTGTGGATGGTCAGCGCGTGTTCAAGGTAGATGAAGCCCATTTCGTTGATGCGGAACGAATCGTTGGCGCTGGCCACGTGAATGCCGGTCTTGCCATTGACGTAGCTGTTTTCCGCGGGCAGGTCCGAGCCGTCCGGGGTGAAGTGCAGCCCGTCGATGCAGAAGTTGGCGAACTCCACCGAACTGATCCGGGGGCTGCCTGCCCGCTCGACAAGGAACGCGGCTCCCTTGGCCGGGTCGGCGCTGTCAGCAGCGGGAAGGTCAACCAGGACCCGGCTTCCCCCGGGCCACAGCTCGTGGAGATCCGGCCATTCGTCGTCGGGAACGTTGAACCTGATGCTTGAGGACGTAAAACCGTGTCCCGAGCCTTGGATCCTGAGGAAGCTGATGTCTATCAAAACCTGTGTCCGCAGGCGGTAGTCGCCCGGAGGCAGGTAAATCACGGCTCCCGGCTTGCCGCCGTCGTTCACGTTTGAGGCGTTCTGGCGGTCCTTGATGTCGGCGATGATGCTGTTGATGACCTCGCCGACATCTTCGGAGGGATTGCCGACGTGCCAGCTGGTCACGTCGTAGTAGTTGCTGCTGGACATGGTGTGGATCCTCATGAAGTGGTGGGGGTGGTCAGATGGCGGGTTGGTGTACGGGCAGGTCGGCCAACAGCTCGTCCGACGTCGGCGGATTGGCGCCCGCGCGCCGCACCGTGATGGCCGCGGCCTTGGTGGCCAAGCGTCCCAACGCCTCCAGGGCACCGGGCCCCAGCCCTTCGGCTTCCCTTGCCAGGAGCCCGTAGATCAGGGCGGCCATGTAGGAGTCGCCGGCGCCAATGGTGTCCACCACTACAGACTTCACGGACGGAACCAGAACCTGCCCTCCCCGGGTTGAGAGCAGCGATCCGTCTGAACCCTTGGTGACCACTGCCAGGCCGGCCCCCAGGTGCAGGATGCGTTGCGCTATGTCTTCCAGCGCCAACCCCGGATAGAGCCACCGGGCGTCCTCATCGCTGAGTTTGACCACCTCAGTGAAGGGGATGAGGTCCTCAAAGATTCCCTTCGCTTCGGCCTGGCTGCCCAGCAGTGCGGGCCGGATGTTGGGGTCATAGGTCACCACGCAGCGCCGGTACGACTGCTCCAGGAGTGTCCGGACTGCCGCCGCTCCGGGTGCAAGGAAGGTGGCGATCGATCCGGTGTGAAGAACCTTGGGAAGGGTCATTGGTGCGGTGGCGGGCAGGTCCCACGTGATATCGAAGTCGTAGTGGGCCGAACCGTCGGATGCCAGGGTGGCGGTTGCCGTAGCGGTTCGGTCCCGTTTTCCGGGACCAGCCAGGAGTTCGACGCCGGCACTGGCCAGGTGCCGCTGGATGGCGGCACCGTGGTGGTCGTCTCCGATGGACGTCATCAAGGCGGTGCGGACGCCCAGTCGGCCAAGTCCGTAGGCGACGTTTGCCGGGGATCCTCCGGGGTGCTCCACAGTACCGCCGGGGGCGACGACAATATCCACCAGGGCTTCGCCAACAACGACAACGTCGGGGTCTGTTCCAGGGTGGGCAGGTTTTGCTTCTTGCATTCCGGGCTTTTCCTTAGGCGATTGATGAGACGGCGAGCTTGCGGACGGTTGCAGTGCCACCCTCGGCTGACAACCAGTTTTGGAGGCTGTTGGCTTCGGGAAAAACGAGATCTGTCAGGACCACTTTGCCGTCCTGCGCGAAGACTTCCACGGAGCATTGGTCCAGGACGATCAGCAGTTTAAGGATGCCGTCCTCCAAAGCGGTCGGGGCCGATTCCACTGATGCGAACTTCCCGTGGAACTGGGTATCTCCCGACTGCCTGCGGTCCAGGGTGAGCCGCCCGCTGCCCGTGTTATAGCCCAGCACCGTGCGCTGGCTCCCGTCGGTGCTGCCAAGCAGGCTGAACTCAACGCCTTCGGCGCTTCCCGGAACAATCTCGGCTTCGATGACCTGTGCGGTACCGGGAACGGCGTCGGCCAGCCTAAGGGCAGTGCCGTCCAGATTGAACGGCGCCGGACTTACCGCTGGGCTTACCTCTACCCGCTGGTCGGGAAGGACCGGTTGCTGGATCAGTTGGAGGGAGCCGTTTACTGAGCTGAGCCGGAGTTCCCGTGCCAGGGTCATCGAGGACCGCCAGGGCGCCGTGGGCAATTGGTTGGCGTAGTCCCAGTTGTTCATCCAGCCGATGGTGATGCGCCGGTTGGCAGGGACATTGCTGAAGGACACGGAGGCGTAGCAGTCGCGGCCCCAGTCCAGCCAGAGGCATTGCTGCAACGCTTCCGCCCGGGCGGAGTTGTCCGGAAGGGAAGTGACTCCGGAAGGCGCAGCGAGCGAGCCCGCGTCCGGAACGAACCGGACGCCGTCGAAGTCCCCCACGAAGTACTGGCCGCCCGAACCGCCGGCCACGGCACCCGGGTTGACGTTGACGATCAGCACCCATTTGGTGTTGTCCGGATCGCCGTCCACCTCCAACGGGAACAGATCGGGGCATTCCCATTCACCGGCGTCGGCGTTGGCCGGCCCAAAGTCGCTGAGGAAATCCCACGATTTGAGGTCCTGGGAACGGTACAGGACCACTTTCTGGTGCTGCGCTTCAACTGCGACCATCACCCAGAAGGACCCTCCTGCGCCCTCGTAGCGGAACACTTTGGGATCCCGGAAGTGCGCTGAGTTTCTGGTGAGGACAGGGTTTTCATCGTATTTGAGCCACGTCATTCCGCCATCGGTGCTGTAGGCGAGGGACTGGGCCTGCGTGCCGCCGTAAGGGGAGCCGGCCTTGAAGGCGCTGGTGTAGACAGCCACCAAGGCCGGGGAGTCGACCGTTCCAAACCCGGACGTGTTGCCGTAGTCTACAACGACGCTTCCGGAGAAAATGTCCTCAACCTCGTCGCCGGCAATGGCGACCGGGTGCTCAGTCCAATGGATGAGGTCGGGGGACGTGGCATGGCCCCAGGACATGTTGCCCCAGACGTTTCCGTAAGGGTTGTTCTGGAAGAAGAGGTGGTACAAACCGTCGTGGAACACCAGGCCGTTGGGGTCATTCAGCCACGTGTCGCTTGCCGTGAAATGGATGGCAGGGCGGAACCGGGGGGTTACGTCCGGGGCTGTTTCCGGGCGTGCGGCATCAAGGCTACTGGACATGTGGTGCGTTCCTTTTGGGACGTTGAAGTGGCTGACTGGGCGTTAGCGGGGAGCTGCGACGGAATCGCGGGTCACCAACGGACAGCCCAGGATGGTGGGGTGGAGTGCCATCAAGGACAGGTCTTCCTTGCCCTCAATGGCGTCAATAAGGTGTTCCGTGGCCCAGGCCCCCATCTCGTAGTGGGGGAGGGCGACGGTGGTGAGGCCGGGGTGGAGGTTGGCAGCGATCAGTTCCTGGTCGTCAAAGCCCACTACGGAAAGGTCGCGGGGAATGCTGAGTCCCAGTTCGGCGGCCGCCCGGTAGGCACCCATGGCCATGCGGTCGTTGTAGCAGAACAGTGCCGTAGGCCTCTCCGTCCGCGAGAGAATGCGTTTCGCCGCCTCATAGCCGCCCTGCACTTCGGAGGCCTCGGACTCGACAGGTGCCGCATCGCCGTCGAGCCCTGCTTCGTTGAGCATGGCCCGGAAGGCCTGGAGCCGCTGGCGGGTTGCTGGCACATCATCGGTGTTGTTGATGAAGCCCACCCGGGTGTGGCCGGCGTCGAGGAGGGCGCCGACAGCGGCGCGGGCGCCGCCATCCTCGTCCGGTACCACTGCGGTGATGTTCCCGCCAATGGCAACGGAGTCCACCAGGACCGACGGGACGCTGGCCAGGTTCTCCGGGAGTTCCACGTTGCGGTGGTACATGGTGGCGTAAAGGATCCCGTCCACACGGCGTTCCAGGAGGGCCTGCACGTCGGCTTGCCTTGATTCGAGGCTGGCTGAACCCGGGGTGTTGATGATCATGAGGTTGTACCCCCGGGCTTTGGCGGCCTCATCAGCGCCAAGGATGATCCTGCCCGCGTGGGGCGTGGTGGCGATTTCCTCGCTGACCAGCCCCAGCATGCCGGTCCTTTGCGTACGGAGGGCCTGGGCTAGGCGGTTGGGGCCGTAACCGAGTTCTTCGGCGGCCATCCTGACTTTGTCCCGCGTTTCGGGGCTGATCCGGGCATAGGAAACCTCGTTGAGGACGTGGGACACGGTGGTGACGGACACGCCGGCGGCGACGGCTACGTCCTTGATACCGATGTTCTTGCTGCTCATTGACTCCCACGTCCTTATGGTTGGTGACGCCCCCGAAGGGGCTATCAGTAGGCTACTCGTTGATGGTGGCGCTAGCCCTTGACCGCACCCAGCGTCATGCCCGCCACGATCTTGCGCTGCAGCAGGAGCGTCAGCAGGATGACCGGGATCGAGTACACCGCGGCGAGGGCCGTCATGGAACCCCAGTCCAGGCCGAACTGCGTTTGGAAGTTCGCGATCACCACTGGCGTAGTCTGGGAGCGGATCGCTGTCATCAGGAGTGCGAACAGGAATTCGTTCCAGGAAGCCAGGAAGGCGAAGATCGCTGTGACGGCGATACCGCCGGACACCACGGGGATGACCACCCGCCACAGGGCACCAAGCCTGCTGCATCCGTCCACGGTTGCGGCTTCTTCAAGGTCCCGGGGGACGGATTCGAAGAAGCTGGACATCAGCCAGATCGAGAGGGGCAGCGAGATGGTGGTGTGCGCAATGGACAGGGCTATGGGGGTGTCGGCCAGCCCTGCGGAGGACATCATGGACGCCAGCGGAATGCCGATGGCCACCGGCGGGACCATGCGGGTCACCAGTGCGGCCATGATGAACACCCGGCCGCTGGGGGTCTTGTACCGGGTGATGCCGTAGGCGGCCGGCACTGCCAGGACCAGTGACAACAGCGTGCTGATGACCGCTGTTTGGATGCTGTTGATGAAGGACGCCACCACGCCGCTGCGGCCCAGTGCGTTGGTGTAATTCTCCAACGTCCACTCGCGGGGCAGGATGGTGGGCGGGACGGCGATGGTGTCGATCGGCGTCTTGAACGACGTGAACAGCAGGTACAGGAACGGGAAACCGTACAGCACCATTGCTGCCGCCAGCAGGATCCACAGGATGGTCCGTGTGCTGCGCCGGCCGGCTTCGAGCCCTTCACGGTTGACCCCGCGACGCCGCAGTACGAGCTGGCTGGGTGAAGCGCTCGACGGCGGTGGCCCGGCTTTGGTGGTGATGCTTGCGGTGCTCATCAGTTGTCCTTTCCTGGCCGCCAGATGGTGGCCACCGCAACGAAGGCAATAGCCAGCATGGCGATGAGATAAATGGTGCCCATGGCGCTGGCCAGGCCCGGGTCGCCGAAGCGGATCATGGTGCGGTAGATCAGCAGGCTCATCGTTTCCGATGCCGACTGCGGTCCGCCGTTGGTTTGGATCAGGATGGTGTCAAAAGCCCTCGCAGCGTCGATTCCGCGGACCACCAAGGCAACAGCGATCACGGGGCGCAGCAGCGGAAGGATGATCCGGAACAGGAGCGCCGGAGCCCGGGCGCCATCCAGGCGGGCGGCCTCGAGCAGGTCGCCGGGGATGTTTTGGAGGCCGGCGAAAAGTACCAGGCACATAAACGAGGTCGTGAGCCAGATATCTGGAATGGCCACCGAGAACAACACAATGTTGGGGTCGGACAACCACCCGATCTGGTTGGGGTCCGACAGGATTCCGGCTTGGTGGAGGAGCGTTCCGATGAGGCCGAAGTTATCGATCATCAGGAACTTCCACAGGAGGCCTGCAACGATCGGGGCGATCATCAGGGGGTAGAGGAACACGGTCCGCCAGATCTGGGACTTCTTGCCCAGGGCAGTGAAGAGCAACGCCATGCCGAGACCGAGGGTGAACTCCAGTGCTACCACCACCACGGTGTAGCCCAGGGTCCGCCATCCGGCGCTGGTGAAGGCCTCGGAGGTGAATGCGGTGACGTAGTTTTGGAACCCCACAAAATCGCGGGGGCCGCCGGCGATGGGGGAGATCTTGAAGAAGCTGTCCGCCACCAGGCGGAAGAGCGGGTAGGCCACGAATACGGCCAGGAACAGTGCCGCGGGCGTCATCAGATAGAGGGCGAAGCGGCGATCGGAGATACGCACGGTTTTCTTTTCTGCTGGTTGGGACCGCGGCCGGCACTGTCATTTGAGTGCTGATGGTGCCGGCCGCGGAGTCTTTACTTCAGGAGGTCCTGGATCTGCTTCTTGGCATCGGCCAGGAGGGCGGAGGTGTCGCCACCGGCCACGGCCTTCTGCAGCAACGGGATCAGGACGGTATCAACGATCTGCTGCCACTTGGCGGTAGCGGGGCGGGTGGCCGTTGCCTGGCCGTTGAGGGTCTCGATGAGCGGCTTGAAGCTCTCGTAACCGGGCTGGTCCTGGTACTTCTGGAAGGCGCTGATCCGCGATGCCAGGCCGAGCTTGGATTCGATTCCCTTGTCGTTGTAGTCGTAGGCGCACTTGACGAACTTCTTGGCAGCATCAGTGTTCTTGGTTGCCTTGGGAACGGAGAGGTACCACGGTCCCGGTACGCCTGCGACGCCGGCGCTGCCGCCGATCATTGCTGCGGCTCCCACCTTTCCTGCCACGGGAGCGTCGGCGGGAATCTGGCGGTAGGCGTGGGCCCAGAAGCGGGTCATGGCCGTCTTGCCTTGGTTGAACAGGTTCTGTGCTGCTGCCCAGTCAACCTGAGCTGCGCCACTCGGGGCGTCCTTGGCCAAGCTGACGTAGAAGTCCAGGGCTTCCTTGTGGGCGGCGTTGTCGATGACCACGTTGTTGTCCTTGTCCAGGACCATGGGGGAGCCGGCCTGGAGGACGTGGGCCAGCCATTCGGTTTCCACGGCGCCCTTGACGTCCGTGCCGTACATGCCGTCCTTGGTGAAGAACTCGGAAATGTCCTGGTACTGCTTCCACGTCTTGGGCGCTGCGAGCTCGTAACCGTACTTGGCTTGGAAATCGGCCTTGTTCTTGGCGTCCTCAAACAGGTCCTTGCGGTACAGGATGATCTCGGCGTTGGTCCAGGCAGGCAGGCCGATGAAGTGGCCGTCCACGTTGGCTTCCTTGACGAGCGCGGGGAAGATGTCCTTCTTGACGTCGTCGGTGAACAGTTCGTCGATGGGTTGGACGGCGTCCTTGAAGCTGGGCAACCAGACCGAGTCCAGGGCTGCTACATCGAAGGACACGTTGCCCGAGGAAAACTCGCTGGAAAGGCGGTTGAACATGCCGTCGTAGGGGAGTTCGACGAAGTTTACGTCGACGCCGGCGTCCTTCTTGCACTGTTCTGCGACGCCTGTGAGTTCAGCGTGACCACCTGCTTCGACCAAAACGTTGATGGAGTTGGATCCTCCGGATCCGCCGGACGAGGGTGCGGGACCTCCGGCGCCACAACCGGTGGCAACGAGTGCGACGGCGGTGCACAGCCCGCCGAGGGTGACGAGCTTGGAGATGGTGTTTCGAGTGGACATCGCTGTCGACTCACTTTCTCTTGAACGGAGTGGCAAAAACGGTGATGAGGTTCATTTGGGTGACAAATCGTTTTGCCAAAACGACTTGGCAAAAGTGTAGGCCTCCAATATTTCTGGTGTCAAGGGTCACGTTGGCGGCAGATCCGGAGCGGATCTTGCCAAAATACTGGCCAGGACTTTGGCGTTGACAGCCCTCACTGCTGCTCTTAGTGTTTCTCCCAACCCCCCTTGGATAAACGATTTGGCACGCTCGTGCCTGATTGCCACGCCGAGGTGCCGGGCTATGGACGAGGACTGACAGGAGATCCAGTGGGAACTGGCAGGAAGCTTGAAATGACCGACCCGGGACGCCGAATGCTCGTGGGGGCAGGGGCTGTGGGCGCGCTGGCTGCGGCCTTGAGCCTTGGAACATCCCCAAACGCAGAGGCCGCGGAGGAGACTAAAGGGGGTCCCTTCAACTCGCCGAACGCCTATGACGTGACGGCTTGGAAGATCAAAGGAAAGCCCAAGATCACGGCGGAGTCGGATATCGGTGCCGTCATCAATGACATCATCGCTGACATAAAAAAGCGCCAGGCGACGCCGGAGACCAGGCCGGGAGCCGTTGTCATCATTCCTCCGGGGGACTATGACCTTCTCACCCAAGTGGTGGTGGACGTGGACTACCTCACCATCGCAGGTTTTGGTCATGGCTTCTTCTCCCGAAGCATCAAGGACAACGTCGACACCACGGGCTGGGTGAACCTGCAGCCGGGCGGCAGTCACATCCGCGTTCTGACGCCACCTTCCGCGCCCCAGGCATTTCTCGTGCGCAGGAACGGAAGCCCCCGCCTGTCCGGGATCGTGTTCAGGGATTTCTGCCTCGATGGGGTTTCTTTCACCCCGGACGCGAACAGCTACAAAAATGGGAAGACCGGCATTGACGTTGCATCCGACAACGACTCCATCCACATCACGGGGATGGGGTTCGTCTATCTCGAGCACGCTCTGGTAGTCCGGGGCGCCGATGCCCTCCGGGTCCACGACAACATGATCGCCGAATGCGGGAACTGCGTGGAACTGACCGGTGCCGGTCAGGCAACGATTGTCAGCGACAACCTGATGGGTGCCGGCCCCGAGGGCGTGACTCTTCTGGCCGAAAACCACGAAGGCCTCCTGGTCACAGGAAACAACTTCTTCCCCAGAGGACGTAGTCTCCTTGAGTTCACAGGCTGCAACCGTTGCAGTGTGACATCAAACAGGTTCCAGGGCTTCTATCCGGGCATAATGCGCCTTCTGAATGGATGCAAAGAAAACCTCATCACCTCCAACCACTTCCGCCGGGGCGCGGAAGGGTTTCCGCCGTTCATCGACCGCACCAACGGACTCGATGACCTCTACGGTGTCATCCATACGCTGGGAGACAACAACCTCATCTCAAACAACCTTTTCGCTTACGACGTCCCGCCGAACAAGGTTGTCCCTGCCGGTGCCCAGCCGACCATCATCCTGATCGCAGGAGGGGACGGCAACGTCATAGCCACCAACCACGTGGTCAGCAATGTTGCCACCCAGCACGTGGTTCTTGACGGATCGACCACCCATTCGAAGGTGCTCGACAGCGGAGCCGCCGCTAACATCACGTCATACAGCCAGGACACGGCCATCCGGCCCACGCCCTGACGGTTAACGCATAAAGCACGACGGCGGCTGGCCACCTTGGTGACCAGCCGCCGTCGTGCTTTCCGAACCTTAGTCCGCCTTGACCGCCAGCACGGGGCAGTCAGCCTCCAGCAGGATCCGCTGGGAGACGCTGCCCATGATGAGCTTGCCCACCGGGCTGCGGCGGCGGAGGCCGATCACGATCAGCCCGGCATCATGCTCATCAGCTGCGTCCAGTACTTCGGCTGCTGCGTCGTGGCCGCGGATGGGCTGCTTGATGACGTGCTGCACGCCCTGCGAAGCAAGCCGCTCCTCGATGCTCTGGATGTCCGGCTCCTGTGCGTAGCGATTGTCCACCAGGGCGTCGCCCTTGGAGGAGTTGATCACCAACAGAGTGTCATTGCTCTTCTTGGCCTCGGCGATGGCCTGGGTCAGCGCCGCTTCGCCTTCGGGTGTGGGGACGTATCCCACCACGATGGTCATTGTTTCTCCTGTTTCCGATGGGTTGGGATGGTGGCTTCCGTGGTGGTTGACGGCGGCACGGACGCAACGGCGTGGTCCGCGCTGGGTTCAGCGTCGTCGTAGCCAATGGGCATGGCCTTTGCCGGACGGCTGCGCCGGATGAGCTTGAGCACCAGTGGCCACGCCAGGATGATGCCGATGATCACATAAATTCCGACGGCGATCGGCTCACTGAAGAGCCCGGCCGGGTCGCCGGCACTGAGCTGCAGGGTCTTGCGGAGCTGGCCTTCCAGGCGAGGGCCGAGGATGACGCCCAGGATGAGCGGCAGGACGGGGAGCCCGAACCGCCGCATCATGAAGCCGAGTGCGCCGAGGACCAGCAGGATCACCAGGTCGAACGCCTGCAGGTTCACCGAGTAGGCGCCCAAAGTGGCGAAGAACAGGATGCCTGCGTACAGGTACGGGCGGGGGAGCTGCAGGAGCTTGGCCCACAGGGGTGCCAGCGGAAGGTTGATCAGCAGGAGCAGGAGGTTGCCAATGAAGAGGCTGGCAATCAACGCCCAGACCAACGGTCCTTGGCTGGAGAAGAGCTGCGGACCAGGCTGGATGCCGTAGGACGTAAATGCTGCGAGCATCACGGCGGCCGTTGCGTTGGTGGGCAACCCGAGGGCCAGCATGGGGGTGAGCGTGCCCGCCGCCGCTGCGTTGTTGGCAGCTTCCGGCCCGGCCACGCCCTCAATTGCACCGTGTCCGAATTCTTCGGGGTGCTTGCTGAGGCGCTTTTCCGTGACGTAGGAGAGGAACGTGGGGATTTCGGCTCCACCTGCAGGCAGTGCGCCGAACGGGAAGCCAAACACTGTGCCGCGAAGCCACGGCTTCCAGGAGCGCTGCCAATCCTTCTTGCCCATCCACGGACGGCCAACCGGAATGATGTGCAGCGGAGTGCGGCGCAAATGGGCCGCTACCCACAGTGCCTCGCCTACGGCGAAGATGGCCACGGCCACCACCACAATGTCCAGTCCGTCGGACAATAGCGGAATGCCGAACGTGAGGCGGCTCTGACCGGTCACGGAGTCCAAACCAACCAGGCCGATGGCCAGGCCCAGGCCCAGCGAGGCAAAGCCGCGGAGACGTGACTTGCCCAGGACTGCGGTGACGGCCAGGAGCGCCAGCATCATGATCGCGAAGTAGCTGGGCGAGCCCAGGCTGACGGCGAACTTCACAACGATCGGCGCGCAGACGGCAAGGAGGGTGGTGCCAATGGTTCCGGCAACGAACGAGCCGATGGCCGCCGTCGCAAGCGCTTGGGCGGCGCGTCCCGCTTTTGCCATCTTGTTGCCTTCAATGGCTGTGACCACGGATGAGGATTCACCCGGTGTGTTCAACAGGATGGAGGTGGTGGAGCCGCCGTACATGCCGCCGTAGTAGATACCGGCGAACATGATGAACGCGCTGGTGGGTTCAAGGGCATAAGTAACGGGGAGGAGCAGTGCCACGGTCATGGCCGGGCCCAGCCCGGGGAGGACACCAACAGCGGTGCCCAGGATGACGCCGATCATGGCGTACATCAGGTTCATGGGAGTCAGGGCGGTGGAGAAACCGTCCATCAAAGAGGACCAGACGTCCATCAGAGGATTCCTTCCAGGAGCCCGGCCGGCAAAGCAATGCCCAGGCCGAGGTAGAAGCCGTAGAAGGTGAGCAGGGAGAGCGCCACGGAGATGATTCCGTCGCGGATGTACCGGCGGCTGCCCAGGGCAAGGACGCTGCCCCAGAACAGGACGGTGCCGGAGATGACCCAGCCGGCCCAGTCGATCAGCAGGATGTTCAGGAGGAATGCACCCGCCAACGGAAGGATGGTCTTCCAGTCCGCAGGATGGGTCAGGTCCACATCCTCGCCTTCTTCGGCTTCACCTTTACCGCCACGGAGAACGTTGATGGCCAGCATCACGGCGCAAATCAGGAGAATTCCGGCAACGATGAACGGGACCGTTTTGGGGCCAACGGGGTCTGACTTGGAGTACGGGGTTACCAGGCCGTTGGCGTCGAGGAAAACAAGGACGCCAACCACGCCGAGCAGGAGGGCTACCCCCAGCTCGGCGCGGCCTTTCAAGCCTGTTACTGCAGAGCTCACGCCAGACCAAGCTTGGTGAGGACGTCCGCCACCCGCTTGTCCTGGTCGGTCAGGAAGGTCTTGAACTGATCGCCGGTGACAAAAGCGTCCGTCCAGCTGTGGGTCTTCAGCGCTTGCTTCCAGCCCTCGGAAGCGTGCATTTTCTCCAGTGCGGCGATCAGGGACTGCTTGTCGGCGTCGCTGATGCCTGGAGGGGCCACCACGCCACGCCAGTTGCTGAACACCAGGTCAATGTTGGATTCCTTCAGCGTGGGTGCGTCCACGCCGTCGAGCCGCTTTTCACCGCTGGTGGCGAGCACACGGACTTCGCCGGACTTGATCTGCTCGAGGTACTCACCGGCGCCGGAAGCGGCAAAGCCGAGCTTGTTGCCCAGGATGGCGGGCAGGAGGTCGCCACCGCCGTCGTAGGAAACGAAGTTGACCTTGGTGGCGTCGATGCCAACGGCACCGGCCAACTGCATCGGCAGCAGGTGGTCAGGTCCGCCGGGGGAGGAGCCGCCACCTACGGAGATGGATCCCGGATCAGCCTTCCAGGCCTTCACAAGGTCGTCGATGGTCTTATAGGGGGAGTCCTTGCTGACCATGATGGCGCCCGGCTCTTCAATCAGCTTTGCCAGGGGCGTGGTGTCCGTCAGCTTTGACTGCGACTTGTTGGTGTAGCTGGCTCCCACGACGCCCAGGCCCATCAACATGGCGAGATCGCCATTGCCCTTCTCATTGACTACACGGGCCAGGCCGACAGTGCCGCCGGCACCGGCGAGGTTGAAGACCTCGGTGTTGTTGGCGATCTTCTCGTCATCAAGGACCTTTGCCGCTGCGCGGGCCGTGGTGTCATAGCCGCCGCCGGGAGTGTTCGGCACCATGATCTGGAGCCCGGTGATGGGTCCGGCTGCTGCTCCGGAGGTTTCCGAACCGGTGGAGCTCTTGCCGGTGGCACCGCAACCTGTGGCCATCAGGGCGAGGCCGGCGGCGACGGCGGCGACTCGCAATGCGCGGATCTGGCGCATGGTGTTCCTCTTCTCAGTTATGAATTCTGTCCAGGGCGGTCATCGTTGAGCCCCGGGAACTGATGCTAGGCGGGGGCGTGACGGCGATCACTCTTGTGTTCGCAGTGATCTTTAAGTTCATTGCGTTCACGGACCGCAAAGGTCCCGGAAGGGTCTGGGGTATAGTTCCCGTACGCCACGCGGAGCACCCCCAGCCAGCTCCGATCACCGGCACCACCTAAGGAACCGCACCGTGACTCGACGCAGAGGCATGTCCCTTGCAGGGCAATACCTGGTACTGCAGTTGCTCATTGTGTTGGCTGTCCTGGTAGCTGTTGTGGCGATTTCCCTGGCCCAATCCGCCGAAGCCTTCGAACGGACTGAGGGGCGCAGGGCGTTGTCCGCCGCCGAAGCCCTGGGCAACAATCCCACCGTACGGGCACTCCTGCCCACGGCCGAACCACGTGGCGGTTCAGCGCTCCCGGCAGTTGCCGAGTCCGTCCGCACCGTATCCGGATCGGCGCACGTTGCCTTGGCCAAATTGGACGGCACCGTCATCACTGCCTCCGACCCCGGACTGATAGGCCGCAAACTTCCCTTGGGTGAAAGCAGGGTCATGGAGGGCCGTGCCTGGACCGGTGTACTCAACGCCAACAACAGCGAAGTCCTCTCCGCCCATGTGCCGGTCATAGACGATTCCGGAACCATGATCGGCATCGCCTCTATCAGCCGCAACTATCCCTCCACGCTGGAACGCCTGGGCGACGCCGTGCCCAACCTGCTCACCTACCTGGGCGTCGCAAGCGTCCTGGGGGTTGCCGGTTCGCTCCTGTTGTCCCGCCGCGTAAAACGCCAGACACTGGGCATGGAACCCCGGGAAATCACAGGTCTGGTGGAGAACCGCGAAGCCATGTTGCAGGGGTTGAAAGAAGGCGTTGTCGCGCTGGATCCCCACGAACGGATCACCGTGGCCAACCAAAGCGCCCGGCAGCTCCTGGGTCTTCCAGCGGACTGCGTCGGCAAGAAACTCCGGTCCCTTCATGTGGACCCTGCGCTGAAGACCGTCCTGACGCGCGACCAAGCAGACCCGGACCAGCTGGTGCTGGTAGGTGAACGGCTGGTGGTGATGAACCGGGTGGCCCTGCATTCGCACGGTCGAGACATCGGTTCCGTGACAACCCTGAGGGACCGGACAGAACTGTCCTCCTTGGAGAGCGAACTGGGCGCCACCCGTACGGTCACCAACACGTTGCGGGCGCAAGCGCATGAATTCGCGAACCAACTCCACGTCATTTCAGGCTTGATCCAGATCGGCGAATACGACTCCGTAGTGCAGTTCGTCAACGGCGCCACCGTGGAACGCACCCGGCTCAATGACGACGTCACCAGCCGCATCCAGGACCCCGCGCTCGCGGCCCTGCTGATCGCCAAGACCAGCCTCGCTACCGAACGCGGCGTGGACGTGCACTTGGATCCTGAATCCACTCTTTCGCCGGTGCCCGAGGAACTCTCCCGGGACGTCACCACCGTGGTGGGGAACCTGGTGGATAACGCGTTCGACGCCGTCACCGGGCTTGCGGGGGCAGCGGTCACCATCCTGGTGGCCGACTCGGTGGACGGCGTCACTGTCACCGTGCGGGACAACGGCCCCGGCGTACCCTCGGATTCCGCAGAAGAGATTTTCCGGCAGGGCTTCTCCACCAAGGACCCGGGCCCCGGAGACGCCCGAGGCTTTGGGCTGGCGCTCTCGCGGGTGATTTGCCGGCGCAGCGGAGGGGACCTGACCGTGGCCAACGACACTGGTGCCGTGTTCACCGCCCGGTTCACAAAGCAGGATTCACACGCAAAGAAAGAGGCAGCGCAGCCGTGATCAAGGTCCTGATTGTCGACGATGACTTCATGGTGGCCAAAGTGCACGCCGGGTTCATCCAGAGAACACCCCACTTTGAAGTGGTGGGAGTGGCCCACACCGGAGCCCGTGCCGTGATCGAAACCGAACGCCTTCAACCCGACCTGGTGCTATTGGACATCCACCTTCCGGACATCAGTGGCCTGGACCTGATGCACCAGCTCCGGGACGTGGCCCCGGACCTGGACGTACTGGTGATCAGTGCCGCCCGGGAAGTGGAGACAGTGCGCAAAGCCCTGCGTGGCGGGATAGTGCATTACCTGATCAAGCCGTTCTCCCAAGCGGACCTGCAGGAAAGGCTGGAGCACTATCTCAGCGCCTACCAAGGACTGGATTCTTCCAAGGACCAGGCTGAACAAGCCGACGTCAACCGGGTATTCGGTGTCAGCGTCTCGGAGCGGTCACTGCCCAAGGGCTGCAGCGTGGAGACCCTCGAATTGGTCGAATCCGCGCTCAAGTCCGCGCTCGGAGACCTGTCCGCCGCCGAGGTTGCCGAACAGCTGGGAACTTCCCGTGTGAGCGCCCGCCGCTACCTTGAGTACCTCCACGACGAAGGTGCCTTGGACGTCCGCCTCAAGTACGGCGTCGGACGTCCGGAGAGGCGGTACATGCTGAAGGGGCGGTGACGGCTCCACTGCGCGTCCTCGTCGATAACTCGTTTGCCGGTCGATCAGGCGGGAGCGAACGAGGTCTTTCCATGTGCAGGTGCGAGTCCTGGCGTCTCTTAGGCCGGTAACAGGCTTTAGGTGGCCCAGGCGCGTAGAACCTGCTGGATGCGTCCGTGTTCCGCAGAGGCAACGAGTCCGGCGGCGAGTACGGCGAGTTTCGTGTTGGTGTTCTGGCTGTGTCGTGAAAGGAGGTCAAATGCCGCGGAGGGGCTGAGGTTGAAGCTGGCCATGAGGATGCCCTTGGCTTGCTCGATCAGTTCCCGGCTGGCATAGGCGTTGACCAGGGCGGCCGCGGCAGCATGACCACTTTCAATCGCTATGGCCCGCGTCAGGTCAATCATGAGCCCGTGGATGGACGCGACCTGCCCTTTCTCGTTCCAGTCGGCCTCGGCAACGGTCAGGACCCGGTGTTCCTTGCCTTTGCTGTCGATGATGCGGTGGAAGTTCGATCCCTGCCCGCCGTCCCGGGCCAGTATGGCGATAAACTGCCTGGACGCATCCCGGTCCTCCGGGTGTTTGTGCGCCAGGATCAGGTCCTTCGTGGGGACAACCTCACCCCTGGAGTAGGCGTGGATCCGGAACAATCCATCGGACCACTTGCACTTGCCCGTCTGCACCGAGAGCCGAAACGAGCCGGTGGGGCACACCTCGCCGTCGGGTAACGGAAATCCGTACGAGACGCGTCCCTCTGAAATCCGGCTGTCCCTTTCAGCCATATTCGCCGCCGACGCATTTAACAATCGCTACAACTGCCCGTTCCATCAAGACCGGATACCCCCTCCGCGGACGCGCCCATCAGCTGACACATTCTTACCTTCTAGAGATCGCTTTCCAGAACTGCGCGGTCGGCCTCGGAGTCTGTAGGACCGGGAGCGTATTTCTCCTGCGTTTCCGTTTTGCGGCGGTAGAAGTCATAGGCCGCTTGTCTGGTGACCCCGAGCGCCTGACCGATCTGGGACCACGTCGCGCCGGCCTCACGGGCTGCTTTCATGACGTACCAGCGCTTGGCGGTAAGCCGGTCAACAGCTCGTGCATTCACCCGCAAGGCCTCCAGAGCGGATACTTCGCGCCAGGCTACGTCTGCCGTGAAGTCTTCCCAGAGGTTGAGCGGGTCGTGGACGTCGGGCTTGTCGAGATCCCGCTGAATAGACCCCGGCCCGTCAGTCATGGTGTCAAGATATCTTGACACCCGCTCCGGGTCAATAGTCAGCGCAAGCCCCTCAAGGGCAGAAGTAAGAACCTCAACAGGCACGACATGGGCCGGCGGCGGTTGTGGGCTGAGCGGCATTCCCGCCGACCTCATCGATGCCGTGCGGGACTACGGCATTAGCCCTCTGCGAGGAGAACCTGATGGTGCTGTACCTGGCCTGACGTCAGCCCACCGTCTTCAAGTAGCTCCGGATCCCGTCCACCACCAGCTGGTGGTCCTCATCGGAGGACAACCCGGACACGGTGATCGCCCCGATGACACCCGCGCCGCGGACCCTGATCGGGAAGGAGCCACCTGCCAAGGTGTAGTCCTCCGGAGCGAGCCACCCACCGCCAAGCGGGTTGCGCTCAGCGAACTGTTCATCCAGCAAGGCCGTGCTGTGCTCAAACCGCAGCACGGATGCAGCCTTCCGGCGGATCCACTCTTCCTGGTCCGAGGTTGCCCCTGGAAGGACGCAGCGGAAGAGCACGATGTTGTGGCGGCGAATATCGATTGCCACACCAAACCCGGCGGAGATCGCGTGGTTGGCGATCAGCGAGCCCAGCCGCCAGGCATCATGGTTGTCGAAGGCTGCGAAGACCAGTTCTTCCTCCTGCTGGCGGAGTTCCACGAGGCGGGGTGAGTCGCTCATGCGGCATCAGCGGTGTAGCTCAGGCCGATCTGCCGGCGGATCTCGTCCATGGCGGCCATGATGGCCACGGTCTCTTCGGGCGGAAGGATGGTTCCGGCAGTGGAACCCTCGCGGACCAGACGTTCCAGTTCAGCTGCCTGGTACTGCATGCCCCTGCTGTTCACGGGCTGGTCGTATCGTTCCAGCACCTCCCCGTCGGCTTTGAAAACGGTGAAGGGAACAGGGTTGTACCAGGTGTGCTCGATGTCGATCCAACCCTCGGTGCCGAGCACCATGGCCCGGTTGGCGCTCGCAGCGTCCAGTTCGCAGTCCACCAAAGCCTGCGCACCGCCGTCGTAATCAAAAATTGCTGCCGTCTGCCGGTCCACGCCAGTGGGCGTCATCGAAGCGCTCGCGCGGATCGCGGCTGGCGTACCCAGGATGTCGAAAGCGAACGAGATGGGGTAGATGCCGAGGTCCAGCAGGGCCCCACCACCCAGTGCGGGATCATTCAGCCGGTGCGCGGGATCCTTGGGCAGGCTTTGGTTGTGGCTGGCCACCACCTTCCGGACCTCGCCGATGGTGCCCGCAGCGATGACCTCGCGCACTCGGATCATGTGGGGGAGGAACCTCGTCCACATGGCCTCGAGCGCCACGAGTCTTTTCGAGCCGGCCAACTCAACAATGTCCTGAGCCTCGCGCGCGTTCATGGTGAAGGACTTCTCCACCAACACGTGCTTGCCCGCGTTCAGGGCCAACAAAGAATTCGCGTGGTGCATGGGGTGTGGGGTGGCTATGTAAACCACATCGACCAAGGGATCGGCCACCAGGTCTTCATAGCTGCCGTGCGCTGTGGTGACGCCGTGCTCTGCGGCGAAAGCCTTGGACGATTCCAGCGACCGCGATCCGACAGCCTGAACCGTGAAGCCGTTTTCCTTCAGATCCTTGGTTTGCAGTCCGGCGATGAAGCCGGTGCCGAGAATTCCCCAGCGGATGGTGCCGTCGGAAGTGCCATTGCTGAAGGTCACGGGCTTAGTCCTTTGATGGGTCGGTGAGCGGGTACGCCACAAACGCAAAACGCGTGGAATCCGGCGACCAGCTGTTGACGTTGAGGGTACCTTGGCCGCCGAAAAGTGGCCACGTTTGGAGGGACGTGGTCCAGTCTTCGGTGGATACAAGGACGACGGCGACCGGCAAGTCGGCGGGATGGCCTTCGGTTCCGCTGGGGAACCGGATGTACGTCGCGAAGCGGCCGTCGGGGGAGAGATGCGGGAACCAGTCGACGGAGTCTGACGTGAGGAGCCGCTCGAAACCGCTCCCATGCCGTCGGATCCGGGCCAGCTGGGCGTGGCCGGGAGCAGAAGTGAAGGACTCAGTATTGAGGTAAATCCACTGGCCATCCGGCGAGTATTCCGGCCCGTCGCAGTGGCCGGGCCCAACATCCACCCGGGCGGCAGCGCCGCCGTCGGACGCTATGGTCATAAGGCGACCGGGCTGCGTAAAGTCGCCCGCCTCGATACCCACGTAGGCCAACTCCCTGCCGTCTGGGCTGACGCCGTGGAGGAAATGGAAAGCGCCGTCGTCTTCGGTGATCCTGTCGACCGGGCCGCCGGCCAGTGCGGCCTGGTAAATGTGGCCGTCGTTGGCTGAAAGGTAGATGCGGGAGCCGTCGGGCGCGAGCACGTGATCGTTGTTCAGGTCCGGCGCACCGGTCAGCGGAACTTCTACGGGTTCGCCACCTGAAACGTCCAGGGTCCACAACTTGCCGTCCCCGTTGAGGACCAGCGCCGTACCATCCAAAGTCCAGTTGGGCGCCTCCAGCAGGATGCGATCGGTGCTGTACAGCAGTTGGGATGCGCCGGATACCGACGCGACCCACACCTCGCAACGCTGACCGGGTTGAAGGGTGCGGGTCGCGTCGGCCACGAGCTAGTCCTTGCTGCTGAAGGCAGCGTCGAAGCTGGTCTGCGACGCCGGGAAGTCGAACTTCTTGAGCGCGGCGAGGGCTTCGGGGGCGCCGTGGAGTCGGTCCATGCCGGCGTCTTCCCACTCGATGCTGATGGGGCCGTCGTAGCCGATGGCGGTGAGGGCACGGAAGGACGATTCCCACGGCACGTCGCCGCGTCCTGCGGAGACGAAGTCCCAGCCACGGCGGGGGTCGCCCCAGGGCAGGTGCGAGCCCATGACGGTGTTCCGGCCGGTGGGGCGGAGCTTGGTGTCCTTGCAGTCCACGTGGTAGATCCGGTCCTTGAAATCCCAAATGAAGGACACGGGATCGATGCCCTGCCACATGAAGTGGGAGGGGTCCCAGTTCAGGCCGAACGCTTCGCGGTGTCCGATCGCTTCGAGTGTGCGGACAGTGGTCCAGTAGTCGTAGGCGATCTCACTCGGGTGGACTTCGTGGGCGAAGCGGACACCGCATTCGTCAAAGACGTCCAGGATGGGGTTCCAACGGTCGGCGAAGTCCTGGTAGCCGGCGTCGATGACCTTCTCGGGGACGGGTGGGAACATGGCCACGTACTGCCAGATGGAGGAGCCGGTGAACCCAACCACGGTGTCCACGCCGAGCGCCTTGGCCAGGCGGGCGGTGTGCTTCATTTCTTCTGCGGCTCGTTGGCGGACGCCTTCGGGATCGCCGTCGCCCCACACCTTGGAGCCGACGATGGCTTCGTGGCGGAAGTCGATCGGGTCATCGCAGACTGCCTGGCCCTTGAGGTGGTTGGAGATGGCCCAGACCTTCAGGTTGTACTTCTCCAGCACAGCCAGCTTGGACTCGACGTAGCCGGGTTCGTCCCAGCGCCAGGCGTCCAGGTGGTCTCCGGAGACGGCGATTTCCAGGCCGTCGTAGCCCCAGCCCGAGGCAAGGCGCGCGACTTCCTCGAAGGGGAGGTCGGCCCACTGGCCGGTGAACAGGGTGTACGGGCGGGGCATGTCAGGCTCCTTCAATAGGGGTTGCGTTGAGCTGGATCAGTGAACTTTTGGCGGCCGCTGACTCTTCGATCGCGGCCAGAATGTGTTGGACGTTGAGTCCTTCTTCGAACGACGGCGACGGCTGGCTTCCGTCGCGAATGGCGAGGAGGAAGTCCCGGATTTGGTGCGTGAACGTGTGTTCCCAGCCGATGATGTGTCCCTGCGGCCACCACGCTTCAAGGTAGGGGTGTTCGGGTTCGTTGACCAGGATCCGACGGAATCCCTGTTCCCGGACAGGCAGGGTGGCATCCAGGAAACCCAGTTCATTGAGGGCTTCCAGATCGAACAGGAGAGTGCCCTTGTCGCCGTAGATTTCGAGTGTGAGGGAGTTCTTCCTGCCCGTCGCTACCCGGCTGACTTCCACCGAGGCGATTGCTCCGGAGGCGAGGCCCAATGTTGCCCAGGCGGCGTCGTCGACGGTTACTTGTTCCGGGCCGTTGGGGCCGGGACGCTGGTCGACAAAAGTGTGCAGGCGGCCGGAGACTTCCGTGACGGCGTCGCCCAGGAGGTAGAGGACCTGGTCGATGGCGTGGGAGGCGATGTCGCCCAAGGCGCCGGATCCGGCGGTTTCTTTGCGGAGCCGCCAGGTCATGGGCGACTCGGAGTCGGAGAGCCAGTCCTGCAGGTAGGCTGCGCGGATGTGGCGGACGGTGCCGAGGCGGCCTTCGGCGATGAGTTCGCGGGCCAAGGCAAGGGCGGGGACGCGGCGGTAGTTGAAGCCGATCATGGACTGGACCCCGCGTTTGCGGGCCTTCTCAGCGGCGGCGGTCATGAGTTCAGCCTCGCCCAGGGTGTTGGCGAGCGGCTTTTCCACGAGGACATGCTTGCCGGCTTCGAGGGCTGCGATGGCGATCTCGGCGTGCATCCAGCCCGGTGCGCAGATATCGATGATGTCGATGTCGTCCCGGTCAATGACTGAGCGCCAATCAGTGGCCGATTCCGCCCAACCATACTTGGCGGCGGCTTCGGCCACCTGGGCGGCGTCCCGGCCCACGAGGACCTTCTGCTCGAAGGCCGGGACGTCGAAGAAACTAGCCACGTTCCGCCACGCATTCGAGTGGGCCTTCCCCATAAAGGCGTAGCCGATGGCGGCCACGCCCAGTGGGCGGTCGGAAGGCAGGGACGAGTGTGTGGGCGTGCTCATGGTTCGTTTCCTCGCTGGGTTCGCTGGTTTCGCTGGGGTTTTCTAGAGTGTCGCGGTTTCCGGTGCCCAGTCCTCCGGGAGGGCGGCCGAGGTGGGGGCGTTGCTGGTGACGTCCACAAACGTGCCGGATTCCACGGACTCCGCGATGGATACCATGCTGTCCAGCACGTGGTACGCGAGGTCGCCGGTGGCGCGGTGCGGGGTGCCGGCACGCAGGGCCCGGGCCATGTCCAGCACACCCAGCCCACGGCCGTTGGCGGGACCTGTCGCGGCGATGATCTCGGGTTCTTCCGCGCCCGGACGCCACAGCTTCAGGTCGCCGTCGAAATAGTTCGGGTCCGGCAGCGAGAGCGTCGCCTCCGAGCCGGTGATTTCCACGAAGCCCATGCGTTGGCGCGGCGACTCGAACGAGAACACACTGTGCGAGGACTGGCCGCCTTCGAACTGCGCCATGGCCGAAACATGCGTGGGGACCTCGACGGCGAATTCCTCGCCGGCCTTGGGACCGGAACCGATCACGCGGGTCGCCTTCGCGGAGGAGCCGACGGCGGCCACCTTCCGGATCGATCCGAAGGTCTGGATCAGTGCGGTCAGGTAGTACGGGCCCATGTCGAACAAGGGTCCGGCGCCGTGCTGGAACAGGAACGCAGGGTTCGGGTGCCAGGATTCCGGTCCGGGGGTCTGGAACGTGGTCATGCCGGTCAGCGGCGTGCCGATATCACCGCGCTCGATGATCCGTCGCGCGGTCTGCAGGCCCGCACCAAGGAACGTGTCCGGTGCGGTGCCCAGGCGGATGCCCGCGGCGTCGGCGGCCTTGAGCAGGCCCAGCCCGGATTCGCGGTCCAGGGAGAAGGGCTTCTCGGTCCAGACATGCTTGCCGGCGTTGACCGCAGCTGTCGCTACCTCCACGTGCGCTGCCGGGATGGTCAGGTTCACGATGATTTCGACGTCGGGATGGTTCAGCGCCAGCTCCGGGGCACCCCATTCGGGGATCCCGTATTCCTCGGCGCGTGCCTTCGCTGCCTCTTCGAAGAGGTCGGCGATGACCAGGACCTTGACGTCCGGGAAGGTGGTGAGGTTGTCCAGGTACTGCTTGCTGATGTTGCCTGCACCAATGACGGCTACGCCTACAGTGCCTTTACGGGTGGAAGGTGTGAAGCTCATGCCTTGGCACCTGCCGATTCTGCATTGAGGAATGCGAGGCTTTCCGTGATTCCTTGGAAGATGTCGCCTGAATAGTCGTCAAATTCAACGACGCCAACCTCCAGGGACTTCGCTGCGGCGATGACGTCCAGGACGGGGATGGTGCCCTGGCCTGCGGGCTGCTGGGCCTTGGTGTCAGTGTTGCCCGGGCCGTCCTTGATGTGGATCAGCTTCACGCGGTCACCGAGCCGGGCCAGGAGTTCCACGGGGTCCTGGCCGCCCACAGCAACCCAGTAGGTGTCTACCTCGAGGACGAGTTCCGGATCCAACAGGCCCTCGAAGTACTCCAGCGCGGTCTTGCCCTCGATGGTGGACTCCAGTTCCCACGCGTGGTTGTGGTAGCCCACGCGGATGCCGTACTCCGCACCCTTCTTCGCCGCGGCGTTGAGCTTGGCTGCCGTACCCTGGATGGTTTCGGCGTCCTGCCAGTGCTCGGCCGGGAGGAACGGGTCGATCACGGTGGTGATGCCCAGTTCCTTGGCGGCGGCAAAGATTTCGTCCTGGTCGGCCGACAGAAGCGGTGCGTGTCCTGAAGGAGCGGTCAGGCCGTTTTCCTTCAGGGCAGCCCCGAGCTCCGCTGCGGTGGCCACGAAGTTGTACGGTTCAACCTGCGTGAAACCGATCTCTGCGACCTTTTTGATGGTTCCAGGCAGGTCCTCCTGGATGGCATTGCGGAGGGTATACAGCTGGAGTGAGTACGACATTGTTTTCCTTTGCGGGAGTGGGTTATGCAGGGAATTCAGGCGTTGGCGCCAGTCTAGTTAGCGCCCGGCGAGGGAGCCACCGATTCCGCCAACGCTGAAGTACTTGTTCAACGTGGCGAAAACGATGATCGGGGGAAGCATCATGACCACGGCCAGCGCCATCACGGAGGTCCAGTCTGTGGCGTTCTGCTGGAAG
Source organism: Paenarthrobacter sp. CAP02 (assembly GCF_040137855.1). Taxonomy (NCBI): domain Bacteria; kingdom Bacillati; phylum Actinomycetota; class Actinomycetes; order Micrococcales; family Micrococcaceae; genus Paenarthrobacter; species Paenarthrobacter sp. CAP02. The sequence continues at coordinate 205,225 of NZ_JBEEII010000005.1, read as the reverse complement.
AAGGATTGGACACCCATGGGGAGGGTGAAGATCTCATTGGAGCGGAGGAAGACGATGGCCACGAGGTAGTCGTTCCAAGCGAGCAGGAAAGCAAAGATCGCCGTGGAAAGGATGCCGGGCAAGGAGTTACGCAGCACCACCTTGGTGAAGGAACCAAACACCGAGCAGCCATCGATCCAGGATGCTTCTTCGAGGCTGATGGGAATCGAATCGAAGTAGGCGGCCATCATCCAGGTGGCGACGGTCATGGTGGAACCGACGTAGATGATGGTGATGCCCAGCAGGTTGTCCACCAGTCCCATCCCTGCGAAGAGGATGAACAGCGGAACCACTGAGGTGATGATCGGCAGGGACTGCATCACGAACAGGAGCAGGGAGTAACCGGAGACTGCCTTTGACCGGCCGCGGGACAGGACGTAGCCCGCCGGCGCTGCCACGGCAACGGAGACCACAACGGTGGAGAGTGTGGTGACCAGGCTGTTCTGCAGCCATGTCGCGGCCAGTGTTCCGTTGAAGACATTGGCAAGGTTTTCGAAGGTGAACCCGGTAGCGGTGCTGTTGGGCCCTGGCGTGAAGGCGAGGACCACGGTGACCATGATGGGTACCAGGACGATCACAGTGATGGCCAGGATCAGGACAAAACGCCACCAGCGTCCGCGCATGCCGGCTTCGGAAAGGACCCGGCGTGTTTTGCCTGATTCGCTGATGCCGAGGGCCGGGCCGGATTCGGGGTGGGCGTGGAGTACAGCGCTCATTATTCGACGCTCGACTTTCGGATCTGGCGGTACAGGATGACGGAGATGACAACCAGGGTCATGGTCATGAGGAAGGCGATGGCAACGCCTGGGCCGGTGGCGAAGTCCTGGAAGACGGTCCGGTAGGCCAGAACCACCAGCGAGGTGGTGGCGCTGACCGGCCCACCGCCGGTGAGGAGGTAGATGGTGGGGAAGTCGTTGACGCAAAAGATGGTCATGAGGATCCACGAGATGTACGTGGAGCGGGCGATCAGGGGCAGGGTGATCTGGGTGAACTGCTGCCAACGGCTGGCACCATCCATGCTGGCCGCTTCGTAGACGGTGGTGTCCACCGCGGCCAGGGCCGCGGAGATCATCATCATCATGAAGGGGAAGGAAACCCAGACCTTGAACACCATGACAGTGATGGACGCGAGGGTCGGGTCGGCCAGGAACAGTGGGGTTCCCAGGCCGAGGCCCCGGAAGATCGAGGGGATCAGGCTGTCAGGTGTGGCAACCAGCCAGTTCCACGCGGTGGAGGAGACAACGATCGGCACCACCCACGGCAGGAGCAACAGGACCTTGAAGGTATTGCCTGCGGGGATTTTGGTCCGCAGCAGCAGGGCCAGTCCCAGGCCAACAAGCCAGGAGCCGAACACGCCAACAATCGTGAACCACAGGGTGAACTGTGCAGCCTTCCAGAACGCCGGCGAGGACAGGACGTGGGCAAAGTTTTCCCCGCCAACGAAGTTTCCGGTCTGGAGCAGGTCGCCGTCGTGGGTGGCCTGGACCGCGGCGTGGATCAACGGATAGCCGTGGATCAGGACCAGCAGGACCACGGAAGGCAGCAGGAGCCAGAAGAAGGTCCTGGTGGTTTGCGCGCTCAGTTTGCTCTTGCGTTTACCAGGGGAGGCCCCCGGCCCGCCGGGGGCGAGCCCCCGGCGGGCCCGGGACAAGCCCGAAGGTGCGGTGGTGGATGTCATGGTTGGATCCGTCCTACTTCTTCAGGACGGATTCAAGGCCGGACTGGAAGGTCTGCAGGGCGCTCTTGGCGTCCTTTGCCTGGCCGGTCAGGATGGACTGGCTGAACTGGTTGAGGGCCTGGCCGCCGTCGAGGGCTGCGAGGTTGGCGTTGAGGGTGCTGCCCTGGGAAGCGAACGTCTTGGCGATGGGCTGCCAGTCCTTGACGATCTTGACGTTGTTGGGGTCATTGGCGAACTCGGGCGTTTCGGTGATCGATTTGAAGACCGGAAGCGCGGACATGAGCTTCTGCTTCCACAGTTCCTTGAGCTGGCCCATGTAGTAGACAAGGAACTCTTCGGAGGCCTCCTGGGAGGGGGTGTTCTTGTACATCATGATGTTGTTCGGGAACACGATGGTGGCTTTGTCGCCGTGCGGGCCGGTGATGGGATCGGCCACCAGCAGGTCGCCGGAGGTGTCGCCCACGCGCTGGGGAACGTTGACCTGGAAGAGGCCGAATCCTGCCTTGCCGTCCTTCCACTGTGCCGACATGTTGTCCGTGGTGTAGCTGACCGCGGCAGGATCGATGATGCCGTTGGATACGAGTTCCAGGACGAATTCCATGGCTTCGACGTTGCGGTCGTTGAGGAGGTCCAGTTCGCCGTTCTTGTTCCAGACGCCGCCGCCGTTGTTGACCATCATCATGATCATGGAGTGGTTGCCGTAGTTGTTGCCTGATCCAGCGCCGGTGGCGAAACCGAACGCGCCAACCTTCTTCAGTGCCTTGCCGGCTTCGAGCAGTGAAGGCCAGTCGGTGGGCAGTGACACGCCGGCCTTCTCGAACAGCGACTTGCGGTACCAGAACACGCGCATGTCCAGCTGCCACGGAACTGCGACATAGCCCTTGTCCGACTTGAACGGATCCAGCACTCCCGGCAGGAAGTCGTCGAACTGGCCGTTGGCCTTCATCTTCTCGATGACTTTGTCTGCGTAGGCGATCTGGCCCTGCTGATCAAACTGGAACGCCTGGAAGCCACCACCGGTGGAAACAGCCGGACCGGTTTTGGAAGCGATCGCCGAGGAGAACGTCTGGTAGAAGTTGTTCCACTGGATGATCTGGTAGTTGGCCTTGGCGCTGTTGGCGCCGGAGAAGCCTTCAGCGATCTTCTTGGCGGAATCGTTGTAGGCCGGGGTTGCCCACGGCATATCCCAGAACTTGATGGTGCCACCGGCGCCGCCGCCACCGCCGCCCTGGCTGGCTGAGCCGCCTCCGCAGGCGGCGAGCAGCGGCACTGAGGCCGCTGCGGCGGTGAGGCCGAGGAAGCCGCGGCGGGAGAATGCTTTGTTGGCTGTGGACTGAACATTCATAGTGATTCCTTTCGGGACCGGCAACGCGGAGTCCGCGTCGGTACGCCGGTCCAGCTCAACTTTGAGTAGGGCAAACGGATACTGAATGGCTTGTACTGCTTTGTGGTGCGGTGATTCAGGTGAGGGTGGAAACGGATTCGATCAGTTCCGCGAACAGACGCAGATCTGAGGGGACAGTGCTTGCGTCGAGGTGTTCCTTCAGCCGGCGCCACGTGGCGCGGTGGGCGGACTCGTACAGGGTGGGCAGAAGCAGTTCGCCGTGCGGACCGGTGACCTTGACCCTGGCCGGCCACGCTGCAGACGGTTCGGGCAGCGTGAGGCTGACGCCGCCGTCGTCAACCAGCATGCTGAGCTGCAGGGCCGCAGGCCGGGCGTCAGACAGGATGCCTTGCAGTGCCACCGGCGCGCCGTTGGCGAGCACCGCCGTCGCCGTGTAGCCCCGTGGTCCGCGGTGGAGGACGCGGAGGCCGTCCAACGGACCGGTGACGCGTACGACGGCGGCAAGATGGTCCGCTAGTACCTCACCGGCGCTGGTGCCGGCCGGAGCGGTTGCGACGGAGTCGAGCATCGCGGCACGTCCGGCGAGGGTGCGGACTGCGTCCTCGGCTGCCGGCATTGCTGGGTTGGATGCCCAGCGCTGGTCGAGGACCACTGCGGTGTTGCTGCGTTCGGCGACTGCCGCGAGGGAGTCGGTGTTTTCCGGTGCGGGGTTGACCACCACAATGCCGCGTGCCCCTTCGTCAATGGCGGTGGCTGCCTCGATGGTCCATCCGGGCTGGCCGGAAACGACAACTACGTCGGCTTTTGCTTCGGCGGCCGGACCGAACGATTCGGGCAGGGACGCGACCACCAACGCCACGGCACCGGCCGCCTGCGCCTCGGGCGCAGCTTTGACTGTGTACGTGTGGCTCATGCGCGGATTCCGTCGGTAACGGCGTGCTGCGTCTCAAGGCTGGCTACCGTGGCGTCGGCAATGTCCAACGCGAAGGTCAGGTCGTCAATGAGGGTTTGCGCGGTGGGCGGCTGCTTCGCTCCCGTGGCCAGGGCCGCGAGTTCGCGCCACTCACCTTCGTAACCGTTGTGGTCGAAGGGACCGAGCACCGTGGTCTTGGTGCCCTCCGTCAGGGTGGCGGTGGCTGAACCGGCCTGCACGTATGACGGTGTGAAGTCGATGCGCAGGGCAGCGGCATCGGAGACGGCTTCGAAGCTCCATTCCGGCTTCCACGTGTTGTTCATTGCCGCGCGGAGTTCGATGGTCCGGGTGGGAGTGCGCAGTGAGATGACGTAACCGAAGGGGCGGACGTGGCGTGCCTCGAGCACCTCGATGTCCTTGAAATCCGGGGTGAACCGGCGGATCAGCGGGAGGTCGTGGATGGCCAGGCCCATGATGCCGCCCCGGAGTGCGCCCTTGATGACCTCAGGGTCGGAGTAATCAGGAGTGCCGCCAGCGGGGCGTGTGATGATCTCGGTCGCGAAGTCCTCGAACCGGGCGTTGGGTGGGAGGACGATCGAGGAGCGGATGGTGTGCGTGGTCTCCGGGAGGTCGCCCCAGTTGTCCTGGGCGGCGAGCCAGCCCGGATCGAACGTGTGCATGGCACCGACGATGATCGGCACGCCCGTCTCGGCACTGACTGCCGAGATTCGTGCGGCTTCTCCGGCGTTCATGGCAAAAGGCTTCTCGCAGAGGACCGCCTTCTTGCCGGCACGGCAGGCGGCGATGACTTGTTCGGCGTGGAACTGGTGGGGGCTGCAGATCGCGACAATCTCAACGGCGGGATCGCTGAGGAGGGCTTCGACGCTGGTGCTGTGCGTGGCGCCGACGCGGGCGGCGACTGACCCGGCGACCGAGGGGTCGACGTCCATGATGTGGCGGACGGTGAGGAGATCGCCGAGCCGGGCGAGGGACGGCAAGTGGATGGCCTGGGTGACCGGGCCGGCGCCGAGGATGCCAACGCCCAAGGGGCGTGTGGCGTCTGTGTGGCTGGACAAGTTCAGTTACCTCTTCGTAAGCGGACTTCTTGAGGTGAATCGACGGGGGAGATGGTGCATATCGATCGCCTTGATGTGCTGCTCATCACAACCTAAGGGGACTTTTGTCGAGCGTCAAGCAAAAGTTGAAATAAGGCCGACATACTTCTGATGCATGACACGCATAAGCAATCGTGCTTCACTAAAGGCATGCCTTCAGTCAGCGCACACGATGCCGGAAATGCCTCCGCAGTTGAGGCCGGCAATCTTTCTCGCGCTGGCGATCTTTTCCAGCTTCTCCGCGACGGCCAGGCCCGCACCCGTGCCGAACTTGCCGTCACCACTGGGCTCGCCCGTTCAACGGTCGCGTCCCGCATCGATGCCCTGATTAGTTCGGGTCTGGTCGGTCCGGCAGGGGAAGCCAGCTCCAGCGGCGGCAGGCCGCCGTCGCGCTTCGCTTTCAACCCCGCTGCCCGCGTGGTCCTGGCGGTCGACGTCGGAGCCACCCACGTGATCGTTGCCGTCACCGACCTCAGCGGCAGCATTCTCGCTGAGCGCCGGCTCGTCCAGGAAGTCGCCGACGGCCCCGAAGTGGTGTTGGGCCGCTTGGTTGCCGCGGGACGTGAGCTCCTCGCCGAGGCGGGGCGGGAGCCCGGGGACCTCGCCGGGATTGGCATCGGGTTGCCAGGACCGGTCGAGCACGCCACCGGGCGGCCCGTTAAACCGCCCATCATGCCCGGCTGGGACGGATTCGACGTCGTCACTTACGTTCAGCGATTGCTGCCCGTTCCGGTGTTGGTGGACAACGACGTCAACATCATGGCCCTCGGTGAACGGACCGCATTCTGGCCCGACCACGACAACTTCCTGTTCATCAAGGTTGCCACCGGCATCGGCGCCGGGATCATCAGCAGCGGTGAACTGCAACGCGGCGCCAACGGCACTGCCGGCGACCTCGGCCACGTCCGCGTTCCCCGAGGCGATGACGTCCTCTGCCGGTGCGGCAACCACGGCTGCCTTGAAGCGATGGCCTCAGGTCCCGCCGTCGCCCGCCAACTCAAGGCCCAAGGGCTCGAAGCTGCCACCGGCGCGGACGTGCTGCGCCTGGTGGGCGAGGGAAACCTGCAAGCTATCCAGGCACTGCGGCAGGCCGGCCGTGACGTCGGCGATGTACTGGCCACGGTGGTCAACCTGCTCAATCCGTCCATGATCATCATTGGCGGCAGCGTGGGGGAAGCCGGCGAACACCTCGTAGCCGGAATCCGCGAAGTGGTCTACAGGCGTTCCCTGCCACTGGCCACCACCCACCTGCGCATCGGTATCACCATGGCCGGGGACCGTGCGGCCATCCTGGGCGCGAGCCAAATGGTCACGCAACATGTTCTTTCGCCGGCCGTGATCGAAGCCACGCTGCAAGCTGCCGGCTAAGTCTTGTTTGTGACCGGCTGCCCTGCGGCGGCGTGATAGCAATGAAAGTGATGCCTATTTTCTCCCCCTCCCGGTCCGTCCAATGAGTCAGTTCCTCGCCAAAGTCCCACGTGGCTGGCTGATCCTTGCGTGCATTGGGCTCATTGCCCTGAACATGCGCGGCCCTTTCGTAGCCGTGGCGCCAGTGGTGGATTCCCTGCGGCGGGACCTCGGATTCTCGCCAGTGGAACTCGGGCTGCTGACCGGAATTCCCGTGCTCTGTTTCTCCCTGGCGTCCCCTTTGGCCTCGTTGGCCGGACGCCGCCTCGGAGCTGAATTCGCCGTGATGCTCACCCTGGTTGGGGTGTTGGCCGGTGTGGTGATCCGCTCCAGCGGCGGCGGTGCCCTGGTCATGGCCGGAACGGTCATCATTGGTTTGGCCATCACCATCGGCAATATCGCGGTGCCGCTCATCATCAGGCGCGACTTCGCACCGCGCCGCCAGGACACCGCCATGGGGGTCTACACGGCTGCGCTCAACATCGGCTCGTTCCTGACATCCGTAGCCACAGCACCTCTGGCGGAGTTGGTGGGTTGGCGGCTGGCCCTTGCCGCCAGCGCACTGCTGGCGTTGGCCGCGATCCTGTTCTGGGTGCCCACAGTTGGTGCGCGGCGTGCTTTTGTTCCTGCCGCTGTTCCCGTCCCTGCCGCAACGGGGGCCGGCCAGGTGGCCGGCGTCGGCTGGCTGACAGCTGGCCTGACGCTCGGTTTTGCTGGCCAGGCCTTCTCCTACTACGGAGTCACGGCCTGGCTGCCAAGCTTCCTCGCGGATGAGCTCGCCATGGGCGCCGCCGAAGCCGGTGCCGGTTCCTCGCTCTTCCAGATCTTAGCGATTGTTGGCGGCCTGGGCGTACCGCTCCTGGCCCGCTTGGCCAGTACGACAACGGTGGCGGTCACCTTGAGTGCGTTGTGGCTGACCGTTCCCGTGGGCCTGTTGCTGGCTCCCGGGTTCTGGTGGCTGTGGTCCTCCATGGGAGGCATTGCGCAAGGCGGTGGCATCACGGTGATCTTCATTGCCATCATCAAGTTCGCACACTCCCAGGCAGCGGCCGGGAAGATGTCCGCCGTCGTGCAGGGCGTTGGCTACTGCTTCGCGGCGCTGGCGCCCACCATCGTTGGTTTCGTGCACAGTGTTTCCGGCGGCTGGACCGTCCCGCTTTTCGTGATCCTCGGCTCCGTGCTCGCGTTCTGCATATGCACCACCTTGTCCGTGCGCTGGGTGGCCCGGCAACGCTAGCTCGGGCTTGCCCGTTTCGATGGGTTGCTGCGGATTAGACGGTAGGAAGCGTCTTGCGTGCAGCGAGTCGTCGAAGTGGGGTGCGCTTCGGACATGGAGAAGCCCCGTTGCTGGGCTGCCTCCCCGACCATCGGGGTCACTTGTTGCGAAGAGTGCAGGCAGCCCAGCGTCGGGGCGTGGTGTCCGCGGCGTGTGTCGCGGGGCTTGTGGTGCCTCCCTAGGCGGCGACGAGTTCCTCTGCCGTGGCCTCTTCACGGGCCTCGGTGAGGAAACGGGCGTACGCCGGGATGGTCAGGAAGGTGGGGAACTCCTCTGCCAGGGTGACTTCCTCGAAGATGGCGCGGGCATCAGCGAAGCGGTCACCGTCGAAGCGTTCCAGCCGGGCGAATTCCTCGTCCAGCATGTCCTCCACCCATTCGCGGGTGATGATGTCGCCGTGGTCGGTGATCGCGTGGGAGTGGATCCACTGCCACAGCTGGGAGCGCGAGATCTCCGCGGTGGCGGCGTCCTCCATGAGGTTGTGGATAGCCACGGCCCCGTTACCGCGCAGCCAGGACTCGATGTAGCGGATACCTACTTCGATGTTCAGGCGCACGCCGCCCTCGGTGATGGTGCCTTCCGTGCTGGCGATGTCGATCAGTGCACGGTCATCAGGGGTGACGTCCTCGCGGGTCTTGCCCAGCTGGTTTGGCTTGTCCCCGAGCACCTCGTCGAAGACTTCACGGCAGACCGGAACCAGGTCCGGGTGGGCCACCCAGGATCCGTCAAAGCCGTCGTTGGCTTCGCGGGTCTTGTCGGCACGAACCTTTTCAAACGATGCCTGGTTGGCTGCCTCGTCCTTGCGGTTAGGGACAGCGGCTGCCATGCCCCCAATTGCCATGGCACCTCGCCGGTGGCAAGCGCGGACCAGTTGCTCGGTGTAGGCCCGCATGAACGGCTGGGTCATGGTGACCTGGCCGCGGTCCGGGAGCACGAAGCGCGGCCCGCGGGTACGGAAATTCTTGATCAGCGAGAAAATGTAGTCCCACCGGCCGGCGTTCAAACCGCTCGCGTGGTCGCGCAGTTCGTAAAGGATCTCCTCCATCTCGAACGCGGCCGTGATGGTCTCGATCAGCACAGTGGCGCGGATGGTGCCCTGCGGGATGCCGAGCAGGTCCTGTGCCAACACAAAGATGTCGTTCCAGAGCCGGGCTTCCAGGTGGTTCTCGATCTTCGGCAGGTAGAAGTACGGTCCCTTGCCCTGGGCCAGGAGGCGCCGGGCGTTGTGGAAGAAGTACAGGCCGAAGTCAACGATCCCGCCGGCGATCGGCTTGCCATCGATCAGCATGTGCTTCTCCGGCAGGTGCCAGCCGCGGGGACGGACAACAATGGTGGGCAGGTCCTCGGCAGACTTGAGCTTGTATTCCTTGCCCTCGGGGCTGGTGAAGTCGATGCGGCGCTCCAGCGCATCGGTCAGGTTCAGCTGGCCCTGGATGACGTTGCGCCACGTCGGCGTGGACGAGTCTTCCATGTCCGCCAGCCACACCTTTGCCCCCGAGTTCAGGGCATTGATGGTCATCTTCTTGTCCACCGGACCGGTAATCTCCACGCGGCGATCCTCCAGACCCGGAGCCGGGGGAGCCACCCGCCACGACGGGTCATTGCGGATGCCCTCGGTCTCCGGCAGGAAACGCGGATCCTGGCCACTCGAGATCTGGTTACGACGTGCGTGCCGAGCCTGCATCAGCTCCTGGCGACGATCAGCCGTGGCCCGGTGCAGCTTGCCGACGAACTCGAGCGCATCCGGCGTCAAAACCTCGTTCTGCCGCGAAATGGGCTGCGCGGTCAACGTAATGCCATTAATAGTGAAGTTGTCGGTGAAGCTGTTCATTTCAAGACTCCTAAGAAAATGTTCGACGGCGGCACTCGCCTGAGTCGGTTGTGCTTGGAGGGGAAACCCTCCGCGTGCTATTCCCCATCCCGGCCGCTTGGCCTCGCAGGGCTCGGCCGGCGTCCGGGACAGGGCCCCTTTTACGCACGCTTCCGGGTTCCCCCTCCATGCCGCTGCGTCACCCGGGGGAGTGCCGCCGTCGTGCCTTCCGATGAGCGGAAACTCACCTTGGGCGAAGTGGTTAGTGGAACTGGCCCTCTTCGGTCGATCCGACCAGTGCGAGGGTGGATGCGTTCGGGTTGAGCGCTGTGGCGATGTCGTCGAAGTAGCCGGTGCCGACTTCGCGCTGGTGCTTGGTGGCGGTGTAGCCGCGTGACTCGGAGGCGAATTCCTTTTCCTGGAGCTCGACGTAGGCGCTCATGCCTTCACGGGCGTAGCCGTGGGCGAGGTCGAACATCGAGTAGTTCAGGGCGTGGAAGCCGGCCAGCGTGATGAACTGGAACGTGAAGCCCATGGCACCGAGTTCGCGCTGGAACTTGGCGATGGTGGTGTCGTCCAGGTGCTTGCGCCAGTTGAAGGACGGAGAGCAGTTGTAAGAGAGCATCTGGTCCGGGAACTCGGCCTTGACCGATTCGGCGAACTTGCGGGCCAGTTCCAGGTCCGGGGTGCCCGTCTCCATCCAGATGAGGTCGGAGTACGGGGCGTAGGCCTTGGCACGGGCGATGCAGGGTTCGATGCCGTTGCGGACCTTGTAGAAGCCCTCGGCAGTGCGTTCGCCGGTGATGAATTCCTGGTCGCGCTCATCAACGTCGGAGGTAATCAGGGTCGCTGCCTCGGCGTCGGTGCGGGCGATGACCACCGTCGGCGTACCGGCGACGTCGGCTGCCAGGCGGGCTGCGTTCAGTGTCCGGATGTGCTGCTGCGTGGGGATCAGGACCTTGCCGCCGAGGTGGCCACACTTCTTCTCCGAGGCCAGCTGGTCTTCCCAGTGAACGCCCGAGGCGCCGGCGGTGATCATGGATTTCATGAGTTCGTAGGCGTTGAGCGGGCCACCGAAGCCGGCTTCGGCGTCGGCGACGATCGGGACGAGCCAGTCCTCGACGGTCTTGACGCCCTCGGAGTATTCGATCTGGTCGGCGCGGAGCAGGGCATTGTTGATGCGGCGGACAACCTGCGGGACCGAGTTTGCCGGGTAGAGCGACTGGTCCGGGTAGGTCTGGCCGGAGAGGTTGGCATCCGCGGCCACCTGCCAACCGGAGAGGTAGATGGCCCGGAGACCGGCCTTGACCTGCTGGACAGCCTGGTTGCCGGTCAGTGCGCCCAAAGCGTTGGTGTATCCGCCCGTGGGAGCTTCCTCGGTGAGCTGCTTCCAGAGCTTCTCCGAGCCGCGGCGGGCCAGGGTGTGCTCTTCGGAGACCCGGCCGCGGAGGCGGACGACGTCGGTGGCCGAGTAATCACGGGTGACGCCTTCCCACCGCGGGTTGGCGGACCATTCAAGTTCCAGCGCTGCGGCCTGCTGCTCTGCACTCTGCTCTGCTGGTTCAAATGAAGCGGTCATTGTCTGTCTCCTAGGTGGTGCCCGGCCCGGCCTCTGCTGCTTCGTTGCGGCATCGGCCGGGTAGCCCGGGGTCTGTATTTCTTTTTCGTAGGACCTACTTTTCTGCACTTTCAAGAGGCTTTCTAGAGGAAAACTATGGAAAGAAATGCACTTCTTCGCGTAATCTCAAGAAATGTCGCCTGTGAGCTGGAATCGCGAAGTAGTGTCGCCGTCGTCGTCCCCTGCGTCCCCGGAACTGGACGTCATCAGCCTTGGCCGCCGCGTGCGGCACCTGCGCAAGCAGGCCGGGCTGACGCTGGACGACTTGAGTGCCGCCGTCGGGACTGCTCCAAGCCAGCTGAGCCTGATCGAAAACGGCAAGCGCGAGCCCAAACTGGGGCTGCTGCAGCAGTTGGCCGCCGCACTCAACGTAAGCATCGATCAGCTGCTCGGGGCCGAGCCGCCCAGCCGCCGCGCCGCCCTCGAAATCGAGCTCGAAAGGTATCAGCGCGGACCCCTGTACGAGTCCCTGAATCTCCCGAAAATCCGCATCAGTTCGCGGCTTCCGCTGGAAGTTCTCGAGGCGCAGGTGGGGCTGCTTCAGGAGCTCGAACGCAAGCTTAACGAGCAAGCCGCGACGCCGGAGGAAGCCCGCCGCGCGAACGGCGAGTTGCGTGCCATGATGCGCGAGCGCGGCAACTATTTCCCCGAGTATGAGGCCGAAGCGCAGAAGGTCCTCAAAGGGGTCGGCTACACCACCGGTCCGCTGAGCCAGCACGTCATTGCCGACATCGCCGAGAATCTCGGTTTCACCCTCCACCACGTGGGCGATTTGCCCCATTCCACGCGCTCCGTGACGGATTTGAAGAACCGCAGAATTTATCTCACGCAGAACCAGCGGCAGGACCACGATCCCAGGTCTGTTCTGCTGCAGGCCTTGGGCCACTACGTCCTGGGCCATGAAACTCCGCGGAACTACGGGGATTTCCTGGCGCAGCGCGTGGCGACCAACTATTTCGCCGCTGCGCTGCTGCTGCCCGAGCACGCCACCGTGGAGTTCCTTCAGAAAGCCAAGGCTGCGAAGGAAATTGCGGTGGAAGACATTCGGGATGCCTTCGCCGTGTCCTACGAAACTGCCGCCCACCGCTTCACCAACCTGGCCACCCAGCATCTCGGTATCACCACGCACTTCCAGAAGACCCACCAGTCCGGCATCATCTACAAGGCCTACGAAAACGACGGGGTGAACTTCCCGCAGGACCACACCGGGGCCATCGAAGGGCAGCCGTCGTGCAAGGCGTGGACCTCCCGGGCAGTGTTCGATGTGCCCGACAAGTTCAGCGCCTACAGCCAGTACACGGACACTCCATCGGGCACCTACTGGTGCACGGCACGCACTGAACGGTCCGCGACCGGCGAGTTTTCGCTGAGTATCGGCGTCCCGTACCAGCACGTGAAGTGGTTCCGTGGGCGGGAGACCACCGCACGGGCAACCTCCAATTGCCCGGACCCGAATTGCTGTAAACGACCCCCGGAGTCACTGGCGAACGAGTGGGCCGGAAACGCCTGGCCTTCCGCCCGGGCACACTCCCACCTGTTGGCCGCCATGCCTCCCGGCGCGTTCCCCGGCGTTGACGAAACCGAGGTTTACTCCTTCCTGGCGGCGCACTCCGAACGCTAACCCCCAACGCTCACCCCCAACGCTCCTTCACATCCCACCCGCTTGGGGTGGACGCTCTCTCACGTCCCGGCCGGCGATCCACGGAACGGCGGGGTCTTACGCACACGTTTGATTCGACGGGCGGGGACCAGCTAGTCTGTGCGCCCGGTTTCGGTCCACGGCACGCTGCGTGGAGGAAGCTCTACGAACGCGGAGGCTTGCGCGCGCTGGGTTCGGGACGCTTGAGGATTCAGGTCGGAGCACCATGCGGGATAGACGCGGAAGCCGCGCTTGCCTGGATGGAATTCGGAAGTGACGTATCCAAGCGAGATCAGGTACGAGGGTGAGAATCGGAAGACCCCGAACCGGCCCCGCTCTTCTACGAAGACCATCAGTCCCGACAATGACTCGCCAGCTGTAAATGGCCTGGTCGATCCGCCTCCGTCGCGCTTCCAGACCGCGACAAAGGCGCCCTGCTTCGTCGGCGTGATCCGAGCCGTGCGGATCCGCCACCACTCTTTCCCAAACAGTACGACTCCAGATTCATAGTCGCTGTTCTGCTCTTCTGCCTGGATGATGGGCTGCGGATCATCCGAAGCCGACGAGCATGCGGTGAAGTGTTTGAGTGCCTGGAAACTCACTCCCGAATCCTACTCGCTCCAGAAGAGGACCTCTCCGCCTTGAAACGGCGGCTCCTTCATCTGATGATCCTGAGGTTCAAGACCAAGCCGCCGCCCGTTAATGGAGTTTCAGTAGGGTGGATGGATGGCCTCATCCCATGACCCGCAGGTGCGGGCGTCCACTGTAAGAACCGGGGCGTGGATTGCAGCGGCGAGGGCGCTGGAAACTGCCCGCCCGGACCGGCTTTTCAACGACCCCTGGGCCGGGCTTCTGGCGGGCGAAAGCGGCAAAGCGGCTTTGAACGCCTCACCCTACAACCCGTTCCTGCCAGTCCGGACAAGGTATTTTGACGACCGCATTCTGGGCGCAGTGAGGGAGGAAACCCAAATTGTCCTGTTGGGCGCGGGCTTGGACACCAGGGCTTTCCGTCTTCCCCTCCCTGCTTCCTGCTTCGTGTTTGAGGTCGACTTTGCCGAGGCTTTCGCGGAGAAGGAAAGTGTCCTACAGTCCGTGTCGCCCGGATGTGCTCGACGTTGCGTCTTCGCGGACTTTTCCGGACCTTGGATCCAGGCCTTATTGGACGCGGGCTTCGAGCAGTCCATCCCTACGATCTGGGTTGCCGAAGGTCTCTTCTTTTATCTGACTCTTCCGGACGTTGAGTCTCTGGTCCGAGACACCGCGGCCTTGTCCTGTCAGGGGTCCACCTTTGTGGCGGATACCTTTGGAACCGGCCTGCTGGACTCGGAAAGCATGGCGCCGCTCGTAGCCCATCGCAAGAACGTTGGCCGGCCGCTGCCTTTCTGCACAGATACCCCGGAAACGCTGTTTTCAGGTGGAGGTTGGAAGAACACCTCTGTGGTTCAACCGGGTGAGCCACAAGCAAACTTCGGACGCCTCAGCGCGAAGCCCGGTGCCGTGGGTGCTGACGGACAGCCGAACAATCTCCGCACGTATTTGGTGACCGCGGCCCTGTGAGTCCTGCCCGGATAGCCATGAATGTGCAGCAAACCTGAGTTCAGGTTCGCGGCTTCGCCGCGTACGGGGTTCTTTTATCGCGTACTGCGGCAACAGCCTTGGCGACTTGGGCATCGAAGGCTGCGAGTTGTTCCCTTTCGACAGTACTGGCGGTGAACGCTCTGCGCTCGCAGGGTGTTCCACCGCGCCAGATTCGCTCAATGGAACGGGTTGCGGTGATGTCTGCCAGCGGGTTGTCGGAGACGAGGATCAAGTCCGCGCGCAGCCCGACGTCGACCCGCCCCCGATCGCCAAGGCCGAACACGCGCGCCGGTTCAGCGGTCGCCGCAGTCAGAGCTTGCGCGGGGCTCAGGCCGCACTGAACCAGCAGTTCCAACTCCCGATGCAGGCTTGCGCCGAAGACGGTGCCCGGATTCGGAGCGTCCGTTCCTGCCAGCAAAACGACTCCTGCCTCGGCGAGACGCCTCACGTTCCCCACGGCACGCGAATACGGCGGCAATATTCGGCCGGTGGTGACCTCGTGTCCGGCTTTGAGCCGACGCAGCCATTCATCACCGAGCGCATCAGCCAGGCGTGGATCTCCGGCTACAGCCAGACCCCCAGGTTCGCCCAAGGTGTTCTCGATGGTGGCCAGCGTCGGAGTGACAGCGATTCCTTGCCTGGCTATTCGTTCGATGAGCGCACCGTCCAGGTCGCCGTCGACGGGAACGTGTGCCAGCACGTCGATGCCAGCCGAGACGACCTCCTCAACACCGGCAAGCGAGTTCGCATGAGCGACGACGAGCAGTTCCCGGCTGCGCGCCGCAGCAACCAATGCCGTGATGGTTTGCGCATTCAACGACGGCCACAGGCCCCCGATCCCCGAAAATATCTTCAGGTAGTCCGCGCCCTCAGCCATACGTTCCGCAACGAAACTTTCTGCCTCATCAGCGGAACTAAGCGTTGGGAAGGGAGCGTACATCAGCGAGGGGTGTCCGCCTGGTGCCGTGGCGCCGATTCCCGAGGAACGCAGATCGGCAACGTTTGGCCGTGAACCGGCCTCATGCTTGGATGCTGCTATCAGCTCGGGTTTGCTGAACATGTCCAGAACGGTGGTGACGCCGAAAGTCAATGATTGAGCCAATGCCCCGGGAGCGATGTGAACGTGAGAGTCAATCAGTCCAGGCAGCACAGTTCCGCCTGCTGCGTCGATCACGTCGTCGCCCTCTCGGATCGCAGGCGCTGCCGAGCATTCAGTGATCAGGCCATCAACAAACCGGATAGACGTCCATTCCCGAAGCGTCGTTCCGTCGAACACCTTGGCGTTGACGATTGCAGTACCCCTGGACACGGCATCCTCCCGCCTACTTGCCGCCCGTAGTTCGGAACGACCACTCCCTCACTGGAGTTCGGCTCAGTTTAGTCATCCAGGCGACAGAAACCGACGAAGATCAACGGCTGGAGCGAGCTAGCCGACCAGTCGCTGCACCAGCACCGCCGCAGCTTCAACCACGGCGTCGGCCTCACGCTTGGTGGCGCTCAGGGCAACTTCCTGTCCGGACACCGTGATTATGTCCGTGATCACCGCAACGGTCAGCCTGCCGAGCGTGTCATCGCTGGTGCCGAGGAGCACCGAGTTCTGCCGGACCCATTCCCGTCCACGTTCCCGCCGGAGCACTTCGAAGCCCGGGGGAGTGTCGCCCTCGATGAACACACGTTCCAGTTCCCGGTGCTTCCACGTGTAGTCGAAGTAGCTGCGGCTGCCCACGTTGAACAGTGTCAGGGGATCGTCCTCGCCGGCCTTCCTTGCTTTCGCTACGGCGGCTGCGACGAGTCGTTCGTGTTCGTTCTGGTAGTCGTTCCAGAGGGCGAGGAAGAGCTCGGTCTTTCCGCCGAAGTGGTGGTAAAGGCTGCCCACACTTGATCCGGCCCGGGCCACGATGTCCGTGATGCCAGCGTCGGTGAAGCCGTGTTCGATGAAGACCCCGGCTGCGGCATCCAACAAGTTGCGCTGGGTGGCCGCCGTGCGGGTCCATTGCCACGAGCCCGCGTTACTGGCAACGTCGGACGTCTTGCGAACCATGCAGGGCTCCTTCCCGGGCAGGACGGACACCGGAGTGTCGAGCAGCTATTTTTTGGAATCCTATCGCCGAAAGAATCCACATAGCCAGCAGCCAGCCTTGACTGGCCACTAAAACACGGGAAATAATTCTGGAAGTCTGTTCTAGAAATACACATTGCGGCATGTATCCGAATGCTGCGATTTTTGACGTCGGACGCCCCGAAACCCGGGTGCCGTTTTCACCGTCGGGCTGCAACTGGTTGAATCGCTATATAGCGCCAACTGGTCGCAGCCAAACAAGCCAGAGAGGAACGCGGCCTGATGTCCGTTTCAAGCAAGTCGTCCGGGATCACGTCGAACAGGTGGTTCAAACCCGTCGCCGTCACCGCAGGAGCTTTGGTGGTGGCGCTGATCCTGGTCCTGGTAGCACAGTGGCTCCGGACCCTTCAGCCGGTCCAGCAATTCCTGACGGACTACCCCGGGCATTCGGCGATCCCTGAAGGTACTCCTACCGGGTTCCCTGCCTGGCTTAACTGGACGCACTTCCTCAACATGTTCTTCCTCGTCCTGATCATCCGGTCGGGCTGGCAGGTGCGCACCACCACGCGGCCCGCGGGCTACTGGACCAGGAACAACAAGGGCTTCATCAAAACCAAGAACCCGCCGACAAAAATCAGCCTGGACCTCTGGTTCCACCTCACGCTGGACGCGCTGTGGGTCTTGAACGGCATCATCTTCATCGTGCTGCTCTTCGCCACCGGCCAGTGGTTGAGGATCGTCCCCACCAGTTGGGACGTCTTCCCCAACGCCGTCTCCGCCGGCCTGCAGTACGCCTCGCTGAACTGGCCCGTTGAAAACGGCTGGAACAACTACAACAGCCTCCAGCTCCTGACCTACTTCGTCACGGTGTTCATTGCGGCCCCGCTCGCCATCATCACCGGCATCCGGATGTCCGGCGCATGGCCCAAGAAAGCTGCGATCAACAAGTACTACCCGATCGAGCTGGCCCGCAAGATCCACTTCCCGGTGATGATCTACTTCGTTGCCTTCGTGATCGTCCACGTAACCCTGGTGCTGGCCACTGGCGCGCTGAACAACCTGAACCACATGTACGCGTCCAACAACGATTACAGCTGGTGGGGCTTCGGAATCTTCGCGGCTTCCATCGTCTTTACGGCGGCGGCCTGGTTCCTGGCCCGCCCACTGTTCCTGCGTCCCATCGCCTCACTCATGGGCAAGGTCTCACGCTAAAGCTCACGCAAAAAGCAGCAGCCGCCTCGGAACACTCCGAGGCGGCTGCTTTCGTATAGGTGTTAGGACAGCGCCCCACCCTGCCACAGAGCGTCAAAGGGAGCGCCCGAGGATACTCGGTTCTTGATACCCTCGGTCACGAAGGCCTTGGCAGTGCGTGCGGCTTCCAGCGGTGTGGCACCCTTCGCCAGCTCTGCGGTTACGGCCGCGGCCAGCGAGCAGCCCGCACCTGAGACAGCAACATCGCCCACCTTCGGAGCGCGCAGGACTTCCAGCGTCTCGCCGTCGTAATAGACGTCGACGGCGTCCGAGCCTTCCAGCCGCACCCCGCCCTTGGCGAGGACTGCCGCGCCGCTGATCTCGTGAATGCGGATGGCAGCAGCCTTAAGGGATTCTTCGTCGGTAATCGTGAGCCCGGACAAGGACTCGGCTTCGAAGTGGTTCGGCGTGACGAAAGTAGCCAGCGGCAGGATCTGGGCCTTCAGCGCCTGGTCGGTGTCCAGGGCGTGGCCCGGCTCCTGGCCTTTGCAGATCAAAACAGGATCCAAAACCACATTCGCGAAAGCGCCGTCCGTCAGCGCCTTTTCCACCGTGCTGATGGTCGCCGGGCTGCCGAGCATGCCGATCTTCACGGTGTCCAAAACGGAAGGCGCGCCGGAAGCGGCACCATAGGCCGCCGTCGTGGCTTCAAGTTGGTCCGCGATGACCTGCTGGTCCACAGGGACAAAGCGGTGGTTCCAGTTGTCCTGCGGGTTGAAGGAAACGATGCACGTGAGGTTCGCGATCCCGAACACTCCGAGCTCCTGGAAGGTCTTGAGGTCCGCTTGGGCGCCGGCGCCACCGGTCGCTTCGGAACCGGCGATGGTTAGTGCAATAGCGGGAGCAGCGGCAGATGTCATGTGTCCATTTTGGCAGTTGCTCCGGTCCCGCTCCTAAACGGGCCTAGCCGTGCAGGGCCCGGTAGGCGGCCTCCGCGGCGGGATGCAAGGGCACGCCGGCGGTGTTAACCAGTGTTTCCGGGCTGAGGAATTGCACTCCGGTGCTCGACTTCGGAACCAACTCCTGGGCTTGTTCCACCAACAGTTCCACGGTCTGACGAACAATGTTGTCGGCGAGATCCCTGCGGCAGAGGAGGAGGTTGGCGACGCCGACCGTCCACACAGCGGGCGCGTCACCATAACTGTACGTGGGTATAAGGACGCGGTCGTAGAACGGTCCAAATTGCGAGCGCGTTGCGTTGATGAGCTCGGCCAGGTCCACCAGGCGCAGGCCCACGTCCTTGGCGGTGGCGGTGATCGCGGCGGTGGGAACGCCTCCGGACCAGAACAGTGCATCGATGGTCCGGGCCTGGAGCGCCGCGAGCCCCTGGTTCAACCCCAGGTTCACTTGCGTGAGTGGCGGACCGGCTTTCGCGGACGACAGGTTCGACGCCGCGATGATTCTGGGAGCCGTCAGGGATGTCCCCGACCCCACCTCGCCCACGCCCACGGTTTTGCCCGCGAGGTCGGCGAAATTCCGGATGCCGCTGTCCTTCCGCACGATGCAGTGGACGTAGTTCTGGTAGACCTTGCCGAGAGCCACGAGATCTGCAGGCTCGGGCGGCCGATCGCCGCGGCTCGACTGCTGGGCGGCCGCGTCCGCGAGCGCGACGGCGAATGTCGCCTCCCCGGCCACCACCCGCCTGATGTTCTCCAGGCTCCCGCCGGTAACTACAGGTTCCGCGGTTTCGGCCACGCCTTCTTTTTGCAGCAAGGATGCGAGCAAAGTGGCGAACTCCAGGTAGAAGCCGCCCGCTTCACCGCCGGCCACTGTCAGTTTCCGGGGGCGTTCGTCCGGGGTGCAGGCCGCTGTTGCGGGGAGGAAAAGGCCTGCCACGCCAACGGACAGTCCGGCTTTGAGCACAGACCGCCGGGGCATCACCTTCGATTCAGGCATTCGGGCTGTCCTCCGGTGTCGCGAACTCGAGCCGGGCCGTCAGCCCTTGGGGATCGCGAGGCTCGATGACGAGCCGGCCGCCGTTTGCTTGGGCCAGCCGGTCCACGATGGTCATGCCCAGTCCGTTGCCGGGAATCGTGCTGTGCTGCGGCGCACGCCAGAACCTGGTGGTGGAAGCGGCACGCTGCTCCGCCGGGAGGCCGGGGCCGTCGTCGGAAATTACGACGGCGGTCCCTCCTGCCGCCTGCCGCGTACCCACCGTGATGGTGGCCCCGGGGGCGTACTTGATGGCGTTGGCAATGAGTTCTCCCACCATGTGCGCAAGTTCGTCGGGGTCGCAGCTGATCTGGTTACCATGTGCGGGGCCCTCCAACATCAGCCGGGATCCGGCCCGTTGAGCGGCTGGCCCGGCGCGCTCCACTTCTCCCTGCAGAATGGGGAAGGGATCGATGATGGCTTGGCGCTGGTGCTCTGCGGGTTGGCCGTGGCGGGTAGTCCCCTCGAAGGCGCGATGTTCAGCGGTAGCCAGCTTCAGCACGCCGTCGAGCATTTCCTCCACCCGCTCAAGTTCCGCCACGACGCCGGCTGCCGCAGCCTTTTCGGACTGTCCTTTGAGTTCCAGCTGCAGCAAATCGATCCGCAGCCGAAGCGCCCCGACAGGGTTTCGGAGTTGATGGGACGTGTCTGCGATCAGCCGGCGCTGGGACTCCATACGCTCCGTGACGGTGTCCGCCATTGCGGTGAAGGAGCGGCTGAGTTCGCGCAGTTCGGGCGGTCCGGCGTCGGGGAGCTGGCTTGTTTTGCCCGTGGTTTCGAGCTCGTGGACTGCCTTGCTGAGCCGACTGACCGGACGCAGGACCCACCCGGTGATCCGCGCTGCGGCGAGCAGGAGCAAGGCCCCGAAGGCAACCGCCGCGAATCCGACCACGAGCCAGCGCTCCCGCAGCTTTTGCCGGGCGGCATCGAGATTGACTTCCAGGACGGCCTCGCCGAGCACTTGGCTGGCCGTACCGAAGGACCTGGAAATGACGTCTCCGCCGGAGCCGAAAGCGCGGACGGGATTCAACGTGGTATCGCTGAGGTTGAGGCTCGCCCGGTTCAGCGCATCCTGGACGTCGGCGCGGTCTTCGCTGAGTCCGCCGGAACGGACGGTTCTTTCCTGGAGCCGGATCAGGATACCTTCGCCGTAGAGCTCGGAGTAGCGGTCCATTTCACGCTGCAGCTGGGTGGTGTCTTTTTCTTGGGCGGCGTCGTTGGCCAATTGCGCGAAACGGTTGAGCGCGGCGACGCGGTTGATCTGAAGTTCCTGGGTGAGCTCCCGGCTGGCCGAGGTCAGGATCACGCTGGAGACCGTCACCACGATGATTACCACCAGCAGGCTCAGGATGCTGAGAACACGGACTTTCACGGTTGCTCTACCCGGTAGCCGACGCCCCGGACATTGATGATGAATCCGGGCAACTGGAGCTTGGACCTCAGGCCTGTGAGGTGAACGTCCAAGGATCTGGAATGCGTGACGAACGCGTCGCCCCACAGTGCGTCCAGGATCTGCTCGCGCGTCACCACCGAACCCGCGTTCCTGACAAGGAGGCCGAGGAGGTCGAACTCGGTTGCCGTCAGGGCGAGCTTCCGTTCGCCGACGGCGGCCACGCGGCGGTCGAGGTCGACCTCGAGTTCGCCGAGCACGATTGCGTGCGGAGCTTCCTGTCCGCCGCGGTTGGTGCGCCGGGTGACAGCTTCGATCCTGGCCAGCAATTCGACCAGCTTCACGGGTTTGACCAGGTAGTCATCGGCACCCGAACGGAGACCCAGGACCACGCTTCGCTCGTCATCCCGGGCCGTCAGGATGAGGATCGGAACTGCGCTCACCTGGCGCAGCTTACGCAGCACATCCAAACCATCCATGTCCGGGAGCCCCAGGTCCAGCAGGATCACCTCGTGCTGCCTGTGCGCCAGCAACGCATCCTCCCCGCGGGAAACCCGGGTGTGCTTGTGCCCTGCCGAGGCAACTGCTGCACTCAAGGCCGACGCCATGGCGTCGTCATCCTCGACGATGAGCACGTGCACTGTCATGGTCCTTTGGATTGGGGCTGGTTCGCTGTTGGCTGGTTCGCTACTAGAGCTTAACGTTGTGAGGCCCGTTCTGCGCCCTTCGGAGTATCCAAGGTGCGCAGAACGGGCCCCACAAGGCAGGTAGGTCAGGCCTCGACGCGATCCTTCGTGCCGTCGTCGTCCTTCGCGGAGCCCTTCGCCACGAACGCGTGGCCCTGCTCCGTATCCAAGTGCGTGGACGTCTTGTTCTTCAGCGCGAAGATGTACACCAGCAGGGAGATGAAAATCGCCGCCGTGACGTACGTGAAGAACAGATCCACCTGATCCGATTTCTGCAAAGCTGCCCCGATCAGCGGGACCGTGCCGCCGAACAGAGAGTTGGCGATGGCGTAACCGAGCCCCACCCCGAGGGCCCGGATCGACGCCGGGAACAGTTCAGCCTTCACCAGTGCATTGATGGAGGTGTAGCCGCCAACTATGAGCAGGCCGCCCATCATCAGCAGGAACGCCATGAACGGATCCTTGGTGCCGGCGAGCGTGGAGAGCAGCGGCCAGGTGAACAAGACACCGGTCACGCCGAACCAGATCAGCAGGGGCTTGCGGCCGATCTTGTCGGAGATGATGCCGTACACGGGCTGGAGGAGCATGAAGATGAACAATGCCCAGAAGTTGATCACGGAGGTGTCCGTCTTGGGGATCCCGGACGTATCGTTCATGAACTTCAGGATGAAGTTGGTGTACGTGTAGAACGCCACGGTGCCGCCCAAAGTGATACCGATGCAAATCAGTAGCGGCTTCCAGTGCTTGGTGAGCAGCAGCTTCATGGTGCCAGGCTGGGCCTCGCCCTCAACCTTGACGTGTGCGGCACGAAGCTGATCGGAAGAGAGCGTCTCTTCCATCGAACGGCGGAGCCAGAGAACAACCAGCGCGGCGACGCCACCGATGGCGAACGGGATACGCCAACCCCACTCCGTCAGGTCTTCCTTGCTCATGGTGTTTTGCAGGATCACCAACACCAGGAGTGCCAGCATCTGGCCGCCGATCAGCGTCACGTACTGGAAGCTGGAGAAGAAGCCGCGGCGCTTCGCCGTCGCTGCCTCGGACATGTAGGTGGCGCTGGTGCCGTACTCGCCTCCAACAGAGAAGCCCTGCACCATGCGGATGAACACCAGTAAAATCATGGCCCACAAGCCGATGACCTGCTGTGTTGGCATGATCGCGATCGCGAATGAGCCAGCGGACATCATGGTCACGCTCAGCGTCAGCGCCGCCTTGCGGCCCTTCCGGTCGGCGTACCGGCCGAAGAACCAGCTGCCGATGGGACGCATGATGAACGACGTCGAGAACACCGCCATCGCTTCCAGGCCGGCTTGCAGATCATCGGAGGAATTGAAGAAATGCGACTGAAAATACGCCGCGAACGCCGTGTAGACGTAGACGTCGAACCACTCCACGAGGTTGCCCGCGGAGCCCTTGAGGATATTGCTGACTGCCTTGCGTGTCTGGGCGGCTTCGCTCAGAGGTGCAGCTTGCTGGGTGCTCATCAATGAACCTTCCTGGACGGCGGCGTTTTGCTGCGGCCGTGTCTTGCCTGAGTTCGTTCTGTCCATGAAGCTCGTGCTCATGGCGTCCTTGCGCATGGCTCTTCGTTGACTAAGAAAGGTCCTCCAGGGTGAAGAGGACGTATTCCAAACTATGGGTGATGCACGGCACAGCCATAGCCCGCGGGGCATTTCCTAACACTTCCTTAGGAATCGGGCTGCGTGGCTTGGTGTGGGGACGGCAGCCCGACGGCGGCTGCTCACCTATCGACGCTCTCTCACGTTCCTCCCGGTTGAGGCGGACGCTCTCTCACATTCCTCCCGGTTGTGGCGGACGCTCTCTCACATTCCTCCCGGTTGAGGCGGACGCTCTCTCACATCCCTCCCGGTTGTGGCGCCGGGGGACAGCGGGTGTGAGTGAGGGTTGGTGGGAAGGGGGTGGGTTGTGAGTGAGGGTTGGGGGGGGAAGGGGGTGGGGTGTGAGTGAGGGTTGGTGGGAAGGGGGTGGGATGTGAGAGAGGATCGGCGGTGGGACAATGGAACCGGTGCCGGGCCAGATGCCCCACCACCACAGTGCTAATACAGCGGGGCAGCCAGAATGCGGCGGCCTGCGCGAACCACTACGAAATGGATGACCCATGCCCTCGCCCTCCGGCTCCAGCACGCTGAGCAAGCCTGCACCCCGCTTCGCCTCGATCGGTTCCCCGTACTTCGGCATCATGTTGGCCGTCATGGCCGTGGTGCTGATCCTGTCCAACATCGGCGCTTCCAAGGGTGTGGAGCTCGGGCCGATCATCACTGATGGAGGGTTCTTCCTCTTCCCGTTGGCCTACATCCTGGGCGACGTCATGAGCGAGGTCTACGGCTTCAAAGTGGCCCGCAAAGCCATCGTCACCTCGTTTGCCCTAAGTGTGTTCGCCTCTCTTTGCTACTGGGTGATCATCATCCTGCCCGGTTTCAATGATGACTACGGAACCGCCAAGCAGGCCGCCATCGAGGGCGCTCTGGGTCCGGTTCCGCAGATCGTCCTTGCCTCCCTGCTCGCCTTCCTGGCGGGACAGACCATCAACTCCTGGATCCTGGTGAAGATGAAGCAGCGCACGGGCGAGAAATCCCTGTGGGCACGCCTCATGGGTTCTTCCGTGGTGGGCGAATTCGTCGACACCCTGATCTTCTGCAGCATCGCGGCATCCGTCATCGGGATCTCGGACGCTGGCTCGTTCGTCAACTACGTCCTGGTGGGCTTCGTCTACAAGACCGCCGTCGAGTTCCTGTTCGTTCCAATCACGGTGCTGGTTGTTGGCTGGATCAAGAAGCGCGAGCCCAGCTACGGCGCAGTCGCAGCCTAGGACCAGGGCCTAGGACCAGGGCCTAGGAGTAGTACCGGCCCAGCGTCTCTGCCTTGAACTCAAAGAAGTCCCCGGATTCGATGGCCAAACGGGCATCGTCCACCATCTTCACCACGAAGCGTTCGTTGTGGATGGAGATCAGCGTTGCGGAGAGCATCTCCTTGGCCTTGAACAGGTGGTGGATGTACGCGCGTGAGTAGTTCTGGCACGTGTAGCAGTCGCAGCCGTCCTGCAAGGGCCCGAAATCGGCTTTGTATTTAGCCCCCGACAAATTGAACCGGCCAAAGGGTGTGTAGAACGCTGAGTTCCTGGCAACGCGCGTGGGGGAGACACAGTCGAACGTGTCGGCTCCGTTCTCGATGGCAGTGAAGATGTCGTCGGGTTCGGAGATGCCGAGCAGGTGCCGGGGCTTGTCCTCGGGCAGTTCCTCGTTGCACCAGCGCACAATGGTGCCCAGGTTTTCCTTCTCCAACGCTCCGCCGATCCCGTATCCGTCAAAGGGCATGGCACCGAGATCCTGGCAGGCTTTGCGGCGCAGGTCCTCGTATTGGGCTCCCTGAATCACTCCGAACAAGGCCTGGTACGGCTTGCCCACGCGGGAAGAAGTCAAGGACGCGTGTTCCTCGAGGCACCGCAGCGCCCACAAACGGGTGCGTTCCAGGGACTCCACCTGGTAGGCCCTGGAATTCTGCAGCGTCGTGAGCTCGTCGAAGGCGAACATGATGTCCGCGCCGATCTTGTGTTGGACCTGCATGGAGATCTCAGGGGAGAAGCGGTGCCGGTCACCGTTCAGGTGCGATTTGAACCAGACGCCGTCATCGTCGATGTGTGCCAGCCGTTCCTTGCCCGGTGCTACGGCGTCATCAGGGCCGGACGAATCGACGTTCTTCATGTCGATGACCTTCTTGAACCCCGAGCCCAGGCTCATCACCTGGAACCCTCCGGAGTCGGTGAAGGTGGGCCCTGACCAGTTCATGAACGCACCCAGCCCGCCGGCGGCGTCGAGGATTTCGGGCCCGGGCTGCAGGTACAGGTGGTAGGCGTTGGCCAGGACCGCCTGCGCGCCAAACCCGGCGATCGACTCCGGCAGCACGGCCTTGACGGTCGCTTTGGTTCCGACGGCGATGAACGCGGGCGTCTGGATGGTTCCGTGCGGCGTGGTGATGGTTCCTGTCCGGCCAAGGAAAGCGCCGCCGTTGGCGTCCACTTGGGCGTCCGACGGCGAGCATGTTTCAGTCAGGCGGGTGCCCACCGTGAACGAGAACTCGGATTGCCGGGCGGACAACCCCGGCAGGTCAGGCAGGGAAGTAGCCGGGGAGGAAACTGACGCGGTAACGGGAACGGAAGCTGGCACCTACCTAGTGTGCCAGCTTTACCGGTGGTACCCAGCGGAGAGTGCCCTACGACCCGTAGTTCTCCGCCTTCCAGTTGTCCCATGAGGACCGGATGTCAGCCAACGTGTGGGCCCCCAGATCGTACGTGGAGGCAATTACCATGGACCCGCCGTCGGGCCTTTTCTCCGGGATCGGCAACTGCTCGGCGACGATCAGCAGCCCGTCCCCGTGTTCGGCGTAGCTGTGGACGGTGAGGCCAACCTGGTGCCGGCTCTTGAACCAGACTTTGCCGGAGATCTTCTCGCCGGTAGCAAGGGTGAGCGAGTACTCCTCCCCAACGGGCGGCAGGTCCCCCAGCCCCAACTTCTCGATGGCCGGTCCGCCCTTGCCGGGAAGGGAGACGAAGTGGGTTCGCCGGTGTCCGTGCGGATGGCGTTCAAGGGCAAAACGCAGTTGGTGGAGGAAGGTGAGCCAGCCCTGGGTGATGTCCTCGTCCCAGTCCGCCCACTCCGAATCGTGGTCCAGGGCAACCCTGGTGATCCGCACTTCCGTTCCGCCCGAGACAGGGTGGAGTTCAAAGATGTCGCCGCCGTTGACGGTCAGGCTCGTGTGATCGGGCCCTTCCACGACGTCGGTGTTGAAGTAGATCTGTTTGATTTCATCGCTCAGGTCCTCGGCCTCCCAGCCGTGCCATTGGGCGACCAGCGACGGTTCACGCAGCATTGTCCAAACCTGCTGCGCATCGGCATTAACCACAACGCTCAGATTGTTCGTCATGGCCCCGAATCTACCGCCGTTCGCCCCGGCATAACAGGCCCCGGGACCTGTTAGGCCCGCACCGATTCCAGTTCGTTGCCGATCCGCCGGGCCAGTTCGTCCTCGCCGATGGTCTTGGAACCGCCGTGGGCACGCAGGAACATGAGGGCTTCCAGGCGCAGGAAACGCCATTCGCGCTCGGCCTCGTGGTTGCCGTTGTCGATCGCGCGGAAGATTTCCTTGTCGTAGAGGTTGGGTTCGTTGAGCGAACGCTGGCGGACCCTGGCATTGATCCGGGCTTTGAAGGGGTCTTCCTCCTGGGATTCGGGCGCGCGGAGCAGTTTTTCGTAGACGGCTGCCCGTTCGGACTGGCCGGCCTCGCGGCAGATGAAACTGGACAGCGCCAGGGCGCGTTCGATCGACGCCCACCGGTCCAGGTTCCCGTCGAAAGGCAGGACGTTCAGCAGGTCCGCGACCGCCAGCGCATGGTCCGGATCGCGGAGCACGATGCACAGATCGAAGGCGAGGTCGCTCAGGTCCCGGAGGCAGCTTCCGGACTTGGTGTTGATGCCCTTCGCCAGCCGTTCGGCCAGCACCTGGACACCGTTCTTGCCCTTGTGCTGGGCGGCCGCGGCCCGCACCACCGCTTCGGGAGTGCCGTCCGGTTCGGGGATCAGTGCGAGTTCTTCGGCGCTGGGCCCGGTGTACGTGGGCGGGGTTTCGGGGCGGGGAGGAACGACGACGGCGGGCCCAGCGGGCGCTTCGGTGTCGGGTTCTGCGGGGGTGCTGGAGTCCGGTTCGGCTTGGTCCGGCGCGTCGACTGACGCTTCAGCACCAGGGCCGGCAGGAACTCCGTCACCCACGGGGACACTGGACCCGACAGCGACACTGATGCTGCCGCCGTCGACCGTTGTCACCAGCAGCAGCGCGGGCACGCCGTAATCGTCGTTCTTCACCTCGACGGCGCGGATTTCGGCGGCTGGACCGTCGCCGGGCGGGAACACAAAATCTCCGGGCTGCAGGTCCCCAGCCTGCTTTTCTTTGTACTGCTGTGTGGCTGGGCTGTGAGTCATCGGAAGTCCTTTGGTTCTCTTGGGGTCCGCCGTCCAGTCTACAAAGACCGGCCGGCACAGGGGCCGGGACCCGCTAGAGGACGATGCCCGAGAAAGCCAGTGCCTGCCGCACGAGGTTGCCCCGGCCGCCGTCGAATTCCTGCTGGACGTTCTCGCTCAGCACCTCTTGCGGCGTCATCCACGTCAGTTCCAGTGCGTCCTGGCGCGGTTCGCATTCGCCGGTCACCGGTATGACGTAGGCCAGGGATACAGCGTGCTGGCGGTCGTCCGTGAAACCCGTTTGCGAGGGTGCGGGGAAGTATTCGGCCACGGTGAAGGGGACGGGACTGATGGGGAGTTGCGGGAACGCCAGGGGACCGAGGTCCTTTTCCATGTGCCGCAGGAGGGCTGCCCGGATGGTCTCGCGGTAGAGGACGCGGCCCGAAACGAGGTACCGGACCATGTTGCCATCGGCGTCGCCCTGCAGGAGCGTGCCGACTTCGTTCACATACCCGAGCGGATCCAACCTGACCGGAACGGCCTCCACGTAAACCATGGGGAGGCGGCCGCGGGCTTCGAAGAGGTCTTCATCTGAAAGCCAGCCTGGATACGGGTCGGGTGTACGTACGCTCATGGTTAAGTTCTACCCCATCACCGGTGCAAGTTCCGTGGAGGCCCTGCCGGGCACGGGGCCGTTACGCTCTCGGCTGTATTCGGGGACGGGGGATTGACTCCTGCATTTGCCGGGCCGATTCGCTGCGCATTGCCGTTTTCGAAATATTGTTTGCCCGCTGTGTAACCGGCAGACCAGACCCGGAAACAACATGTTCGAGCAAGCAAATCTGCTCATGACTCCGTGGGGGAAGGAACCCAGAAATGAACTACCGACGAACCGGACACGCCAAGTACGCCACCCTTGTATCGCTGGCTTTGGCGTTGACGCTTACTGCTTGCACCCCGTCGTCGCCCGAGGCCGACCGCGCGCCAACGGAGCGTCCTGCCGCGTCCGTGCAGGAAGTGCTCGCGTCCCCGCAGGAAGTGCTCGCTGCGCCGGTGGCCGAGGTCGATGCCCCGGTGGCGGACCCCGATCCCGTAGCCCCCATCCCAGTCGTCGAGCCTGCCCCGCTGGTGGTTCCAGCGCCCGTGGAGGTTCCTGTTGTCGCCGAGCCTGTGACAGAGGCACCCGCCCCAGCACCCACGGAATCCGTTGAGCCCACACCCGCGGTGACGGCCCCGGAACCTGTGGTGACCCCGATTACCCCTCTTGAGCCCTCAACGCCGCATGTATCTCCCAACTACCCGGAAATCGGGACTTACACCTTCCCGGACGGGCACATCTCCTTCGAGGTACCGTCCGGTTGGGGAATGCAAGCCGAAGTTCCGGTTGTTGCGCCCGGGGACGACTACCCTTACGACGACCACTTCGCCATTGCCCACATCTTCGATGAAAACGGGCACAACGTGGTGGACATAACCAGCGGAGGTGTCGGGGGAGTGGTGGCCGGGCCCGTCAACCGCACCATTCTGGACTCGCAGAAGCTCACCTCTTTTGATGATCGGGACGGGGCATCCTACTTTGCGGTTTTCCGGGACGTTTATCCCTTCGACACCGCGGAAACCAGGTTCTTCGTGGGCATCGTCCCGGAAATGCTGATGACCGAAGGTCCCGACAGCACCTCTGCTGCAAGCTTCCTGATCATGGGCAACGGCGCTGCCACCGCCCAGGTGAATATCGACCCGAACATGACGCAGGAGGCCGCGGAGGCCTGGATGCAGTCAGGGCAGTACGGCAAGCTCAAGGCACTGCTGACCAGCCTCCGGTACGCACAGTAAGCCCCATGCGGGTGCCCGTTCCCTTCAGGCGGGCACCCGTTCCACCACTATCGACGCCGGTGCCGCCCCGCCAGCGGCATCGGGGTTGGCGACGTACAGGATGCCTTCGCTGATCCGGGCCTCAACCCCCGCCTGGGTGAGCTGTGCAAGCAACGGGTCAAGCCCGGCGTCGTACTTAAAAGCGAGTACCCCGTTGCCAGCGTCAGCACCGTGAATGACCTGGAGTATGCCGCCGTTCTTGGTGTTGAAGGTCGCTGATTCGTCATCCGCGCTCCGGGGCTTTGCCCCGATGCCGCGGAGTACGTTGGCGGACATTTCCACCAAGGGGCTAACCCAGCTGGCCACCACGGCCAGGGCGGGGTCGGCGTCGGGGGACGTCGCCCAACTGCCATCGGCCGCCCGTGTCGCGGGGAATGCGAAGAACTCGAAACCGTCGTCTGCGCTAATGCGTGCGGTGGTGGCTTCCGGGGTTTCGTGAACCTCGGCCTGGGTGCCGGTTTCCTCGGTACGGCGTACGAACTCGTCCACGTCCCCCACTTCGACGCTGAAGAGCGTGGAGCCATCCAAGGGGTGGCCGTGCTCCACATGCCCCAGCGCCAGGCGACCCGAACCGGCGTCGAACTCCTGCCACTCGTCGTCGTCGACCGTCTTCACCAAACCCAGCGCTTCCAGGATGGTGGTCCAGTCTTTCGGGCGGGAGGTGTAGTGGATGGGGCGGGCTCGCAACATGGGGTCTCCTGGTGGGTTTCGGGATCCTTCTCCAAGCCTATGCTGGGGCCATGCCCATTGAATTGGAAGAACTACTGGTCAAAGACGCCGACGAGTGGCGTGCGTGGCTGGCCGACCATGCCGGGGAAAGCGCCGGCGTGTGGCTGATTCTGCATAAGAAGGGTGGCAACGTCACCGAACTGGACTACGACGCTGCGCTGGACGAAGCCTTGTGCTTTGGCTGGATCGATGGCCAGTCCAGGAGCCGCGACGCCGAAAGCTACTTCCAGCGTATGACGCCCCGGGGTCGCCGCAGCATCTGGTCCGCGCGGAACGTGGGGCACATTGCCCGGCTCGAATCGGAAGGCAAGATGACCGACGCCGGCCGTTCCGCCGTCGAGGCCGCAAAGGCGGACGGCCGCTGGGAGGCAGCTTACGCGGGTCCGGCCGATTCGGTGGTGCCCGCTGATTTGGCGGCGGCGATCGCAGCCGTGCCGGAGGCGCAGGCCATGTTTGACGTCCTGACATCGCAGAACCGCTTCGCCCTCATCCACCGCACCAACCTGGTCAAAAGGGCGGACACGCGGGAGCGGAAGATCGCCGGTTTCGTGGAGATGCTGGCCCGCCACGAGGCGCCGTACCCGCAGAAGAAACGGCCCTCTTAGGTTCCGGAGCGGGTCAGGATTCGAAGGGGAAAGCCACGCCCTCGCCAACCACGCGCAGGCACAGTTCCGTGCCCGGCTTGGTGATGGAGGCGTTCCAGTGCCGGATGGTAATGACTTCGCCGCCCCCAGGGTAGCGGTAGCTGTTGCCCGAAGCGCTGCCGTCCGGTGCCCTGTACTCGCCGAGTTTGATACGGACAGTGGTCTCCGGGCCGAAATAGTCCGTGTCCACCACCACGCCGCGGATCGGGCCGTCGGACGCGATCCGGATCTGCTCCGGCCGCAGCATGAGCTGGACTTTGCCTTGGGCCGGTGGCCGCCGGACGGGGATCCCGCCCAGCGAACAGGTCGCCAACGAGCCTTCCATCCATGCATCCAGGATGACGGCGTCGCCCAGGAACTCGGCGGTGGCGCGGTCAGCCGGGCGGGTGTAGACGACGAACGGGTTTCCGATCTGGGCCAGTTTCCCGCCCCGCATGATGGCTACCTGGTCGGCGAAGGACAACGCCTCCGCTTGGTCGTGGGTCACCAGGATGGTGGTTACTCCCGCAGCATTGAGCACCTTGGCCACGGCCCTGCGGGTGGCGACGCGCAGGCCGGCGTCCAGGGCTGAGAACGGCTCGTCCAGCAGCATCAGCTCAGGTTCCCGCGCCAGCGCACGGGCGAGGGCGACGCGTTGTTGCTGCCCGCCGGACAGCTGATGCGGACGCCGCTTGGCCATGGACGCGTCAAGGGACACCATCTCCAGCAGCTCCTGGACACGGGCGCGCACGCCGCGGCGGCCGCCGTCGAGCTTTCCCGCATCCAGTCCGAAGGCCACGTTCTGCCCCACCGTCAGGTGCGGAAAAAGAGCTCCGTCCTGGGCCACGTAGCCCACCTGCCGCTTGTGCGCCGGGACCCAGAGGCCCTGGCCCGCCACTGGTGAGCCGTTGAGGCTGATGGTCCCGGTATCGGGATGTTCGAACCCGGCTATCAGGCGCAGCAGGGTGGTCTTGCCCGACCCTGACGGCCCCACGATAGCGGTGGTGCCGCCCTTGGCCACCGACAAGTTGACGCCCTTCAGGACAGCCTGGGAACCAAAGTTCTTGGTCACTTCGGCGATGTCCAGGTGGGCGTTCGTGGTGGGGGCCACGGACGGTGCTACCCGGGGTGCAGGAAGCCTGGAGGGGGATTGTTCGGTCACTGTCCGGCTACTTTCTTGGACTGTTGGAAAAGCAAGTACGTCATGGGGGCCGAGAGCAGGATCATCAGGAGGGCGTAGGGGGCGGCGCCTGCGTAGTCGATCTCGCTGCTCTTGCTCCAGAACTCCGTGGCCAGCGTCCGGGTGCCGTTCGGCGAGAGCAGCAGCGTGGCGGTGAGTTCGTTGACGATGGCAAGGAATACCAGCGCCGCACCACCTGCCGCGGCCGGAGCTGTCAGCCGCAACGTGACCCGGAAGAAGGAGGTCAATGGGGCCTTGCCCAGTGATTGGGCGGCCTCGTCGAGTTCCTTGGGCGCCTGGGCCAGACCAGAGCGGATGTTGACCAACGCCCGCGGAAGGAAGAGCAGGACATAGGCTGCGATCAGCACACCGGCCGTCTGGTAAACACCGGGGACCACCCGAATGCTGACGGTAACGAAGGCCAGCCCCACCACGATGCCGGGGAGCGAACTGGTGACGTAGTTGGAGAGTTCCAACATCTTGCTGAACCAGCTGGGTCGCCTCACCGCGAGGTACGCCATGGGGAACGCCACCACAGTGGTGACCACAGCGCCCGCCGCCCCGTACAGAAGGGTCTGGACGAGTGCCGGCATGAACTCCTCAGCTGCCCACACCTCCGTGCCCCCGGCAAACAGCCACTTCAGCACGAACCACAGGGGCAGGCCGAACGCCAAGGCTGTCAGGGCCAGGAGTGCCAGCTGCGCGGGGACCTGGGAAACGCCAAGGGGCAGCCTGGTGGCTTTGGCTTGTGCACCGGATCCGATGCGCGCGTAACGGGCGTTGCCGCGGCTCCTGACTTCGGCCAGCAGCAGGATCAGGCAAAGGAACACGAGGACGCTGGCCAACATGTTTCCCGCAGTCCCGTTGAACGTTGACTGGAACTGGACCATGATGGCGGTGGTGAAGGTGTCGAAGCGGATCATGGCAAAGGCACCGTATTCAGCCAGCAAATGCAAGGAAACCAGCAAAGCGCCGCCGGTCATGGCGATACGCAGTTGCGGCAGCACCACCCGGAAAAAGACGGCCCACGAGCCCAGCCCCAACGAGGCCGCGGATTGTTCAATGGCCGGATCCAAGCGGCCCAAGGTGG
This sequence comes from Paenarthrobacter sp. CAP02, assembly GCF_040137855.1. Classification (NCBI taxonomy): domain Bacteria; kingdom Bacillati; phylum Actinomycetota; class Actinomycetes; order Micrococcales; family Micrococcaceae; genus Paenarthrobacter; species Paenarthrobacter sp. CAP02. The sequence goes on along the minus strand of NZ_JBEEII010000005.1, from coordinate 172,023 downwards.
CTGCTGCGGGGATGTAGACCAACGGGAAATAGGAGAGCGTGGCAATCAGGACACCGGACCCGAGGCCCCCCATCGACGGAACAGCGGACACCCACGAGTAGCTGTTCACGAACGCCGGAATGGCCAGGGGTGCCGCCAATGCAACTGCCCACCAACGGTGTCCGCGCAGCTGGGTCCGTTCCACCAACCAGGCCCCGCCCACGCCCAGGACCAAGCACAGCGGCACCGTGAACACCGTCAGCAGGACAGTGTTCAGCAGCAGCTCACCCACCCTCGGACGCACGATGAGGCTGACCGCCGTCTCCCATCCGGTGGTGGCCGTCATGTACACCACATAGCCCAGCGGAATCAGGGAAAACAGGGCGATGAGCACGGCCAACAGGGACACTGTTGAAACGCCGAAAGGCGGGCGGGGGCGCTTGCCCCTGCCCGCCGTCGTCGTGCTTCCCTGGGAACGTGGAACGTTGGAAGCCGATAGATCAGTGGTCACAGAACTAGAGGAGTCCTGCCTTGGTCATCAGGTCGGTGACCTTGGTGGAGTTCAGCTTGGCCGGGTCCACGGTCGGAGCCTGCAGTTCCTTGATGGGAACCAGCTTGGCGTTGGAATCAACCTGCGAGGCAACGGCGTACTCGAAGGACGTGCCATCCTTGAGGATTTCCTGGCCCTTCTTGCCGGTAATGAACTTCAGGAACGCCTGTGCGTCGGCGGCCTTCTTGGAGGACTTGAGGACGCCGCCGCCGGACACGGAAACGAACGCGCCCGGGTCCTGGTTCTTGAAGTAGAACGGCGTGACATTCTTGGAGTTCTCGCCGGTCTTGGCCTGGTCACCGTAGTAGTAGTAGTGGTAGATCAGCGCAGCATCCACTTCGCCGGCGTTGACGGCCTTCATGGCGGTGCTGTTGCCCTTGTAAGCCTTGAAGTTCTCCTTCATGCCCTTGAGCCATTCCTCAGTGGCGGCTTCGCCCTTGAGTTCCAGCAGGGCGGAGACGATCGCCTGGAAGTCGGCACCGGAAGGCGATGCGGCCCACTTGCCCTTCCACTCAGGCTTGGCCAGGTCCAGCATGGACTTGGGCAGCTTGTCTTCGCTGATCTTGTTCTTGTCGTACACCAGCACGGTGGAACGGGCGGCGATGCCTGTCCACTTGCCCGTGGAGGGGCGGAATTCTGCGGGAACCTGGTCCAGGGTGGCCTTGTCTACGTCGGCGAACAGGCCCGCGTTCTCAACCTGCGCCATTGCAGGGGAGTTCTCGGTGAGGAACACGTCGGCCGGTGAGGCTGCGCCTTCCTGGACAATCTGGTTGGACATTTCGGTGTCGTCGCCCTGGCGGACGGTGACCTTGATGCCGGTTTCCTTGGTGAAAGCGTCAATCCATTCCTTGGTGAGGCTTTCGTGCTGGGCGTTATAGACCGTGATCCCGTCGCCAGCAGCGGCTGGTTCGGAGGAGTTCGGAGCTGTGCTGGCGTTGGAGCCGCAGGCGCTGAGGCCAAGTGCGGCCGACGCGAGGAGCGCGATTCCCGCCAGGGCTTTCTTGGGAAAGTTCATGAGGGCTTCTTTCTTGGAACACGACACGGAGTCAATGGAGTGGGGTTTGGCCCGTGCTGGCAGGAAGGTTGGGGTTCCTGCTCTAAAAAGGGTAGGTTAGCCAACCCTTCTTAACACCATCCAGAGCGGTAAATGTGACAGGGGTCACCACAATTACGGAAGTATTGCGTGCCGTAATTGTTGGGGAAGCGTGGCGGCGGCCTCAAAAGCCATCCACGCCTGCAGTTGCGTGGAAAGCTCGACGGCGGTACCTGGGGGATATGTTTCACCCGCCGGCCGCAGGGGATCGAAGGAGAACAGTGGGGATAGAGGGTGTTCCCGCCCCTCGGTTCGGCCTGTCCAGAACGCCTCTGCCGTATCCCGGACCAAGTATGCCGCGGCCGTCCTGGTGGGTTCCGGCAGCCGTTCATCGCGGGCAGCCAAGGCGAGATAACGCAGCAGGATGCCGGTGAACAAGCCGCCGTCGCCGGTTCCGTCGCCGCGGACCACGCTGGTGCCCGGCAGGGTCAGTTCGCGGGCGACAGCGGCCACCAGTGCGGTGGCCCTGCCGAGGTTGTGCTCGCCACCGAGCTCCAGCAAAGCGCCCAGCACCGGGCCTTGGTTGTAGGTGTACACGGCGTCATCGATCTGAATCCCGCCGTTCGCAGGCCGCAGGCCATCCAGGAAGATGCCGCGTTCGGGATGGAGCAGTTTGCCGTCGAGCCAGTCCACCAGGGCTTGGGCTTTGCTGCGGTGGCCGGTCCGGGAGTAGTAAAGGGCAACCGGCGCCGTGGCAGGGGTGTTCTTGAAGTCCCGCTTGGTGCTCCAGAAGGTGCCGCCCCCAAAGTCGTCGGTGGATGCGGAATCGAACTGCGGGGTCAGTCGCTTGCGGACTACGGCGTTGCGGCGCCGCCCCGAATTTGCTGACTCTTCCGCGAGCTTGTCGAGTCGGAGGGTGGCAAGTGCCAGCCACGCCATGTCGTCGTAGTAGTGGTTCTCGAAACGCAGCAGGTTCCTCAATCGGATGGTGGTGACCAGCCGCGAAGCCAACCTTCCGGCGCTCGGGCGGGACGCGCCGTCGAACTTCACCTTGGTGGCCAACTCGCGGCGACCGGCATCCACCAGGCAGTCGACGTAATGTGCCTGCCACCAGTAATGCCATGGCCCCAGGCGGCTCTTCAGGCTGCGCTTCAGGCCGGCAGTGGGAAGGCTTACCGCCGCGATGTGGGTGCCGGGCAGGAAGAGCAGCCGGCGGCCGAAACCGTGAGTGACCGATCGTGCCGCCTGGTCTGCGCGAGCAGCCCACTCCGTTGCGTCCGCGGTGGAAGCAGCAGGGCTGTCCGGGGTCTCGTGCGTTGGCATGCCACCAGCCTAGCGGGACGGCCCAAGGTGCGCTGGATCACAATTCCAGTTAACATGCATTAACGGATTCAGGTTCTGCATCAAGGAGGATGGATGGACATCAAGGGCACGGTCGCGCTGGTCACCGGCGGCGCATCAGGGTTGGGGGCCGCCAGCGCGAAGCGCTTGTTCGACGCCGGAGCGTCGGTAGTGCTGGTGGACCTGCCACAGTCGGCCGGCGAGGACTATGCGGCACAACTCAATGCCGGTGGAGCGGGGGCCAGGGCCGTCTTCGCTCCCGCTGACGTCACCAACGAATCCCAGGTCCAGGCCGCCGTCGATGCTGCGATGTCCCTGGGACCACTGCGCATCGTCGTCAATTGCGCGGGCATAGCCACGCCCGGGAAAGTCCTCGGCCGCGATGGCGTGCTGCCCCTGGAGACCTTCAACAAAGTCATCCAGATCAACCTGATCGGCACCTTCAACGTGATCCGGCTGGCCGCCGCAGCCATGGTGGAAACCGAGCCGGTCTCCACCGAACTCGGAGGACCGGAACGCGGGGTCATCATCAACACCGCTTCCGTTGCCGCCTTCGAAGGCCAGATCGGACAGCCGGCCTACGCGGCCTCCAAAGGCGCCGTAGCAGCCATGACCTTGCCACTGGCCCGAGAGTTCGCCCGCTCCCTGATCCGGGTAGCGACCATCGCGCCCGGCATTTTTGAAACACCCATGATGGCCGGACTGCCCCAGTCGGCGCAGGACTCCCTGGGACAGCAGGTTCCGCACCCGGCCCGCCTGGGCCGCGCAGCAGAATACGCCAACCTGGCCGCCCACATCGTGGATAATGCGATGCTCAACGGCGAAACCATCCGGTTGGACGGCGCCATCCGCATGGGACTCAAGTAATGGGCGACTACAGCGCTGCCGCTGCGACATCCACGGGCAGCCTCCCAGCGTCCGTAGCAGACCTGCCCACCGCCGACTTTTTCGACTTCGAATCGCTGTTGAGCGTCCAGGAACAGCGGAAACTAAACGAACTGAGGGCCTTCCTCGAATCCGAAATAGCGCCCTACGCAGGGCAGTGGTGGGAAAAAGCCGAATTCCCGGAACAGATCCTGCCCAAACTCGCTGCACTACGCCTGAGCGCACCTGCGCAGCGCGGCTACACGCACCTCTTCGCGGGCCTGGTGATCGCCGAGATGACACGGGTGGACACGTCCATCGCGACCTTCTTCATGGTCCACCACGATCTGTTCGTCGAATCGCTGTACGACTTCGGCAGCGACGCACAACAAGACCGCTACCTTGACGATGCGTCCAACCTCCGGACCACAGGCGCCTTCGCCCTCACTGAACCAGACCACGGCTCCGACGTCGCCGGCGGCATGCAGACGACTGCGCGGAAAGTCCAGCGTCCAGAGTCCGACGGCGGCACCTACTGGGTGATCAACGGCACCAAGCGCTGGATCGGGAACGGGACGTTCTGCGATTACATGCTGGTGTGGGCCAAAGACGAAGCCGATGGCTCTGTGCTCGCCTTCATCGTGGACGCGACACTGCCTGGTATCACCCGCAGTCGCATCGAAAACAAGATCGCCCTGCGAACAGTCCAGAACGCGGACATCGTGCTCCGGGACGTCCACGTGGCGGAGGCGGACAGGTTTGCCGGGATCAGCAGTTTCGCGGACACCAACCACTTGCTCCGTGGCTCCCGCATCATGGTCGCCTGGCAGGCAGTAGGCCAGCAACTGGCGGCGTTCGACGTCGCCCGGAAGTACGCCGTCGAACGTCTCCAGTTCGGCAAGCCCCTGGCAAAGTTCCAGCTGATCCAACAGCATCTGGTGGACATGCTCGGAAACGCGGTGGCCAGCATGGGAATGATGGTCCGCATAGCCCAGCTGCAGGAGGGCATCTCCACGGATGCGCACGGAATTCGCCACGGAGGCGCGGACATGGCCCAGGTAGCACTCGCGAAGGCCTACTGCAGTGCCCGAATGCGCGAAACGGTAGCCTTGGGGCGGTCCATCCTTGGCGGGAACGGCATCGTCACTGACTATCGGATGGCAAAGATCTTCGCGGATGCCGAAGCCATCTACACCTACGAGGGATCCTACGAAATCAACTCCCTCATCGTGGGCCGTGCTGTGACGGGGGTATCCGCTATCGCCTAGGCGCCACACCTGGTCATTGCTGCTGCGTGTTCATTCCTGGGGAAGTTTTTCGCCTGCCTCCACGCGGACATCGATCGAATTACCGCGGACGGGCATCGGGCAAGTGCCATAGGGCGAAAAGGCGCTGGGGTAGTTGATGGTGCGGTTGAAATCGATGACAACCGACCCGTCCGGGCGGGGACGCGGAATGAAAACTTTCCGCCACTCATCCGTGGAGTCCCCGTTGGTCTCATCGTGGAAGGTCACGTTCAGGGCGCCAAGCTTCTCTTCCTCGGCATGAAGGCGGATCTCGTGGGGGACGCCCGGCACCCGGAAGACCACCTCGCCCACGGACCGGTGGACACCATCGACCAACGGGTTGGCAGTGCCGATGGGCACATCCACGGGCTCCGGGTAGGCCTCGAACCTGCCCTCAATAACCCAATCCGGGTTATAGCTGAAAGTAGGAACACCCTTGAACTCCGTCAGCACCGGCGAACTGTTGTCCCGTGTGCGGATCGCGTACTTGTCCGCACGCATGGCAAGTTCCACCACCACCTGCCGGCCATCCACCCCGCCCCATTGAACCCACATCAGTGAATCTTCATCCTGCAATACCGCGCTGACAGTGCCATCAACAGGATCACCGGTTTCGACAAACGTGAGGCCGTCAGCCGCGCTCGCCGTAAGGAATGCTGTGGTGCCGTCCGTGGACCAAAGACCTGGCACCAGTTCGAGTTCGGACGGCTCTGGCTGCAGCCACTGGAATGACGTCAGCGTCAGCCAGCCATGGTCTGTTGCCAGCGCCGCATTTCGGCCCGAACGAAACCGCTCCCAACGGGCAAGTTGGGCATCGGTGGCGGTGGTGGGCGAGCTCATTGTTCTCCTCGGCTGGATTCGCATCGGTTGCACTTCCATCAACTATGCGCTGAGCGTCGGCATTCCCGGAATAGACCGCCACTGGAACGGCTCGCGCTGGCCCCCAACCCATGCCAGCGCGAGCCGCGAATAAAGGACCACGCAGGCGGGCCGCACCGTGTGCCAGCCCACCGACGTGGTCTCGCCCCGAAGGGCATTGCGAACCTTCAATTAGTTGGTCCGCCGCCCCTTCCATCGGGCACTGGCGAAGGCCAGCAAGGATCCCACGGCCAGCAAGGCTGCGGCGACGAAGACGAACGCTGATCCCTGGGCGCCCGTGCTGGCCAGCTGCTCCGAACCATCACTCGCGGCGGCCTTCGATGGCTGCTCCGTTGGCACTACGAGTACTGGACTGGACGTAGTGACAACGGGTTCCGAAGTCACCGTGGGTGTTGCGCGAGGCGTAGCCGTTGTCGCCGTGGGTGTGGGCGTGGCGCTCGGTGTTGCCGTTGCGCTTGGGGTTTCGCTCGGCGTGGCCGTCGGCGTGGCGCTCGGTGTCGGCGTTGCGCTGGGGGTGGGTGTTGCCGTTGTCGCGGTGGGAGTAGGCGTAGGTACCGCAGTTCCGTCACCCGTGCCGCTGGCTTCGGTTCGCCGAAGCTGAGCGACCACCGGGCTTTCCGTGCCGGCAATGGTCACTGTGCCCGTGTTCTCGTAGACAGCCAGGGACGGATCAGTCACCCGGGTCACAACGAAGAGCTCAACGTGCTCGCCCTTGGGAAGTCCGTTCCACGTAACCGTGACTTTCCCGGGGGTGCAGTCGATGGCTGCCGGGTACTGGTCGTCATCGTAGGGTTCCACGATGGAGCCGTTGCTTCCCACCACTTGACCGATGCGGGGCGTGACCCGGGCGCAGTCGATATCCATTCCAGCCGCGGGGGTATCGGTGACAACAACATCATTGCTGTCGGCAGGCATGGCAGGCATGGTGAAAACAGACCTGAGTTCAGTTTGGGCTGGATCGACCCAGCTCATGGATTTGCCTGCGGCTGTAGGCGCTTGCGGATCACAGTCTTTCTGGCACGGTTCAACGGCTACCGGCACCCGGACGACGCTGGATCCAACAGTGAACGTCAGTTCTTTCGTTTCGCCACCCGTGGGTACCAACGCATACTGCGTGCTGAACGAACAGGTTCCGCCCACGTTGAGGGGATGGGCTTTTACAAAATCGCTGAGTGTGAAGACCACCAATCCGGCATCATTTGCGACCGCCGTGGCCACGGTGTCCCCGTTTGCGTTATTCAGGTCAAAAGAGGCCTTGCCAAACCAACGGAGCTGGGAAGGCAGTTGGACACTGAAGGTATCGCCGGGCTGTGAGTGGTCCGGGACGGACCACCCACAGCTCAGGTCCACCTGGTCCCATTGGCTGGACACGACTGATTCGGTTGTGAGGTTGATGTGCGCGTCCGGCAGGGTTGCGGCGTTGGCTGGCAACGCCGTCAATCCCAGTCCCAGGACAGCCGTGGCGATGGCCAGCAAAGCGGCCACCATCGACACGGTTCTTAGATGGAGCTGGTTATTCATGTGCTGGATGGTCCTTAAATCCGTGGTGAAAATGTTCCGTCAGACAATGAGTGTTGGTGTCAGGTGGTTCGTGACGCCTTCGGTCCGGTGCCCGGCATGCCGTGTTTGTCTGACGACTTATAAGGGGTCATTGGTGTGGATGCGGTTGCTGCCAGCGCTGAGGACAACGGGTACAACTTCATGCGTGCTGGGCTCAGGGCGCCGTCTTCCAGGGCTTCAATCGCCGTTTTGCATTCGGCCAGCCTGGATAAGTTGCCCTCGCTGAGTGGAAAAAGCACATGGACGGCGCAGTCCTGGTACATGGCCACAGCCCCTGTTCCACGGAGCTGCCCTTTGACGGCTTCACCCAGCCTGGCCAGGAGGGTCCAGCAATGTGTCCGGCTTTGGCTGGGTCCGGGCAGCAAGATTCTTGCGACGGCGTTCTGCCGCGAGCTCTCGTCTCCGAAGGTTGATACCTCATGCAAACGGCGCTGGAAGTGCGCCTGAGTGGCCAAGCCGGTATAGACATCCGTGCACGAGAGGGCCGGGGCCAGCTCGGCGACCTCGGCCCACCCTTCCGCCAACGACTGAAGCGCGTCGACGTCGAGGGATTGTTCCGCAGCTTCAAACAGGGCGCGGAAATCGGTCATGGTCTCGCCGATGCTGACACCGTTCATGGCGCGCGCCGCACCCAACGACTTGGCTGCCGGTGCCGGGACGATGGAGCTTGTGGCGAGGCATCTGACAACTGTTCGGACTTCGGGCAGGAACCAGTCTGCGTGGAAGCGCCAACCTGTCCGGTAACTGGTCGTCTGCCATCTACGCAGCAAAAGGTGGCGCGAAAACGCGCATTCTGCGAATGATTTTGTCCGAAACGATGTCATAACCGGATAGTGCGGCGAGACGGTCGTTCATGACGAAGCGATAGCCGATTCTCTTAAGCTAAAGACTTTGGACAAATTGCGTCATGAGTAGGACGGTGCCACCACTTCTTAAATATGGGCACGATTTATGACGTTGTCAGGGGGCAGTAAGTGGCCGCCAAGACAAGCATGGACAGTATTTCGCAGGATGGGATCGATAGCGACGGTCACCTGATCGAATTGGTTCGCAGTGGAGACATGGCTGCGTTTGACGCTTTGTACGAGCGGCATATTTCCATCGCATCGACCGTTGCCAAGCGCAACGTGGACAACCCGAGCGATGTCGAGGATGTCGTGGCGGAGGCCTTCCAATCGGTCCTGCAGAGCTTGGTGGCGGGGAAGGGACCGGATACCTTCTTTCGGGCATATCTCCTTTCCACTGTGACGCGGCTGTCCCACCAGCGGAATCGGAAGAACGGCAAGGTCCTCCCCAGCGGAGACGACGCCGTTCTGGACCAGACGATGGGTGACGCCGACTCCGCCATCAGTGCTTTCGAATCCCACACAGTGTCCAAAGCCTTCCGCGCCCTTCCGGAGCGTTGGCAGGCTGTGCTCTGGTATTTGGACGTGGAACGCATGAAACCGGCAGCTGTCGCGCCAATCCTCGGGCTGTCTCCCAATGCTGTTTCCGCGCTCGCCCTGCGTGCGCGTGAGGGACTGAGGCGGCACTACCTCCAGTTCCATATAGCCGAAGAGCCTGACAGCAGGTGTGCAGAGTTTGCCTCCAAACTCGGCAGTTACGTCCGGGGTGGACTTTCCACCGCGGCCGAAAGGAAGGTCCGGGAGCACTTGCGTGGTTGCGCCAAATGCACCGCTGCCTTGGCAGAACTGAAGGACGTCCAAGGGAGCATGAGGGCCGTTCTCCTGCCCTTGGTAACCGGAGTTCCCTTGGCGATGTGGGCCGGAAAGGGGGCCGGACTGGGAGTTTTGGGCGGCATGCTGCCGGCAAAAGCGGCTCTCGCCGTCCCTGCACTTGCCCAGCCGGCTGTGATGGCCGTTATCGCAGCGGCCGGGGTGGGACTCGTCCTGGGCGCGGTGGGCATTGTCGACCACCTGACCCCGGACGCCTACATGGAGCAGCGGGCCGTTGAAACCAGGGGCCTTCCATCGGAAGCGCAACCCCTCGTGACCACCCCCGCGCCATCGGCTCCAAGTTCCCCGGCAGCCGCCATCCCGCCGGCCGTTGTTGCAGCACCGCCGGCGCCGGCTCCCGTTGCACCCGAGCCGGAACCCACGCAAGAGCCCACGGAGCCCGTCGCTCCGGTACCCCTACCGGTTGTCACGCCTGCGCCTTCACCTGCGCCGGTTCCTTCCGACGCACCGCCCGTGAAGGTCAAAGGGTCCGCGGAACGCAGCAGGGACCGTGGGCCCAACAGCACAGCGTTGCATGTCGACTTCGAGGCTTCCGGGTCCGACCCCTTGGGCAGCGGAAAGGCAGTCTTTTCCGTGGGGCAGAATGCCTGGATAGAGGCAGGTACGGTCCGTGCGCCGGAAGGGTGGACGTGCGCCCTGGAGAGCAGGAGCGTCGTTACTTGCTCCACTCAGTCAATACGGCGCGATCGGCTCCAATTTGATCTTCAGGCTGTCTCCAAGCGGGGATGGGCAGAGCATGTCCTGACGTACTCGCTCAGTGGGGCCGGAATCGCCCCGAACCAGTTTTCCTACAGCTACTGAGGCCGTTTCTTTAGGGACGTCCGGACGTCGCTGCATATAAAACCATAATCTGAGACACATTCCGTCAGGGAAGTTTGGTGCGGGTAAGATCCCTAGGAAACACCAGTAATCCGGCTCACAGTATCCAGCGCAGTGTACGGGCCTCAATAGATCCCGAAGGTATGTATCTATGGTTCACACTGCCCATCTAGACACTGATCTCGCCGCTGAACTGCGGGCCGACGTTCGCCGGGTTTCCACCCTGCTGGGCGAGTCCTTGGTCCGGCAACACGGTCCCGAACTGCTCCAGCTCGTGGAGCAGGTGCGCCTGTTGACCAAGGAATCCAAGGAAGCCGCCCGCGGCGGCGCTGATGCCACCGGTCCGTGGAGCGCGCACGACGTCGTTGTCCAGGTCCGTGAACTGCTCGCCTCCCTGCCACTTGAGCAGGCCACCGACCTTGTCCGCGCCTTTGCCTTCTACTTCCACCTCAGCAACGCGGCCGAGCAGGTCCATCGTGTCCGGGGTCTCCGAACCCGGCAGGAGAAGGACGGCTGGCTCGCCAAGGCCGTTTCCGAGATCGCCGGCCAGGCCGGCCCTCAGGTCCTGCAGGATGTAATCAATGAACTCGATGTAAGGCCTATCTTCACGGCCCACCCGACTGAAGCGTCGCGGCGTTCCGTGCTGGACAAAGTCCGTAAGCTCTCGGATGTCCTCGCGGAACCGACCCGGGAGGGGACCTCTTCCCGCCGACGCCAGGACCGCCAACTGGCAGAGATCATCGACCAGATGTGGCAAACGGACGAGCTTCGACAGGTGCGCCCCACCCCGGTGGACGAGGCCCGGAACGCTATCTACTACCTGAACAGCATCCTGACCGATGCCATGCCGGAAATGCTGACGGATCTCTCGGAGCTCCTGGCCGAGCACGGCGTGACACTGCCGACGAAGTCGGCGCCCATCCGCTTTGGTTCCTGGATCGGTGGGGACAGGGACGGCAATCCCAATGTGACCGCCGCTGTCACCCGGGAAATCCTGCAGCTACAGAACCAGAACGCAGTTCGTATCGGCATCGTGTTGATCGACGAACTGATCTCGGTCCTCTCGAACTCCACCGCCCTGTTTGGTGCGGACCAGGAGTTGCTGGATTCCATCGACGTGGACTTGAAGAATCTTCCGGGACTGGACAAGCGCATCCTGGAATTGAACGCGCAGGAGCCATACAGGCTCAAGCTCACCTGTATCAAGGCCAAACTCATCAACACCGGACGTCGTATTGCTGCCTCGACGCACCACGAGCCCGGCCGCGACTACGCGACGACGCCTGAACTGCTGGCAGAGTTCGGCCTGCTGGAGAATTCGCTGCGCAACCATTCAGCAGCCTTGGTGGCTGATGGTGCCTTGGCCCGCGTTCGGCGCGCTCTTGCCGCGTTCGGCCTGCACCTTGCCACCTTGGATATCCGCGAACACGCCGACTACCACCATGATGCTGTCGGGCAGCTTGTGGACAGGCTGGGTGCCGCGAAGCCTTACGGAGAGTTGACCCGGGAGGAGCGCTTTGCCTTCCTTGGCGCCGAACTTGCTTCACGCCGTCCGCTGTCCGGCCACCCCATCAAGCTCGAAGGTACCGCCGACGGAACCTACGATGTCTTCCGGAGCATCCGACAGGCCCTCCACACCTATGGTCCTGATGTGGTGGAGACGTACATCATCTCCATGACCCGTGGCGCCGATGACGTGCTGGCGGCGGCGGTCCTTGCCCGCGAAGCCGGGTTGATCGATCTTTTTGGCAGCAAACCCCATGCCAAGATCGGTTTCGCTCCCCTCCTGGAGACCGTTGAGGAGCTCCGGGCATCTGCCGAGATCGTGGATCAGCTCCTCTCCGATCCCTCCTACCGTGAACTCGTCCGACTCCGTGGCGACATCCAGGAGATCATGCTGGGCTACTCCGATTCCAACAAGGAATCCGGCGTGATGACCAGCCAATGGGAAATCCACAAGACCCAACGCAAACTGCGGGATGTTGCGGCGAAGCACGGCGTCCGGGTGCGTCTTTTCCACGGCCGTGGTGGTTCCGTTGGCCGCGGTGGCGGACCGACGTACGACGCCATCATGGCCCAGCCGAATGGAGTGCTCGAAGGCGAAATCAAGTTCACGGAGCAGGGCGAGGTCATTTCGGACAAGTACTCCCTGCCCGAACTTGCCCGGGAAAACCTTGAGTTGTCACTGGCTGCTGTGATGCAGGGTTCGGCCCTGCACCGGACTCCGCGTACGTCGGAGGACGAACGCGAGCGTTACGGGAACGTCATGGAAACCATTTCCGACGCCGCCTTCGCCCGGTACCGCACGTTGATCGACGACCCCCAACTGCCGGCGTATTTCCTGGCCTCCACCCCGGTGGAGCAGCTGGGGTCGTTGAACATTGGATCGCGTCCCTCCAAGCGCCCGGATTCCGGTGCCGGCCTCGGTGGACTTCGTGCCATCCCGTGGGTTTTCGGATGGACTCAGTCGCGCCAGATCGTCCCGGGTTGGTTCGGGGTCGGATCAGGCCTGAAGGCTGCCCGCGAGGCCGGGAACACGGATCAGCTCGTGGAGATGATGGACCGTTGGCACTTCTTCCGCTCGGTGATCTCCAACGTGGAAATGACGTTGGCCAAGACGGACATGGAAATCGCGGGCCACTACGTTTCATCGCTGGTCCCCACCGAATTGCACCGTTTGTTCCACATGATCCGTGATGAATACGAGCTCACGGTGGCTGAAATCGAAAGGCTCACCGGCGAGACCGAGCTGCTGGATGCCCAGCCGACCCTGAAGCGGTCACTCGAAATCCGTGATCAGTACCTGGACCCCATCAGCTACCTCCAGGTGGAACTCCTGCGCCGTGTGCGTGAAGAGTCGGTGTCCGGCGCCGAGATTGACGAGCGGCTACAGCGGGCCATGCTCATTACCGTTAATGGTGTGGCTGCCGGACTCCGCAACACCGGCTAGCAGACCCTCCTCCACATCCCTACCGATTCAACGGATCCCTCCTGCACCCGCTGCAGGAGGGATTCGTTCAAGGGGGTGGGATGTGGGAGAGCGTTAGGGTTATGGGATGCCTTCGTTCCAGACCAAGCTGAAGATTACAGGCCTCAAACCGGGTAACGCGCCCGAGTCCGTCATGGCTGCGGCAGTCGAGGCCCTGGAAACCCGCCACCACGTGGAATCGAACCAGCTGGACATTGTGGGCGGCGTGCCCCAACTCAGCCTCCGCTTTACCGTTGGCGACCGCGATTACGCAGGCGAGAACGACGAAGCCCGGACGTCGGCTGCCATGATGCGTGACGCCGTCGAACGCGTTGCCCTGACCGGAAGCCTGTACGTGTTGCGCCGCAGCCGCGGGCGCTGGTCGCCGATCTAACAGGCGAGCGCTACTCGGGTTGGGGAGTTTCGCCGTCGACCGGATCGCCGTCGAACGGTTCCTCGACGGGGGAACGGTTGCCGCGGCGACGGGTGACGATCAGCCCCACCACCACTCCGATGACCAACCCAACGCCGACGCCGATCAACGAGCTGGCCCAGAACGGCAGCTTGGTGGTGGAACCGGTGAAGTAGCCCAGGCCCACCTGCCAGACGGCCCAGAGCATGGCGCCCAAGGCGGCACATAGGCTGAACCCGCGGACGGACACGTTGGCGATGCCCGATGCAGCGGAAGTCGCGAGCCGGCCGCCCGGGACGAATCGCCCGCCGATGATTGCGCCGTATGTGGACGAGCGGCCCGCTTTGGCGATCGCTGCGTGAATTCCGCGGTGGACGTGGCGGCCCCATGACCAACGGTCGAGAACGTGGCTGATGCGCCGCTTGAACAGCAAATACACCGCCATGTCGCCCAGCCATGACGCGAAGGCGGCCAGAAACAGGATCAGCCAAACGTTGGTGTGGCCGTCGGCCGCGAGCGCCCCGCCGGTGATGACCACCATTTCGGACGGGATCGGTGGAAAAATGGCGTCGCCCACCACGATGGGTACGATCCACAGGTAGATCGCGGATCCCCACGTCTCAGGGGCGGTGATGTCCATGGCCACAAGGTACCGCACTTGCTGCCGCTGCCGCTCTGGGCGAGACTGGCGCCATGCGAATCGACATCCTGCATGGCGACATCACGACGCGCCCCGTGGACGTTATCGTCAACGCCGCCAACTCGTCCCTACTCGGTGGAGGGGGAGTGGACGGTGCTATCCACAGGGCTGCCGGGCCGGAACTTCTTGAGGCGTGCCGGAGGCTTAGGCGTTCGGAATTGCCCGATGGTTTGCCTGTGGGCGCGGCTGTCGCAACTCCGGGTTTCCGCCTTCCGGCCCGTTGGGTGGTCCACACTGTGGGGCCTAACCGGCATGCCGGGCAGACGGATCCGGCGCTGCTCGCATCGTGCTTTAACGAAAGCCTGAAGGTGGCGACGGGACTGGGTGCCCGGTCGGTTGCCCTCCCTGCGGTCAGCGCCGGAATTTATGGTTGGGATGCCCGTCAGGTCGCCGAAGCGGCGTTCGACGCCGTCAGGTCCTTCTGGTCGTCGCCGTCAGCGGGTGCCGCGTCGGGCAGCCCGCTGGAGTTGGTGGAATTCGTGCTGTTCTCAGAAGAGACGACGGCGGTCTTCCGGGCCGCATTTGAAGCCTCGCCTGGTCCGTGGACCTGACGTTTGCGTCGCTGCACCACAAAGTACAGGACCGTCACGAGGGCCAGAGACGGGATGCCAAAGATCAGGGTCATGTTGAATGCTTCTGTTCCCAAGGTGCTGACGGCTATGGCGAACATGAGGATCGCACCCAGGACGGTTCCCGCCGGGTAGAAGCGTGTCTTGTAGGAGAGTGTTGTGCCCGTGCGTTTCATGCTCCTGCGGAAGAACCAGTGGGTCACGAAGATCATGAACCAGGTGAACATTGCGCCGAACATGGAGATCGCCATCATGAACGTGAAGGCAGTCTCGGGGAACATGGCGTAGACCACGGTGGCGATCGCAATACCAGTGGTTGAGAGGATCAGGGCATTCACTGGGGCACCGTTACCGCGCAGCCTGCCGAAGATGGCGGGTGCGTCGCCGCTGCGGGAGAGGCTGAAGATCATCCGGGTGGAGATGTAGAGCTGGCTGTTCATGGCTGAAAGCGCAGCGATGATCACCACAAACGTGAGCAAGCTGTCAGCGAAAGGGACGCCAAGGTTCTGCATCACGGTCACGAAGGGGCTGCCGCCCGACAGGATCTGGCTGACCGGCGCGATGGCCAGGATCAGTGCCAGGGTAACGATGTAGAACAGCAGGAGCCGGACGATAGTGGTGCGGAAGGCCTTCTTCACTGCTGTGGCGGGATCCTTGGCCTCCCCGGCGGCGATGGCGATCATTTCGATGCTGAGGTAGCTGAAGATGGAGACGATCACGGCGAACCAGGTACCGGACAAACCGTTGGGGAAGAATCCGCCGTCTGCCGAGTAGTTCTGGAAGCCGGTGCCATTGGTTCTGGCCCCGAAGACAATGTATGCGCCGAGCACTATGAAAGCGATGATCGCGAAGACCTTGATGCTGGAGAACCAGTATTCCAAGGCGCCGAACACCTTCACGTTCATGGTGTTCACGCCGATGAGTACGGCAGAGAAGAAGACCACCCACAGCAGGGACGGGACGTCCGGGAACCAGAGCTTCATGTATTCACCCACCGCAGTGACCTCGGTCCCCACAGCCAGCACGATGCAGGACCAGTACATGTACTTGACCAGGAACCCGGCCAGTGGACTGACGTAATGCTCGGCGAAGGCACCGAACGAACCGGACGTGGGGTGTGCCACCGTCATCTCTGACAGGCTGCCCATCAGGAGCAGGGCGATCAGGCCGCCGATGGCGTAGCTGATGATGACGCTGGGGCCGGCCAAGCCTATGGCGAATTTGCTGCCCAGGAACAGCCCGGTGCCGATTGCGCCGCCCAAGGCGATCATGGTCATCTGACGCGAGGTGAGTTGCTTTTTGAGCCCGCCTTCACGTTCTTGGATCTTGTCGAAACTGCCCATCACGACCTCCTCGTCGATTCTGCAAATCGATTCAAGATAGAATCCAGTCCTACGTCCTGCCAAGGATTCTGAAGAATCACAAAAAGAACAGGGGCCATTTCGTGTCGGATTCAACCGTGAACCGAACGGCGGGTGCCGTTCCGAATCCCGTTCGGCTGGATGACACAGACCGTCTGATTCTTCGGGAACTCATGGCCGACGCCAGGATTCCCAACAACGTGCTCGCGTCCAAGGCGGGGATTGCGCCCTCAACGTGCCTTGGCAGGGTCCGGGCGCTCAAGGATGCCGGAGTCATCCGGGGTTTCCATGCATCCGTGGATCTTGAGGCGTTGGGCTTGCTGGTCTATGCGCTGATCTCCATCAGGGTGAACCCGCAGGCCCGCAACAAGATGCTGGCCATCGCGCAGCGGCTCAAGTCGCTGCCGAATGTCCAGAGTGTGTTCCTTCTGGCCGGCGACCAGGACTTTTTAGTGCATGTGGCCTGCGGGACGCCGACGGAGTTGCGCGACTTCATTGCTGTCCACCTCGCATCGGATCCGGCCATCGCCAACACGCAAACCAACCTGGTGTTCGACCATTTGACGCCGGGGGAGTAGTTCAATCGTGGGCTTCGCTGAGCTCCAACCGGCTTCGGTATTCCACGGGCTTCTTGCTGATGGGGTCCACGAAAGTGATGCCGCGGGCCAGTAGTTGAAGTGGCTTCGCGTAGTCGTCCGGGGCTTTGTCCAGCAGGTCCGGGTAGAAGGCGTCGTTGACGATTCCGAGTCCGAGCGAGGCCATGTGCACGCGCAGTTGGTGGGTCTTCCCGGTGTGGGGTTCCAGCCGGTACAGCGCGCGCTGGTGGTTGCCGGCGTCGAACGTCCTTGTTTTTTCGATCCGCGTTTCCGCGTTCGGTTCGCCGTCGATTACTTCGGCGAGGAGGTAGCTGCGGGACTTGGTCATGCGGTTGCGGACTACTGCGGGGAACTCGACGGCGGGAAAACCGGGGGCGGGTGTCGCGGCGGACACGCACTCGTATTCCTTCTGGACCTGGCGCTTCTCGAAGAGCACCTGGTACTTGCCCCGTGTCTCCGGGTTGGTGGAGAGCAGCAGGAGCCCGGCGGTCATGCGGTCCAGGCGGTGCATGGGGATGAGGTCCGGGAGGTCCAGCTGGTTGCGGAGACGGACCAGTGCCGATTCCTGGATGTAGGTACCGCCCGGGGTGGTGGGCAGGAAGTGCGGTTTGTCGACCACGAGGATGTGCTCGTCCTGGTGGAGGATGTTGATTTCCACTGGAATGCGGGTCTCCGGGGGGAGCGTGCGGTAGTACCAGATGAAGGTGTGGTCCTCGAGCCTGGTGCTGCGATCGAGGGGGACGCCGCCCTCGCCCACGATCTCGCCGGCGTCGAATCGGTCCTCGATGCCTTGGGGGTCGATGTGCCCCCAGCGATGCATCATGTAGTCCATCGCAGTGTCCCAGGGCCCGTCGTCCGGGAGGCGGAGGCGGGTTGCGTTCACGCCGTCGCGCACAGGGAGGGGGGATTGCATCACTGGACAATTCTACCGGGAGCTCGTTGTGGGGCCTGTTCTGCGGGGTAATTCCTGCCGGAGGCGCGCAGAGCAGGCCCCACAACTCCGAACATAAAAAAGTTCTTGACAATAAAAGTTGTCGGTAAGCATACTTGAAGCATGTTGGACATCGAAGTGATCGAAGACCCGGCCGCGGCGGAAGCGTCACTGGACCCAATCCGTACGCGCATCCTCCAGGAGCTCGCCGAGCCGGCGTCGGCCACGCAGCTTGCTGGCAGGGTTGGATTACCGAGGCAGAAGATCAACTACCACCTCAAAGCCCTCGAGCGGCACGGGCTGGTGGAGTTGGTGGAGGAGCGCCGTAAAGGCAACGTCACCGAGCGCGTGTTGTGCGCCACCGCCGCCTCCTACGTCATTTCGCCGGCCGCACTGGCCTCCGTGGCGCCGGATCCACGGCGTTTCGCTGACAGGTTCTCGGCCTTCTGGCTGCTCTCGCTTGCCGCGCGCACCGTTCAGGAAATGGGAAAGCTCATCTCCGGCGCTGCCGTGGCCAGGAAGAAGCTGGCCAGCTTCGCCATCGACGGCGAGATTACTTTCCGCTCGGCCGCCGATCGCGCGGCATTCGCGGAGGAGCTCGGCGTGGCGGTGACGCGGCTCGTCGATAAATACCACGACGGCGGTTCTGCCACCCCGGCGGGTGGCGGACGCAAGCACCGGCTCGTCGTCGTCCTCCATCCAGCACTCAAGACCCCTTCAACGGAACAAGCAGCCTCCGGGCATACAGCAGAAAAGGACTAAGGCAATGACTGAGAACCGGGAATTCGAAATCGTGGCGGACACCGAGCTGCCCGGCACGCCTGCACGCGTATGGAACGCCGTTACTGCAGACACCGCGGCCTGGATGTTCCCCACCGATCAGTGGCCCGCAGTGAAAACGGTGGAGGAATACCCCACGCATCTCGTGTCGCGGATGGACGGCCCGGACGGCTGGTTCAACCAGTTGGAGCACGTCCTCGAACCCCTCGAGGGTGGGCGCGCCAAGCTGCACTACGTCCACAGCGGCATTTTCGCGGACAACTGGGATGAGCAGTACGACGGCGCCAGCAAGCACACGGAGTTCTACCTGCACACCCTGGGCCAGTACCTCCAGCACTTCGACGGGCGGCCGGTGGTGTTCACGGACATCCAAGGCCCCGCGACTTCGCAGGCCCCCGACGGCTTTGTGCAGCTGAAGAAGGCGCTCGGGGTGGAAAGTGCTGCCGCCGGGTCGCGCTTTGATGTTGAGGTCGACGGCGTTGGCCGGTTGAGCGGCGAGGTGGACTTCGCCAACCAGAACTTCCTGGGCCTGCGGACCGCGGATGTAATGTATCGCTTCTTCGGCCGGAACGCCTTTGGTGCTCCCGTCGGCATGACCGTGCACGACTTCAGCGGCTCCGGAGATTCCGAACTGACGGCAAAGGCATGGGGCGGATTCCTGGAAAAGGTATACGCCTAAGGATCGGCTAGGGGGCCCAGGCGCGGGCTACGGACGCGAGGGCGGCTTCGTAAATTCCGGGCCAGTCGGTGGCGGGATCGTTCATCTGGGCCAGCTCCAGGCTGACCAGCCCATGGACCTGTCCCCAGATCCCCATCGCTACCACTATGGGCTCTTCCGCGCGGAGCCTCCCTGCGGCCTGCGCCTCGGTGACCGCCTCTACCAGGGGCAGCATCGAATCCGAGGCGACATCCGGCGTCGGCTTGCACTCCACATAGGCGGCCAGCGCGCCACCGAACATGAGCCGGTAAAGGGCCGGGTGCTCAAGGGCCCAAACGCGGTAGGCCCTGCCGAGCGCCAAAAGACCGCCGTGGGCGGCTTCGCGTTGGGACTCCCCGAAAGTGCGGAAACCGTCGTCGACGGCGGCCGTCAGCAATTGGGCCTTTCCGCCGAAGAGCGAGTAGATCGCGGTGGTTGACGTGTCTGCGGCGGCGGCGACGTCCCGGAGGGTCACGCGGGCCGGGCCTTCGCGGTCCACGAGTTCTGCGGTGACCGCCAGGAGCCGTTGCCGGACCTGGAGATCATGAACGATAGGTCTTGCCATGCCTTCCAGTGTTTCATAACATTGTTTCATAACGACGTTATTAAACGATGTTGTGAGAACAGGAATCTGATAGCGGGGTTCCTCAAACGAAGGACTTCACATGGCACAGGAAATCTTCCCCGGCCGATTCACCGCTGACGTAGGGCGCGATACGGTCACCGTGTTCCTGATCGGGATGCGCGCCAACAGGTGGTGGAAGGTGGGCCGTGTCGCCCAGGTGGCCTCAGCCATGACCGCCATGCTGCAGCACCTGGCCAAGAATCCCGAGGCAGGCTTGCTCAGCACGGAACAGTGGCTCGGACGGACCACCATGCTCCTCAGCTATTGGGAAAGCCCCGAGCACCTGCGGCGTTTTGCTGCCGACCGGGAATCTCCGCACCTTGCTCCCTGGCGGAGGTTCATGAAGGAAATGTCCGGCAGCGGCGACGTGGGCGTGTGGCATGAGACCTACCAGGTTCCGGCGTCAGGCATTGAAGTGGTTTACAACGGCATGCCACGGTTCGGCCTGGCCAAAGCTACCTCGCACATCCCCGTGGGCCCCGGCAGCAGCACCGCCAAGCAGCGCATGGGCGCGGGGGCCGTCCGGACAGGGGCCGCGCAAACGGAAGGCTAGGCCACTGCCGCCGCCGCTGGTCGCTCCGACTTGAGGGACCGGCGGAGGTGGGGCGAGGAGTCCAGCTTGTCCTGGGCTCCGCGCAGGGCCAGGACGGCGACCTCCAACTGCTCAGGCCGCAAGGTGTACGGCACGCGAAGGAAGTGTTCAAAGGCTCCGCCCACCCCAAACCTGGGACCCGCTGCCAAGCGAACCCCGAAGTCCGGGGCAAGGATCGTCAGCGCCGTGCTGCAGGGGCTGGGCAGGCGGCACCAAACGGTGAGTCCGCCCCGCGGCCGCTCCACTTCCCAGGCCGGCAGGTGTTCAGCCAGCAAGCCGAGGAGTGATTCCCGGTTGTGCCGCAGCTCATCCAACCTGGCATCCAGGGGCTCGGCGAAGGACCGCACCAGCCGGGCCGCCGCCAATTGCTCCACAACGGGACCGCCCAGATCCATGACGGTCCTCGTTGCCACGAAACGGGAAATCAGGCCCTCGTCGGCGCGGATCCACCCGGTCCTGAGGCCCGCCCAATGGGACTTGCTCAGCGACCCGATGGACACCACCGCGGGACCGAAGGCGGACATCGGCGCGGTGCGGACGCCGTCGAGGTTTAATCCCCGGAGCGTTTCGTCCACCACCAGGACTGTCCCCGACGCCGCTGCAGCCCGCACCAGGCGCCGACGCTGCAGATCGGACATGATGCGGCCCGTCGGATTGTGGAAATCCGGGACGAGGTACGCCATCGCGGGACGCTGCTGGTTCATGGTGGACACCATGGCATCGATGTCCCATGCAGGCGAGGTCCCGGAGGGCAATGCGACGGGAAGCGGTTTGCAGCCGGCGGCCCGGATGGCGTCCAGGGCGTTGGGGTAGGTGGGGTGTTCCACCAACACCCGGTCCTGCTTGCCGGCCAGGGTGCGAAGCACGATGTTGAGGGCGTGCTGGGCGCCGGACGTGACGAGGATCTGGCCCGGCGTGGTGGGCACGCCGTCGGCGGTGTACTTGTCCGCAATGGCTTCGCGGAGTGCCGGGACCCCCACGGCGTCGTACCCAAAGCCGGGCAGGAGGGCGGGCAGTTCGGTCAGGGCGTCCGCGAACGCCCGGTGCACCACTTCCCCGGCAGCCGGAAGGGATGCGTAGGCGAGGTCCAGGAGGCCATCCGGCACGGCCAGGCCGGGCGCACTCACGGGTACGGTCCGGTGGGGGATGCACGTCCGGGCCCGGCTGCCCTGGCCCGAGGTGAGGAAGCCCTGTTCGCGGAGGTTGGAGTACGCGGCCGTGATGGTGGTCCGGCTCAGGTCAAGGGTCTGGGCCAGGGCCCGCTCGCTGGGCAGCGCTACGTCCAGCGGTATGCGCCCGTCCATCACCAGCAAGCGCACGACGTCGGCCAGCTCGCGGTAGGCGGGCAGGGAGCCGGAGTTCCAGGAGCCGAGGAGTCTAACGAGTGCGGTGGGATTCAAAGAGCCGGACATAAGACCAGTATTGCAAACTGGCTATGGAATACAAGGCCAGTTTTCGGCGACGATGGATTCCATGATGACCCGAAGACTCACTCAACTCCTGATCGGGCTCGCGATGTACGGCATCTCCTTGGCCGTTTTCATCCGGGCTGGCCTTGGCTTGGACCCCTGGGATGTTTTCCATCAGGGCGTGGCCACCAAGACCGGTTTCAGCATTGGCGTGGTGGTCATCGCGGTCAGCTTTATTGTCCTCCTCCTCTGGATCCCGCTGCGGCAGATGCCCGGGATTGGTACCGTTGCCAACGCCGTTTTGGTGGGCCTGTTCGCTGACCTGGGGCTCTGGCTCATCCCGCCGGTCTCACACCTGGGCGGGCAGATTGCCATGCTGGCCGGAGCCGTGATCCTAAACGGCATCGCTTCTGCCTGCTACATCGGCGCACGTTTGGGTCCCGGTGCCCGTGATGGCCTGATGACCGGGCTGGTTCGCCGTACCGGATGGTCGGTGCGCCTGGTCCGCACCGGCATCGAAGTGACTGTCCTGGCTGTGGGCCTCCTGCTGGGCGGGTCCGTGGGCGTAGGTACCGTGGTCTACGCCCTGGCTATCGGGCCGATCGTCCAAGTGTTGCTGCCCAGGTTCATGGTGCCCGAGCCAGTCCCGGAGCCGGGCTCGGATCCTGGCAGGGAAACAGCCACCGCGGAAGCCTCGCCTGCAGCCTAGCGGCACGCCGGCACGTCCTCGCCGTACCGCAACCAGTCCGGCAAGTCTTGGGTCAGTGCGTCGCGGATGGCGGGGGACCCGGCGCTCCGCCAGTCGACGTCGTCGTTAATCTCGATCTCGTACTTCTTCCACTCGAACCAATTGATCATCTTCAACTGCGGATACTTTTGGTGCGTTTCGGCGGAGAAGACCTGGCGCCACCAGGCACGCTTGACGTCCAGCTCCGATGCGCCGCTGCGCGCAGGCGTGAAGATCGCAGCGGTCTCAGGGACGGCCACGGGCCGGTTATGGTCCACGCCGTACACCTGGTAGAAATCCGGCACGGAACTGTCGTCGCCAGCCGTGCCGCTGTAGGTTCCGGTGAGCATGGCCAGGAACTTGCCCGGTTCAGCAATGTCGTTGTTTCCCCACGGGCGCTGGTTGCCCCAGTGGTACAGCGAGACTCCCACCCAGTCCACCGCGTCATCCCCCGGATAGTAGGGGGCATACGTGTCGTCGGCCATGGTGAGTATGCCGTCATGGTTGGTATCAAGCGCTGCAAAGTCCGGGGTGCCCGGACGGGCCGCGTACTGGCCACCCGTGAACGGATAGCCACCCCCGTAGTTCGGCGCCCACATCATGGAGGTGCCCGGCGCCTGCGCGTGCACCGCCGCCGCCACCTTGCGGAAGACCTCCACGTAGCGGGTGGGCTGCTGGCCCCACGAATACCAGGAGCCGTTCATCTCATGGGCAAAACGTACGACGACGGGCGTCCCCTGATCGTTGATGGCGCGTAAGTCGGTGGCCAACTTGGCGATCACCTCGTCACTCATCGTCGCCAGGCCGCCGTGCGGCTCCAGGGTCAGGAGCAGCACCCCACCCGCGGCCCGGACCTGAGTCACGGCGTTGGTGGTGTGCGCCCACGTTTGGTCGTCGTAGGGAATGTCGGAGAACTGCACCACAACCGCGGGATCGTGCCCCAGATTGGCCCGGTGCTCGGCAAGGGTTTCGGTGTTCCAATCCAGGTTCACCCCGAGGAGCACGCCGTCTTTGGGGATAATCGAGGCCGCATCTCCGGCCTTGCACAGAGACAACGCCTGGACAACGGGGACCACCTCCTTGGAAGCGAAACCCAGGCCGGTAGCCACCAGTGAGGTCACCAGCAAGGGAACAACCAGGCTGGCCCTCCTGCGTCTGCGGTCCGGGTGGCCGGCGAAGGCTGGGGGAGCGGGCTTCAGCCGTGGTGGCCTGGGCGCTACCGCGGTGGCGCGGGCCATGTCAGCTCCACCCCAGGGTGCGACGCCGTCTTGGGAAGAGCCTGTGCCATCGGAACCCGGGCGCCAGGTGGCGTGCGCGCCCTGGTCCCAGGCCGCCGTCGACGGCTTCCTCCCGGGTTCCATAGATGCGGGTGACTTGCCCCAGATGGGCCTGGAGCCGGGTAGTTTCCAAGGCTGCGGAGCTGCCGAAAAGACGCAAGTCTCCACCGCGGGCGCGCAGGAGGTGCAACACCTCCAGGAGGCCAACGACGCCGGAAGCGCCCACGGTCGTCACCGCCGCCACATCCAGCAGGACCAGGATGGGCCCGTCAGTTGCGGCCTTTGCGGATTCCTGGCGAATGCCCAGGACCGTTGTTGCGTCTAAGGCGCCGGTGACGGTCAGGTCAATGCAGGAAAGGGTGTTTGAAACACGGGAAAGTGTGGACATGATGGTCGCTCCTGGCTGGGGGTTGGAACGGCGTTATGGGGATGTGTGGATCAGCGCCTGGCAGGCGGAGGGGTGAGCGTCGCCGGATTGAGGACGCTGGGGAGTTCATCGGGTGTGGGCATGGGATCCACCTGTTCCTCTCCAGGGCCCCGGTACCTGGCGGCGCCGATGACCACGCTGAGCAAGGCAAGGTCCAATGCCACCCAAGCGAGGGTGATGAGCGTGGGGTACAGGGGCGCCTCGCCGGTAGCTGCGCGCGCTATGCCGATACCCGACGAGACCACCAGGACGGCCATCGCCACCAGTTGAAGCCGGACGTGCTGGAAGCCGCGTCCTGCCGCCTGCTTGCTTTTGGCCGTCACGGAGAACGTCAGGTGCTTGCCCAGGAAGACCGCGGCAGCGCCGGAACAGGTCGCCGCGATCCATGTGGGAAAGAGCGCGAACGACCACTGCTGGCCGCGCCACAATCCCTTGGACCCGTTGCCTGCCACCTGGAACAGGAGCTGGCAGGAAAGGAAAAACGGCAGGAACAGGCAGAAGAACACCACCGGACTCGCAGTGAGCGGGTACGTGCCGGCCACCAGGAACACCACCGGCGCCGCGATGTAGCTCAATGCGGCAAACCCGTTCAGGTAACTGGTCATCGTGCTCAGATACATGAGGCGCTGGGCCAAGGTGAGCCCCCGCAGGAACAGCGGATTGTCGTTGAAAAACACCTGCATGGTCCCGGCTGCCCAGCGGTGGCGCTGGGACAGCATGGTGGACACATCCTCCGGGGCCAACCCATGCACCAGGACCTCGTGGTGGTAAACGCTGCCCCAGCCCATGGCGTGAAGGTGCATGGCCGTAGCCATGTCCTCCGTGATGGTGGTGGTGTCCATCGGGTGGATGGCCAACGCCTGGTCGGTGTGGGCAACATCCACCGACTCCAGGACTGCGTCGAGTTCGGGCACGACGTCCTCCATGGCCTCCGGAACAGCCAACGCTGCGGCATGGAAGGAGACCCGGAGCTCGAACGTGATCTCAGCCAATACGTCGCCGCGGCGAAGCTGTTGTTCGGCTTGGGTAACCGCTGCCATGGCCTGCTCCACCACCGGCATGGCGGCTGGATGGCGACGGCCGAGTTCCCCGTGCAGGTCCTGCAGCCGGGACCGGCCCCTGCGCAAAGCGCTCCAGGTGTGCTCGGTGGCGGTCCGGGTGTAGCGCGTCAGGCCGAGGGCCATGAGGGCTTCCCTGCGCAGGACAGCATTCGAACCGCAGAAAAACGCTGCATCCCAACCGTCCTTGCCCTGCTGGATGGGGCCGTAGAACAGTTCGGCTTGGCTGCCCAGGGGGTCACGGTCCGGAACATTCCAGAAGTGTTGCGGCGTCTGGACGAACGCCACTTCCTCGGCGTCGAAGTAGCCCAGGACCCGGTCCAAAAACCGTGCTTCGGGGACCTGGTCCGCGTCCAGGATGGCCACGAACTCGCCCGTGGTCACGGACAATGCGTTGTTGACGTTGCCTGCCTTGGCGAACCGCTGCCGGCCGTCCCACTCGGGACCACGGGTAATGTATCCGACGCCGATCTGCCGGGCTGCGCTCGCAAACCCGCTGCGGTTCCCGTCGTCCAGGATCCACGTTTCGTGCGGGTAGTCCATGTCCCTGGCCGCAATCGCCGTCTTGAGGACAAGCTCAAGCGGCTCGTTGTATGTGGCGATGAAAACGTCCACGGTCCGGCCCGGCAGGGCAGGCGGGGGCGGTGGCCGCCGTCGTGCATTCCACATGGTGACGGCGTACAGCGTTGACTCGCCCAGGCTGTACGTTTCCGCGGCCACGAGCGGCAGGGAAATCCACCACGCGTCCCATGCAACGGTTCCTGACCAACGCCAACTGATGTAGATCAATCCAAAGGAAACCACGAGGACCGCAAGGGTCCTCACCAATATCTGCTTGTGAATGCCCATGTTTAGCCTCCGGGTAACTGCTGGGGAAAAGGCAAAGGCGCGACAGGCTGTCCATACGCTTTGAGGGCGAAGTTGGGAGGACACGGCTGACGCGCCTGGAGCATGCATCGTCGATGCTCAGAGGAAGGAATTCAGGTGCGAACGGAATTTCCCTAAGCCATGGACTTGTTGGGCCAAGCCGATGGTTCCTCTTTCCACTTTCTCCCGCCTGCATTTCGTCGCCGTTACGGGATTGATAAGTACTTTCGCGTTGATTATTTCCTGGGGGTGACATTTGGCGTGTCGCCGCACCAAGGCCTTGCGCGCCCAATGGCAAGGCAGTCAGAGTTGCTGTCATGAAGCGACGACTCACACCTATGGTGATGGTCATCGTCGGATTTACGCTCCTGGCGACCCTCATCGCTCCTGAGCCTCCGGCGCTGGCGGCCGCCGGCATGCCGGCTCCCGGTGCGCTGGTGTGGAGCGACGAGTTCAACGGGCCCGCCGGCACCGCCCCGGACAACAGCAAATGGCTCCACGATACGGGCGGGTCGGGATGGGGCAACAGCGAACTGCAGTACTACACGGACAGCACCCGCAACGCAGCCATGGACGGGAACGGAAACATGGCCATCACTGCTCGCCGAGAAAACCCGGACAATTACACCTGCCACTACGGAACGTGCCAGTACACCTCGGCCCGGCTATTGACCGCGGGGAAGTTCAGCCGCAACCAAGGACGCTTTGAAGCACGGATGAAGCTGCCTAAAGGACAAGGAATGTGGCCTGCGTTTTGGATGCTGGGCGACAACGTCTTCACAGATGGCTGGCCCAACAGCGGCGAGCTCGACGTCATGGAAAACGTCGGCAAGGAACCCGGAACCACCTGGGGCAGCATCCATGGTCCAGGCTATTCGGGCGCCAACTCCGTCAACGCCAGCTATACCCTGCCCCGCGGCCAAGCTTTGGGAGACGCGTTCCACACCTTCACCGTGGACTGGGGGCCGGATTCCATCACCTGGTACATCGACGGCATTGCCTACTCACACAAGACCAAAGCCAGCGTTCCGGGGCCTTGGGCTTTCGACCACAATTTCTTCCTCCTGCTCAACCTCGCCGTCGGCGGCACGTGGCCTGGAGCGCCGGATCCGGACACGGCGTTACCGCAAACCATGCTGGTGGACTACGTCCGCGTTTACGACCTCGCACCCGCTTCGGCGCCACCGGCGGCCGCGCCCAGTGTCCGGATCCAGGGTTACGCGGGCAAATGCATCGACGTCGCCGGACGCCAGGCCATCGACGGTTCCCCACTCCAATTGTGGGACTGCGACACTGCCGCGTCAGAACAATGGACTTTTGCGGGCAACGGGACCGTTCGGACGTTGGACAAGTGCATGGACGTGGCATGGGGCTCCACCGCCAACGGCGCCCAGATCCAGCTGACTGCCTGCAACGGAAGCGCGGCGCAGCAGTTCGTACTCAACTCCGCGGGGGATTTGGTGAACCCGCAGGCCAACAAATGCGTTGACGTCGCGGACTGGTCTGCTACGAATGGTTCACGCTTGCAATTATGGGATTGCGCCGGTTCCGCCAACCAGAAATGGTGGCGGGCGGTGTAGAAAAACGTCCGACGGCGGCGCGCAGGCAGCGCGGGTCCGGCGACTATTGCTGGGGCGGCTGGGGAGCTTCCTGGAGTAGTCGGCGGGGCCTTGCGCGTAGTGCGCCGTCGTCGCGGCGGTTACCGATGCGCCCGGCCGGGACGGAGATACGGTGTCCGGCCGGGCCTCGGTCTCAGGGGCTGGGCTGGCTACGGCGCGGGCTGGCAGCGCGGACAGAAGTAGATGTCCCGTTCCTCTGTTCCGTCGGGACCTGCCAGGAGGCCGCGTCGAACCGTGGCGCCGCAACGCCTGCAAGCCTGGCGTTCCCTGCCGTAAACCCAGTAGCCGGGCCGCAGGGCGCGCGGTCCCAAGGTCGTCCGGCGGCCAGGTCCAAGGTTTTCACCCAAAAGACGTTTGGCGTCCTTCACCGTTTTGGCGAGGTCGGGCACCTCACCCACCGTCAGCGCGGGGTGGATACCGGAGAGAAAGCACGCTTCGCAGCGGTAAATGTTGCCGATGCCTGCAAGCTTCCTCTGGTCCAACAAAGCAAAACCTACTGTGACCTCCGGTTCGGCGCGGAGCCTGCGGAGTGCTTCTTCTTCGTCCCAATCCGGACCAAGGAGATCCGGGCCGAGGTGTCCAACGATCTTTTCTTCCTCTGCCGTGGGCACAACTTCCAGGATGCCCAGCGAGAACCCCACCGCGTCAGCTGCAGCTGTGCGCAGGACGCAGCGTGCCGTATGGCCGGGTTTGGTCCACCGACCACCCGGTGGGTAGATCATCCAGTTGCCCTCCATCTTGAGGTGGGAATGGATGGTCAGTTCCCGGGGCCTCCTGCTGGCACCGGGCGCCTCGTCAGCGGGCCCAACGAGACGCATGAGCAGGTGCTTGCCCCGGGGGACCACTTCCTTCATGGTCCAACCCGACAGGTTGAGGGTGGCGAAGCGCGGCACACGGAAGTCCGACGCCATGATGACATGCCCGGCCAAAGCTTCGTTTAACCGTGACGCGGCCCGCCAAATGGAATCGCCTTCAGGCACGGATCCGCAGTCCCTTCGGAGTTGAGTACGCGCCTGCCGCCGCCAGGGCAACCGCGATGGGGGTTTCCAGGAGATCGTGGCCATTGACCTTCTCCATGAAGAGTTTGTCCACGGCTCCCCGCCGCACCACGTCCACCAACGCCTGGGCGGCAACCGCCAGCACTCCCTCGTCCTGGCTGAAAGTGAGCAGCGTCTTACCGCCGCGTTCCACGTAAAGGACCAGCGCGCCGTCGACCATGACCACCAGCGCCCCTGCTTTTCGCCCCGGGCGGTGGCCCGATCCGGCGTCGACGGACAGCGCCGGCCAGGGGAGCGCGGCACCGTAGGGGTTGGCTGGGTCGGTGGCAGCCAGTGCCAGCGCGGACGGTTCCGCCTTGGAAATGCGGGCGTCTTCGGTGAACGAGCGCAGGCGGTCCACGGTAGCGGGGACCGCAAACTGGGCAGCCCCCAAATGCTCGATGAAGTAGCCTCGGCGGCATCGCCCGGCTTCCTCAAGCCGTGCAAGGACTTTGTACATAAGCCCAAAGCCGCCCAGGATGTTCTCAGCCATCACCGAACCGCGGGTTACGACGCCGTACCTGTCCAGCAGCAGCTCAGCCGTGCCCCGGGCATGGATGGTGGGGTCCAGCTCCGGCGCAGGCAAAGCGGACCAGCGTCCGACCGCGGAAGGCGGCGCGGGCGCAATGCCGCCCGTCACCGAACCGTAGCGGCCCCCGGTGAGGCCGGGAGATCCCAGCAGTCCCGTCCCGTGGGAACGGCCTAGCCTGCTCATGCGTGGTGCCCGAGCCCTCGGCGCCTTGGCGACCTGGCGGTGGGCTGTCTTCCCGCCGGCGATCATGGCACGGACGGGGGCGAATGTATCTCCAGTTACCCGCCCGGCCCAGACGAGGTCCCACAGCGCGGTCACCACGGCGTCATCGCTGAGCACCGTATCCATGCCACCAGCGACGTCCGTGAGTTGCCGGAAGAAGTAGCCGCCGCCCGCGCTGAAATGCTCCAGGAGTCGCTGTTGGGCGTCTCCCGGTTCGAAGTCGGGAGAAGGATTGAGGGTCAGCTCCGCGGAGTCGGCAACGTGGAGGCTGATCCAGCCGTCGTTCCCGGGCAGCGACCCTGCTCCGGACCAGAGGAGCTCCCCGGCGGCCATCAGTTCGTCCAGCATGGCAGGCTTGTAATCCGCCACCCGGCTCGCGAGTACCAACGGTTCCCACGCCGACGCCGGAATGGGCACGCCGGACAGCTGGTCCACTGCCGTGATGATTCCATCCAGCCCGCGCAACGCCTGGCTCCGGGACTTGCCCGGTGTAGTCACGTTTTGCCACTCGGGAAGGAACCGACCATACGCGGCCGTGTCCACTGGTTCCACTTCGGCGCGCAGCGCAGCCAGTGACCGCCGGCGCAGTTTCCGCAGGACCTCGGCATCACACCATTCGCTCGCGGGAGGTGCATCGACGGACATGAGTTCGGGATCCGTTGCTTCGGCGGCCTGCGGTTCTGCCACCGCATGCGGACGGAACTCGCCTTCCACGACGCGACCATCGCCTGCCAGTCGCTTCAGCGCGCCATTGACGACCGCGACCCCCAGCCCCAGCCGTGTGGCAGCCTCGGCCGCAGTAAACGGTCCGTGGGTGCGGGCATACCGTGAAACGAGGTCGCCCAGGGGATCGTGGACCGGCTCGATGAACGCCAGGGGCACACCCATGGGCAATGGGACGCCAATAGCGTCACGCAGCCGGGCAGCGTCCTCAACAGCAGCAAAGCGCTCGACGCCGCCAATGGTCACCTTGAGCGCGCGATTAGCTTTCTGGAGTGCAGCAAGGTGATGGCCGGCGTCAGTAACCGTGCCGTGTGGCGCTGCCGCGGGGGCTTCCTCGACGTGGTCAGGATCCTCGGGGTCCGTTGCTTGGTCCAGAGCCGTCTGCAGGGAGGGTTCGGGCTGTTCCTGTCCTTGAAGCCGTTCCGCCACTTCCTCGACGCTGAGCGGGCCAAGCAGGCGCAACAGATCAGCGACGCCTTCCACGCCACGAACCCGCCTGTCAGGCAGAAGCCGTTGCAACTCCAGCTCCGTCCGGTCAATGACAGCCGCGTCCAGGAGTTCACGAAGCTCAACCCGCCCCAGGAGTTCGTTGAGGAGGGTGGAGTCCAGCGCCAAGGCAGCGGCCCGCCGCTCGGCCAGCGGGGAGTCGCCCTCATAGAGGAACTGGGCCACGTAGCCAAACAGGAGGGACTTGGCGAACGGGGAAGGCTGCTGTGTGGTGGTTTCCACGATCCTGAGCTCACGACGTTCCACCGACGCCGCAATGTCTTTGAGCGCTGGGAGATCGTAAACATCCTGGAGGCACTCGCGGACTGCTTCGAGCACGATGGGGAAGGAAGGGTATTTCTTGGCGACATCCAGCAACTGGGCAGAGCGCTGGCGCTGCTGCCATAGTGGTTGCCGTTTGGCGGGGTTCTGGCGCGGCAACAGCAGAGCCCGGGCTGCGCATTCGCGGAACCGGGAAGCGAACAGCGCACTGCCGCCCACTTCGGTGGTGACGATCTGCTCGAGTTCTTCGGGGTCGAACAGGA
The DNA here is from genome assembly GCF_040137855.1 of Paenarthrobacter sp. CAP02. Taxonomy (NCBI): domain Bacteria; kingdom Bacillati; phylum Actinomycetota; class Actinomycetes; order Micrococcales; family Micrococcaceae; genus Paenarthrobacter; species Paenarthrobacter sp. CAP02. The sequence continues at coordinate 140,816 of NZ_JBEEII010000005.1, read as the reverse complement.
ACAGGTCCGCGCCGGGTGGTTCGTCTTCCATCATGGGGACGCGCAGCACGATGCCGTCATCCGCTGCCATGGCCGAACCATCCAGGCCGTACCGCTGCTGCAGGCGTTGACCTACGGCCAGTGCCCACGGCGCATGAACGGGCATCCCGAATGGGCTATGGAGGACTACACGCCAGTCTCCAAGTTCGTCGTGGAAGCGTTCCACCACCAACGTGCGGTCGCTGGGGACGATTTCCGTGGCTTCCTTTTGTTCCCTCAAGTACTGCAGGAGGTTGCTGGCAGCGAAGGCATCCAGCCCGCTGGCCTGGCAGCGTTCCATGGCGGGCGCCTGGTCGGCGGCTGAAAGTTCGCGGATGAACGCGCCCAGTGCGCGGCCCAGGTCCACGGGGCGGCCCAGCGAGTCACCCTTCCAAAAGGGCAGCTTGCCGGGCTGTCCGAAAGCGGGCGATACCAGGACGCGATCGTGGGTGATGTCCTCGATCTTCCAACTGGTGGCACCCAGGGCGAAGACGTCGCCCACCCGGGATTCGTAAACCATTTCTTCGTCGAGTTCCCCGACGCGGCGGCCGCCCTTCGCAGCACGGGCCGACGCGGTGGGCTCACTTCCGTCCGCGCTGCGGGGGGAGGAGGACCCCTCAGCCTCGGTGCCGATGATGTACACACCGAACAGCCCGCGGTCCGGGATGGTGCCACCTGAAGTGACGGCAAGGCGCTGGGCGCCGGGCCGTCCCTCGATGGTTCCGGCGTGACGGTCCCAAATGATGCGGGGCCGGAGTTCGGCAAATTCGTCGGAGGGATAACGCCCGGCCAGCAGGTCCAGCGTTGCTTCAAAAGCGGAGCGGGGTAGGCTCGCGAACGGCGCAGACCGACGCACTGTGCTGAACCAATCTTCCACGTCGATACTGCCCAGTGCGGTGGCGGCAACTGTCTGCTGGGCAAGGATGTCGAGGGGGTTGGCGGGAATGCTCAAGCGCTCGATCTGGCCACTGAGCATACGTTCCACGGTGACGCTGGTATGCAGGAGGTCGGCGCGGTGCTTGGGGAAGAGCACGCCCTCCGAAATTTCGCCCACCTGGTGCCCGGCGCGGCCGACACGCTGGAGGCCGCTGGCCACCGAGGGCGGCGATTCCACCTGGATGACCAAGTCCACGGCGCCCATGTCGATGCCAAGCTCCAACGATGACGTGGCCACGACGCAGCGCAGCCTCCCGGATTTGAGGTCGTCCTCGATCATGGCCCGCTGGTCCTTGGATACCGAGCCGTGGTGTGCGCGGGCCAGGACGGGGTCCGCGCCGGTGGTGCTGCCTGCCTGCGCCATCATGTGGGCGGGAGTCGCTGTGGATGCCGGCACTGCTGGGGCGTCGTTCGGTGCCGCCCACGCTCCGCCTCCCACTGCCATGAGTTGGCGTTCGGCGTAGATCTCGTTCAGCCTGGCCGTTAGCCGCTCCGAGAGCCTGCGGGAATTGGCAAAGACAATGGTGGACTGTTTGGACAGGACCAGATCCACGATCTGTTCCTCCACATGCGGCCAGATGGAGGCCTGCGGCTGTAGGCCCGAGGCCGGACCTGAATCGAAGGCCCCTGCCGCACCCTGCAGGTCCGACATGTCCTCAACAGGCACTGTGACCGTCAGGTTCCAGTTTTTCTTGGACGGAGGTGCCACGATTTCCACGGGCGCCTGGCCCGCAAGGAACTGTGCAACCAACTCACGGGGTTGGACCGTCGCAGACAGGCCGATGCGCTGCGCGGGCTTAGGCAGCTGCGCGTCCAGCCGTTCAAGCGATACCGCCAAGTGCGCACCGCGTTTGGTTCCGGCAACAGCGTGAACCTCATCGATGATGATGGTGTCCACTTCGCTCAGGGTTTCCCTGGCCCGGGACGTCAGCATCAGGAAGAGGGATTCCGGAGTGGTAATCAGGATGTCCGGCGGGTTGGTCAGCAGCGTTCGGCGATCTGCCGCCGTCGTATCTCCGGAGCGGACTCCCACAGTCACCAGCGGTGCCGGGAGCCCGAGCCGCTTGGCAGTCTGGGTGATGCCGATCAACGGTGCCCGGAGGTTGCGCTCGACGTCGACGCCCAAGGCCTTCAGCGGTGAGATGTAGAGGACGCGGGTCTTGGTTTTGGGGCGCTTGGCGCGGCCTTTGCCGTTGGCTGGAACCGTTTCGAGCCCAGGCAGCGTATCCGTCGGCTTGGCATGCAGCCGGTCCAACGCCCACAGGAAGGCGGCGAGGGTTTTGCCGGAGCCAGTAGGTGCCACCACCAAAGCGTGGGAGCCGGAGGAGATCGCATTCCAGGCGCCATCCTGCGCGGGCGTGGGCTCGGAAAAGGCGCCAAAGAACCATTCCCTGGTTGCTTGGCTGAAACGGCTGATGGCGCCCTGCGACGCCTGCGGCTCCTGCATTCCTCCATCATGCCCCACGGCTCCGACAGAATAAGCCGGAGCCGCGGGAAGATGATCAGACTGCTTGGAATGCGGTGACCGTCAGGAGCTTGATACCTGCGTTGCTGCACGCATCGTGCGGTTCGGCCACGAACAAGGACGCAGTGTCGTTGGGCGGGTAGATACGGAATCCTGCCGCCGGAACCCGGGTGCAGTCACCGTAATTCCCGGCCTGTGTGTAGCGGATTTCCGCCCACGCAGACTTGCCCGGAGCCAGCTCAATCCTGGTGACAGGGGTGGTGGTTTCACGCGTCGCAGGCTCGCCGATTGGATCACCATTGGCGTCTGCGGTCAGGGAAACACCGGCAAAACCCTCCAGGACGCAGTTTGCCGTGCCCGAGTTCGTCAGGATCAGTTTTTCGTAGATACTGCCTGCTGCTCCGCCGCCGGTTGCGTCGGTTGTTGCAGTGAGCGACGCTGCCTTGCACGGCGCGGGGGCTGCGGGCGCGGCGGACGTGGCTGTTTGGGAGGGCGACGGTGACATCGTGGCTGTCTGGGAAGGCGTGGACGAAGCCGACGCCGATGGTGTTGCGCTGGTGGGCGGGGCGCTGCTGGATCCCGAGGGGCTGGGGCTGGGCCCACAGGCCGCAAGGAGCAGCAATGATGCGGCTGCCGTCGTCGTCACAAGTCCGGTTTTGATGCGCTGAGTCCACATGGGCACCAGCCTTGCTTTGGCCGTCACGTGAGTCAATTCAGCCACGGCCAAGAGCACGGATTGGCGTCCGGATCGTGATATTCCGGACGCCAATCCGTGGGGGCACTACTTGGTGTCGGCCTTGACCACGGCAGGCTTCGCCGAACGGCTGCGGAAGAAGGCAGCCCCGCCCAGGCCGAGTCCGGCAATGCCTGCGATCAGGCCGGCCCAACTGCGGGCCTGCGAACCGTCGTCGGATACTGCAGATGCTTGTTCGGTGGAGACAGCGGGTGCCGCGTGGTGGTCTCCCGCGGCATCAGCGGCAGTGATGGTGACAGAGGGCGCTGGAGCCTTGAGCTCGTGCTCATCCTGGCCCTCCTTGGCGATTTCGGACCAGTCCGTCTGCCCCTGCTCACAGGTCTGGAGCGTGGGGAAGTAGATCGTCTTGCCTGCGGCATCCGGCAACTTCACTGACAAAACCAAGGCGTCACGCAGGTGTGGGTCCAAGGGGGTCTTGGCGGTGTAGACGATCTGGCTTGTGCGCTTGGTGATGGTGGTGCCGTCGTCCAGTTTCTTGGGCTCCGCGAGGGTCTCGCTGACCTTTTCGACCGTCCAGTTGGGATTCACAGTGGGCTGGGCGTCGGTCAATTCCTGGGGCAGATTGATGGTCACCTTGGTGGTGGGGGAGGTGTCGCAGCCATGGGGAATGCCGAACGTCACCAGCGCGTAGGAATTGGCGGCGGTCTTGTTCGGATCGGCGGAAACGTGTGCGGATGCTCCCGCGAGGCCAGCCATCATCAGGGCGGCGGTTCCGCCGGCTACGGCGGTTGCGGACAGGGTACGACGGAGCGAGGACGTCTTCATGGGATTGCCTTTCGGGTGCGCTGTATAAGGCGCGGGGGTACGGGTATGGGGCCCGTCACCATGCAAAGCTTGTGCGCGCTGTGCAGCGTTGGTGCCGGGCGGAACTAGGCAAGTGCGACGACGGCGGGCGGCCCGCGTCTGCTGTCTTGCCTGAGGTTCCGCCACGGGCGGGGAATGAAAACGGTAGGCGCGCCGACGGCGATCGGTGACGCTCCGGCGTCGGGCCTGAACACCAAAGTGGGCAGCGCGAGCAGTGGCCGCAACCATGCAGCCAGCTGCCAAAGCGCATCCTCGCCCTTGGCCAGCAGGATCGCGGAGCCGACGACGGCAACAGCGTGTGCCAGCAGCATCAGGACACCAAACGTGCCGCTGAGTTCATGGACGTGGGCTGATGCAATGTCCAAAGCCGGGGGCGGGGTTTCCGCGCCGAGGTGGTGGCTGGTCCCGGGGGCTGCCGCCACGATCGGCCCGAGGGCCGTGAAGGCCTCGTGGAGCGCGAGTTGGCCCGCGCCCAAAAGCGTGACCAGAGTGACGACGTTGAGTTTGAACCGCGTGGCCAATGTGGTGGCCAATGCTGTCAGCGCGATAAGCGCGATCAGGACCGGGGCCGTGGGGAGTTCTCCGCCACCTGCGACGTGCGCTCCGGCTGCCAACAGGACAATCACCAAGGAGATGATGCCCGACCGGAATGCATGGAAGGGCGCCCGGGTCTGCGATGCGCGCACGGGTCCTCCTCCATATTCTCTGATCGCCGGCGTTGTCAGCGTCTTGATTCTATCGGGAGTTCGGAACCACCTTGGAACCGGATGGGTTGCTATGTGGACAACGGTGCCGAGGGGTTGGATCTCGCGGCTTTAGGGGCTCTGAAAACCGCGGGAGCTAACCCCTCGCGCGTCGAACAAACGTGGGTTGGGGAGGTTCGGGTATGTCTGTGGCCAAACCGGAACGCCGACGGCGGAGCTCCAGTTTCAGGCTCTCCTCGCCGCGCGCCATGGCCCAGTGATGGTTCGCCGAGAAAGCCGGTTTGAGGAGCCAACTGAGCCGGCGAAGAAGCGGCTTGGCCGCGCTGACCCGCCAGTCGTAGGTGATCACAACTTCCGGTCCGTCGGCCTCGAAGGTCCAGCGGCCGGTGCCATTGAGGTCCCCTGCGGCGGTAAGGGCGAAGCCGTCGGTTGTGACGGGTTCAGTGACTGTGAGCCGCCAACGCAACGTGTAGGGGAGCCATCCCTTGGTGTGGAGGTCGTACGAGGCGCCAACTCCGTCGGGTCCACCCGGAGTCAACGGCGTCACCGTGAGGTAGACAGCGGGCCACCATTGTTTGAGCGTCGCAGCGTTGCCGAGGACGTCCAGTACTTCCTCGCGGGTCCCCGCCACCCGCCAGACTGTGACGAACTCATAGTCAGTGCTTTTGCTTGTTCGTTGCGGTGACTTGCCCATGGTTGCCTCCATTCCCATGGTAGCGAGGGGTTGGATCTCGTGGCTTTAGTTGGCTTGAAAGTCTTGAGAGCCAACCCCTCACGCGCAAGCTAGTCCCCGGCGTTCTCCCGGGACGTAATGCCGAACGGCGCTGACTGAAGCTCCGTGAAGTTCCCAACACTGGCCCGCACGGTGCACTGCGGGGTGATCTGCAGGGCCGTGACCGTGAGCCCCGAGCTGTCTACGGCCAGCGCGCCGCCGCAGCCATCGGCGAACCGCAGGCCCTTCTCCCCGCCGGTCACCGATGCGAGCATTTGGGACGGTTTGCCCGACGAAGGACTCACGTAGAGCGGGTTCAACTCGTCGGCACCGCCCGCCCATACGGGAACCAGGGTGATCTTCAACGGGCTCGGCGTCACAACCCGGGCAGGCGTGCGAACCTCTACGCCCTTGAGGCGTTGCACGGGGTAAGCCGTACCCTTGACCGCCGGGTCCTGGGTCGCGGCCTTCGTTGCCTCCGAACCTGAGCGCACCCACGCATCGAGTGACTTTTGGTCCGCGGGTGCCACCGGCACCTTGGCAGTTGTCTGGACGGACCCACCTGCGGGGACCTCCACCCCCGAAAGCTTCCACCCGCACTCAAAGTCCACGCCGCTGATGGAGGCCTGGTTCCGGCTCACGGCAGCACCATCCCACGTGGCAGCCGGGCAGGTATCTCCCTCCGCCAGCCCCGGGATGACCTCAAGGAATTCACCGGACAGGGGTGCTTTCTGCGCCGAGTAGGACACCGTCAAACGGACCAGCCCGGAGGACGGTTCATACGTGGCGCTTCGTGAAATGGTGAGACCGGTCGGCAGGGCCGGGTCCTGCAGTTGAGCGGAGAGCTGTTGGCCTTGAACCGCAGGTGCTGCCTGCTGGGTTGTGGGGGACAAGAGGAAGAAACCAGCCACCATCGCCACGATCAACAGGACTGCACCACCTGCAAGAAGCAGCGCTTTGCGGGTCCGCCAGAAAGGAGTCGCGTCAGGGGCTTCGGACCGTTCGACGGCGGTGGACGGCACCTCGTCACGGCGTGGCATGGGCCGGACGATCGTGGCGTTGCCCGCTTGGCCGAGATCCGGGGTTGCGGCATCGAGGCTGGAGGGAGGCGCAGTTGCCAAGGCTTCAAGATCGTCGTCGGTAAATGCCCCACGCACCACCGTGGCGTGACGTTCGACGTCGTCGAATTCCTCGGGTGCCTCCCCAACGGGGAGCGGTTTGATGCCGGCAAGGCGGGGCGCCAGGCGCCGGAGGGTCGCCGCGGCTTCGTGGGCTGTGGGGCGCTGGTCAGGATCCTTGGCCAACAACCGCTCAAGGACACTCCACAGGGCGTCCTCCACCGGAATCCGTGGTGGCCGCGACGAGACGTGACGGTATGCCACGCTGAAGTCTGTACCAGGACCGGCGAAGGGAGTCCGGCCGGCGAGGAGTTCGTAAAGCAGAACCCCAGTGGAGTACACATCGCCCAAGGGCCCGGAACGGCCTTGGCTGATGAGTTCGGGCGGCATGTATTGGGGTGTGCCGATCAGGCCGGTCGTTTGACGGATCTTCTCGCCCACGACGTCGGAGATGCCGAAGTCGGAAACCCGCACATCCCCGGACCCACACTCGGACCACGGCTTGGTGAGAAGCACATTGTCAGGCTTGATATCCCGGTGCGTGACACCCCGTGAGTGGGCAAACGCCAGGGCATCGAAGATCTCGGCTGCGACGTTCACGGCGTCTTGGGGAGGCAGCGGTCCGGCGTCCTTAACCACGTCGCGCAGCGAGCCGCCGGCGACGTAGTCCATGACGATGGCAAGCCGTTCACCTTCAACCACCATGTCGCGGACCGTGACGATGTGGGAGTCCTGCAGGCCGAGCAACACCGATCGCTCGCGGACGAACCGCTCCACCAGGGAGGGGTCATCGGCGTGCTCGGGACGCAGGACCTTGGCTGCCAAGGTCCGGCCGTCCGTGGAGGTGACCGTCCAGACCTCGCCTACCGCGCCGGAGCCCACCCGCTCGCCGAAGCGGTAGGAGGCCCCCAACGCCTGACCAGTTTGTGCCATCTGCATGTCCGTACCCTCCCTAGCTGCCCGGGCTTATTGATTGGATCAGCGACATCTGCCCGCCCACCCCTAAGTACCCGCGTCCGGCGGTCAATGCTACGGGCGCCTTTCGCGGAAGAGTGGCACCCAGCAGTTCGCCGTCGTAATTGACGTCCGGCTGGAGAAGCACGCCCAGCCGGGACTTGCGGATGGACTTGGTCCAGTGGCTGTACAGTCCGCGGAGGTCAGCGGCACGACCTGAAGCAATGATGCAGAGTCCCGGAGGTCCGGAGGCCACGATTCCCGCGATGGACTGATCGGTGTCCTCGAACCGCTCGGCGTCGTCGATCAACAAAAACACAGGGGCGCGCTCGATCCGCAGGGAAGCCAGCAACGCCGGAATCTCGTCCGTCCCCACGGCTGTACGGTCCAGGTCAGCACTGGCCAACGGTGAGCGGCGGTCGCAGATAGCCCAGACCTGCGCGGGTCCCCGGGAGGTGGCCGCGCCTCGGACAGCATCGGCCAAGGCGAGGAGCAGGGTGGATTTTCCCGAACGGGCCGGTCCGGCGATCATGGCATGCTCTCCCTCGTAGATTTCCAGGAAGGCAGGGGCCAGGTCCGTTTCGCGGATTCCCACCGGGATGTGCCAAGGCTCAGTTTCGAGTTGTGGTTTCACGCCCAGATCGGCCATGGTGACGTCGGTGGGCAGGCTCCTGATGGCCGTGGTCTTGGCGGGTGCGTCCCCCCAGATCTGCCGCACACGGTCCACGGCCGCCTCCAGGCCGATTTCGGGCGTTGCGACATGCATTTGCAAGGACGTACGAGGGTCCACGCACCGTCCGGGGAGCGCTGCGGGAACGTTCTTCGTCCGGACGCCCAGCGAGGAGTAGTCGTAGTTGTCGGCGAGCCGGAACAGCCACTTCTGCAGGGTGACCTCGTTCATGACAGAGGGAACAGCCTTGGCTCGGGTAGTGGTCACAGCAAAGGACAACCCCAGGGCCGGCCCGTTCGCGTACGCCCGGTACAACAGGCCCAGGAGCTGCTGCCCTTCAAAGTCCTGGAACTCATCGCGCAAGGATGCCAGGCCGTCAATCAGCACCACGGTCCGGCGATGCGTACCCGGCGCTGCCCTTCGGCTCTCCAATTCAGTGTTCAGGTGCCGCAGGAAGCGCGCTTGTTGCTCCTTGGCACCGGCGCCGGTTCCCACATATGCCACCGCGTGGGGCAGGCGCTTCAGTGATTCGAGGTCCCCGGATCCCATGTCCAGGATCATCAGGTCGAGATCTGCCGGATCGGCGTCCTTGGCAAGGGCAAGGGCGATGGACGCGAGGGTGGTGCTGGTCCCGGAGCCGGCAACGCCCATCAGCATCAAATTCCCAACGGACATGTCCCACCCGGCCGCGGACTGACGCTGCAGCTCCGGCTCATCCAGAAGGGTGACCAGGACGCTGGACCCTTGCACCTGGCCGACCCTTGGAAGGTCAACGGTTCCAGTCCCTGCAGCAGCGGTGTCCGCCATAAAACCTTCCAGCTCAACGCGTTCGCCCAATGCCTCCGGCCAGACCTGTCGGGGAGGGGCGTAGCCGGCCTCAGCGTTCGCTTCTACAACGGCGTCGATGAGGAGGTCCAGGTCGTTCTCGTCCGCAGCAGCGGACCGGGCAAGTGCCGGTGCGGGCGCGGGGACGCCGAACTGCCGGATGTCCCGGACGTCGACGGCGGGACCGCCGTCGAGCTGCGCCTGTCCGGTGACCAGTGCGGTCTGGACGGGCGTGATGTCGTCCTGGCCAAGCTTCACGAAGGCGCGCCCCATCTGTGCCCGGCCAATGGCGGACGCGGCGGGTACTCCGATGACGTTGTTGGAGTCATCGCGGCTCTGGACACGCAACGCCACGCGGAGGTTGGTGTTGGCGAGGATGTCATCGCTCACCACACCGGCCGGTCGCTGGGTGGCCAGGATCATGTGGACGCCCAAGGTGCGGCCCACTGCGCCAATGCTGACAAGCGCAGTGAGCACATCCGGGAATTCCTTGGCCAGCATCGCGAACTCATCGACTACCAGCAGTAGGCGGGGCATCGGCTCGGCCGGGTTCGTCGCCAGGTAGGCACTGAGGTTATCGATCCCCTCGCCTGCCTCCGCAAAAACCCGTTGGCGGCGCTCCATCTCCGCTTCCAAGGCGATCAGGGCCCGGTCTGCGAGTTGCTCATCCAGGTTGGAGATGGTTCCGATGGTGTGGGGCAGGCGTTCGCAGGCTTTGAAAGCGGCGCCACCCTTGAAGTCGACCAGGATGAAGTTCAATCGGGTTGGATCGTTGCGGGCGGCGAGACCGGCTACAAGGGAGCGCAGGAATTCGGATTTGCCGGAGCCGGTGGTGCCGCCCACCAGACCGTGCGGGCCGTCTTTGACGAGGTCCAGGGTCAGGGGCCCGTTTTCCCCGGTGCCGATAGGTGTGGAAACGCCCGAGGGTGCCTGCCATAAACGGCGCACCGTGGCTGCGTCGGGGCGTTCGTAGCCCAAGAGCCCGGGCAGCCGAACCAACGAGGGCAGGGAGGCGCCGGGGACGCTGAGCTCGGGGTCGTCAAAATGTGCCAGGCGGGTAGCGCATCGCAGGGCCTCTTCCTGGTCGAGGCCCGCCAGGATGACGTCCTCCACGCGGGTCAGGTCCTCGGGCTGGTCCACCGTTGCGGCGGCGTCGGCACCTACCCTGATGATGGTGGTGCAGGAGGCAGGCAGTTGCTCCTCTGATGTCGCGATGACGATTCCAGCCACGCGGGGTGGGCGCTTCTGCGGGTTGACGTGGCCGCCGGGAACGGAGCGGCCCATGCCGAGCAACGCACGGGCCGGAGCATCCCTGCCCTCGGTCAGCACATCGGAATCCAGGACCACCATGAGCGCCGGGGTGGGCAGTTCCTCCACGGAATCCTTGAGTGTCCGCAACATGGCAAGGCTGGTTTCACGATGCGCTGACATCCAGCGCTCGCCGGTGCTGCTGCCTGTTTGGCGTGTGTGCGGGAGCCAGGACGCCCATTCCCATTCATCGGCCCGCCCGGCGTCGCAGAACACACCTATGGTCAGGTCTGCCGGACCAACATGCACCGCGGCCTGGGCCACCAGGGAGCGGGCCAGTGCCAATGCTCCCTCCCGTGAACCAACAATGCCCACCACGCCGGCGTCGGTCAGGTCCACCAGGACAGGGGCGGCCAAAAGTCTTGCTGCCGAGAGAGTTTCCTTGACTTTTTCGTCCGGGCGGGAGCCCGCGGCCCGATCAACGTCCGGCTTCCACGGCACATCACCCGTACCTGCATGCAAGGCCAGGAAGTCGTCTGAGTCGGCACGTCGCTGCCACAGAGACGTGGCCGGAAGGGCCGGACGCCGGACCACTGTGGCAGGATCGGGGACCATCCGGTGGCGTCGTGCAGTTTCCACTTCTGCGGCTTTACGGATCTGCTGATCAAATTCCTTGAGCGCACCATCGAAACGCTCTGCCTCGTCCTTGAGGCCGCGGGCGTGGCGGCGCTTTTGCTCAAACCACATGCCCACCGCCATCACCGGGCTGAGCATTGCAAACATGGCGAAGCGCATGTCCCTGAGGATCATGACCATCGCGACCGCCATGACCAACGGAGCCAGCACAGTGATGTAACTGAATTTGTTCGCCGGCGGTACGTCCTTGCGGGCCGGGGGAACCAACGGATCGCCGGCCGGTGCGCGCCCGGGGCGCGGTGGCCTGTTGAAGGGGGCCGTTGATGCGGGTGTCAGGTTATGCAGGCTGCCGGGGGCGGGAGCAGGCGTCTCTTCCAACGCCGGGCGGAGGAGCAGGACCGTTCCGCCTGCCGTGATCGTGGCCGTTTGCGTGACAAGGACTCCGTCCTCGCCTACAGGTTCCCCATTGACCAATGTGCCGTTGGTGGAGCCGCCATCCAGCACACGAAGCGCGTCATCTTCCTCGCGGTGGATCCGGAAGTGATCCCACGACGCGCTTTCGGTGGGGAGACTCAGGTCAGCGTGGGGCGACCTGCCGATCAGCATGTCCCGGTTCCGGGGAACGTCCACCACGCCTCCCGTCCGCTGACCGCCGGCCAGCGTCAGGGTCCAACCGCGGACACGCTGCGGCACCGGCCACGGCGCACGGGAGATCCGACTGCCTTCCAGCAGAATCAGCTCGGACAGCGGCGTCGCCCCACGCACCTCTGTTTCGTTGACAAACACCGGCTCATCAGGAGCAACCCGTGGTCCGCCGGCGGCCTCCACGAGGTCGGACAACGTGGTGGCGGGCGCGGCACGGGCAACCTCGCACTCGAATCGACGGTCGTCCAGGTCGATCAGCACACGCACCGGGAGCTCCTACTGTAGTGGTTGGTTAAGGGTTGGCTGGTGCCGGTACCCAGACGAGCCGCGGCGCCTTCTCGTCCGCCGGACGAAGACCCAGATCCTGAGGAGAGGCATAGACCGGAGTTGCTTCAGCGGCCAGCGCCTGCGATCGCGTGAAGTCCAGGTCCGGTCCGGCAAGGCCTTCCCCGGGACCGAAGGACAGGGTGCGCAGCGACGCTGCGACCTTCGACGGTTCCTTGCTCCCGGCCAGTGCACCTGCCCGGACCAGGGCCACGATCGCGTCATGGCTGCGCGCATCAGCGGCCCAGGCGTCTGCAGAGAACGGGTTGTCGTCCGTCAGGTTCTTGATCTCCGGATTCCCTGTGGCCAACCTGATGCCGGAAAGGAAAGCGGACATTCCGCGTCCCTGCGCGTCCTGCTGGAGGGCGATTGCGTCGCCCGTCGGTGCAGCTACGCCGATCAGCTGACCGGAAGCTGTGCCGTCCAGCTCGGAAAGCGAGGACGCGAACGCGGGGCTGGTGGCGCCGTCGGGAAGCACCAGCGGCACTGACACATCACGTGACTGCAGGGCCTGGACCAGCTTCGCCAAACGCTGCGGCGTTGCCGCTGACACGACGACGGCGTCTGCCGGGTTGGCTGTCCGGATGCCTTCAGCGCCTGCCGGCGCATCCTTCGACGGCGGACGGAGCTGGTCACCTGTACGGATCGCCGCTTCCTGGGCCAGGCCAGCCACGTCGGGGAAGCCCTCAAGTGCCAGTGTGTCGGCGACGGCGACGGACGCGGGGGCCGCTCCGCCGTCGTTGACCAACAACACCCGGTTCTTGCCGTTCAGGGCTTTTTGGAGGGCGCCCTCCACCGAGGCTGCTGTCGGCGCGGTGGTCCAGGTTGTTTGTCCCGGTTCGGACGGCTGTGCGTACGGCAGGATCACCGGGACACCCCGCTCCTCGGCCGCTTTTGCAGCCGCAACGGCCTGCGGACCTGTGCCCGCCACGACGACGCCGGATACTCCCTGATCCGCCAACGCCGCGACGGCGGCGCGGGCGCCGTCCTCCGTGCCGCGGTCATTCTGGGTTGGAAGGACGACTTTTGCGCCACTTTGGCCGAAACGCTGAGCTGCAACCACCGCGCCCTGCGCTGCGCGGTTGTATTCGGTGCCGGGCTCGCCGGACTGGCCGAAGGTCATGACGACGCCGATCGAAAAGTCTGACGGCAGGCCGTCAGCCTTCAGCGCTACGGGAACCGTGGCGGCAACGGGATCGGGCCGCGGCGCCTCCGCCGGGCGGTTCAGCGTCAGGGCCAGGACCACGGCGGCAGCAACCACGACGGCGACTCCCGCAGCGATCAGGGCGAGGAGACGGTTCCGGGGGGTCATGCCGCGCCGCCGATCTTCAGTGTGTACAGGGTTTGGGAGGTCGCACCTTCGGGAACTTCGAGCTTGAACGGTGGCAGTTCGTCCATGGCAGTGAGAGAGGCTTTGAACTGTGCCTGCCGAAGCAGGAGGCCCGCGACATCGCGTGAACGGATGTTGGCGTAGCCTTCTGCGTTTTGGGAGGCCAAAGCCAACTGGAAGTCGGCGGTGTCCGCTTTCGCCGCACTGGTGGCCATGGAGCCGAGCAAACCTGATCCGTTCACGGAGCGGTCGCCAAGATCCAGCATCACTTTGTTGAGGCTGGACGCCAGAAGGGCGCTGGCGCCTTCAACGTCCCGGGTGGAGCCTGCCGTGCTGGAGGCGATGTTGTCCAAGGAAGCCTGGGTGCTCTTGGACACCGCGGCCGCGAGTTCACCGCTCTGTCCCAACAACTCGTCCCGCTGTTTGTTGACGGTTCCCTCGGCATCCTTCACAACGTCATCCGAGGTGGTCTTCAGCCCTGAAATGGACCGGTTGAAGGCGGTCGTGACGGCCTCGGAGCTGGCGTCTCCGATTTCGGCAACCTGGCGCACTTGTTCGCCCACGGTTTTGTAGACCTCTGCGGCGGTTTCAGCCGAAACGTCGCGGAGTGACTCTTTGATCTTGTCGCCGAGCATGTCCTGCTGCTCTTTCAACTTGGCAAGCGCCGTTGTCACGGAGCCGGAGGAGTCGATCGCTTTGGCGAGGGCAGCATCCAGGGACTCAAGTCCCTTTTTGGTGCCGTTGACGCTTCCGGTTGCGGCGCCGTCGAGCGTTTTGACTGCTGACCTAACCGCTTCGAGCTTGGTATCGGCATCGTCGAAAGTGGTCCCCAGGGCTGTGAATGCCTGGCCAATCGCCTGGTCAGCAGCGGTGGTATCGGTGGCTGCAAGGACTTCGTCCCAGGCAGCTGACTGGCCCTCCAGCCGGACGTCAAGGGGTTCCTTGAAGCCCGGGGGCGTGTTCAGCTGGGGTGAAGGATTGCCGTTTGCATCGGTCGGTTCGCAGGGAACCGAAGTCAGGTAGGAGCGCAGGCGCTCAACGTCCTTGGCAGAGAGCTTGCCCTTGCCGGGGATGAGGCCGTTGTCAGACAGCTTGCAGAGTTCATCAGCCAGTTTCTGGTTCTGCTGGAGCATGGAGCCGTTCAGCCACGATCCCTGGCCCAATTCGCCCTTGGCCGCCTTGGCACGCGTGGCGATGGCGAGCAATTTTTGCCTGAGGGTATCAACGCTGTTTTGGGCCGCTGTGGCGGCTTTACGGGTCGCGGTTGCAGAGTCAGTGGACGACTTGATCGCCGCCTCCAGCGCCGCGAGTGCCTTGCTGTAATCCTCGGACGTTCCAGAGCCGTCAAGCATCGCACCGAGGTCGGTGCGCACCTTTTCAAGTGCGACGGCGGAACTCGCCTGGTCTTTGATCGCACCTTCAATGACCTGCGGCTGAAGGCCGGAAACGAGTTCGTCGCCCTTCTGCACCAAACCCAGAAGCGCACCGGTAACAGTCACGGCCGAACCGTAGAGTGAACAAGTCATGGAACCCTGTGCTGCGCACTCCGCTTGGCTCGGGTTTTCGGGACCCATGGTGGCTTTGAGGGCGCTGGCTACGGTGTCCCGGCAACTTGCGCTGACTTTTGCGTAGGCATCCAGCTGTGAAGACATGGTGAGGACGCTGGAGTACACCGTGGCCGCGGGCGCCGCTTTGGCCACTTCAGCGGTGCAACCGTCACCGGTGATGGGAGCTACCGGGGGTGTGGCGGAGGTGTCGCCAAGCATCGCGTCCACGGCAGAGACCGTCAGCTTCAGCTGGGACATGGTGGTGGACTGGGTGGCGTTTGTTGATGCCTCAAGGTCCGAGCCCAGAACCTTCAGTTGCTGCTTCAGGTCCTTCATTGTCCCGGCCAGGGCCTGTGAGTTGTCGCGGAGCTCGCCCGCTGTCTTGGCTCCGAGGGTTTGGGACGTTGCCTGCAGGTTGCGACGGACCTCGGTGATGGTGGATCCGGCCTTCGCCAGGACCGTGTTGACGTCCGATACCACCGAGATGGTGCGCCGTTGAAGTTCCATCTCCGAACCCGAACCCGAGGAAAACGCGCTGGCAAGTACTCCGTTGGCACTGAGGTCCGTGTTCAGGCCCGGCTGCACGGCAACGTCGATTTCGGGAACCTGGAAGTCTTTCACGTCCGCGGCGAGACGCAGCGTGGTGCTGGCACCGGAGCGTGGGGGAGCGAGGACCGTGGCCCATTGGACGACGGTGGCGCCATCCTCGGTGCTGCTCAGGACACCGTTGGTTCCTGTGGTGCCATCGGCAGAGCCCGGAGTGACGTCATCCGCCCGGAGGCCCGGCAGTTTCGTCGATGCGGCGACGGTCAGTGGAGCGCCCACCAGGGCGGTGTCGGAACGGGCCTGGCCTGCGGCGTCGTACTGGATGGTCTGTGGCTTGACGGTGAGGTTCTCGAGCGTCAGATTGATCTCCACCGGACCGGTGTGGCCCTTGAGCTCGGCGAGGTCGGAGCCCGACTTCTCGCCGGCGCGGTATTGCAGGCTCACACGGACCGGCAGTTCGCCCACTACTTGGGCGGCGTCATAAGTGGCGTTCTCCGCGGAGGATTCCCCCGTCGCAGAGACCGAGATGGTGGTGCCTTCTACCGTGTGCACTCCGGCGGCCGAGGACAGGCCTACGCGGACGCTCTGCAGGAGCTTGACGGGGTTCTCTACCGGCTCCGGCTTGGGCGCCGGCGTGCATGATGTTGTCGCGATCATTCCCAGGGCAACCAACGCGATGCCAAGAGCGCGACCCGGTGGGATGCGACGCCCCGGGTTGTACTGGTTAAAACTAGCCTGCCTGGGCATGGATCGTCCCCCTCATTCCGTTCACGGTGCCTTGAGTATCATACGGGGTTGCGCTGACGAATGGAGTAATGGGGCTTTTTGGTCATCACTGCAGGTCACGGGTCTCTGTTGTTTTCCACAGGTTGTTTGTCTGTTTGTTGGATTTATTGGAAGGTGTTGGTAGTTTAAGGGGCGTTCGGTTGCCTGGGTTTTTTGGCTTGGGTGTTGCGATTGTTCTTATTGGGAGGGAAGTTCTATGTCGCGTGTGTTGTCTACTGAGCAGGCCAAGGCTGCTATTGGTCAGGTGCAGTCGATTATTACTGGTGGTTTTACGGATCAGATTTCGGCGTTGGATGCGCAGGGTCGTGTGTTGTCGGATCCGAATGTGTGGGATGGTCCGTTGGCTGCTGAGTTCCGTGGTTCGACGTGGCCGGAGACGAAGGCTGCGTTGGATAAGGCCAAGGAAGAGCTGGAGCAGTTGCGGGGTCAGTTGCAGAAGATTTCGCAGGATATTTTCTCTGCTGGTGGCGGGGCGTAGCTGTTCTTGTTGGTGTGAGAGTGGGGGCCGGGTGATCGTGCTGCGCTGAGGGTGCGGCACGGTCACCTGGCCGTTGCGCTGTGTGGTTGTTGTGCTGGTTTTGGTGGGTTTGTTGGTTGTGTTCGCGTTCTTGTTCTGTGGGGGGCTGTGGTTGTGACCGAGTTCGTTGAGATGCCGTTGTTGCCGGATTCCGGGGCTGGTCATGGTGGCCGGTTTGTGTATGGGGTTGCTGAGTCGGTGAAGGGTGCTTTTGAGTCCGCAGCGTCGCGGGTTTTGGAGCACTCGGGTTCGCGGGGCCCGTTGGTGACAGGGGCGGGGGAGGATTTCCGGGGGCATTTTTCGGAGGTGTTCGCGGCCAATGCGGCCACGGCGTCACGGGACGCGGAGTCCCTGGCCGCGGCGTTGCGGACGGTGGCCGGGTATGTGGGGACGATGATTTCGGCGGCGCGGGACGAGGATGACCGGCGTCGGCAGAACAACGAGTGGGTGCGTCGGCATAACAACCGGAACTGGTTCGAGGAGAGCTGGGACAACCTTTGGGGTGAGGAAGCCCGGCCGAACATGGAGCCCGGCAGCGCGCCGTCGTTCCCTTCTCAGTCCCCGGGTTCGGGGTCCCGGGACACCCCGGGCCCGGGCGGCGGGTACGGGGGCGGTGTGTCCTCGGCGCGTCCGGAGTCGTTGCGTTCTTTCGCTGCGGGTTCGCGTGGCCTGGATGAGGGGATCGTGTCGGTGCCGGGGTCCTTGGAGGGGGAGTTGTCTTCGTTCGCGGCGCAGTGTTCCTGGGGTCGGATTGATGCTGCGGGTGTGGTGACGGCGTTCCGGGAGTATTTGCGGTTGAATGAGGCGGACGCGGCGTGGGCGGTGGTGGTCGCGGACGCGTTCGCTGCTGCTGGTGGTGAGGGCGCGGTTTCGACCCTGTCGGACGCTGCGGTGGGTGAGGCGTTGGCCGCGGCTGGGGTTTCGGGGACCCGGACCGGGCTGGTGATTGACCCACCCACGGCGGCCGGGGCGATGCCCACCAGCGGGTATGCGAATGATCCGGTGAACACGGCCACGGGGAACTTCATTGAACCCGAAACCGATTTGGGGTTCGCTGGGGCGGGAGCTGACCTGGCGGTGACCCGGATGTATAACTCCCTGGGCTCCGGCCTGGAGACCCCGGGGGTGTTTGGTCCGGGGTGGGTGTCGGTGCTGGACCAGCACCTGCTTTTCTCCGATGAACGGTGCCGGTGGGTGCTGGCTGACGGCCGGGCGGTGGACTTCCCCCGCGAGGGGACCGGCTGGGCCCGCGCGGTCGGGGAGAACTTTTGGTTGACCCGGGAACCGGCCGGCGCGCCGCGCCTGGCGGAGCTGACCTCCATCCCTGCGGGTGTGTCCGAGGTGTTGGTCGTGACCGATAACCAGGGCACCTGGTGGGCTTACACGACCGGCGGGGTATGGCTTGGGACCGGGGCCGGACCCGGCCGGACCATCTCCGCCCATCGGCACACATCATCAGGTTCTGCTGCGGACCGCGGTGAAGGTCTCGATGGTGGGGCGGGTGTGGTTGTCCGGTTGGTGCATGTGCGGGGCCGGTTCGTGGAGTTTGATTACGTCGACGGTGTTGTTGGTGTGGTGCGTTCATCGGACGGGCGCCGGGTCCAGTACGGGTACGACGCCGAGGGCCGCCTGACCAGTGTGGGCACGGAGACGGGCACGCGCACGTATGCGTGGAATGAGGCTGGGCTGATCTCCTCGGTGGTGTCTGCTGCGGGTGTGGTGGAGGCCGAGAACACGTATGACGAGCACGGCCGGGTCATCATGCAGGTCACACAGCATGGGCGGCGGACGCGGTTCGCGTATTTACCGGGCCGGGTCACGGTGGTCTCGGATGAGGACGGGTCCCGGTCGAACTCCTGGGTTGCTGATTCCAAGGGCCGTCTGGTGGGGGTGCTGGATGCGGAGGACCGGCGCCAGTCCATGTCCTATGACGCGCATTCGAATCTGGTGTCCTTGACTGAACGTGACGGCGCGGTCACGGTCCACGGCTACGACACCCGCGGACGGAAGATCCGCACCGTGACCCCGGAAGGCGCGGACCTGAGCTATGGGTGGGACGACCAGGACCGCCTGACGACCTTGGTGACCGCGTCCGGTGCGACCGTGACGTATGAGTACGCTGATGAGTTGTCCCGGGACCCGTCGGTGGTGGTGGATCCGTTGGGTGGCCGGACCGAGCTTCAGTGGCGGGACGGGCTCCTGACCCAGGTCACGGACCCGGTCGGGGTCACGATCGGGTTCGAGTACGACGACTTCGGGGACCTGACCGCGACCCGCAACGCCGCCGGCGATGTGGCCCGGATTATCCGGGACCAGGCCGGGCGCCCGGTTACCGCGGTGAGCCCGTCGGGGGCGGAGACACGGTTCAGTTATGACGCTGCCGGGGTGTTGGTGCGGCGGGTGGACCCGGACGGGGCAGTGGTCTCGTTCGAGCATGACACCGCGGGCCGGACCACCGCGATGGTTGCCCCGGATGGGGGAAGGACGGTGTTCGAGTACGCCCCCAACGGGGAACTGTCCCGCACCACCGACCCGCTGGGCCGCAGTATCGAACGGGTGGTTGATGAGCTCGGGAACCTCACCGCGGCGGTGTTGCCGGACGGGGCGTCGTGGGGGTTCACCCATGACAACCTCTCCCGGCTCGTCTCGGTCACGGACCCGGGCGGGCATCATTGGGTGCGGGAGTACGACACGGTCGGTGCCCTCACCGCCGTGGTGGATCCGACCGGGGTCCGGACCGGCGCGGTCACGGACCGGTCCAGCGGGACGGCGTCCCTGACCGACGCGTTCGCCACGAATACCTACAGTTTTGATGAGTACGGCCGCCCCACCAAGAAGGAGTCCGTGGACGGGTCCGCGGAGCTGGTGAGCTATGACGCGGCGGGGAACCCGGTCGAGTTGGTTGATGGTGAGGGCGGGTTGACGGTCCTGGGCCGCGACGCTGCCGGGAAGATCACCTCGATCACCTCCCCGACCGGGGCGGTGACCCGGTTTGAGTACGACCATTGCGGCCGGCCGTTCCGCAGTGTTGACCCGGTCGGGGCGGTCACGGAACTGTCCTACGACCCCGATCAGCGGCTCAGGGCGAGGAGACTGCCGGGCGGTGAGGTCGAAACTTTCGCCTACGACGCGTGTGGGCGGTTGACCGCGAGGCATACTCCGGGGGAGGGGACGGCCCGGTATGGGTACGACAAGTGCGGGCGGCTGACCTTCTCCCAGGATCCCTGGTACGGGACCCGCCGCTTCACCTACAACACCGCCGGGGAACTGGTGGCCACGACGAACGGGGTGGGTGGCAGGACCCTGTTCGAGTACGACACCCGCGGCCGCCTCACAAAAATCACGGACCCCACCGGTGGGGTCACCACTCGGACGTACACGGCCACGGACCAGGTCGAGACGGTCACTGACCCGCTCGGCCGTGTCACGACCGCCAGGTATGACCCGGCCGGGCGGCAGATCTCCCAAACGGACCCGGACGGGCACACGACCACCTGGACCTATGACACGGCCGGGCGGGAAGCGACCACCTCGGTGGACGGTGCCCTGGTCACCGCCATCGAACGCGACCTTCCCGCCCGCAGGCTCGTTATCACCGACCATACGGGCGGGGCCGGGTACGCGGTCGAACACGAACTGTGCTTCGACCGCCGCGGGCACCTCACCCGCAAGTCCACCGGTGACCAGACACTGACGTGGGAGTACGACGGGGACGGGAACCGGACCGGTTTCACCACCGGTGCCGGGACCACCCGCTATACCCGTGACCCCGCCGGCAGGGTCACGGCCGTGTCGAATCCGTTGCTCGGGGATGCCACGTTCACCCACGATGCCTCCGGGCGCATCGTTTCGGCGACCGCCGGGAAGTACGCGCAGTCGTGGGTGTACCGGGACGGGGCACTGATCGAGCACACCCGCACCACCACCGATGACCCTGGGTCTGCGGACGCGACCCTGATCGGGCGTGAGGACGGCGGCAGGATCACTGCCCTGTCCCGGGGCGGGGTCACCACCCGGTACGGGTACGACACCGCCGGGCAACTCACCACCGTCACCACCACCGAAACAGGAACCACTTCTGCGGTGGTGGGGTGGGAGTACGATGCCGGTGGGCGGCTGCTGAGCGAAACCACCCCCGCCGGGGCCCGCACGTTTGAGTACGACGCCGCAGGCCAGCTTCTTGCGGTGACGGAACCTGACGGTTCTGTCACCGAGTACGTGTATGACGGGTTGGGGCGCCGGGTCAGGGTGATCGGGCCGGACGGGTCCTGGACCGAATACGCCTGGGGCCCCACCGGCTACCTCACCGGCACCCTCGCAAAGAACCGTGACGGGGCCGAGGTATCCCGGCACCGGTTGCACGTAGACGCGCTCGGTGAACTCGCCGCCGTGGACGGAACCCGGTTGTGGTGGGACACCGCAGCACCCGTCCCGACCCTCGCCGCCGCCAACAGCACCCAGGTGTTGTCCCTGCCCGGCGGTGTCACCGGCATCGGTGACGCTTTCACCGCGCCCGGGTGGCGTGCCGCCCGCCCCACCGACCAACACGACCCCTGGGCCGTCCTCGGCACCCCCACCACCCCCACCCCAGGTAGCCCGGTAACAAACGGTGCCGGGCCGGCTGGTGCCGGTGTTGGCGCCGGGCTGGGTGGTGTGTTGCCCGCCGGGATCTCCTTGACCGCCGGTGGCGGGATCGGCATCGCGGGACTGGAATGGCTCGGCGCCAGGGCGTATGACCCGGCCACCCGGGGATTCCTCTCCACCGACCCCCTCGCCCCTGTCCTCGGCGCGGGCTGGGACGGGAACCCCTACGCCTACGCCGGAAACAACCCCCTCAACACCACCGACCCCACCGGCCTGCGACCCCTCACGGACGCGGACCTGAAAGCCTACGACGGCTCCTCCCGCGGCGCCCTCGCCGCAGCAGGAGACTGGTGGAAAGATAACTGGGAATACGTGGTCGGCGGTGCCGCTGTGGTGGGTGGGGCCGTGTTGATGTTCGTCCCCGGCGGACAAGTCGCGGGCATGGGATTGATGAGCTTTGGCGCCGACGTCGTCATCCAAAAAGCAACCACCGGCCAGGTCAACTGGGCCCAATCGGCTGCTATGGGGGCCGTCGGCTTGCTGGGCGGTGGAGCACTGGCTGCCGGACGAGCAGCCGCTGCCACGGCTTCCTCTGTTTCCAGGCTGGGAAGTTATGTTGCCGTGAATGCTGGTGTCAATGGTGCCGCCGGTGCTGTCGGAGGCGGGGCTACCTATCTCATCAAACACGGTGGTCGAGTCGACAGCTGGAGGGGTTTAGCCGGGTCTGTTGTCGGAGGGACCGTTAGCGGTGCCGTGGGAGGCTTGGCAGGGCCGGCCGGTGGAACGCTGGCGCGTGCAGGTGGCTACGGCGCCTACACTCTGACTGCCGCTGGCGCGAGGCCGACTCTTCAAGCCGCCGGGGCCATTACACTCCTCGGAAGCGGAGGCGCGATCGCTGGTACGGTCACCGACAAGTTCATTTCCGGGGAATCGGTGAGTTGGGGAGACGTCGGCTGGTCCGGCCTCACCGGCGGAGCTCTGACTCATCTGCCAGGCGGGCCCTCGGTCTCCAGTACACTCCAACAAGCAGCGCGGACGAACGTCAGTACTGTTACCGGGCTGATGAGCGGCGGACCGAACTCCCTCGCGCTTGTTCGTTCATCATTATTTGGCGCTACAACAGGATCTGGGCTGGATATAGGCAAGTTTGTGGTTACGGGAAATTAGGTGACGGAGTTCTATGAACAACGGAGAGTCTGCTCAAGTGCGTGGTGCTGGTGGGCCCCGTGAATTTTGGTTGAGGATGTCGATCCCCGCTGTCCTACTGGTGCTTTTGTTGGTTTTGTTGTTCGGATACTGGCCCGGCCAGAACGTGACAGCGTCGGCTTCGGTAGTGGCACTGGGCTTGTTGTTGAGTGGCGGGGTTGGGATCTTCACTGGGGCCAGAGGTCCGGGGTGGGCTATATATGTACTCATTGCGCTGGCTATGGGACTTCTGCTCGCGATGCCTGATCCGTGGCGGGGTCTTGCTCTGGTAAGTGTTCCTGTGATGGCTATCGGGTACTCGATGGGCAGGGAGATCGCGTTCCTGTGTGCAGGCATGAGGGAAAAATTTTCGCCGACCACGTGGATTGTTGCGGGCGAGTCCATCTCCGATGTGAACGCTGCCAAGAGGAGCGCGCTTGCACGCCTGGGAGAATGGAAGAGTCTTAGTGATGGTCGATTCCTCGTTATTCTGGGCCACCGGCGCTTCGAGGCCTGGGGTGACGCCAGCGAAGGATATGTTGTCCACGTAATTGACGACGAACGTGATGTATCAACCATGCGTGTACTGACCCGTGTGCCCCACCAGAACGGAGAAATCCCTGTGGCCTTGGACAAGCAGGGCTTGGTTGGATGGGTGCCCCGGAGCGTCAACGTCCCCACGTCGGTGGCAGAACAAGCTCTCGATGGATTCTTCGAGACCCAAGGGGCAAAAGCTCTAGCCGGATGGGAGTGGGAAGGGGGCCCTCAAGCTCAGGAGCTGCGCTTTCTTTAGAAAGGCGGAAAACGAACTCGGAGTCCGCGCCGCGTCTTGCGAGCTGCGTGGGATGCATCCTCAAGGATTACGCGGACGGCTCACTTCATTCTACGTGCCGCCGCGGCCTCCTCAACCGATAGTCCGCCGGAACCGGGACCGGAACCGGGAACGGGGCGCAGGTCTTGTCGTGCAATGAAGTCGTAAAGCAAGGAACAGGGGCGCCACTGTGGTAGATGATGAGAATGGTGCAAAGGGGAATTCGGAGGCAAAGGATGATTTGACGGAGGAAGATCTGCGATTGGGAAGGAAAGCTTGTAGATATATAGACATTCTCTGCGTGATTGTCGCATTGCTTTGTGTAGGTATTGCAGTGTTTGTATTCACTCACGTCTCTTGGGATACGCGAATGCCCTACAATGGCAGGTTTGATCGCTCCGGCAATGGGATTCCAATGCAGATGGCCATGCTCATTGTGTTTCTTGTGCTCTTCCTCTTTTGGCGGTCCGGTAGAAAGCCCGATGCGCACCGGATGAGAAAAGGATCTCGCATCGGGACCTACATTCTAGGAACAGCGATGATCATGGCATGTCTTGCTGGCCAGTGGGTTATGGGTCAGTCCATCCTCACTGCTGGTGGCTACTTAGGGAGTTAGTATTTCTTTTCGTTTGTGGTGGCGTGAATTTCCGGCCTTGGGTGGAGACGGCATCTCGTTGAGGTCGCTTTCCGGGTTTGGATACGTCGCCGCGGGGCCGCCATCGCTGTGGGTGTGGTTCTGATGTTCACAGGAGGTGGGGGCCAATTGGAATGGCCCTGGTCGGAGCAGCTGCGGGTGTGAATACTGAAGTATTGAAGGGAGCGAGGGGTTGAGCACAAATGTCGTTGTTGATAAGTTGTGGAAGCGAACTAAATGATCCCGAAGTTGAGGGTGTATGTGCCCAGCAAGCGAGTCGCTCCTGAATGGTATTACTGGACCGGCGCCATTATACCGGGAATTCTCATGCTGGTTCTGTGCGTGAAAAGGACTGAAGAGTTTGGAATATCCGTATGGATTGCTAACAATATTGTCCTTATCGCTAGCGCCCTTGGCATTGGATGTGTAACGTATTGGAAATCCAACTTCGCCGCCACGCTGTCGTTTGCTGCCACCATCATCTTAGGCAGCTTAGCCTTCGCAGCTCTTTCTAATGTTATCCCGGTGATTGGCTTGACGGGGGGCGCGCTGTGGACGGGCTGTCCTCTTGGCCTATTGGTTGGACTGACACTGACCGCCGGAGAAGAGCGTTAGCGCTCAGCTGGTGACCGTACTTGTGTTCCGGGCTCCAAATGGCTTGAGTTGCCAAAAGGAGGGTCGGCGGGGAGGTCTAATGGAAGGAAGCATTCGATTGGAGAAAAAGACAAGTAACTACCTGGACATCATGTGTCTATTTGGTTTCTTGGTGAGCGCTGGTATTACTACATTTGTTTTCATGAATGCTCCGTTGAGTGCTGAAGTGGCCTATCATGGCGGATCGATTCCCGCAGTCCTACTTCTACTATTGTGCGCACTGGGTATACTAATGTTTTGGATTTCTGAACGGCTATTGACGACCCATCCTACTCGTGGCCAGGCGCGTGCGCTGGTTTCTATTTCGGGCCCGGCTACCATTCTGGTGTGTATTTCCTTCCAGGCATTTCTAGCCGTGATAGTGCTGGATGAGAGTGGATATTTTAGGTGAGTAGCACGCTGCTGCTCATCAGTTTTGAGGGTCGGGAGGCTTGCCTTGACGACTGACGCGATGCTGGGATAGCTCGAGTCAAGGCGTGCCTAACCGGTGCACCCGGGCAGTTCTAAAGATGCGTGAGGTTTCCACTTCCGACCCGTGGTTATTCGTTCTGCTCATTCAAATTATCTTCTACGGATGAGATTATTGCGGCGCAGAACGATTGCATGTGGAAGATAGTTGTTTGTTGGTTTCTATAGATAGTTTCTGGGAAGGACATGAAGACAGATGGATATTAAGACTGCTGATTCTGCAGGCGGAGGCGTAGCGGAGGTTGCAGGTTCGGGCGAGCTGGTTGGTCCTCTATATGGCGCATCGTTTGGTAAGTCGGTGAGGCGGTTCTTTGCCAAGTATGCGAAGTTCGCTGGTCGCGCCTCGCGGAGTGAGTTCTGGTGGAGTCAGCTTTTCGTTTTTCTGGTGATGGTGGTCCCATACCTCATGATGACCATCGGGTTCGTGGCGAGCACTGCCTGGGCTCAGCAGAACCCTAAGGTGCAATCCATGGGTTTCGATCCGGCCACCGGGAAAGAAGTGTTCTATGAGGCCGCTCCTGGTATTGTGAACGCCCCGACTGGAGGCCTCATGGTGGCAGGTTTCATTCTCGTCGTCGTTCTGGGGCTGGCCATTGTGGTGCCTCAGCTGTCGTTGCTTTGGCGGCGTTTGCATGATGCAAATCTTGCGGGTCCGCTTGCGTTCGTTGGGCTTGTTCCGATGGTCGGCGGACTGGCTGTTTTGATTCTGGCGCTTATGCCGTCCAAGGCGGCAGGCCGGCGCTTCGACCCCCGCTGACGGGCGACGGCAATACTCATCACTGCTTGAACGGCGCCAGACCGATGCGTTCCGGTGCAATTGCGGAACAGTCAGATGCATTTAATCCAGCGCCATCCAGTTACAGGCACCGGTGTGACAGGAAGACGATGTCCAAGAGAAATAGGCCTTCTGAAGGCAAGGCTCCCAGGCGGAAGTTTCAGAGGCTCTGGCAGGTAACAGGAGTCCTCATACTCCTCGCGGGTATCTTCGTTCTCCTCATTCCAGCATGTGACTCCATTGCCGTGGAAAGTATCCGATGCGAGGTGGTTTCGGCTGAGCCGCGCACGAGTTCAGCCGGATCGAGGGGGTCAGCATCTACTGCCGGTGTTTTAGTGCAGACTTCTAGTTGCGGAAGCATCTCGGTGTCCCAAGGAGTAACTTTCGAAAACGAAGAGAAGATCGCGTCGTCGTTCACGAAAGGCAGCGTGTTCGAGTTCGATCTGGGTTGGTTCTCGCGTGTCGTGATGAAGGATTTGGGGAACGGGATTCCGTCAGCGCGAGACTACCGCCTGGCGGGATAACTTCGGGTTCACTGCCGCAGCACAGAATAGGGAAAAAAGCGATGGCCAGAGGCAACAGTCCGGATCATCCTTCCGGCCGAGCAAAATTGAAGTGGTTTTGGAAGTGGCCCGGTATTGCACTTCTGGCAATTACCGCATTCTACTTAATGATGCCAGCACTTGATTCCATCGCTGTGGAGAGTTTGCGATGCAAGGTAGTCTCCGCAGACGCTAAATCCAGTTCAGGAGGGACCCGAGGATCGGCCTCCACAGCGGGCGTTCTCATCGAGACATCAAACTGCGGAAAGATTTATATATCCCGTGGCGTGACTTTCGATTCACAGGTTGCGGTCGCGTCATCGTTCAGCGTGGGTAGTGAATACGACTTCGATCTCGGTTGGTTTTCGCGGGTTGTGACCAAAGACCTCAGAAAGGGTATCCCTACTGCACGGGAGTACAGATTAGTACGATAATGCCTGCCCGACTTGTCCGGAGGTGATCAAACCTGACGATGGCAAGCGCAAAGCGCGTGCGACAGCCAACAGAAGGACCCCGTGACCATGAGTCGCGGGGTCCTTCTGGGTCCTTGACTGATGATCAGGCGAGCGTGATCTCTCGAAGGAGGTACTTGTCTGGGACGTGGTCCGTCTGGATTCGCCCCTGGCGGCTTTGCCGTCCGGTGTCCCGCTCCAGCGCCGGCACCCGTCGTCATGTTCGCTTCAGTCGCACACATGAGCGCACTCGGATGGTGGAAGCCCTGTTCGCTGTGACAAAGCGAAAGGCCCCGTCTCCCTCATAATCAAAGGGAAGCAGGGCCTTTCTCATTGGCGGTGACGGTGGGATTTGAACCCACGTTGGCTTTTACACCAAACAACATTTCGAGTGTTGCACCTTCGGCCGCTCGGACACGTCACCAACTGAAATAGGGTACCGGAGTTGGGCCCGGTTCCCCAAAACGGCCCGGACGCGGGCCCGGGAACACGCGCCAACTTCCGTCCGCAGCCCCACACCGATAGATTCCTAAGCATCATGACTATCTCGCGTGAACAGGAACACGAACCAGGACTCCAAGCCCACGCCTATTGGGTCACCAAGACGGGCGACGGTGAAATGCGCACCGAAATGATCGCAGCTCCCCAGGAAGGCGAAGCCCTGGTCAGGACCCTCTACACAGGCGTAAGCCGGGGCACCGAGCGTGTGGTCCACGAAGGCCGCGTCCCGGAACGGGTGGCTGACCTGATGCAGGCACCGCATCAGGAAGGCGACTTCCCTGGCCCCGTGAAGTACGGCTACCTGAGCGTCGGCACGGTAGAGCAAGGCCCGGAGGAATGGATCGGCAAAACAGTATTCAGCCTCCACCCGCACCAAGACCTCTACGTTGTGCCCACCAGCAACCTCACCGTCATTCCTGAGGATGTCCCGGCCAAGCGTGCCGTTCTCACAGGCATCGTCGAAGTCGCCATCAACGCCCTTTGGGAAGCGGGGCCGCGCCTGGGTGACCGGGTCGCCGTCGTCGGTGGTGGTTTGGTGGGCGGCGCCCTGGCGACACTCCTGCGGAAGTACCCGCTCGGTCGCCTGCAAATGGTTGACGCGGACCCGGAGAAGCAAAAACTCGCGCAAACACTCGGCATCGATTTTGCCCTCCCCGCCAACGCGAAAGACGACAACGACATCGTCTTCCACTGCTCCGCGTCCAACGAAGGCCTCAAACTGAGCCTCCAACTGGCCGGCGACGACTCGGACGTCATCGAACTCTCCTGGTTCGCGGACAAGGAAGTCACCCTCCCGCTCGGTGAGGACTTCCACGCCCGCAGGCTCAACATCCGCTCCAGCCAGGTCGGCGCCGTCGCCCTCCCAAGAAGGCACCGGCGAAGCAACGCACAGCGCCTGCAGGAAGCGGCGAACCAGTTGAAAGATCCGCTGTTCGACACGTTCCTGACCAGCGAATGCCAGTTCCGGAACCTGCCCGCCACTCTCGCCAAACTATTCGATCAGCCCGGCGGCTTCTGCCATGTGGTCGCATACCCCAACCCGGAGGATTAATACATGTTCAGCCTGACCGTCCGACGCCACTTCATGGTCGCCCACAGCCTTCCCCGCGAAGCCTTCGGCCCCGCGCAAGGTCTCCACGGGGCCACGTTCGTTGCCGAAGTCAGCTTCCGCCGCCCGGACCTCAACGACGACGCGATCGTTCTGGACATCGGTGCCGCCGGCGGCATCCTGGAAGAAATCCTGGCGGACCTGAACTACAAGAACCTCGACGAGCACCCGGCTTTCAAGGGCAAGCTCTCCACCACCGAGGCACTCGCCAAGCACATCGCCGACGCCATGGCCGCCCGCATCCAGGACACTGAAGACGGCCCCGCGCTCAGCGGTATCGACGTCGTCCTCCGCGAAAACCCGGACGCTTGGGCCGGCTATTCGCTGGAGCTCCCGGCCAAGTAGATGCACGTCCGCTTCCTGGTCCCGGGGAACGTCCGCCACGGCTCCGGTGGCAACAATTACAACGCCAAACTGGCGGAGCACCTGACCGCCTTGGGCGCGGACGTTGAGACTGTAACGGTCGACGGCGATTGGCCGGTTGGCAGCCCAGCGGACAGGCAGCGGTTCGCGGAAGCGCTCGACGGCGGTACAACAGTGATTGCCGACGGCCTGCTGGCGAGTGGGGCCCCGGATGAGGTTGCACGCGCAGTGGGTGATGGAACCAGGGTCTGGATCCTGTCCCACATGGCGTTGGCGGACCACGATTACCTTGAGGCCAAGGCGCTGGCTGCCGCCACGGGGATCATCTGCCCGAGCGCCCATTCAGTCGCGGAATTGGTGGCCAAGCACGGGGCACTGGATGCGGTGGTGGCGACGCCGGGAGCAGCATCGGCCGGTGCCAGTGCTGGATCCGTACCGAAGCACATCGTCTCGGTGGCCGCATTGCTTCCCAACAAGAGCCAAACGCTCTTGGTCGAGGCCCTCAGCCAGTTACAAGACCTGGAATGGACCGCGTCCCTGATCGGCTCCCACGACGCCGACCCGGCGTACGCGGCAAAGGTGAGGGACGCCGTCGAACATCACGAGCTGCAGCACCGCGTCACCTTGACCGGCGAGCTGACGGGACAGGAACTTGAGGACCAGTGGCACGAAGCCGACCTCAGCGTCCTCCTGTCGGAGTCCGAGTCGTTCGGCATGGTGGTGACCGAATCGTTGGCCCACGGCGTCCCGGTGATTGTCCGGCGGGGGACCGGGGCAGTTGAAGCGCTCGGTGACACAGGAGCGGGCGCGGCGCTGGACCTCAGCGACCCCCACAACCTGACAATGACTCTCCGGAACTGGCTGACCGACCCCGCCCTTCAGCAGCGCTGGCGCGGAGCAGCCATCTCAGCCCGTGACAGCCTGCAGAGCTGGGACGCCACTGCCGCGACGGTCCTAAAAGCCATCACGTAGCAGCGGCTTAGGGGCAGAATGGGGCCATGACCGCCACCGCTCCCGCCGCAGCCACCCTCACTCCCGAGCGCCTTCGGGCGTGGGCCTGGCACAAACAAGGCCTCGACGGCTCACTGATCGGCAGGACTTCCGAGGAAGTTCTTGACCACGCCGGATGGGCGCGTTCGGTGGGTGGCGCCAACCCGTACCTCACGCTCTTCGCGCGGGCGGGGATCAGCCGCGATCAGGCAGACCAGGACGTCAAAGCCCTGAAAATCCATGAACTCCCTACAGCCCGCGGATGCACCTACGTCCTGGGGCAGGCCGACTACGCGTGGGCCCTCCAGATCGGCCGCGACGCCGCGATTGCCCCGTTCAAAGTGTTGGCGAGGCTGGGCGTAGAGCGCGGCGAAATCACCCTCCTTGAGGACGAAGTGGAGCATGCCCTCAAGGAATCCAGCAGCCCCATGGACCCCAAACAGCTCAGGGACGTACTGGGCGATTCGGTCCGCAGCCTGGGAGAGGAAGGCAAGAAGAAGGGTGCCTCCACCACACTGCCAACTGCTCTCGGGCTGCTGCAGGCGGACGGCCGTATCCGCCGCGTCCCCGTCAACGGCCGCCTCGATCAGCAGCGCTACGCCTACACCGGTTGGGGCCTGCAGCCCAGCGGGATGGACGACGACGGCGCCCGCCGCCTCCTGCTCGAACGGTACCTGCGCTGGACTGGGGGAGCGACCTTTAAGCAGACCCAGTGGTTCACCGCGTTTACCGTGGCGCAGAGCAAAGCGGCGCTCGCTGGCATGGGGGCTGTGGAGGTGCCAACAGCGAACGGGGACGTACTGTGGATGCTGCCCGCCGACGTCGATCGTTTGGCGGACTTCGAAGTGCCGGGCGACGAACAAATCCAGCTGCTGGCAGGCACAGACTCACTGGTCCTCCACAGAAGGAACTCCGTGGACATGTTCGCCGACGAGGACAAGGGCAAGAAAGTCCTGGACACCACGCTTGCGCTTCAAGCCGACCTCCCGGATCACCCCATCCTGGACCGGGGGAGGATCATGGGGATGTGGCAGTACGATCCCGGCAAGGAACGGATCGCCGCCTGGACCTTCGATCAGCCGACGGAGGCGGTCCGCGCGAGGATCACGCAAGTGGAAACGTGGATCCGGGAAGAACTCGGCGATTTCCGCTCGTTCAGCCTTGACTCGCCGGCATCACGGCAAGTGCGGATCGACGCCCTGGATGAGGCCGCCGGACGCTGACGCCTTCAAGGAACCAGCTCAGCCCGAACCGTACGGGCGGGTGATCGCCTCGAGGAAATGGCCGTCCGGATCGGAAAAGTAGATTCCGCGGCCGCCGTCGTTGTGGTTGATCTGGTTCGCACGGGATCGGGCGGGGTCGGCCCAATAGGGGATGTGCTCCGCCGTGATTCGCAGGAAGATCTGGTCGAACTCCTCTTCGCTGACCAGGAAGGCGTAGTGCTGCGGCGCTATCTCCCCGGAGGCCTCCAGGAAGTCCAACGTGACACCGTTGTCCAACAACACCGTGACGAAGGACCACATGGGTTGCGGCTTCGGAAGGCCGAAGATGCGCGCCAGAAATTCGGCTGAGGCGTGCTTGTCCGTTGCGTAGACGATGGTGTGGTTGAAAGAGACTGGCATTTCTACTCCCGCAAAGAAGAGGATCAGGCCGGGTAGTTATTCCCGCCGGGCACGCGATGAGAGGCGAAGAACTCCTTCAGCAGGGCCGCGCATTCTTCCTCCCGCACACCGGCGTAAACCTCCACCCAATGATTGAGACGACGCTCGCGGAGAATATCGAACACGGATCCCACAGCGCCCGCCTTCTCGTCCCATGCGCCAAAGACCACACGCGGAATACGTGCCAGGACGATGGCGCCGGCACACATTGCACACGGTTCAAGGGTGACTACCAAGGTGCAGTCCTCAAGTCGCCAACCATCACCTGAGGCACCGGTCTCGGCTGCCCGGCGACGCAAAGAAGCAGCCGCCTCGCGGATGGCGACCACCTCCGCGTGGGCGGTCGGGTCCCCGTGCGCTTCCCGTTCGTTGCGTCCGGAACCCAGCACGCCGCCGTCGGGCCCCAAGACGACGGCGCCGATCGGTACGTCATTGGTAAGCAGCGCCAACCGGGCCTCGTCCAGGGCAAGGCCCATCCAGGCCATGTGGTCTGCGTGATACGGCTCGGTGGCGCTCATGTCTCAATGATAGTTTTGGGGGATGCGCACATTCGTCGTGGACCACCCGCTGGTCGCTCACAAGCTCACCGTACTGCGGGATAAGAACACCCCTTCACCGGTCTTCCGGCAACTCACTGAAGAACTCGTCACCCTCCTGGCCTATGAAGCCACCCGCGAGGTCAAGACGCAGCCGGTCGAGATAGAGACCCCCGTCACCAAGACCATCGGTACCGCTTTCACCAAGCCGACGCCGCTGGTGGTCCCCATCCTTCGCGCAGGCCTTGGCATGCTGGAGGGTATGACCAAGCTGGTCCCCACCGCCGAGGTTGGCTTCCTGGGCATGGCCCGTGACGAAGAAACCCTGGATATCATCACCTACGCCGAGCGCCTTCCCGAGGACCTCACCGGCCGCCAGATCTTCGTCCTGGACCCCATGCTTGCTACCGGCGGCACCCTGCGCGAGGCCATCAAGTTCCTCTTCAAGCGTGGAGCGTCGGACGTCACCTGCATCTGCCTGCTTGCTGCTCCTGAGGGACTGGCGAAGCTGGAAGAAGAGCTTTCCGACGCCAACGTCAACATTGTCCTGGCCTCCATTGACGAGAAGCTCAATGAGAAGTCGTACATCGTGCCCGGCCTGGGCGACGCCGGCGACCGCCTCTACGGCGTGGCCGGCTGATCTCCACAGGGAACGATTGACCCCTACCGGTTTACGGTCCGCGCCGCTAGCCTGTGGCGCATGGACTGGAAACTTGAACTGGTATTTGTCCCTGTCTCCGACGTCGATCGCGCGAAGGATTTCTACGTCAACAAGGTTGGTTTCAACGCCGACTACGACGAGCGTCCCTCGGAGGACATCCGTTTCGTGCAACTGACACCGCCGGGCTCGGCATGCTCCATCTGCATTGGAGAGGGCCTGAACGATGCCCCTCCGGGTACAGCTCCAAGCCTGCAAATCGTGGTCAGCGACATCAACAAGGCCCACCAGCAGCTCAAGGACAACGGAGTGGACGTCAGCGACATCGACATCCAGGCCTGGGGCCACTTCGTGTACTTCGCGGATCCGGACGGCAACAAGTGGGCACTTCAGTACCTCCCGCAGCGGCCCAACGGCTGACATCCGCTCAGCGTGCGGCAGGATGGAACCATGAGCCATCCTGCCGAAGCCGCCCAGCCACCCGTCTTGACTGTCCGCGCCGTCCTCTTCGACATGGACGGGACGTTGGTTGACTCGACAGCGATCGTCGAGCAGGTGTGGCTGGAGTTCGCCGAGCGCTACGGTCTGGACTTTGACGAAATCCTCCGCACCTCCCACGGCGTCCAGGCCGGCGACACGGTGCGGCGGTATGCACCGGCCGGGTCCGACTTCGCAGCGTTGACGGCAGAACTTGGCGAGATGGAACGGTCCCGGACAGATGGCGTGATTGCCCTTCCCGGTGCTGAAGCCCTTCTGAAATCACTACCGGACGACGCAATCGCGTTGGTTACCTCAGCTGACAGCATCCTGGCCGAAATCCGTATGCGGGCAGCCGGCCTGACCATGCCTTCCACCGCCGTGACTGCCGAGTCTGTCACCCGCGGCAAGCCCCATCCGGAGGGTTACCTCAAAGCCGCCGCGCTGCTGGGAGCCGACCCGGCCGACGTCGTGGTCTTCGAAGACGCGCCCGCCGGGATCGCAGCTGCGCGTGCCGCAGGGATGCGCACCGTGGTGGTGGGCAAGGCCGCTGCCAGGCACAATGCGGAACTTGAGGACGGCATGTGGCGGATCCCGGACTACTCCGCGGTGACGGTCACCGCTGTAAAGGACGACGACGGCGGTCACCTCCTGACGCTCACTCTCTAGCCCTGTTCGGCCCGGCTTGCCGGGAGTAGGCTGTGCCCATGTCTGCGATGCCGGAGGCGTACGGTGCTGCATTGGGGCGGGCCATGGTCCACGCCGGTGATTGGCTCGCGTCGGTGCCTACCCGTCCCGTCCGCCCTTCATCCGACGCCGATCAGGTTGCCGGCAGCATCTTGCCGCGACTCCCGGATGGGCCCACTGATGCGGCAGAAGTGGTGGATGAGCTCGCCGCACTGGCTGAGCCAGGCCTCATGGCAATCCAGTCAGGCCGCTTTTTTGGATGGGTCATGGGCGGAACCCTGCCGGCTGCGATGGCCGCTGATTGGCTTGTCTCGGCCTGGGATCAAAACACAGGTCTCCGTTTCGCCACCCCCGCTGCCGCAGCAATCGAGGAATCGGCGGCCTCCTGGCTCCTGGACCTTTTGCACCTCCCGGCAACGGCCGACGTCGGATTCACCACGGGTGCCACCACCGCGAACTTTGTTGGGCTGGCGGCCGGTCGTCAGTATCTGATGGACGAGGCCGGCTGGGACCTCGAGTCGCTGGGACTCAACGGCGGCCCCCGGATCACCACGTTCGCGGGACGGGAACGCCACGCCGCTGTGGATCTCGCATTGCGGTACCTGGGATTGGGAGCCTGTGTCCCGGTGGACGCTGACCGGGAAGGGCGGATTATCCCGGACGCATTGGCCGAAGCCATGGATGAGCAACCGGGGCCAACACTGGTGTGCCTGCAAGCGGGCAACCTGCATTCCGGCGCCTTTGACCCCATGACGGAAGCCATCGCCGTGGCACACGACCGTGGAGCGTGGGTCCATGTGGACGGCGCGTTCGGCTTATGGGCGGCCATCAGCCCGACCTTGCGGGAACGGCTTGCCGGTGTGGAGGAGGCCGACTCCTGGGCCACGGATGCCCACAAGACGTTGAACGTCCCGTACGACTGCGGGCTTGCCATAGTTTCCCGGCCCGAGTCCTTGAGGAGTGCTTTCAGCGTCCACACCAGTTACCTGATCGCCACCGAAGCGGGGTTGGGGGACCCTCTGGAGAAGGTACCGGAGATGTCCCGGCGTGCCCGCGGCATCCCGGTGTGGGCGGCGCTCAGGCAGTTGGGCAGGGATGGCGTGATCTCCATGGTGGAGCGCTTGGCGGCAAATGCCCGGGCGCTGGCAGAGGGACTCGCGGCCATTCCCGGCGTGGAGGTGCTCAACGATGTTGTCTTCACGCAGGTCTCCGTGGGCTTCGGCAGCGATGACCGCACCCACCGTGTTACGCAACGGCTCATGGCCGAGGGCGCAGTGTGGATGTCCGGATCGTCGTGGCGGGGCCGGGAAATCCTCAGGATCTCGGTGAGCAACTGGACCACGGACGCCGGGGACGTCGCAGCCTCGATCGCCGCCGTCCGCCGCGCACTGGAGGCAGAACCGGAAGCATAGCCCTACTCCAGGTGTTGTCCGGCGGGATTTTCGCACCTTTTGCCGCGCGGCGGACGAGGAGCCCTCAGCCGCCCAGGTCGTACACGGTGGTTCCGCCGATGGTGGTGGCTTGGTAGTTCGCGGCCACCCAGGCAGCGATCTCGCTGGAAGCGTCCGAACCGCCGTTGCCCTGCATGAGGCGGCCTCCGATGAAGTAGTGGATCTTCCCGTCGGCCACGAGCTGCTGGAACTGCGCCAACGTCGGCGAAGGGTCCGTTCCGTTGAACCCGCCAACCGCCATGACCGGCAGTCCGGCAGCCAGTTGGTAGCCGGCTGCGTTGTTGGAACCCACGACGGCGGCCGCCCAGGTGTAGTTGTCGGCGTCGGCCTTGAGCGCGCTCACCAATTCGGAGGACGGCGTGCTGGCCCCGAGCAGCCCACCCATGGCGCCGCCTTGCCCGCCACCGGCAAAACCGCCACCAAAGCCCTGCCCGCCGAGCGTCTGGCCCGTGCCCTGCTGCGTGCCGGGCCTCCTGATCCCTTGCGCTGATGCGTTGCGGCCGAAACCGGGTCCGAATACAGCCGTGGCCGGCCCTGCGCTCACGATCGCACCCGTGTGGGGCGTGGCGGCGGTTGCCACTGAGTAGGCCAGCGGCGCGGCGAGTGCAACAGCGACGGCGAGGCCCGCCGTCGTACGCGTCACCCAAACCTGGCGCCAGCGGCCGGTCACGACGACGGCGGCGGCCAGGACCACGGCGCCAAGAACCACCACCCACCGCAGCCACGGAAGGAACGCCGGAGCCTGGCCCAGGAGGGCGAAGGCCGTGAACCCCGCGGCCACCAGTGACGCCCCAAGCAGCAGGGCGACAGGGAGCCGCGAGCGCCGCTGCCACAACAGCACGCCGCCCAGGCCCACCAGCCCGGCAATTCCCGGAGCCAGCGCCACGGAGTAGTAGGGGTGGATGATGCCCTGCATGTAGCTGAACACCAGGCCGGTCACCAGCAGCCATGAACCCCACACAATGACCGACGCACGGACCACATCTGTTCGCGGCGCTCGGCGGCCCAGCCACAGGAGTGCGCCGCCAAGAATGAGCGCGCTCGGAATGAGCCACGCGATCTGGCCGCCGAACTCCGTGCCGAACATGCGCAGCAAGCCCGTAGTGCCCCACCCGTTGCCGCCACCGCCCACACTGCCGGTCTCGTCGCCGTTGAGGCGCCCCAAGCCGTTGTAGCCAAACGTCAATTCCAGGATCGAGTTGTTCTGCGAGCCGCCGATGTAGGGGCGCAGGTTCGCGGGAACAAGCTCGACGGCGGCAATCCACCAACCAGCCGACGCCACCATCGCGCCCCCTGCGGCCAGGAGGTGGAGTACCCGACGGCCCGGCTTGGGATGGGCTGAGACCAGGTAGGCGAGCCCGAAGCCCGGAACCACCAGGAGGACCTGAAGCTGCTTGGCCAGGAATCCGAAGCCCAGGAATACCCCGGCAAGGATGAGCCACCGCAGTTTCCGGTCCTGGATGGAGCGGAGTACGGCATAGCCGGCGGCTGTCATGAGCAGGACCAACAACGCATCCGGGTTGTTGAAGCGGAACATGAGCGTGGCTACCGGCGTCAGGGCCAGGACCGCGGCGGCCAGGAGGCCAGCGCGGTGCGCCAAGCGGAGGTTGTCCGTGGCAGGGAACGCTGCCCGGCGGACGGCCAGGTACATGATCCACGCGGTCGCCACCCCCATCAACGCCTGCGGAACCAGGATGCTCCAGGAGCTCAGGCCGAACATCCGGACGGACAGCCCAGTGATCCAGAGTGCCGCCGGAGGCTTGTCCACGGTGATGGAGTTGGCGGCGTCGGAGGAGCCGAAGAACCACGCTGTCCAGTCCTGCGAGCCTGCCTGGGCTGCAGCGGAGTAGAACGCGTTGGCCCAGCCCGAGGCTCCAAGGCCCCAGATGTAAAGGACTGCGGTTCCCAGAAGGACTGCCGTGAGTTCGAGGCGCTGCCGGACGGGGCCCCGGTCGCTGCGTTGTCCGGCCCGGCTTCCTGGCGCCAGGCGGCTGCTTTGTGCCGTGCTCGCCTGGCCTGCGGTTTCAGTCAGCGGTTTGAAGTACGTGGTCATGGTCAGCCCACCAGCTTGTAGACGGTAGTGCTGCCAACGGTTTGGGCCTGGTAGTTTGCAGCTACCCAGGCCGCGACCTCGGAGTTCCCACCGCGGCCGCCGCCACCCATGCCGCCGCCTGCGATGAAGTAGCTGATCTGGCCTTTGTCCACCATGTCCTGGAACTGGGCGAGTGTGGGGTAGG
Source organism: Paenarthrobacter sp. CAP02 (assembly GCF_040137855.1). NCBI lineage: Bacteria > Bacillati > Actinomycetota > Actinomycetes > Micrococcales > Micrococcaceae > Paenarthrobacter > Paenarthrobacter sp. CAP02. The sequence continues at coordinate 103,503 of NZ_JBEEII010000005.1, read as the reverse complement.
GGTCGCCGCCGTTCCAGCCACCAAGGGCGATGACGCTGGTGTTTGTGGCGAGTTCCAGGTCGGCGGCCTGGGTGGCTCCGGAGACAATGGCAGACCACTTGGTGGTGGTGGATTTCAGCAGTGCCGTCAGTTCGGCGTTCGCGGTGCCCCCGCCCGGACCGCCTCCTGCACCACCAAAGTCGCGGCTTCCAGTGTCCAGTCCTGCCCGGGTGTCCAGTCCTGCCCGGGCGCCAAAGCCGCCGCTGGCCACACCGGCAGGTCCCGACGTCGGAATGGAGCCCGAGTGCGGAGTCGCCGCAGTAGCCACTGTCCATGCCCCGGTCCCCAGGCTGCCGGCGAGCAACGACACCACGACGACGGCGGCAGCAGGCAGCCGCCGGAGGCCACCCTTGAGCCTGGTGCCACCCAGTTGATCCACACGAAGCAGGAGAGCGGCTGCAGCAAGGACACCAAGAACCACCACCACGATACGCAGCCACGGCAGCCACGAGGCATCCCGGCCGAGGAGTACCGCGGACCACAGCGCACTTCCCAGCACCACCACTGCCAGCACGATCCGGGGCATCCACGACGCCCGGCCGCGCCAGAGTTCGACGCATCCGATGCCGACAAGTGCGGCAATAGCCGGTGCCAAGGCCACTGCATAGTACGGGTGGACGATGCCGCTCATGAAGCTGAAGATGCCGGCCGTGACAACCAGCCAGCCGCCCCACATCAGCAGGGCAGCGCGGCTTCGCGACGTGCGGGCTTCGCGGCGGGTGAACCACAGCCCGGCCACCAGCAGGATCAACGCCGCGGGCAGGAGCCATGAGACTTCACCGCCAAAGCTGGTCCCGAACATACGCCCCAGTCCCGCAGCGCCACCAAAGCCACCGCCACCGGCGCCACCAAAGCCACCGCCACCGAAGCCACCGCCCGGCAGACCGCCGTCCGCACCGGAACCGCCGGGCATGCCGCCGCCGGCGCCGCCCTCACCCGAACCGGTGATGCGCCCCAGCCCGTTGTAGCCGAAGGTGAGTTCCAGGAAGCTGTTTCCCGCCGAGCCGGCCATATAGGGCCTGGCCGACGCCGGAGTCAGCTGGAAGATCGCAATATAGGTACCCGCCACGGCAACGATGCCCGCGCCCGCAGCAAGGAGGTGCAGGATCCGCTTGCCCAGAGTTGTAGGAGCGGCCCATAGATAGGCCAGTGCCAAACCGGGCACGATCAGGAACCCTTGGAGCATCTTGCTCAGGAAAGCCAGCCCCACCACTGCGCCTGCCGCGGCCAGCCATTTCCAGCCGGCCTTCTCGATGGCGCGGGTTGTCAGGTATGCGGCCAACACCAGGCACAACGTCAGCATGGCGTCGGGGTTGTTGAAGCGGAACATCAGGGCAGCAACGGGGGTCAGTGCCAAAGCGCCACCGGCGAGGAGCCCTGCCGCGGGACCGGACACGCGCTTGACCGTCAGGTACAGAAGCCCGACGGCGGCGACCCCCATGAGGGCCTCCGGAACCAGCATGCTGGTAGGGGAGAAGCCGAAGATCCTGCCAACCAAGGCCGGAATCCAGAGAGATGCCGCCGGCTTGTCCACCGTGATCGCATTGCCGGCATCGAGGGAGCCGAAGAAGAGTGCCGTCCAGTCCTTGGTGCCTGCTTGGATAGCTGCGGCATAGAAAGAGTTGGCGTATCCGGTGGCGGCGAGGTTCCAGAGATAGAGGAACGCGGTCCCCACCAGAAGCCCGGCGGCGGACGGTCGTACCCAGCGTGGTTGCTGTCCGAAAACGAGGCGCTGCAGGCGGGTTGGTGTTTCCGGGGACTTCACAGGTTCGTCAACGGCATGGCTTGGCTGAAGGGCGGTGATCATTTCGCTGGCACCTCTGTGGTCTTGTCGGAACCCTCGGTTTGAGGGGCTGGTGTGGCGGGTCGGCGGAACACCCACAGGCGGAACAACAGGAAGCGGGCCACGGTCGCGGCGAGGTTCGCGCCAACTACCGTTGCCACCTCAAGCCAGCGGTCCGGCGTCGTGGTTCCGTGCACCAGGGCCAGCGCGCCCGAGGTGAGTGCCAGGCCGATGCTGAAAACAATCAAGCCTTCAAAGTGGTGGCGGGCGTGGCTGCCGCCCTGGATGCCGAACGTGAAGCGCCGGTTGGCGGCTGTGTTGGCGACGGCTGTCACGATCAGGGCCAGGAAGTTGGCGAGCTGCGGGTCCATGAATCCCCGGCACAGCAGGAAGATCAGCAGGTAGGCCACTGTGGACGCCGCGCCGATCGCCGCAAAGCGCACCAGTTGCCCGAACAGGCTGGCGCGTGGGGTCGATTCCGATGTTCGCGACGAGGCCGGCAATGGGCCGCGGGCCAAGGCCGCGCGCAGTTCGGGGACAGGGATGCGCCCGGTGACGAGGTCGCGCGTCAGGCGCGCCATTCCGCGGAGGTCGGCCAGGGCGGTTCGTACGACGTCGACACTTGAGTTGGGATCGTCCGTCCAGTCGACGGGGACTTCATGGACGCGGAGGCCGCAGCGCTCGGCCAGGACCAGGAGTTCGGTGTCGAAGAACCAGGCGTTGTCCAGGGTGTGGGGGAGGATCCTGTGGGCGACGTCTGCCCGGATGGCCTTGAAACCGCATTGGGCATCAGAGAACCGGGCGCCCATGAGCGTATGCAGGAGGACGTTGTAGCTGCGGGAGACGAACTCGCGCTTGGGCCCGCGGACAACACGGGAGTTGCGGGAGAGCCGCGTCCCGATGGCAAGGTCCGAATGGCCGGAAATCAGGGGAGCCAGCAGGGGTGCCAGGGCGGCAAGATCAGTGGAGAGGTCCACGTCCATGTAGGCGAGCACCGGGGACGGCGAGGCGAGCCAGACCTGGCGGAGGGCGTTGCCCCGGCCTTTCTCCTCGAAGCGCATGACGCCGATTTCGGGGAGTTCACGGGCCAGGCGCTCGGCGATCTTCAAGGTGTTGTCCGTGCTCGCATTGTCCGCGACCGTGATGCGGAACGTATGCGGGAACGTCTCCACCAAGTGCCCGTGCAAGCGGCGCAGGCATTCCTCGAGGTCGGTCTCTTCGTTGTGGACGGGAATGGTGACGTCCAGGACAGGGACCGTGGTCCGCGTGTCCACGGGAAAGCGCCGCGGCTGCCGGTAAGGCAAGGCAGGAGCGGCGAAGGTCCCCGCATGGGCGGGGTTCGGCAGCGCACTGGTGGCGGGATCTATGAGCGTCATGCATTCACAGTGAGGCCGCCGATTGTGAGTGCTTTAGGCGGAAGCTGTGACGCGACTGTGTAAGTCTCCCGTTCCGGGAACGCGAAAAGCCGCCCCCGGAACGGGAGCGGCTTTTCGGGAAAGCTCTTGGCTTAGTACCAGTTGTTGGCCAAGTGGAAGGCCAGAGCAGCCGACGGGGATCCGTAGCGTTCCTTGATGTAGTTCAGGCCCCACTTGATCTGGGTCTGGTAGTTGGTCTGCCAGTCCGCACCGGCAGAAGCCATCTTGCCGGCCGGAAGCGACTGGACAATACCGTACGCACCGCTGGAAGCGTTGGTGGCAGTGGTCCGCCATCCTGATTCCTTCTCCCACAGCGTGTTCAGGGCGGTCATTTCGCCCGCGCCCCAGCCGTAGCTGCCAAGGATGCTGGCGGCGTAGGCCTTCGCACCGGCGGGATCGTCCACTGCCTTCGGGGCGGCAGCAGCGGCTGCAGCCTGGGCAGCGGCGGCAGCAGCAGCGTCGGCGGCCTGCTTGGCGGCAGCGTCAGCAGCTGCCTTGTCGGCGGCAGCCTTCTCGGCAGCGGCTTGATCGGCAGCTGCCTTGTCGGCGGCAGCCTGCGCGGCAGCGGCCTGATCAGCGGCGAGCTTGTCGGCTGCGGCCTTGTCGGCTGCGGCCTTGTCTGCAGCAGCCCGGTCGGCTGCACCCTTGGCAGCTGCGGCGTCCATCGAAGCGGAAACTTCAGCGGACTTGTTGGTGCTGACCTGTGCAGCGGCCTGGGTGCCGGCTACACGGCTTGCCTCGGGGAGGTTCAAGGCTGCGTTGGCGGCGGTACCGAGCGATGCAACGCCCAGTGCAGCGGCGATGACGCCCGCTACAACAGGCATGCGCTTGCCGGACTTGCCCTCACGGGCGGCCTTTTTGAGGACGGTCTGCGACTTGGTCAACTGGGTGTCGTTCTGGTCGCGGTGACGCGCGGAAGGGCGCGTCTGATCGTTAAATTCAGACATTTGTGATTACCTCTCAGCGCCTGCGGAGTTAGCTGTCGGGTTCGGATGAGGTCATCCGGCCGCGCATCACGCTGCGGCTTCACCCCAAGGGCCGGCAAAATGCCTGGGCCCGGAGACTCTGGGTCCCCCGTCTCTGCCTCGGTGAAAGATCGGACTCCGGGAAGTGGCAGAGCTCGGCGCATCCCGGATGTGGGCCGGTTAGGGGCAACCCACCCTTTCGACGGTACAGGAGGTTTCCGCAGAAGTCACATTTAGGTAACAGAGATCACGAAGTCGGTGAGTCGTCTTGCCGGATTCTTTACAGGCGTTCGGTGGTGGCTGTAGGCAGCCGCAGGGCGAACTCGGTGCGCCCCGGCTTGGACGTCACTTCGACGCTTCCGCCGTGCGCTGCAACGATGGATTCCACTATCGACAAGCCCAACCCCGAGGTCCCTTCGGAGCCCGATCTCGCCGCGTCGGCACGGGCAAAACGGGAGAAGATGCGGCTCTGGAATTCCTGCGGGATGCCAGGACCGTTGTCGGTCACGGTCACCACTGCGCTGCCATCCGCGGAGAGCATGACTCCAGTGACCACGGTTGTTCCCGGGTCGGTGTGTTTGCGGGCATTCGAGAGCAGGTTCGCCAGCACTTGGTGCAATTGCGTGGCATCGCCGCGTACGGTGACGGGCTCCCCGGGGAGCTGCAGTTGCCAGATGTGGTCCGGTGCCATGACTTTTTCGTCACTCACGGTCTCGATCACCAACTGGGTCAGGTCCACGTCCGTGACCTTCACCGGCTGGCCCTCGTCCAACCTCGCCAGCAACAGCAGGTCCTCCACCAGCGTAGTCATGCGTTCGGACTGGCTTTGAACCCGTGCCAAGGACTTCCTGCCGTCGTCCGTAAAGGTCTCGGTCATCCGAAGCAGCTCGGTGTAGCCACGGATGGCGGTCAGCGGCGTCCGCAGTTCGTGCGAGGCATCGGCAACGAACTGCCTCACTTTGGTCTCGCTCTCCTGACGGGCCTCCAACGCACTGGAGACGTTGTTCAGCATCTGGTTCAGGGCGTGGCCCACGCTCCCCACTTCGGTCCCGGGATGGGAGGCCGACGGCGGGACACGCACCGCAAGTGCCACTTCACCGGCGTCGAGAGGCAGCCGCGAAACCTTGGTGGCGACATCGGAAAGCTGCTCCAGGGGCCGCATGGTGCGACGGATGATCACGGTCCCCACAAGGCCGATCACCACCAGGCCGCCCAGTGACACCAGAACCATGGTCCAGACCAGCGAAGCCTCGGCGGTCTGCTTGTCCGCGAGCGGCAGGCCAGTGACGATCACGTCGCCGTAATTGGTCTTCACGGCCATGAGCCGGTAGTCGCCGTTGGACAGCGAACGGTCAACCGGGCCGTTACCTGTCGGCAGCGCGAGCAGGACCTGCTCATCGTCTGCGGACAAGGAGACGCGATTGCCCCGCGCGTCGATCAACCCGGAGCTGCGCACCGTTGAGCCGTCGATACGGGCGCTCAGCGTGCCGGCCGCCTGGCCGCGGGCCTCCAGCGGGTCCGGGCGTCCTGTCGGGGAGTTTGGAAAGCTCGACGGCGGTCTGCCGAATACGTCTGCGCGGAGCGAGGCCTGCTCCAGCTGCCTGTCGAGCTGCTTGTTGAAGACCATATCCATCGAGGCGTAGCTGACCACCCCGACCGCGCCGCAAATGGCCACCAGCAAAGCCATCGCCACCAGGACCAGGCGGGTGCGCAAATGCCAGGTGGAGGGATTGAGCCAATTGCGCTGCTGGCTTCTGGCAACCCCGGAGAGTGCGCTCAAGGCTTAGTCCGCAGGTTTGATGACGTAGCCGGCTCCGCGAACGGTATGGATCATTGGCGGGTGTTTCGCCTCGATCTTCTTGCGGAGATAGGAAATGTACAGCTCCACGATGTTGGCTTGGCCGCCGAAGTCGTAGTCCCACACCCGGTCCAGGATTTGGGCCTTGCTGACCACCCGTTTCGGGTTCTCCATGAGATAGCGCAGGAGTTCGAACTGGGTTGCCGTCAAGGCAATGTCCTCCCCGGCACGGGTGACCTCCCGGGTATCCACGTTCAGGATCAGATCACCCACAACGAGCTCAGCGGTGTCCATCGCGGCGACACCTGAGCGCTGGACCAGCCGGTGCAGGCGAAGCAGCACTTCTTCCATGCTGAAGGGTTTGGTGACGTAGTCGTCTCCTCCGGCCGCCAGGCCCACGATGCGATCCTGCACGGCATCCTTTGCTGTCAGGAACAGGGCAGGAACCTCCGGGGCGAAAGCCCGTATCCGGTTAAGGACTTCCACGCCGTCAAAACCGGGGAGCATCACGTCAAGCACCAGGACGTCGGGGCGGAATTCCTTGGCGAGCTTTACGGCTTGGGGTCCATCAGCGGCCACGCCCACCGACCAGCCGGCCATGCGGAGGCCCATGCTCATGAGCTCGGCAAGGCTTGGCTCGTCATCCACCACCAGCGCACGGATGGGAGAGCCGTCGGGGTGGGTGAGCTGGGGGAGGTTGTTGGTCATGGAGTGCGGGGATGCCATGTGACAACTCTCCATTCTGCTGGTTTGCCCGGGCTGAGCCGCTCCTGTGAGGACCCTGTGAAGTCAACACTAGCGAGGTGGGAGCCCCGGAGCACGGGAATCCACAGGTCACAGGATCAACTACTCCTCAACACAGCTTCCGCACAGCCGACGGACTGACGCTGGGGCGTAATCGGACAACAACAGACAAGAAAGAGCATCATGAGCGAGCAGAAATTCCCCGAGAACCAGCAATTCCCCCAAGACCCAGCGCCGCGGCTACCCCAGCAGCCGACCCCTGCCGGCCAGCAGCCTGAAGCCGTCCGGACGCCGCCTGCACAACCCATCGACCACAACCCCGGGTCATCCTGGGCGTGGGGCGAGGCCCCGCCTGCTCAGCCCCCAAGCAGCCAACCCGGCAGCAACGGTTCCGGCTGGGGCTTGCCGCTCTTGGGCAACGACAATGCGAACGACGGGGCGAACGACAAGGCAGGAGTGCAGAACCGGTGGACCGTCAAGAAGACGCTGATAGTGGCTGGTGTTGCCGTGGCGGTAGCGGCAGGTACCGCCGTCGGCTTCTACTCCCTGGGCAATGCAGGCTCTGCGGATGCTGCCAACGTTTCCCCGGGCCAGGCCGGCGGCCTGGGCGGGCAACAGGGCCAGGCACTACCGGGACAAGCACTACCGGGACAGGGGCTGGGTCCGGGCGGAACGGGGCAAAACGGAAGCGGTCAAAACGGAACCGGCCAGGGAATGCCAGGCCCGATGGGCGGGTTGGCGCCCGATGGATTCGGAGGGGGCCTGAATGCCGCCATCCATTCGGAGTACGTCATCCTCCGCGACAACGAGTACGTGTCCATGGCCGATCAGGTGGGAGTTGTCAGCGAGGTTTCTTCCAACTCGCTGACCGTCAAGAGCACTGACGGGTTTACGCGAACCTATGTCCTCGGCTCGGACACTGCCGTGGCGCAAGGAACCAGGCAGCGTGGCGGCACCTCCAGCAGCTTGACGATAGCTGACATCACGTCAGGTGCGACGGTCCGGGTCACGGCTACCAAGAGCGGGGATGCATACAACGCGTCGTCGGTGAGGCTGACCGCCGCGACGGCTTCCACGGGGCAGGGCTCCACGTCCGGTTCAGGGACGACGTCCTGAGAAAACGGGCGTTTGCCGCGCCCGTTTTCACCGCTTCCAACAGACTGAAGGCAAAAAGATTCGAGATCGGAACTGGCGCCGATTGGACAACAAGTGTTTCAGATCGTGAGATTCCGCGTGGACGTGGTTGATGGGAAGCGGAGGCCGCATTCTGCCTCATCCTCCGAAGATAATTCAGTAAATAGCCGCTGGTGCCTACCCGAACCGAATGAAATGCCGTTCATTTCCGGGCCATTATGAATTGTGATTTGCAGCACAATAGACCCGGACGTCTCAAAATGTGGACGGTTCGGCGCTTTGTTACTTGCGTGTTGCCATTGTTACGTTGCACACTTCCAATGTGAACAAGAACTCAACAGCACCTGCAGCCGCAGCAACCTGGCCCAGCACACCCGCTGGCCACGATGACCGCTGTTGTCGAATGCAAGCCTAACTTTCCACCCCAAGAAGTTTCAGGCATTCGCCCCCTAGCCCAGCGTTGGGCGCCCCTCCCCAAACTCATTGCGGGGACAACCAGCATTCGAAGCCGCGATGACGGCTATTCACTTTTGAGGTAAGCACTCCATGTCAGTTGCATCTGGATACGTCCACATCTCCGTCCGTAACGCCAACAAGGCCGCGTCAAACGCAGGACTCCGCCCCGGGTTCGGTAACCGTCCCGGCTACTCTGCGGCCCCGCAAGGCGCCGGCCAGCAGGCTCCGGGCTACGTCCCGCAGGGTTACAACCCCAACTCCTACGGCCAGTTGCGCGCCGTGCCCGCCGCAGAGCCGGCACCCATGACCGCTCCCACGCCGGTCATTGCCCAGTCCGACCGGCTGCGTCCCGTTGCCAACGACAACGTAGCCCGCGGCTTCGTGCTCTACATGGGTATTGACGAAGAAACCGCAGCCGCCGCAGGAACGTCCATCGCCAAGCTTGCCCAGGAAATCCGCGCCTACGCGCAGTCTTTGGTGACCGGCGCGGAGAGCTACGCTGCCGTCGCAGTGGCCCCCGCCGGCGCGCCCGGGTCCGCCCTCGACGTCGTGCGTTCCACCTTCGGTGACCCCACGGTTGCCTCACGGCAGCGCACCGAAGCTGCCCGTCCGGCGCCGCAGCAGGAGTCCCGCCCGTCCGGCGTGCTGATCGACCTCGCCCGGCGTGAAGTTCACCTGGACGGCGAATCGCTGAACCTGACGTTCAAGGAATTCGAGCTCCTCAACTACCTCGTTGAGAACGGCACCCGTACCGTGGGTCGCGACGAACTGCTCGAAGGCCTGTGGCGTAACGCCGAGGAAGTGCCCAACGAACGCACCATCGACGTTCACATCCGCCGACTGCGCTCCAAGCTGGGCCGCCTCGCCAACACTGTCCGCACGGTCCGCGGCCAGGGCTACCGCTTCTACGAGCACCCCGAAGTCATTGTCTGGGCCGCTCCGGAATACTCGATCTGATCTTTTGACTGCCGAAAGCGTCCGTCCCTTTGGGGCGGGCGCTTTTGCTTTCGATAGGGTTGTTGCATGAGCGACCATCACCTAAAGCGCCTTGTGATCATGCGGCATGCCAAGGCGGACTGGCCGGTGGGCGTGCCCGATCATGAGCGTCCCTTGGAGGAACGCGGCCACCGGGAAGCCCCGTTGGCCGGACAGTGGTTGCTCAAGCACGGGGTGGTCCCGGATTTCATCCTGTGCTCGTCCGCGCTCAGGACGCGCCAGACATGCACCTGGGTGTGCAATGAGTTGGGGGAGAAGGCTCCCACTCCGAAGCTGGAGGACGGCCTGTATGCTGCCTCAGCGAACCGGATGCTGACGGTGATCAACCACGTTCCGGACACCGTAACCACGCTGATGGTCATTTCGCATATGCCCGGAGTGCAGGACCTCGCCATGCACTTGGCGTCCCGCGATTCCGATCACGATGCCTACATGGACGCCGCCACTCGCTACCCAACCAGTGCGTTGACGGTGTTGGAGACGGAAAAACCGTGGGCGGAGCTGGATGGCCAGGATGCCCGGCTGACGCAGTTTAAGGTGCCCCGCCACTAGGAAGCTGTTCCGCCGCGACTTCGCGCAGCATGCGTACGGCCAGGCGGATGTTGGGGCTGGCTGTCATGGTCTTGCGGTACACCACTCCGACGGAGCGCTGCTGGGCAGGATTCATCACCGGAATGGCCACCACGCCCGATGGCAGTGGTGGGCGGCCCAGTCGCGGAACCAGTGCCACGGCCACCCCCTGCTCCACCATGGCGATGTGCGTGGAAAAGTCGGGGTCGTACACGCGGATATCAGGCACACGCCCCAGTCCGGCGAAAATCTGCAGCAGGGCCTCGTTGCAGATTGCCCCCGCCGGGGTGCTGATCCAGGTCTCGTCCAGCAAATCTTCGCGCTCGACGGCGGCCCTCGCCGCGAGTGCGTGGGTGCTGTTGACGAGCACATCGGCCTGGTCCACGCACAGGTCCTCGTGTACCAGGTTCTCGGGGATGACCAAAGGCACCGAGTTCCAGTTGTGGACCACTGCGAGCTCAGCTTCTCCGGAGGCCACCCTTTGCACGGCTTCGCGGGGATCCTCTGCCAGCACAGTGATGTCCAGGGTGGGGTGGGATGCGGCGAGTCGCCCGAACATGGGTCCCACCAGTCCGCGGCAGGCGGTCGAGAATGCCGCCATCCTCAGCAGCCCCGTGGGTTTGGCGGGATCGGCCAGCAGAGTGGCCTGCAGTTCCTCGAGCTCGCCCATGATGCGACGACCATAGCCTGCCAGCGCCAGCCCCCGCTCCGTCAGCAGCACGCCGCGGCCATTGCGCTCCAATACAGCAACGCCTGTCTGTTTTTCCAACTTCTTGATCTGCTGCGAGACTGCCGAGGGGCTATAGCCCATCACGTCGGAGGCGGCCACCACCGAACCGTGCTGTTCCACGGCGACCAGCGCCCTCAAAGCCGAGATGTCGATCATGAAGCAAATCTACGTGGTTCCATGCGGAAATCAATGCTGGTGCTTCAAGGACAAGGGGTCCAGAGTGGACTTGTGAACTTTCGCCACTCTGCTCTCGCCGTCCTGGTAGCCGTCCTCTGGGGCATCAACTTCGTCGCTATCGACCTCGGCCTGCACGCGAACGGCCGGGATGTGCCGCCGTTGCTCTTCGTCGCCATGCGCTTCCTCCTGGTCGTGTTCCCCTTCATCTTGTTCATCCGCAAACCCGACGTCGGCTGGAAGGCGATTGTCGGCGTCGGACTCTTCATGAGTGCCGGCCAGTTCGGGCTCCTCTATCTCGGCATGGCACTGGGGATGCCGGCTGGCCTGGCGTCCCTGGTCCTTCAGGCGCAGGTATTGTTCACCATTCTGCTGGCCTCCAGGTTCCTCGGTGAGAGGCCCAGCCGCCGCCAACTGGCCGGGGTAGTGCTTGGCATCGCAGGCTTGGCGGTGGTGGCGTTGGGGCGCAGCGCAGTAGCCCCGGTGCTCCCGCTCATGATCGTGCTGGCAGCGGCGTTGTCATGGGCGGTGGGGAACGTGGTGGCGCGGCACTCGAAGGCCAAGTCCGGGCTTGGCCTGGTGGTGTGGTCCGGTGCGGTGGTGCCTGTCCCGTTGGCAGGATTGTCGCTCGTTGTGGACGGTCCGGACACGGTGTGGGCGACGCTTTTGGACCTCCAGGCGGCCACGATCCTGAGTGCGATCTACACCGCAGTGTTCGCCTCGCTTGTGGGCTACGGCATCTGGAACCGTCTGTTGTCGCTCTACCCAAGTTCCGACGTCGTGCCCTTCACGCTGCTCGTCCCGGTGGTGGGCATGACGGCGGCTTGGCTGGTCCTGAACGAGGTTCCCACACCAGCCGAAATCCTGGGCGGGCTGATCCTGCTCCTGGGCGTTGCCACCGCAGTACTGGGTGCCTCGCGGAAACGCCCGGACATCCCCGTTGCGGGGCCTGCTTTGCGCGTTTAGCTCTCGCCTTAGCGCGCAGAGCAGGCCCCGCAACGGGAGGGGATCAGCGCAAAGTAAAGATGGTTCGGTGCCAGTCCTTCTCAGCCAGGCCCTCCAGCTCGAACATCACGTGCTTCACCTGGGTGCTGAAGTTCACGCACAAGTGGGCAGGGCCCATCGATTCGAGCACGCAGTTCTGTGCCTTCTTCGGCACCGCGCGCAGGAACAGGGTGGCTTACGCTGCTGGCTTCACGGGACTCGGAGTTGGTGCCACGGCGTTCGCGGCCGATGTGCTCCTGGACCTGTTGGCTGGCCTGGACACTGAACGCACGCGTGTGGAAATGGTCAGGAAACGGCCCTTGCCCTTCCCGCCGGAACCGCTGGCGTCCTTGGGCATCAACCTGACCCGCTGGTCCATGGACAGGGCGGACCACAACCAGGGCAAACGGAACCTCATCCTCAAAGCGCTCGACGCCGTGGGGTTGGGTTTCGACTCCTGACCCGCCCGTTGTGGGGCCCGCTTTGCGTGTTTAGCTCCCGCGTAAGCGCGCAGAGCGGGCCCCGCAACGTGGCGTGGTTCGGTTGTGGGGCCTGCTGTGCGTGTTTAGCTCTCGCGTCAGCACGCAGAGCGGGCCTCACAACGCAGGGCTTAGCGTTTAGGTGCCGGCCTGCGTTGGGAAGAAGAGCTCGACGCCGGTCGCTTGGCTGGCGTCGCCGGCGTTCGTGGAGCGGCGCGCTTCACCGTGGTGGTCTTGGAGGCGCCGGAAGAAGTGCGGGGAGCCGTGGGACGCTTGGCCGGAGTGGTTGGGCGTGGGGAAGCAGGCCGCGGGGTTGGCTTGCGTGCAGCCGGAATTCGCTTGGCTCCGGCTGTCGGCCGCTTGGCGGGAGCAGGTGCCCGCGATCCGAAGGACGGCACCACGGCTCCGAGGAACATCACCGCCAAGGTGCCAACACCGGCCACCGCTGCGAGGTAGAAGTAGATGTCCGAGTCTTCGGTGCTGACGGCGCTTCCCATGGCGTTGGTGTCCTGGTTGAACGCCAGGCCCCACATACGCAGGAAGGCGATGCTGAATCCGATGAACAGGCTGGTGCCGGCTGCGCCGAGGAGAACCACCAGGTACCTGCGACGGTTGAAGAGCTGGACGATGCAGGACAGGTAGCAGAGCAGCACGGCGCCCAGGAAGAGGTACAGCACCAGTTCCTCAAGGACGACGGCGGCGAGCACCAACAGCCCCAGGGATACGAAGGCGGCAATGACCGCTAGTTTTCCGCTGTTCCCCATGTGACGCATGAGGTTAATCATCGCCGACCAAGTGGCCACGCCACGCCGTCGTAGATTGCAGTTGGATACCGTCTTACTTGATGACGTACCCGTGCATGATGGTCATCACAGCCGCGACGCTCTGGTCGCGGGTTCGTTCCGGGTTGTAGGTCTGCTGGTCGAGTCCTACGACGAAGATCGCACCGAAGATGGCTGCTTCCAGGCTCCCGCGGGCGATCGACTCGTCCACTCTGTAGCCCTCTGCCACCCGTTCCACCGCGGAGCCGATGACAGCCAGCAGTTCGGCGCGGAGTTCCGTGAACACTGCGCTCCATTCGCCCGGCGTGCGCCAGTTTTCACTGACCCACAGGCGGGCGAACGACGGGTAGTCGTCCATGAAGTCCATCGCCTGCCCCACCATGTTCTTCATGGATTCGAGCGGGTCGCTGCTCTGGCCCTGGACATCTTGGAGCCGGACCAGCATGATGTCCACGCCATGCCGCAGCAGCTGGGCGATGAGGTCGGACTTGCTGCCGAAGTTGTAGTAGACGGATCCCTTGGAAACCCCGGCCGCGGCGGCGATTTCGTCAACTGTCACTCCGGCAGCGCCGCGTTCGCCGATCAGCTCCATGGAGGCCTCGAACAAGCGTTGCTTGGTGGCGTTGGTTCGTTCGGGGCGAAGCTTCTTGCTCCCGCCCACCGCGGAATCCGAGGAGAGCGGCTCGGTGGTGCTCATACTGCGATCTCCGGCTTCAGGGTCTTCAAAGTCCACATCTTGTGCTTGCGGACGGCGAGAGTGGACAGCGCCGCTCCCAGCAAAGTGTACCCAAGCAGGCCCAGTACGGTAGGCCAGATCATGCTGAGCTCACCGCCGTAGATCAGGTGCCGCATACCCGTGACAACGTAGCCCATGGGCATGATCTCGTGGACCACATGCAACGGCATCGGCGTGGTCTGCCAAGGGAAGGTGCCGCCGGAGGAAACGAGCTGGAGGACCAGGAGGATCAACACCACGAACTTGCCGGGCGTCCCGAGGAGGGCCACGATGCCTTGGATGATCGCGGTGAACGCCATGACGGCTGCCAGCATGAACAGCCACATGCCGATCGGGTGCGAGGCGTTGAGACCCAGGCCCAGGTTCACCACGAGCGTGAGGATCGTGGCCTGGAAAACGGAGACCACGAAGAAAGGCAACCAGCCGCCCACGGCAATCTTCCACGAAGGTGCGTTCGAGGCAAGGGCGCGCTGGGTGATGGGCCGCATGGCCTGGACCAACATGAACACGCCGATCCACAGGGCAAGAGTCAGGAAGAACGGTGCAAGGCCGGCGCCATAGGAGTTGGCTTTGGCCTGCGAGACGTTCTCCACTGCGACGGGATCAGCGATCACCTTGGAGACGCTGCTCTTTTGCTCGTCGTTCGGGTTGGGGATGTCTCCGGCGCCCTTCGCGAGTTCTGATGCCAGGGTGTGCGAGCCATCGGAGGCGGTCACTGCGCCGCTGGCGAGTTGGCCGGCGCCGTCGTCCAGTTGGTGGGCGCCGTCGTCGAGCTTTACCGCCCCATCGAGCGCCGACTGTTGGCCGGCGGCGAGGGTGGACGCGCCGGTTTGGAGCTGGCCTGCGCCGGCGGCTGCCTTGGAGATGGCGTCCGTGAGCGTGGGGGTGGCGGCTGCAAGCTTTGAGGCCCCGGCGCTCACCGCGGCCGAGCCGTCAGAGAGCTGCTGGATCTTTGCGGCGTCGCCGGAGATCTTCGCCTTGGCGTCCTGGACCGGGTTGGATGCAGCGGCGGCATCGAAGTCGGCCAGGACCTTGTCAGCCTGCTCCTGTGTGAGCACACCGGACGTCACCAGCCGGGCGTTGGACTCCACAACCCTGGTGCGCAGACCCTTGTCCGCTGCTTCGAGCTGACCCACGACGTCCTGGACTTTCGCGTTCAACTGGGCGTTTCCGGCGGCGACCTGTGCCGCACCGTCTGCCAGCTTCTGGGAGTCTGCGGGCAGCGTGGAGGTCTTGTTCTTGAGCTCTGTCAGGCCGGAACTCAGCTGGCTCGCGCCGCCGTTCAGCTGGACCGCTCCGTCGCGCAATTTCGTTTGGCCGGCCACCAACTGGTCCGCGCCGGCAACCAGTTGCGTGGTGCCGTCATGGAGGGTCGCGGCGCCGTCACTGAGCTTACCGACACCATCGGCGAGCTGTCCTGCGCCGTCCGCTGCTTTGACGATTGAAGCGTGGATGGTGCCGAAACCGGTGAGGAGCTGGTTGGCTGTCTCTTCGCCCACCTCTTTGGCGACCGTGGAGTGCACAGCGGTGGTGAGTTTGTCCACGATAGTACTCAACAGGTAGTTGTTGGCGTCATTGGTGGTGACGTGCAGCATGGCCTGGTTGGCGGCGTCGAAGCTGCCCGGGGATGCAAGGTTTGCGGAGAAGTCCTTGGGGATCCGAAGTGCGAAGGCGTATTCACCGGTCTTGACGCCGGCGTCCGCATCCTCGGCGCTGGCGACCTGCTTCCAGTTGAAGACATGGCCTTCCACCAGGCTGTCCGCCACCTTCTTGCCCGCCTGCAGTTCGCTGCCGTCCTTGGTGGTGGCGCCGGTGTCCTCGACCACCAGGGCGGCGTCGATCTGGTTCAGGTTGCCGTACGGATCCCAGTTCGCGTAAAGGTACACGGCACCGTACAACAACGGAACCATGGTCAGGGCGAGGATGGTCAGCTTGGGCAGGAGCCCGCCGGTCATGCGCTTGAGTTCGGAGCGGGCGAGCCGCAGAACAGTCACTTTGCAGTCCTTTGGAGGTTTTGGTTTTCGGGTTCGTCGACGGGTTCGGCCGTCTCGACGTCGGGTTCGGCGGCGGGTTCGGCCGCTTCGGCGGCATGCTTTGCGTGCGGCTGGGGCTCCGCGCTGGGCTGGGGCTCGACGGCGGCAGCCGGCTCAGGCGCCGAGGGGGTGGGTTCCGATTCCGGTTCGGGCGGGTGCGAAACTGAGTTGCCGATCACCGCGGCTGCACCGGTCCAGTTGTCCGGCAGGGCACCGACCACGGCTACCACCGCAAGCGGCCGCCCGGCGTCGGACGCCAAGGCCTGCAGGCGGGGCAACCACGTTGACGGATCGGCGCTGTGGCGGTCGGGGGAGTCCACCACCAGGAGGTCGGTGGCAGGGTCAGCCAGGGCGAGCGCGGACAGGAGTTCCAGGCGCCGTCCCGCAGGCAGCTGTTCGATCCACAGGTCGGCGATGTCTTCAAAGCTGTTGACCTTCAGCCAGGGCTTGCTCAGCAGCGCTCCACGGTAGCGGCGCGGGATGAGCGAGAGGTCCTCGGTGACGAGGTCCCGGACGCTGAGGTGCTGCTCGGGCTCGTTGACGCCGGGGGAGTCAACCAGAGCGCTCGCAAGGCGGATCTTCTTGGTCTTGGTGGTGTTGTCCCAGCTGAGGACGCCATTGCTGGGCTTCATGCGGCCGCTAAGGGCCAATGCCAAAGCCGTCCGCTGGTCTTGGCCTTCGCCGGCCACCAGCAGGAGTTCCCCGCGGCTCACGGTGAGGGACGTTGCCGGAAGGAGATCGCCCCGGCGGCCGTTGATCTGGAGTTGCTGTACGGACAGCACAATGAAGCCTTTCGCAGAAATGGTGTCTGCGAAAAGTCTAACTGAACTGACCGGTCAGTTCAAATAGATCCTAGAGTCCGTACTTTTCCAGCAGGCGCAACCAGATCTCGCTGATGGTCGGGTAAGACGGAACCGCATGCCACAGCCTGTTGAGGGGAACTTCTCCCACGATCGCGATGGTGGCGGAGTGGAGCAGCTCAGCCACGCCCGGACCGGCGAACGTTGCCCCGAGGATCACCTTCCGGTCCTCGTCCACCACCATCTGCGCCCACCCTTTGTAATCGGGGGAGTGCAGCTGGGAACCCGATACGTTGATGGGCAACTCGACGCCCGTGACATTCTTTCCCTGCAGGAGGGCCTGCTCCAGGCTCAGTCCCACGGAAGCAACTTCGGGATCAGTGAACACGACACTTGGTACAGCGTGGTCGTTGGCAGTGTGGGCCCATGGACTCCACGGCTGCGGGCTGCCCTTGAGTTTGCCGTTGGCCCGGGCGACGATTGCATCCCCCGTAGCGCGGGCCTCGTACTTGCCCTGGTGGGTCAGCAGCACCTTGCCTGCGGCATCCCCGGCAGCGTAGAGCCACAGCCCACTGGTGCCATCGCTGGCGGGACCGTCGACGAGCCCGCTGGCGTCCGTGGTGAGCTTGAGGGGTTTGCCGTCAGGCGCTTCAATGCCCACACTGTCCAGGCCAAGGTTGGCCAAAGAAGGGTGCCTCCCGGAAGCGACCAGGAGTTGATCGGCTTGGAGCGTTGCGCCGTCGAGCGTGACTGTTACCGAGCCGTCGTCGTTCTTTTCCACCTTGTCCACGTCAGTGTGGAGGCGGACATCGATCCCGTCGGCGCGGAGGCCCGCCAGGACAAGATTGGCCGCTTCCTCCGGATAGCTGCTCAGGAGGCGTCCGCGGGCGACAACCGCCACATCGCATCCAAGCCGCGCGAACGCCTGCGCCATTTCAACGCCAGCCACTCCACCGCCCAGGACGACGAGGCGTTTGGGGATCTCCTTGGCTGCCGTGGCGCCGCGCGTCGTCCAAAAGGGTACGTCTTCCAAGCCCGCGATCCCCGGGATGGTGGGTGTGGAACCCGTTGCCACCACCACGGCATGATGCGCCTTCAAGGCGTAACTGTTTCCGTCCAGGCCGTCCACCTGGACCTCGCGGGCTCCAGTGATCCGGCCGCGGCCACGGATGAGGTCGATGCCGGCGCTCTCCAGCCATTCGACCTGGCTGCCGTCTTCCCAGTTGTTGGTGAACCAGTCGCGATGCTCCAGTGCGGCCTTCGCGTCCACCACCCCGGTTACGGCCTCGGACGCGCCCGGGATGACCTGGGCCGCGTGCAGCACACTGCCCGGGCGAAGGAGCGCCTTCGAAGGAATGCACGCCCAGTAGGAACACTCGCCGCCCACCAACTCGTTCTCCACGATCACCACCGACAGGCCGCCCCGGACCACCCGGTCCGCCACGTTTTCCCCAACGGCGCCTGCGCCGATCACTATTACGTCGTACTCGCGGGAGCTCTCGGCAGTCATGGGGAAAGCCTACGCCGGGAGCCCTGCGTTGTGGGGCCTGGTGTGCGGGGTTGGTGTGGGTTTTGGGGCGCAGAGTGGGCCTGGCATGTGTGGGTGGTGCGTTGTGGGGCCTGGTGTGCTGGGTGTGTGGGGGTTTTGGGGCGCAGAGCGGGCCTCACAACGCAGGCTTAGGTGTGCATCGCGCCCTTGAACCAGCCCGTGATGCTGGCCGGGTGGGTGATTGCCGTGCCCACAACCACGGCGAACGCGCCGGCGTCGAGGGCCTGGCGGGCATGGGCCGGGGTGTGGATGCGGCCCTCGGCGATCAGGGGTTTGCCGAGGTCAGCGGCTGCTATCGAGGACAGCAACTCCAAGTCCGGGCCACCCGTCTTGGGGCGTTCGCCGGTGTAGCCGGCAAGCGTGGTGCCGATCAGGTCCGCCCCGGCCTCCACGGCAGCAACAGCGTCATCGAACGAGCCACAGTCAGCCATGACCAGCGCATGCGACTCAGCATGGATGCCGCTGATGGTGGCGGAAAGGGACAGCCCATCCGGGCGGGCCCGGCGCGTTCCATCGATCGCCACAACATGCGCCCCTGCGTTCGCCACTGCAAGGGCGTGCCGGAGTGTAGGGGTGATAAAGACGCCGTCGTGCCCGTCCTTCCACAGTCCGATGACAGGGACCTCGACGGCGGCACGCGTGAACTGCACGTCGGCCAACCCTTGGACGCGGATCGCCGCAGCCCCGCCGATCACAGCGGATGCCGCCACCTGACCCGTTGTCCGGGGATCACGCATGGGCTCACCCGGGTAGGCCTGGCAAGAGACGATCAGCTGGGAGCGCAGGGCTTCAAGGTTTTCAGGGGTGAGGATCATGATGTCTCCCTTTAAAGAAGGACGAGTTTCGCGGCGCCAATAATGGCAGCGGAGTTGCCCAGGGACG
Organism: Paenarthrobacter sp. CAP02; assembly: GCF_040137855.1. NCBI lineage: Bacteria > Bacillati > Actinomycetota > Actinomycetes > Micrococcales > Micrococcaceae > Paenarthrobacter > Paenarthrobacter sp. CAP02. The sequence goes on along the minus strand of NZ_JBEEII010000005.1, from coordinate 84,454 downwards.
CCCTGAGCACGGGGACTGCAGCCAAGGGTGCCAAGAGTTCCTGGCGGAGGGCAGCTTCCATGGGTTTCCACCAGAGCTCGCCGGCATCGGCCAGTCCTCCGGAGATCACCACGGTTTCGGGATCCAGGATGTTAATGAGGCCGCCCACGGCCTGGCCGGCTGCGGTGGCGCCGACGTGGATGGCGCGCACAGCGGCGTCGCGGCTGGCCCCAAAGGAGGCGCCGCCGTCGTGGGCTTCAGCAGCGGCCAGCGCGAACACGCCGCGCGTGTCGGTCGCTGACGCAGTAGAGCCGCCACAGCGCAGATAAGCCTCATGGATCGCAGGCCCGGAAGCTATTGCCTCAACGTGACCGGCCGAACCACAAACACAAGGCAACGGAACGCCGTCGGAAACCGCGAAAGGTGAAGCGAAATGACCCACATGCCCGCCAACAAAACGGTGCCCCAGGACCGGGGAGCCACCCAGCACAAAACTGCCGCCAACCCCTGTGCCGAACGCGACCATCAGTGAGCTGGCCGAACCTGCCGAGGCTCCCAGCCATGCCTCGCCCAGGGCGTGTGCGTGGACATCGTTGACGGCCCGAACAGCAAGGCCGAGGCGTGAAGAAAGTCCGGAAACCAGCGCAGTGCCCGCCCAGCCCGAAATTGCGTCGGTCGCGGACACCACCATCCCGGACGTAGCGTCAATGACCCCGGCGGAGCCGACGCCGACACCGGACACTTGATGTCCGGCGTCGGCAGCGCGCTCCGCCAAGCCCGCGATCAGCGCAGCGGTGGCGTCCAGGATCGCTTCGCCACCGTCCCGGTTCAACGTCGGAATGGTCTCCGTCATTAAAACTTCGCCAGAGGGGGAGACAACCCCGGCGGCGGTCTTGGTGCCGCCGAGGTCAACGCCGATCACGTGGGTCATGAAGGTTAGACCAGCCCGTTGCGTTCCAGGATTTCCCGGATCGCAGCGGTCTCGGAATCGTTCAGGCTGAGCATGGGCGAGCTCATGGTGTTGGACTCGATCACGCCCATCACCTGCAGCGCGGTCTTGAACGCACCCAGGCCGGCTGCGCCTCCGGAGACGCGTCCGTTGGGGGTGTAGACGATCTCGAAGACGTCGGCCAGACGATCCTGCTCGCGTGCGGCGCGGGCCCAGTCACCGGACTGTGCGGCATCGAAGAGACGGCGGTAACCCGCGGGATCAACGTTGCCGAGCCCAGGGACGACGCCCTGGGCCCCACCCAGGAGGGCGCCGTCCACCACTACTTCGTGACCGGTGAAGATGTCGAAGTTGGGGATGTCCTTGGCAGCCAGGAGCAGCTGGCGGAAGGAGACGTCGTCGCCGGAGGAGTCCTTGACGCCGGCGATCACGCCGTCGCGGCCGAGGCGGACCAAAAGATCCGTGGGCAGCTTGAAGTGGGTGCGGACGGGAACGTCGTAGGCGAAGATCGGCTTCTCGATGGCGGCGTGGATGTCGCGGAAGTGGGTCTCGGTCTCTGCTGCGTTGCCAATGGCGTAGTACATGGAGGTCACCACGATCGCGTCGGCACCAAGGTCAACCACCTTGCGGGCTTCCTCGATCACGCGGGTGGTGGTCTGCTCGTTGGCGCCCACGATCAGCGGGACCGCACCGGCGTTGGCGTCAGCGATGGTGGAGACCACCAGCTCGCGCTCGTCGTTGGTCAGGTACGGAACTTCGCCGGAGGAGCCCAGGACGAAAAGTCCGGAGACGCCGCCGTCGATCAGGTGCTTGGTGACGTTCTTCAGCGACGCGGTGTCGATGCTGCCGTCAGCGTGGCGGGGGGTGATGACCGGGGGAATGACGCCCTGGAATTGAGTGGACACAGAAATCTCCGTTGTTTGTTGCGTGTGAAAGGAAAACTAGATGTGAAGGAGGCTCGGCGCGGCGCCCAGCAGCTTCTTGGTGTACTCGTTGCTCGGGTTGTCGAAGACCTGCGCAGCGGAGCCTTGCTCGACGATCTTGCCGAAATACATGACGCAGATCCGGTCCGAAACGTAGCGGACAGTCTGGATGTCGTGGGAAATAAACACCATTCCCAGGTTCAGCTGCGTCTTCAGATCGGACAGAAGGTTCAGCACCTGCGCGCGCACCGAAACGTCCAGGGCCGACGTCGGCTCGTCCGCGACGATGATGTCCGGCTCCAACGCCAGTGCACGGGCGATCGCCACGCGCTGGCGCTGTCCGCCGGAAACCTGCGACGGCGTTACTTCGGCTGCCGATTGCGGCAGGCCTACCAGCGCCAACAGTTCCTTGACCTTGGCGGCACGGGAGGAAGCGTTGCCGATGCCGTGGATCTGCAGGGGGTCGGTAAGGATGTCCTGGATGGTCATGCGCGGGTTCAGCGCCGTGGCCGGGTCCTGGAAGACCACGGAAACGGAGCGGCCAAACTCCTTGCGCATGGCTGCGTTCCGCTTGATGGCCGGCTTTCCGTGGAACAAAACCTTGCCCGACGTCGGCGGCTGCAGTCCCACGAGCACCGAAGCAAGCGTGGACTTACCGCAGCCGGACTCACCGACGATGCCGACGGTTTCGCCGCGGCTGATGGTGAAGTCGACGCCGTCCACCGCTTTGACGATGTTCGGGCGGAACAGGCCACCGGTCCGTGCGTGGTGGTAGACCTTGACGTCCTTGAGCTCGATGACCGGTTTGCCGGTTGATTCACTCATCGTGCGTCCTCCTTCAGGTGGCTTGCCCAGTAGTGGTCGGCGTCATCATCGCCATTGGCCGAGGCCACCGAAGTGAGCACCAGCTTCTGGTGGGGATCGGCGTCGGGGCGCAGGGACCGGGCGGCAAAGCGGTCTCCCGTGGCAAAGTCCCGCGGGGATGGCACGGTGCCGGGGATCTGGTGGAGCCTGGCGGCGTCGGCTTCAATGGACAGGACGGCACCCAGCAGGCCACGGGTGTACTCGTGCTTGGGGTTCCGCAGAAGTTCGGAAGCCTGTGCGGATTCCACCACCTGGCCGGCGTACATCACCGTGATGCGGTGGGCCAGGGAGGCCACCAACGCGAGGTCGTGGCTGACGAACACCATGGCAAACCCGAGTTGTTCCCGCAGCTCGTTCAGCAGATCCACAACTTGTTTCTGGACAGTGACGTCCAGGGCGGTAGTCGGCTCGTCGGCCACCACGATCTTGGGGGAACGGGACAACGCCATGGCAATCAGCACCCGTTGACGCTGGCCGCCGGAGAGCTCATGAGGGTAGCTGGCAAGTGTCCGGACCGGGTCCAGTTTCACCATCTCCAGCAGCTCCGCGGGTGACTTGCGGCCACCACGCTTGGTGAGTTGCTCCATCTGGTCCTTGATCTTCATGGACGGGTTCAGGGAGCTCAGGGCATCCTGGTAGACCATGGCGATCTGTTCACCGCGCAGGCCAACGTAGGCCTTGGGGTCGCTGTGCTTGGTGCTCGGATCCAGGAGTTCCTTGCCATCAAAAGTGATGGAACCGGTGACCTGCGCTGTTTTGGGCAACAGGCCCATGACGGCCAGCGAAGTGATGGACTTACCGCAACCGGACTCGCCCACAAGGCCCATGGTTTCGCCCTCGCGGACAGTGAAGGACACGTTGTCCACGATCGCGATATCGCCGAAGCGGCCCGGGAACCGGATGGACAGGTTCTTCACTTCCAGCACGTTGCGTGCGCCTGCCGGTACCTGCGGGAGGCGGTCGGTGCGCTTCGCTTCGATTGCTGCCAGGAGTTCCAGTTCGCGGTCCAGGAGGAGGTGCGGGTTGGCGGCGGCGAGCTTCACATCGGTGAGGACGGCTGAGGAGCCCACCTCTGAAGTGGCGCCGGCGCTCGAAGCCGCCAGGACGCCGTCGAGCTCGTGTTCCTCAACCACTGAAGGCTGGGCAACGGATGTACCAACTTCGGTGTCCACGGCAATAACTGCAGCCGAACCGTCGTCGTCCTTCACCACGGGGGCGCGGCGAAGCTTCGGGTTCACCATGGCATCGGTGAGGCCCTCGGCCAGGATGTTCAAAGAAAGAACGGTCAAAAGGATGGTGAGGCCGGCGAAAGTAGTGGCCCACCAGCCGCCGGACAGGACCAGGTTGCGGCCGTAGGAGATCACGTTGCCCCATGACGGTGCGGGATCCTGGACGCCTGCGCCCAGGAAGGACAGCGAGGCTTCGAGGATGATGGCGTCGGCAACCATGACCGTGGCGAACACCAGCACGGGAGCGGCAGTGTTGCGGACAATGTGCTTGACCAGAATGTAGAAGCGGCCGGCTCCGATGACCCGCTCGGCACGGACATAGTCCTCGCCATACTGGGCCAGCACGTTGGCGCGGACCACCCGGGCAAGTTGCGGGGTGTAGATGATGGCGATCGCGACGATGATGGTGGGCACCGAGTTGCCGAACGCTGCCAGCAGCACAGCGGCCAGGGCGATGCCCGGGAACGCCATGAGGATGTCCATGAGCCGCATGATGATTTCATTGACGGACTTGCTGGACGTGGCGGCAAAGGAGCCAAGGAGCGCGCCGGCCAGGATGGCCAGGCCCACGGCGCCGAGGCCGATCATCAGCGACGACTGTGCGCCGAAAAGCAGGCGGGAGAAAATGTCCCGACCCAGGCGGTCGGTGCCGAAGAAGTGCTCGGCGCCCGGAGGCGTGGCGGGAATGAACGTTTCCAGCGGATCATGCGGGGCGATGACGGGCGCGAAGATGGCCGCCAGCACAATCAGTACGAGGAAAAGCAGGGCGATGCGGGAGCCCCAGGGCAGGGCCTTGAAACGAATGCCCGGGGCACTTAGCCGTTCTGCGAGCTTGCTGCGCATGAGCTATACCGTCCTGATTCGGGGGTTGATGAGCAGGTAGAGAAGGTCCACCACGATGTTCACCAGGACAAAGGTGACCGAGATGGTGAGCACCACGCCCTGGACCAGGTTGACGTCCAGGTTGGTGATGCCGTTGAGGATCAGCTGGCCCATGCCGGGCAGCGCGAAGATCATTTCAATCACGACGGCGCCACCCAGCAGGTAGCCAACGCGCAGTCCCAGCACGGTCACCGGGGTGACGAGGGCGTTGCGGAGGACGTTCTTGGAGACGACCTCGCGGTAGGGGACACCGTTGCCGATGGCGGTCCGGACGTAGTCGCGGTCCAGTTCTTCCACCATGGAGGTACGGACCACACGGATCAGGGACGCGGACACGGGAATGCCGAGGGCCAAAGCCGGGAGCGCCATCGAGTTGAGCCAACCGCCAAAGCCGGATTCCGGCGTCGCAATTCCGCCCGAGGGGAACATGGGGTTCTCACCGAGGGCGAACCACTGGATCAGCAGGATGCCCAGCCAAAACGACGGCGTGGCAATTGCGGCGATTGAGAAGACGCGGACCAACTGGTCCTGCCACTTGTCGCGGTACAGGGCGCCCATGATGCCAAAGGCCAGGGAAAGGACGATCGCGATGAGGACGCCCAGGAAAGTCAGTTGCAGGGTCAGCGGGAAGGCCGAGCCGATCATGGACGCCACCGACTTTGCCGGTGGGGTGGTGACGCCGAGGTCGAACTGCAGGAGCTTGCCGAGGAAACGGAAGTACTGCAGTACCAAGGGGTCGTTCAGGCCATTGTCCTGGCGGTATTGCTGCTTCGCTTCTTCGCTGGCGCCGTCGCCGAGGGCTGAACTGGCTTGGTCGCCGGGAGCGGCCTGAAGGACGAGGAAGACGAGCAACGTGATGCCCAGGATCATCAATGGCAATGCTGCAAGCCTGCGGCCAAGCAGACGCAATATCGTGACCAATTTGTTCTCCGGTTGATCTGGTTGTGGGGCCCGCTCTGCAGGGTTTTTGGGGGTTTAACCCTGCAGAGCAGGCCTCACAACGCGAAGGATTGCTTAGGCTGTGCGTCCGACGCCGACGAACGACAGGCCGGTGGTGGGCAGGGGCTGGAAGCCGTTGAGCTTCTTTTCGTCCCAGGCGCTGGGAAGCTGGCGGTGGAAGACCGGGTACAGGGGGACCTCTTCGGAGACCATGTCCACGATTTCGCCGACGATCTTCTTGGCGTCATCGCCCGAGGCCTGCGAGCCCTTGTCCATGAGGCCCTGCAGTTTGGTGCGCTCCGGGGTGGTCCAGAAAGCGCGCTTGTCCATCCAGGTGGCACCCGAGTAGAACCAGCTCAGGAGGAGGTCTGCATCGTTGCCGAAGACGGAGGGATCGCCGGGGGCAGCGACCACGCTGTAGTCGCCCTTGCCAACGCGGTCGCTGTACAAGGCGCCGGACTGGAGGCTCTTGACCGTGACCTTCACACCGGGAATCTTGTTCCAGGACTCGAGGATCAGTGGCGCAACATCCTTCACCCAGGCGGTGTCCGTGGTGAGGAGTTCGAATTCGAGGGTGGTGACGCCGGCCTGCTTCAGGAGTTCCTCGGCCTTGGACGTGTCGAAGCCATAAACGTTCTTGGCCTTGACGTAGTCCGGGTGGCCTTCCTGGAAGTAGGAGGTAGCGGCTTTGGCGTTGCCGAACAGGGCCTTCTTGATGATGGCTTCCTTGTCCAGGCCGTAGTGCAGTGCCTGGCGGACCAGCTTGTTGTCGAACGGTGCCTTGGCACAGTTGAACATGAGGAACAGCAGGCCGAAGGACTGGACGGATTCGACCTTCACCTTGGACTTCAGCCCATCGACGTCCAGGTAGGGAACGTCTTCGATGGCCTGGACGCGGCCGGACTGGACGGCGGTGACGCGGGCCGCGGCATCCGAGAGCAGCAGCCAGGTCATGCCCTTGGCCAGTGCCGGCTTGGGGCCGTTGTAGTCGGCGAATGCCTCGAAGACGATCTTGTCGTCCTTGACTGCGGAAACGAGTTTGTACGGACCGGAGCCGATGGGCTTGGCGTCGAATGCCTTCAGGTCGGTAGCGAGTGCCTTGGGGACGATCTTGACCACGGAGATGCGGGGTCCGAAGCCAGGGAAGGCGTACTTAAGGGTGAATTCCACCGTCTTGGCATCGACGGGCTTGACGTCCTGGATGAAGGGGATGAACTGGGAGAACAGCGACTTATTGGCCGGGTCCATCACGCGGGTGAAGGAGAAAGCGACGTCCTCGGTGGTGACGGGGGAGCCGTCGTGGAACTTCGCGCCATCGCGGATGGTCACCTGGTAGGTGGTGTCGTTGATCTTCTTGGGATCCGCTGCGGCCAGGGCGTTGTAGGGCTCGCGGGTGGCCGGGTGCAGTTCGATGAGGCCTTCGAAGATATGCAGGTTGGCGGCCATCGGCGTCGCACCCGAAGAGCTCAGGGGGTCGAAACCCGTGGAGAGCGCGTAGGAAATGCCTGCCTCGATAGTGAGGTCCTTGTTGACGGCTGCCGTGTTGGTGCTGGTGCCGGTGCTCGTGCTGGCAGCGCCGCCGCACGCAGAGAGTGTTGCCGTGAAGGCGGCTGCTGCACCAACTGCGCCGCTTAGCTTCAGGAAGTTCCGGCGGCTGGCGTCATTGACCAGCGGCAGGCTGTTGATCGTCTTGCTCATAGGGTGCCTCACCAATCGCGTTTCGTGGGTTATCGGATGTAGGACGTCCGATGCTCGTATGGAAACTGTAAGGGCGGTCACAAGAGAACGTCAAGTGAGAGTGGGCGGCCTGGCCTCGTCCGCGCGCCCGGCGGTTTTCCGGCTGCGGCCGGTCCGAAGGGGAAATCCCAGCGAAATCCCTGAACATACTTATCAAGGAGGTGGGACATCCGATATTGTATGTTGCGAGTCACTCAATCTGCGGTGGGCACTAAGCTCGCCTCAATATTAACACCGCACCACCTCGGCTTCCCGGGTGATGCAGCGGCAAGGAGAAAGCCATGACAACTTCCGGTGTAGTTCCGCAAGCGCGGTTCAGTGCACAGGCCCGGCTGCGTGCCTTGCAGTCGGACATTATGGAATTGATCCTCGAGCGTGAGCTGGAGGCGGGCGATCCACTGCCGACAGAGAGCGAGCTGTCGGTGGCTCTCGGAGTCGGGCGCAATACGCTGCGCGAATCCCTCAAGGTCCTGCAGGCCCTGGGCGTCATCGAGATCCGTCACGGCTTCGGCATGTTCGTGGCTCCCAGCAATTTTGACGCCCTCGCCGACGGGCTCACCTTCAGGGGCCGGTTGTCGCTGCGTCATCAGGGACTTGAGGCGTTGCAGCTCGTCGATGTGCGCCAGGCGTTGGAGTCGGGCCTGATTGGCTCTTCGATGGACGTCATGACGCCCGAACAGCTTGCCTCCATTGAGGAAGCCGTGAAGCAGATGGAGGAACTCGCCGCTGCCGGCGAAAACTTCGTGGCCGCCGATGCCGAATTCCACCGCAGGCTCTTCGAGCCGCTCAACAACGAGCTCCTGATCAACCTGATGGGTGTTTTTTGGAAGGTCTACCGGAAGATCCACGTCGAAATCGGACCCGGCAACGAGGACCTCATGAAGACCGCCGCCATGCACCGCAACATCTACGCCGCTGTTGCCGCCGGGGACAAGGGATCAGCCTCCGAGCTGCTCAATCGGCACTTCGACGGAATCCGCCGCCGTATCGGCGAGGCCGTGGGCGACTGACCCTCCACTCCCAACGTGACGGGCCGCCGTCGTACTTTCACCTGAAGTACGACGGCGGCTCTTTCCGTTCTGCGCGCGGGTCACCGCGCGCTGTGCGAACTAATGCTGGGCAAAACAAAAGACCCGCACCGGCGAACCGGTGCGGGTCTTTATTTGTGCGCCCAAAGGGATTCGAACCCCTGACCTTCTGTTCCGTAGACAGACGCTCTATCCAGCTGAGCTATGGGCGCATTTCGTGTGATTCTCGGCGGTCTGTTTCTCTGACCCCCTCGAACCTCAATAAACTTTACAGAAGTTCATGTGAAGTTCCAAATCGAAAAGCTGTAATCTGCGCAACTAGACCGGTCTACGTGACCTTAGTCACTTAAATCTGCCTCTGGCGAGCCATTGCCCCTGATTTCTAGGCGTTTTTACTTTTCGGTCCCACGGTTGTCCGATGTCTGACAGCCCATTGGTCTGGTCCGCGGCCCCTATCGTTTAGGACACACCACTGAACCCGAGGAAGGGAACCACAATGGGCGATCTGGCGCGACTGCCGCTGCTTGAGAAGGCACCTACTACGCATGCACGCCTGCTGGCTTGGGTTGAGGAAGTTGCCGAGCTGACCCAGCCGGACCGCATCCACTGGGTCGATGGCAGCGAAGCAGAAAACAAGAAACTCACCGACGAGCTTGTCGAGGCCGGCACGCTCAAGCGGCTGAACCCGGAGACGTTCCCGAATTCCTTCGCGGCATTCTCTGACCCGGCTGACGTTGCACGTGTGGAAGAGCAGACCTTCATCTGCTCCGAAAACGAGCGCGACGCAGGCTTCACCAACAACTGGATGGCCCCGGCCGAGATGAAGCAGAAGCTGCGCGGTCTGTTCGCCGGCTCCATGCGCGGCCGCACCATGTACGTCATTCCGTTCGTCATGGGCCACCTGGATGCTGAAGACCCCAAGTTTGGCGTCGAGATCACCGACTCCGCCTACGTTGTTGCCTCCATGCGCATCATGGCCCGCATCGGCACTGACGTCCTTGACCGCATCACCGAAACCGATGCCTTCTTCGTCCCGGCCCTGCACTCGCTTGGTGCCCCGCTGGAAGCCGGCCAGGCCGACGTCGCCTGGCCCTGCAACCCGGACAAGTGGATTGTCCACTTCCCCGAAGAGCGCTCCATCTGGTCCTTCGGCTCCGGCTACGGCGGCAACGCACTTCTCGGCAAGAAGTGCTACGCCCTGCGCATCGCCTCCGTGATGGCACGCGACGAGGGGTGGCTGGCTGAGCACATGCTCATCCTCAAGCTGACCTCTCCCGAGCAGAAGACCTACTACATCTCTGCTGCCTTCCCGTCCGCGTGCGGCAAGACCAACCTCGCGTTGCTCGACCCCACCATCAAGGGCTGGAAGGTGGAGACCCTGGGCGACGACATCACCTGGATGCGCTTCGGCAAGGAAGGCGAGCTCCGCGCCGTCAACCCCGAAGCCGGCCTGTTCGGCGTCGCTCCCGGCACCGGCTGGGGCACCAACCCCAACGCCATGCGTGCCATCGCCAAGGGCAACAGCATCTTCACCAACGTCGCACTGACTGATGACGGTGGCGTCTGGTGGGAGGGCATGACGGAGGAGACTCCGGCGCACCTGACCGACTGGCGCGGCGAGTCCTGGACACCGGACTCCGACGCCCCCGCCGCGCATCCGAACTCCCGCTTCTGCACGCCGATCGACCAGATCGACATGCTGGCCGAAGAGTACTTCAGCCCCGAAGGCGTTGAGCTCTCCGCCATCCTGTTCGGTGGCCGCCGCAAGACCACCATTCCGCTGGTTACCGAGGCCCGCAACTGGTCCAACGGTATCTTCATGGGATCCACGCTGTCCTCGGAAACCACGGCTGCTGCAGCCGGTGCCGTTGGCGTTGTCCGCCGCGACCCCATGGCCATGCTGCCGTTCATCGGATACGACGCGGGCGACTACCTGAACCACTGGGTCAACCTGTCCGCGAAGGCCAACCCGGAGCGACTGCCCAAGATCTTCCTGGTCAACTGGTTCCGTCGCACGGCTGAGGGTGGCTTCGCCTGGCCGGGCTTTGGTGACAACGCCCGCGTGCTGAAGTGGGCCATCGAGCGCCTCGAAGGCAAGGCTGACGCTGTGGAGACTCCGATCGGTTTCGTACCGACCGGCGAATCCATCGACCTCGAAGGGCTGGACATGACCCCGGCAGAGGTCGAGGCAGCCGTGCGCGTCGATCCTGAAGAATGGGCAACCGAGCTGGCGTCCATCGAGGAATGGTTCGCCAACTTCGGCGAATCGCTCCCGGCGGCACTCCAGTCCGAGCTGGATGGGCTCAAGTCCCGTCTGGGCTAGACCTCTTAGGAACAACGGCGTTCTTAAGTGAACGACGACGGCCCGTCACCTTTCGTTGGAAAGGTGGCGGGCCGCCGTCGTTCTTCGCGCGCAGGTTAGGAACGGTATCGTTCCGCGCGGCGGTTATGTAAGTGGGGCGGGTGTTCGGAACTCCGGACGGAGCCCGATGGATTGGAACACCGGGTTCATTTGGCGCGCATGCGGAAGGGTGGAAATGACCACGGAGTCGAGTTCGCGGTAAAAGGCCTCCCTGGCCCGGGTCATGGCCCGGCGCAGTTCGCACTCGTTGATGAGGGGGCAATTCTTGGTGGGGGATTGGCACTCGGCTGGATCCTGCCGGCTGTCCAAGTGGCGCAGGACCTCGCCGACTGTGGCTCGCCGGCCGTGTTCGCTGAGCCGTGAACCACCAAGCCGGCCACGCTCGACGTCAATGAAACCTAAAGCACGGAGCCGGACCATGGCTTTGCTGACGTGGTTGTACGGCGTCCCCACGGCGTCGGCCACCGCCTGCGTGGTCAACAACATGCCTTCGGGGGCCGAGGCCAACACCATGATGGCGCGGAGGCTAACGTCTGCGAACGCGTTGATTTTCATGGGATCAGCTCATGTGAGTAGGGTCTAGTCCACCCAGATGGATGGCTCGTGGGTATCGGGCTCCATAGGACGGAAGGCAAAACCCTCCGCGGTGGGGGAGTACGGGATGATTGCTGCCCGGACTTCGCCATTCCTGTGTTCGGCGGCACCATGGATGCCGTCCGAACCATGGTCCGGCAACGTGACGTCACTGACAAGGGCCACCGCTTTGAAATCGTCGCGGCCTTGGCGCAGGAGGTGGTGGATATCGGTCAGCATCTGCCCGGCATCGACGTCACCATTTGCGTCCGGTTCGCCGGGCGCGATCATGACGATTCGGAACTCACCATCGTTCGAGAGCGTCACGCCGAACGGAAAGAAACCACCGTTCTGCTGGATGTGCTCCTGCGCGGTCCCCAGCGCAGTGCCCAGTGTCTCCCGGAGCTCGCGGTCCTGGTCGGATTCTTCCGGCAACGTCTCGCCGGTGGACTGGTCGGTCATGGCTTGGCCTTAGGCCCGAACCAGAGCCAGGACGCGGTCGCGGATCTTCTCCATGGTGGGCTGGTCCTTGGCCTCGGCATTGAGGCGCAAGAACGGTTCAGTGTTGGAAGGCCGCAGGTTGAACCACCAGCTGCCGTCCTTTGCAGTGAACGTGGAGCCGTCCATGTGGTCGATGTCGATGTCTTCGCTTTCGAAGTCCACGCGGACCCGCTCCACGGCCCCGGCCTTGTCTTCGATCTCGGAGTTGATTTCTCCGGATGAAACGTAGGGCTCGTATTGGCGGCCGAGCTCGGAGAGCGGGCCGTCCTGCTCGCCGAGGGCAGCGAGGACGTGCATGGCTGCGAGCATGCCTGTGTCAGCGTTCCAGAAGTCCCGGAAGTAGAAGTGCGCGGAGTGCTCGCCGCCGAAGACAGCGCCTTCCTCCGCCATGACAGCCTTGATGAAGGAGTGGCCCACACGGGTGCGTACGGCACGGCCGCCGTCCTTGGCCACCAGTTCCGGTACGGCCTTGGAGGTGAGGAGGTTGTGGATGATCACGGGGGTTTCCTCGCCTGCTGCCCGGGCACGGGCGATTTCACGCCTGGCCACCATGCCGGTGATGGCGGACGGGGAGACGGGCTCGCCCTTCTCGTCGATCACGAAGCAGCGGTCAGCGTCACCATCGAATGCCAGGCCGATGTCGGCACCGTGCTTGACCACGGCGGCCTGCAGGTCGCGGAGGTTTTCCGGTTCGAGGGGATTGGCGGGGTGGTTCGGGAACGAGCCGTCGAGTTCGAAATAGAGCGGCACGATCTCGAAAGGCAGGGCAGGGAGCAATTTATCGCCGAGAACTGCGGGGGTCGTCAGTCCGGCCATGCCGTTGCCTGCGTCCACCACGATCTTCAGGGGACGCGAGCCGGAGAGGTCCACGAGCTGGCGCAGGTACTCGGAGTAGTCCTTCAGGACGTCATGGACACTGATCTCTCCGCGGGTTTCGGCTGCGGGAATGATGCCGGTGTTGAGGTATTCCTCGGCCAGGGCCTGGATTTCCTTCAGGCCCGATTCCGATGAGATGGGCTGCGCGCCGGCCTTGGCCATCTTGATGCCGTTGTATTCGGCTGGGTTGTGACTGGCTGTGAACGTGGCTCCGGCTGCGTTCAGGGCCCCGCAGGCGTAGTAGAGCTCGTCGGTGGAGATCAGGTCCAGCAACCGGACGTTGGCGCCCCGGGTGGCTGCCCCGTTGGCAAAAGCCTGGCTGAACTCAGGGGACGAAGGGCGCATGTCGCCGCCCACCAGAACGGTGCCGCCTTCAAGGCCCAGGACGTCGATGAACGCAGCGCCTACGGCCTCGACAATTTCAGCCGTGATGGATTCACCCACGATTCCCCGGACGTCGTACGCCTTGAAGGATGCCGAGAGGTCGAATGTCTTGTTCTGCTCGCTAGTCACGCGCTCAATCCTACTGTGGCTACGCAATGGGGCATGAACCGGGCGGGGGGCTATGTGGATAATCACTATCCACATAGCCAGGTCCGCGGGTGATGGGCGTCGGGGGTGGCTGGAATACTGGGTTCATGGCCAACAACTCCCCGAATGCTGCCGTTTCCGTGCAATCACCTACCGAACAGCAGGCCCTGGCGTGCCTGCGGGAGTTGGTGGGACACCCGGAAGCCCGGTTCCACGACGGCCAGTACGAAGCTATTGAAGCGCTGGTCGATGCCGGCCGCAGGGCACTGGTGGTCCAGAGGACAGGTTGGGGGAAGTCCGCCGTCTACTTCGTGGCATCCCTGCTTCTACGGCGCCGGGGCGCGGGACCAACGCTGATTGTTTCCCCGCTGCTGGCACTCATGCGGGACCAGGTGGCTGCAGCCGCCAGGGCAGGAGTGCGTGCCGTGGCCATCAACTCTGCAAACGCCCTCGAATGGGATACCGTCCTGGCGCAGCTGGCCGCCGACGAAGTTGATGTCCTTCTGGTTTCACCGGAGCGCCTTACCAACCCATCTTTCCGGGAAAACCAGCTTCCGGAGCTCATTCGCCGTACCGGCCTCCTGGTTATTGACGAGGCCCACTGTATTTCGGACTGGGGTCACGACTTCCGGCCCGACTACCGGCGCATCGCCGACCTCATTGCCCAATTGCCGGAGTCGGTTCCGGTGCTGGCCACCACGGCTACGGCCAACTCCCGGGTGGTCCACGACATCGAGGAACAGCTCGGCGCCGGAGTACTGACCATCCGTGGGGCCCTGGGGCGGGAGTCCCTGCGCCTGGGCGTCCTGTCCTTGCCTGATTCCAGGGACCGCCTGGGATGGCTGCTGACCCATCTAAAGGACATGCCCGGCAGCGGCATCATTTACACGCTCACCGTTTCAGCTGCTGAGGACACAGCCAGGCTCCTCGCTGAGGCCGGGCACAACGTCTTGTCCTATACAGGCCGGACGGACCCTGCAGACCGGGAGCGCGCAGAACAACTGCTCAAGGACAACCAGGTAAAGGCGCTCGTGGCCACATCAGCGCTGGGCATGGGATTCGACAAGCCGGACCTGGGTTTTGTCCTCCACCTTGGTGCGCCATCATCGCCCGTTGCCTACTACCAACAGGTTGGCCGCGCAGGCCGTGGAGCGGCCAATGCAGACGTGCTGCTGCTTCCAGGCTCAGAGGACCGCGAGATCTGGCAGTATTTCGCAACGGCTTCCATGCCGTCCGCTGAAAAGGCCGACGCCGTGCTGCGTGCCCTCGGGGACGCGGGTTCGGCTTTGTCCACCGTCGCTCTGGAGGCCCGCGTGGACCTCCGCCGCACGCCCTTGGAGCTCCTGTTGAAGGTCCTGGCCGTGGACGGGGCGGTAGAACGCGTAGGCGGCGGCTGGAGAGCAACCGGGAGCCCCTGGCATTACGACGCCGAGCGGTACGCACGCATCGCAGAGGCGCGGGTGGACGAGCAGGACTCCATGGTGATCTACCAGGACACGGCTGGATGCCGCATGGAGTACATCACGTCCGTCCTCGACGACGAGACCGCAGCAGCGTGTGGTCGCTGCGACAACTGTGCCGGCCGATGGTTCCCCGTGGACGTGGCAGCCTCGGCAGCCGATGCCGCTGGCCAGACCCTACGACGCGCCGGTATCGCCGTGGAGCCGCGACTCCAATGGCCCAGCGGCATGGATCGGCTGGGGGTGGCCGTCAAGGGCAAGATCAAACCTGACCAATGCGTCTCAGAAGGCCGGGTCCTGGCCAGGCTGACGGACCTGGGCTGGGGTGGGGCGCTGCGAGAATTGTTCGCTGCTGGTTCCCCGGACCGCGCCGTGGATCCGGCCATGCTGCAAGCCTGTGTCCAGGTGCTTCGTGAGTGGTCAGGAGCTGAAGGCGGAACTCCTTGGAGCGGAGTGGGTCGACCCGCAGCCGTGGTCAGCATCCCGTCCAGGAGTAAGCCGCAGCTGGTGGAGTCCCTGGCACAGGGAATAGCCGGCATCGGGCGGATGCCCTACCTGGGCCAGCTGCAGCCCCAGCACGGTGGGCCCACCGGAGCCCGAGGGGGCAACAGCGCCTACCGGCTTGCCGGCGTCTGGGACCGGCTTGTTGTGGGCCCGGACCTTGCCCAGGCCCTGGCTGGTACCGGAGGCCAGCCAGTGCTGCTGGTGGACGACCTTATCGACAGCCGCTGGACCATGACGGTTTCGGCCTTGGCGTTGCGCCAAGCCGGTGTGGGAGCCGTTCTACCCCTGGCCTTGGCGCAAGCGGGATAGGAAGGCGGGGTAAAGAACGTCATGTTGTGATCGCTCCCACTGTGCCTCTATAGGATCGAGCCAACACGCCAGCGGCCTGTCACGGGCCCACAGCCAGATCCTGGACCGGAGCCATGAGCACAAACCCCAGCAACACAGAAGTCGACACCCCCAACGGAACCAGCTGGCGGCCGCGCCTGGCCCTGTTGGTGGCTGCAACGTTCTTCATGGAGTTCCTCGACGGCACCATCCTCACCACCGCGATTCCCAGCATTGCCGCGGATTTCCGCGTAGCGCCGGCAGATATCAACATCACCATGACCGCATACCTGGTGACGGTTGCAATGGGAATTCCGCTCAGCAGTTGGCTGGCTGAACGGTTCGGTGCCCGCCGGATCTTCTGCCTCGCCATCTCGGTGTTCACCGTCGCCTCCCTGCTCTGCGCCGTGAGCACAGACCTGTCCATGCTTACCCTCAGCAGGGTGGCCCAGGGCATGGGCGGGGCCATGATGGTGCCCGTTGGCACCCTGGTGGTGTTGCGCGGGACTCCCAAATCCGAGCTCCTCCGGGCCACCGCCTATTTGGTGTGGCCCGGACTGCTCGCCCCGGTCCTGGCTCCGATGGTCGGTGGCGCGCTCACTACCTTCCTGTCCTGGCACTGGATCTTCATCATCAATGTGCCCCTTGGCTTGGCGGCGTTCATTGCCGCGCTCAGGCTGGTGCCCCGGACCCAGTTCGACTCCAAGCGCCGCCTTGACTGGTTTGGGCTCCTGCTGACCACCCTGGGCGTGGGTGCCTTGGTGGTGGGTTTGGAAACGTTGGGCGGCCACGCGTCCAACGCGATTGCCGTTGTGGTGGTCGCTGCAGGGGTGCTCTCGCTCGCGGGCGCTGTCTGGTGGATGCGGAAAGCCGACGTTCCCCTGTTCAACCTCGGAGTGTTCCGGACCAGGACGTTCAGGGCGACCTCCACGGGCGGTTTCATTTACCGGCTGACCATCAGTTCGGTGCCTTTCCTGTTGCCGCTGATGTTCCAGGACGGCTTTGGCTGGGATCCCCTCAAAGCCGGTGTCATGGTCGCCGCAGTATTCGTCGGCAATATTGGGATCAAGCCGGCCACGACGCCTCTGATCCGGCGCTTCGGTTTCAAGCCGGTGCTCGTTTTCGCGTCGTTCGCCTCCGCCGTGACGTTTGCCCTGTGCGCGTTCCTGGATGCCCAAACTCCTGAGCCCGTGATTCTCGCTTTGCTGCTTTTCAGCGGAGCTTTCCGTTCCATCGGCTTCTCCGCGTACGCCTCGGTGCAGTACGCGGACATCGTCCCGGAACAGCTGCCCTCGGCCAACGCGATCTCCGCGACGCTGGTTCAGTTGGCTGCCGCGGCCGGGATCGCGGTGGGAGCTTTGTTCCTGCGGCTGTTCGAAGCGACGCATCTCCTGGGCGGTGACCAGGTAGCGGCATATAAGGGGGCGTTCATTGCGATGGCCGTCCTGATGCTGATCAGCACGGTGGACAGCCTGGCCTTGCACCGGCACGCGGGAGCCGAAGTGAGCGGCGGAGCGAAGCGCGGTTAAACGCAAAAGGTCCCGGTTCGAAAACCGGGACCTGTTCGCGGAGACGGGGGGATTTGAACCCCCGGTGGAGTTGTGCCCCACACTTCATTAGCAGTGAAGCCCATTCGGCCGCTCTGGCACGTCTCCCTTTGCTATTGCTAGCCCACCAAGGATACGCAGAACCTGCACTCCAGCGCAAAACCAGTTGTTGGTCAGTTGCTCCCGGCCAGCGAACGCCACAGGAAATGGTTGCTCCGTGCCTGCAGCGCGGCAGCCTGCCGGTTGTCCGATGCTCCCGCGTGGCCGCCCTCCAAGGCCTCGTGGAACCAGACGTTCGGGATACCCATGGCCTGCATGCGGGCGGCCATCTTGCGGGCTTGGACGGGTCCCACCCGATCGTCGGACGTGGCAGTCCAGATGAAGGTTTCGGGATATTCCACGCCGTCGTGCAGGAGGTGGTACGGCGAGAACGTGCGGATGAACTCCCACTGTCCAGGCACGTCGGGGTCGCCATACTCGGCAATCCAGGAGTAGCCGGCGGACAGCTTGGTGTAGCGGCGCATGTCCAGGAGCGGCACCCCGCAGGAGACAGCGCCGAACAATTCCGGATACTGGGTGAGCATGTTTCCCACCAGCAGCCCGCCGTTGGAACCGCCTACGCAGCCCAACCGGCGTCGACTGGTGACGCCGCGGGAGATGAGGTCTTTCGCGACCGCGGCGAAGTCCTCATAGGCGCGGTGCCGGTTCTCCTGGAGCGCGGCGCGGTGCCAGGAGGGTCCGTATTCGCCGCCACCACGGATGTTGGCCACTACGTAGACGCCGCCACGGGAGTGGGATTCCGTGCCGTCGTCGGAGGGGGCTCCAAATGTCCGCCGTTCCAGCCAGGCGCGCCCAATCGTGCCGCTGTATGCGGGTGTACGGGAAATCTCGAACCCGCCGTAGCCGGAGAGCTGGGTGGGGTTCTGGCCGTCCAGGACCAGGTCCTTGGAGGCGACCTGGAAGTAGGGGACCTTGGTTCCGTCCGCCGAGACGGCGAAGTGTTGCTGGACTTCATAGTCCGCTTCGTTGAAGAACGACGGCGACCGCTTCACTACCGAGTGCTCGCTCACCACGCCGCCGTCCTCGCCTTGGGACGAGGCAGGGGAGAGCGTTCCACGGGTCAGGGTGGTGGGCGTGGTGAAACCGGTGGCCACGAGCCAGAAGTCGTTGCCGGCGGAGCCTGGGTCTTCGTCGTCCACGGCGTAGGCGTTCACGTCGTGCAGCGGAGGGCAGGCGTCCAGCGGCGTTGAAGCCCACGCTCCATGGGAGTCGAGGACTGACGGATTCAACACCCGGATCTCCGAGGAGACATCGCGGAGGAGGTTCAGCAGGAGGTAGTCCTGCGTCCAGCTCCAGGATTGCAGGGATGTGTGCTCGTCCGGCGAAAACAGCACCGTCAAGGAACGTGTACCCGCCAGGTAGTCCTGGAAGGCAGCCCCGAGCAAGGACCCTGCCGGGTAAACAGTGCCATCAACGTCCCAGTCCTTCTGGGGGCGGAAAAGCAGCCAGTCGCGGTGGGCGCTGATGTTGACGTCGGTTGGTACATCGATGGCCACCCAGGATCCGTCCCGCAGCACCCACGTGCTGCGGTTGTAGAAGTCGATGTAGTCAACTGCAAAAGTCCGCTCAAAGCCGGGCGTGGAATCGTGGGCCACCATGGCCAGCATGTGGTCTTCCGGGATTTCGAAAAGCCGTTCAGCATCGGCCAAGGCCTCCCCGCGGCGGAGTTTGACGCCGGTCCGGGCGTACGAGGAGGTCGTGGCCGGGAGCCCGTCCGCGGTGCTGGAGACCAGCAGGGTGTCGGCATCGAGCCAGCTGACGTTGCCCTTGGCAGTGGGGAGGTCGAAGCCACCCTCAACGAAGGTGCGCGATTCGACGTCGAACTCGCGGTGGCGGTCCGCGTCACCGCCGTCGGGGGACAGCGACACCATGGCCAGCCGGTACTCGTTTCCGTCCGCAGGGCGGAGAAAACCGGCCCCATGGAAGACCCATTCGACGCCCTCCGCTGCAGCCAGCGCATCAACGTCCAGGAGGACGTCCCATTCAGGATCGTCGGTGAGGTAGCTTTCCCATGTGGTGCGGCGCCAGAGTCCCTTGGGGTGTTCCTGGTCTTTCCAGAAGTTGTAGTAGAACCCGCCGCGCTTGGAGACCATGGCAATGCGGTCCGTTGAGTCCAGGACCTCAAGGATTCCGGCTTCGACGGCGGAGTATTCAGCGTCCTCAAGCAATTCTTCGGTTCGCGCGTTCTGTTCCCGGACCCATGCAAGCTGCTCTTCGCCATGGATGTCTTCGAGCCAGATGTTTTCATCCGTGGGTTCAGGCGCAACCTCAGCGGCGTGGCGGGGACGGCCGGGCGCGGCCATATTCCCGGGAAGTGGCGTCTGATCAGCTTCTGTGGTGGTCATTGCCCCATCCAAGCAACACTTTTCAACAGTAAGCAAGTCACGCAGAAGTTAGGCTTGAGCGTGGCTAAATCCGAAACCAACCGTGTTGCCCTGCTGGGGGCTGGCCCCCGGGGCACCAGCGTCCTTGAGCGGTTGCTCGCGAATTGGGCTGCCGGGGGTCATGCTGTGCGCGCGTCGGGGGCCACCCTGCACATCGACGTGGTGGATCCTTTCCCCGCGGGTTCGGGCCACGTGTGGCAGCCGGGGCAGTCCCGGCTCTACCTGATGAACACCCAGTCGTTTTATCCGACGCTCATCCCGGAGGACCCTGAGCTCGCTCCTCCGCTGGCCGGTGGTTCGTTCGACAAATGGCGCGAGGCCCGGCGTCATGATGGCTTGGGACTGGACGACGCCGAAAAGGCGGAGCTTGCCACGCTCGAATCACACGACTTCCCCAGCCGTGCCCTGTATGGGCGGTACTTGCGCCAGACCCTGGATGGCTTGCTCGAACGGCTGCCCGACGGCGTCGAGGTCACGTTCCATGAGACCTCCGCCGTCGCGGCGCGACCGGTGAAGGACGGAACCAAAGACGCGTTCGACGTCGAACTCGCCAACGGTGCGATCCTCACCGTCGGTTCCGTGGTCCTCGCGCTGGGTCATGTCGAGTCCCGGCTGAATCCCGAGCAGAGGTCTTTCAAGAGCGCGGCGGAGGAGCAAGGACTGCTCTATTTTCCGCCGGCGCCACCCGCCGACGTTGACTGGGAGGCGGTGCCGGATAACGAGCCGGTGCTGATCCGCGGAATGGGATTGAACTTCTTCGACGTCATGGGACAGCTGACGGAGGGCCGCGGCGGGAAGTTCGTCGAGGCCGGTTCTCCGGGGGCAGGCGTGTTGGAGTATCGGGCATCTGGCCGGGAACCCAGGATTATTGCTGCCTCCCGGCGGGGCACCCCTTACCGGGCCAAGGCGGGGCTGGCGGGTTACTACCCCAGCAGCATCACGATGCGCTACCTGACCGAAGACGCCGTGGACCGGTTTCATGCGGCCGGAATCCAGCCCGGTTTCGACCACGATCTTTGGCCGCTGCTGCACCGTGATGCGCTGTGGGCGTATTACTCAACGCTGGCCCGCTCACAACCCACTGCGATCAAGGACCCCGCGCAGTTCCTGGCGGACCTCGAGGACGCACTCCAACCGCACGCGCACACCACGGCGAAGTGGGAGAACGATGTGGGCGATCTCGTGGAAAAGCACGTCGTCGCGTCCCGTCGGCTGAATCTTCGCGGGCTTGCCGCGCCGCTGGCAGGGCGTACTTTTGCGTCCAGGCGGGAGCTGGACGCGGCCATCACGGCATACCTCGATGATGATGCGCGCCGATCGGCTCTGGGCGAATCGGACCCTGTGAAGATGGCCATCGGTGCACTCCACACCGGTCGGGCAATCCTGAAATCGGTGGTGGCCGATGGCGGCATCACCGACGAATCCTGGTTGGCAGGGCTTCGCGGCTGGTTTGAGTCCTTCGTAGAGGGGCTGGCCAGTGGGGCGCCCGCGCTGCGTTCGGAGCAGCTGGCCGCCCTGGCGCGGGCCGGCGTCGTAAGTTTTGTTGGCCCGGACCCGAAGTTCAGTGTGGACCGGAGTGCGAAACTGTTCCGTGCGGTTTCGCCGTGGGTGCGCGACGCGCCGGTGGAAGCCCGGACCCTGATCGAGGCGATGTCGCCTGCCAACAGGGTTGGCATCAACCTCTCTCCGCTGCTGGAGCAGCTCATGGCTGACGGGTTGGTCCGAACCAAGATCATGATGAGCGTCGAAGGTACCCCGATGCAGACCACGGGTTTGGACGTCGTGCCACATCCGTACCGGCCCTTGGCGGCGAACGGGGCGGTCACCGAGAACCTTTACGTGCTGGGCCTGCAGTTGTCCGCCTCACAGTGGGGCACGGCCATCGCGGCGGAGGCCCGGCCCCGAACCGGGCAGGCCTATGCCAGCGGACAGCGGACCCTGCGGGACGCCGACGAGATTGCGCGTAGCATTCTGGCCCGCTGAGGACTCAGGTTTGCAGTGCCGCCCGGCCTTCGTTAGTGTGTGAGCTGCATCACCGAACTGGTGGTGCGCGCTTTTGATCCGCGGCGGGAGAGCCCTGCCGGTACATCACCACAGGCGCCGTAGGAGCAAACCCTCCCCAGGAATCTCTCAGGCCCATGTACCGCCGCGGCGAGGCAACTCTGGAAAGCAGTCCGGAACGCCGGGCTCACCGAAGGTGCAAGCAGGCCCACGCCTGCGGAAACTCTCAGGTCCATCTACAGAGCGGGGAGGAACCGAATCTTGTGGCACCCAGTGCCGCCTGAACGATGGAGTTCCTTTGACGATTCAGCGCCCACCTTCAACCGGTACCGATTCCCCGCATCTTGAGCGGCAACTCAGCAACCGCCACATCCAGCTCATCGCCATCGGCGGAGCCATTGGAACAGGCCTTTTCATGGGCTCCGGCAAAACCATCTCAGCCGCCGGCCCGTCCGTCATCTTCGTGTACATGATCATCGGCTTCATGCTGTTCTTCGTCATGCGTGCCATGGGCGAATTGCTGCTCAGCAACCTGAACTACAAATCCTTCAGCGACTTCGCAGCTGACCTCCTGGGTCCTTGGGCCGGCTTCTTCACCGGTTGGACGTACTGGTTCTGCTGGGTCATCACGGGAATCGCGGACGTCATCGCGATCGCGGGTTACTCGCAGGAGCTGTGGCCTTCCCTTCCGCTCTGGGTGCCGGGTCTCATTACCATCGGCATCCTCCTGCTACTGAACCTGGCAACGGTGAAGGCATTCGGCGAAACCGAGTTCTGGTTCGCCCTCATCAAGATCGTCGCCATCGCGGCCTTGATCATTGTTGGCCTGTTCATGATTTTCAGCGGCTTCCAGTCCGACGCCGGACCCGCCAGCTTCACCAACCTCTGGAGCCATGGAGGTTTCTTCCCGAACGAATTCATGGGCTTCGTCGCCGGATTCCAGATCGCGGTCTTCGCTTTCGTAGGCATCGAACTGGTGGGCACTACTGCGGCCGAGGCCAAGGACCCGGAAAAGAACCTGCCCAAGGCCATCAACTCGATTCCCATCCGCGTGCTCCTCTTCTACGTGGGCGCGCTGATCATCCTCATGTCCGTCACGCCATGGACCCAGTTCGCTGCCGGTCACAGCCCCTTCATTGCCATGTTTTCGCTGGCCGGCCTGGGTGCAGCAGCCACCATCGTCAACCTGGTGGTCCTCACGTCAGCCATGTCCTCAGCCAACTCCGGGATCTACTCCACGTCCCGCATGGTGTTCGGCCTGGCCCAGGAAGGCGATGCCCCCAAGGTCTTTGGCGCGCTCTCCGGACGCAAAGTACCCCGCAACGCACTGTTCCTGTCCTGCGTCCTGTTGCTGTCCGGCGTCGTGCTCATGTACGCCGGCCAGGATGTCGGCAAGGCGTTCGACATGGTGACCACCGTGTCAGCTGTCTGCTTCGTCTTCGTTTGGTCGATCATCCTGGCCAGCTACTTGGCTTTCCGGAAGCGCCGCCCACACCTTCACGAGTCTTCGGCGTTCAAAATGCCCGGCGGAGTGGCCATGGTGTGGGTGGTGTTCGCATTCTTTGCCTTCGTGCTGTGGACGCTGACCACCCAGCCGGACACGCTCGCAGCCCTGCTCGCAACGCCGCTGTGGTTCGTGATCCTTGGGATTGCGTGGGCGGTACTCCGGCGCCGCCCAACGCACCTGGCGCGGTACGCGGCTTTCCAGGCTGAGCTGCGCAGCGATGCTGCCAAGGTCCAGGATCCGGAGCCGGCAAACAAGTAACCACACGACAGGCCCCCAACGATTAACTCGTGGGGGGCCTGTCTTTGGGTCATGCTATGAGGTGCTTAGCCCCTCAGGCACTTTTGGTACTGCAACCATTCGATGCCGTACCGCAGCCAGCCAACAATGTCGTACCACTTGGACGGCTTGGTGGGCGGGGTGCACTGCGGCGGGTTGGGGCCGCTCGCGGCCACCTTAACCAGGGCCTTCACTACCGTTCCGGACTCGACGGCGGTGAGCACCAAGGTACCGGTACCTGCGGCCGCCGTGGCGGGAACCTTCACGTTGACGGACGCCGCACCGGCGGTCACCGGAACATCTCCAAGAGCCACGGAGGCGCCCTTGGCATCAACGAAGACAGCCTTCAATGAGGTGTTCGCCGGGCTGCCAATGGAGGTCAGGTTCAGCTTGGAAACCGTCAACGTCACGGACTCGCCGCCCTTGACCTCGGCAGCGGTGGAGTTTGCCACAGCAACTGAGCGGCGTGCGAAGTCCGGCGAGACCGGGTTGTGCGTCTGGAGGTACTTGATCCAGGCGTCACGGTCCACCAGGCCCGTGTCCTTCGTGTTGCTGCCCTCCTTGAAGACCCGGAAGTTGTCACCGCCTGTTGCCAGGAAGCTGAAGGTACCGATCCTGTACTGCTTTGCGGGGCCGATCACAGCGCCATTGACCCAGATGCCGGTAATCCGGTCACCCGCAGGACGGGCAGCATCGTAGGTGTAGTTGACGTTCTTGGACACCCCCAGCTGCTGGTACGGGCGGCTTGGTACGGTACCGTCCGGGTTGGTCTGCCACTGCTGCTCCAGGAGCGTTTTGAACTGTGCACCCGTCAGGGACGTGGTCCACAGGTTGTTCACGAACGGCAGGACCGCGTTGGCCTCGGCGTAGGTGATGGTGCCATCCGGCGCGTAGTACAGCTCGTTGCGCAGGCCGCCGGGGTTGACGACGCCGATTTCCGCCGCGCCGAGTTCGGGCGCCTTGAGCGTGTCCACCAGGGAGTCCGCTACCAGGTTGCCCAGCGTGGATTCGCTGGCGCGGTCGTCCCGCTTGGGGGCGCCTCCGGCAGGGTCCGGGGTGAATGCTGTGGTGATATCGGCGGTCACGGCACCCACGGCCTGGTTGCCGATTTCAGCAGCCTGGGCCAGGGCCTTATCCACGATGGTTTTCACTGCGGCCGCCCGCGGGTAGGCCGCGACGAGGCTTTCAGCGGTTTCGGTGGTCCTGTCCACGACTGCTGCCTTGTAGGCGGTGACGGACTTGGTTGCCGTGTCGACGGTGAGCGTTACGCTGCCCACGTTCTCGCCGTAGTTGCCGGTCTGCACGATCGGGCGGGTCTTGCCGGTGGGTTGGCGGTTGGCGTCAAGTACGGGCGCGTCCCAGGCGTACTCCTTGTGGGTGTGCCCGGTGTAGATGGCAGCTACGTCAGGGGTGGTTTCGTTGACGAGCTTGGCGAACGGGCCGCCCGCGGCAACTTCCTGTTCCAACGTGGCGCCCTCGGGGGTACCGGAAGCGGCGCCGTCATGGTTTTCGACGATGATAAGGTCCGCCAGCTTTTCGGCCTTGATCTTCGCAGCCACCCGGTTGATGGCGTCCACGGGGTCGCCGAACTCAAGATCGGTGATCCCCGCGGGGGTTACCAGGGAAGGAACTTCCTGGGTGACCGTACCGATGACCGCTACCTTCATGCCGTTCATGTCCAGGACCTTGTACTCCGGCAGGACCGGGGTGGTGGTGCCCTTCTGGTAAACGTTGGCGCCCAGGTAGGCGAACTTTGCGTTGTTGCCTCCGGCGATGACGCGGTCGCGCAGGTCTGACCAGCCGCCGTCGAACTCGTGGTTGCCCACAGCGGAGGCCTGCAGCTCAAGTGCGTTCAGGACGTCGATGGTGGGCTGGTCCTTCGCAACCGAGGATGCGAAGAGGGAAGCGCCGATGTTGTCGCCTGCGGAAATGAAGGCAGTCGCGCCGGGCGCTGCTGCTGCACGGAGCTTCTCAACCGTTCCGGCAAAGAGCACCGTGTTGGCGTCGATCCGGCCGTGGAAGTCGTTGATGCCCAGGAATTGCAGGTCAACGGTGGCCGGTGCGTCCGGAGTCAGGTTCAGGCCCACCACCACGGGATCGTGGTCGCTGGCCCGGAACTCGTCCGGGGCATAATAGTTGGTCAGATTGTTGTTATACCGGCTGTATTCCAGCGCCACTGACTCCACGGAGTTGATGTTCCAGATGTCGGTTCCCGTGACCACCTTGTGGGCTGCCGGGGACGCCAGGATGTGGTCGAGGGAGCCCACCATGCCGCCGAACAGGTAGGAGTGCTTGCCGGTGCCGACCTCAAGGTCGGTGTACCCTGCGTCGGTGAGGACGTTGATGGGGTCCTCCTTGGAGTAGGCGTTGAAGTCGCCGATCAGGAAAACCCTGTCAGTGCCCTTGGAAGCCTGGAGGTCCTTGGAAAAAGCGAGCAGGGATTCGGCTTGCTTGGTGCGGGCAACGTTGGAGGCGCCCTGGCCCTTGTCGGTGTCGTCCGGGGTCGCTGCGGAGCCCTTGGACTTGAAGTGGTTCACGATCGCGATGAATTTCTTGTCATCGCTGCCGCCAACCGGCTTGAACACCTGCGCCAGCGGCTTACGGGCGCTGGCAAAAGCCACGGTGTCGTTGTGGATGATTGACTCGCCGACAGGTTCGGCCGTGGCTTTTTTGTAGATGAAAGCGGTGCGGATCATGTCTTCATCGCTGAGCGGGGGAGCGTTCGCTGGTGTGCGCACGTAATCCCACACGCCGGGAGTCTTGACGTTAAGGGACTCCACGAGCTTGGACAGGGCGTCGTCGCGGTTCTTGCCGAACTGGGCCGAGTTCTCGATCTCCTCGAGGGACACGACGTCGGCGCCCGATTTGGTGATCGCGGCAACGATCTTGGCCTGCTGGCGCTCGAAGTTCTCTGCGTTGGCAGCGCCGCGGGCGTTGCAGCCCTCCTTGACGGTGATCGGGTTGCCGTCGCGGTCGGTGTAGAAAACACAGCCAGTGAGTTGGTCACCCGTGGTGGGGAAGTAGTTCAGCACATTGAAGGAGGCCAGCTTTAGACTGCCACCCACGTCTGCAGGACCTTCGGGGCGGGTGGAGGTGAAGGTTGCAGGCTGGACGGACGCGGCGTTTGCGGGGCTCAGCGCCGTCAGCGGCTGGAACTTCCACGAATTGTTCCCGTACCCCAGGATGACATCGGTCTTGAACGTGGCGGGCGAACCGACACGTACGGGGTCCGAAGGGGTCAGGTAGGGCAATTGCTGGGCCTTAGTGGCGGCGTCCTTGAGGAAGTTGGTGGACGCGCCGTCGTCGAGCTTGATGCCGCGCAGGGCGTTATCTGCCACCACGGCGGCATACTCGGGGGAGCCATAAGCAGCCACCGCCGTCGGCTGGACCAACGGGGACTTGCCGGCCGCGAGGCCGATCTCGCCGTACTGGTTCAGGGAGTAGTTGTCAGTCACCGTGAAGTCACCCTGGGGTGAGACAAGCATGCCTTCGAGGCTTTCGCGGGCGGCCTCGTTCGCCGGCAACGCGAACGGCGTGGCCTTGACCTCGGGTGCCGCTTCGGCGAGCTTCTTCAGCCCCGCGGCTTCCACTGTGATCTGTGTTTGGTTGGCAAATTCGCTGACCGCGCCGGTGAGTTCCAGGTAGTCGCCCGGCTGGACCGTGGCCGCCGTCGTGGGTGAATAGACGAACAAAGCGTCCGACGCCGTCCTGGCCGCCCCTGCGGCGTCGCCGCCGGTGCCGGGGGTCTGGACGTAGTAGCCGTTGAACCCGCCGGTGGCGTAAACGGCGGTGACCTTGCCGCGGGTGGTTACCGTGCTGCCGACTAACGGGCTGGCCGTGCCGGTGCCTTGTATTTCCGCGATGGTCTTGATACCCGGTTGCGGCCCAGGATCGGTGGGCGGCGTGGTGCCAGCCGAAGGCGTGGGGGTGATGGTGGCGCTGAGGGTGAAATCAGCGGCATTGGAATCGGTGTCAACGCCGTTGGTCCGGTTGAGGCTCTTGACGTCTGAATTGCTGGCGGGAGCCGTTGCAGGCGCAGTCTCAAAAGTGTTGGACGTTCCGTAACCCAAGAGATCGGCGATGGCGGCGTTGGCCGTCACTGAACCCGCGGGAATTGGGGACACGGCGGTGCTCTGCTTCGCCAGGACCAGTGTCCCGGTGGTTCCGCTCGGGTTCAGGGTTCCGGAAGCCTGAACATCCGGCGTGGGGAGGGCCGGCGCCGTAGAGGAGGCGCTGTTGCTGGCCCCTTGGACCAGGAAGTAGCCCTTGGCCGGGATGCTCCCTGTCAACGGAGTGATTCCCGTCGGTGCTGCGGTGGCGGTGCCCGACCGGTATTGCAAGGACCAGCCAGCCAAGCTGACGGGCGCGTCGGAGGAGTTGTAGAGCTCCACGAATTTGTTCTTGAAGGCCGCGCCGCTGCTTCCGCCGCTGAGATAGGCCTCGTTGATGACCACCGGCGATGTGCCCGCCGGCGTGGCGGGATCGTCCGCCGCCATGGCCGGGACAGCCGTCAACGGGGCTGCAAGCAACCCTGCCGACAAGGCCGTTCCTGCCAGTAATTTCCAATGGTGTTGGTGCATCCGCTCTAACTTTCATTAGGGAGCCCTGTATGGCCCTGTGGACGACGCCCACCTTCTTGTGAAGTGGGCGCTGTTCCCGGAAGTTACTCCGGGGTAAAGCTGCCTCAGACGTAGCAGAACACGAACGGATGAATGGGAAGTGGACCAGTGGTGGCCGGAGAGTGCCCCCACTGGCCTTCTTTACTTGGCGGCGCCCTTAAGGGTCCCGGACGTAGCTGCGCCGGACGCGCCGCCGATCAGGCAGACGATCTCGCGGTCATCGGCCTTCCACGTATCGGTAGTGGGGTAGAAGTAGGTCAGTTCCAGGGTTGATGAATCATAGGGCACGCCCACGAAGCCTGCGAACTCGGAACCGCAAAAGTCTTCGGATTGCTTCTCCACCTCGGACTGCAACAGATGTTTCGGTGGGTTTTCCGGACTCGTCCCGCTTGGCGTCCCCGCTGCTGATCAGCGAACAACCCGTCAGGGCCAGGGTCGCCAGGCCCAACACGGCGGTGGCTTTGATGGTTTGCGAAAGGTGCTGCAACTCAGGTCCTCGTTCCCCAAGGACCGCAGGAGGAGATCGTGGATGCCCACTCTGCGGCCAAACAATGAGGGACCGGTCAGGGCACCAACGCCGAACGATCCCCCAGGATCGGCGGTGGGCGGGTGGAGCCGGGCGCCCCTGGGTAGGAGGCGCCGGGCACCACCCGGAAATCAAAAGTCTAAGCGGACTGGCCCAGGTCCTGGATGACCTTGAATACTGCGCCGGTGGGATCAATGAGCGTCGCCAGGCGGCCGAACGGTGTTTCTTCCGCGGCATGCATGACCGTTGCTCCCAGGGCGAGGGCTTGCTCTACTGTGGCGTCGGTGTTCTCAACCGCGAAGTAGACGCTCCACATGGACGGTACTTCGTCAGAGAGTACGCCGGCGGCATCCATGATGCCCGCCTTCGCGTTGTCTCCTGCGCCCAGGGTGGTGTAGCGGAACTCCGGGGTATCACTCATGACATTCGTGTCCCAGCCGAAGACTTTCTGGTAGAAAGACACGGCTGAGTCGTAGTCCTTGGCAAGGAGTTCGTGCCACGCCGGTGAGCCCGGTTCTGCAGCTACTTCGAAACCCTTCATCTGACCGAATTGCCAGGCACCGATGGATGCGCCCGAGGAATCGCCGTACATGGCCATGCTGCCTTGCTCCGGAACATCCATTGGCTCCATGTAGACCTGGCCGCCGTTGGCCGCTGCGGATTCCGTGGTGGCCTTGATGTCATCCGTGCGCAGGTAGGTGGACCAGAGGTCCGGCATGGCACCCATGTCAGCTCGCTTCTGCATGATGCCGGCAACCAGCTTTCCGTCCTTGGATGCGGTGATGTAGCCGCCGTACGTCTCCTCATCGCCGGCTTCGTACGTCCAGCCGAAGAGGGCGTTATAAAACTCCTTGGCTTTCTCTGTATCGGACGTCATCAGATCGATCCAGCACGGTGCGCCGGGGGTGATGTCAGGCGTAGGCATAGGTCAGGCTCCTGTTGTAGTTCCGCGGTAAAGCTGCGGTTTAGGTCAGAGGTGTGGAGACAGGTAGAACACTATGCGGGGGGTCTGACAGTTTCAATGATGTTCCGGTTGCAGGTTCTCAGTTAGCCCGGACGCACTGGGATCACGGGCACAAAAATGCCCCGGGTTTGGAACCCGGGGCATTCATTGGCGGAAGGTAAGGGATTTGAACCCTTGGTACGGGGTTACCGCACACTGGTTTTCAAGACCAGCTCCTTAGGCCGCTCGGACAACCTTCCTCGCCTAGTAGTGTTTCATAGGGAGTTGGCTGTTCCAAAACATCACGTCTGTCCGGTCCCCGCCCCGGGGCCGGCGGACAAGCAAGAAACCGGGAGTTCGTCATGAAAGCCGTCTACATCTCAGAGCCAGGCGGGCCCGAAGTCCTCGAGGTCCGGGAGGTCCCTGCTCCGGTGCCGGGCGAGGGCGAAGTCCTGATCGACGTCGTGGCCGCGGGCCTGAACAGGGCAGATGTGCAGCAGCGACGCGGTTTCTATCCGCCACCCCCGGGGGCTTCAGAGATCCCCGGGCTTGAAGTGTCCGGCCGCATCGCAGCCTTCGGCCCGGGCGTCACCAAGGCATTCTCCGTGGGAGACAAAGTTGTTGCCCTTCTTTCAGGCGGCGGCTACGCCCAGCAGGTCGCGGTGTCCGCCGAGCAGGTGCTCCGGGTTCCCGACGGCGTGGACCTCATCACCGCAGCCGCCTTGCCCGAGGTTGCTGCCACCGTGTACTCCAACCTGATCATGACCGCCCAACTGCAACCCGGCGAAACGGTCCTCATCCACGGGGCAACGGGCGGCATCGGCACCATGGCCATCCAGTTGGCCAAGGCCTACGGCGCAAAAGTTGCGGCCACAGCCGGCACGGACGAGAAGGTTGGCACCGCCAAGGCCTTCCTGGGTGCCGACATCGCCATCAACTACACCGAAGAGGACTTCGCTGAAAGCCTGCGGGCACAAAACGGTGGCAAAGGCGCTGACGTGATCCTCGACGTCGTCGGCGCCAAATACCTGCAGCAAAACATTGACGCCCTCGCCGACTACGGCAGGCTCATCGTCATCGGGCTGCAGGGCGGCACCACGGCGGACATCAACCTTGGCCAGCTCCTCAGCAAACGGGCGGCCGTCATCGGAACAGCCCTCCGGCCCCGGTCCGTGGCCGAAAAAGGCATCATCATGTCAGCCGTGCGCGAGTCCGTATGGCCCATGATCACCGACGGCAGGATCCGTCCCCTGGTGGCCAAGTCCTTCCCGCTGGACCAGGTGCAGGAGGCACATCGGTACTTTGACTCTGGCGACCACGTGGGCAAGGTCCTGCTTCTGCTCTGACCAGTCAATCCACCGCAGCGAGGAGTCCAATGTCCATCCGGCACAGTCTGCTGGCCCTGCTCCAGGACCGGCCGCGGTACGGCTATGAGCTGCGGGTCGAATTCGAGGACCGGACCGGTGCCGCCTGGCCCCTTAATATCGGGCAGGTCTACACCACCCTGGACCGGCTGGAACGTGATGGCCTGGTCAGCAAAGACGGCGACGACGGCGGTGGCCACGTCGTCTACAGCATCACTGCCGCCGGGGTCGGGGAAGTCGCGGCCTGGTTCGCGGGGGCGGTTGACCGGGGCAGTCCGCCGCGGAACGAGATCGCCATCAAACTGGCGCTCGCCGTAACCCTGCCCGGCGTTGACGCCTCTGAAGTGATCCAGTCACAGCGCGAAGTCTCACTCCGTGCCCTGCAGGAACACACGCAGGCCCGCAAGGCAGTCTCCGCCAACCAGCGACTGTCCGACACAGCCTGGCTGTTGGTCCTGGACTCCTTGATTTTCCAGGCCGAAGCGGAGGTGCGCTGGCTGGATCTTTGTGAAGCACGGATGGTCCAGGCGCAGGGCAACGGGGGAGCTATCTAGCGGTTCCGGGCGTGCATGGGTGTCTCTTCAGGGTGTCCATGTACAGGCGTCCGTCGCACGGGTGTGACCGCTCACCGCTGGGTGGGCTGCCGAAGGCGTGTATGGCCTTCCCTTGTCGGTAGCAGTTGTTACTGTGCTGGAAGACACGTGGCGAAGCGGTCCCCACCGCGGGATTCGCCACACTGCATTTCCCATCACCGCAGCAGTTCTCAAGGAGGAGATATGGGCAAGATTCCTGACCAGGCCGGACTCGCGGAAGGACTGGATCCCACACTGCCATCCCCGGCCGTGGATGATTCCGTTCGCGAGGCTGAAGAACGACGCTGGACGCCGGCCAAGATCGGGCTCTGGGTGGCAATTTCGCTCCTCGGAGCAGTGGCATGGTTCATGGTTGCGCTGGTTCGTGGCGAAACAGTGAACGCCATCTGGTTCGTTTTCGCCGCGGTGTGCACCTACCTTATCGGCTACCGGTTTTACTCGAAGGTCATCGAGCGGTACTTGCTCAAACCGGACGATCGCCGGGCCACGCCCGCTGAATACAAGGCGGATGGCAAGGACTATGTCCGGACTGACCGTAACGTGCTCTTCGGCCACCACTTCGCCGCCATTGCAGGCGCCGGCCCGCTGGTGGGACCTGTCATCGCGGCCCAGATGGGATACCTGCCGGGCACCATCTGGATCATCGTCGGCGTCGTCCTTGCCGGTGCTGTGCAGGACTACCTGGTGATGTTCTTCTCGATGCGCCGCGGTGGCCGTTCGCTGGGCCAGATGGCCCGCGAAGAACTTGGCCTCATGGGCGGGACCGCTGCGCTGATCGCCACGCTCCTGATCATGATCATCATTGTGGCCATCCTCGCGCTCGTGGTGGTCAACGCCCTCGGCGAGAGCCCGTGGGGCGTGTTCTCCGTAGGCATGACCATCCCCATCGCGTTGTTCATGGGCGTTTACCTGCGCTTTATCAGGCCCGGCAAGGTCATGGAAGTGTCCATCATCGGCTTCGTGCTCCTCATGGCCGCCATTATTGGCGGCGGTGCGGTGGCCGGCACCGAGTGGGGTGCGGCCTTCTTCCACCTGGACAAGGTAACCATCGCCTGGGGCCTCATCATCTACGGGTTCATCGCCGCGATCCTGCCCGTTTGGCTGCTCCTGGCGCCTCGTGACTATCTCTCGACGTTCATGAAGATCGGCGTGATCGTGATGCTCGCGCTTGCCATCATTGTGGTCCGTCCGGAAATCACGGTCCCGGCATTCAGCGAGTTCGCCAGCCGCGAGAATGGGCCGGTCTTCTCCGGCGCACTGTTCCCGTTCCTGTTCGTGACCATCGCCTGTGGTGCGCTTTCAGGGTTCCACGCGCTCATTTCTTCGGGCACCACTCCCAAACTGATCGAGAAGGAGCGGCAGACCCGCTTCATCGCTTACGGCGGCATGCTGATGGAGTCCTTCGTGGCCATCATGGCCCTCGTAGCAGCGATCTCGATCGACCGCGGCATCTACTTCGCCATGAACGCTCCTTTGGCCCTGACCGGCGGGACCGTGGAGACCGCGGCGACCTGGGTGAACAGCCTGGGCCTGGCCAACGTGAACATCACCCCGGACGTCCTTGCCCAGACAGCAAAGGACGTGGGCGAGGAAAGCATCATCTCGCGCTCCGGTGGTGCCCCGACGCTTGCTGTTGGCTTGGCGCACATCATGCAGCAGTTCATCGGCGGACCCGGCCTGATGGCCTTCTGGTACCACTTCGCCATCATGTTCGAGGCCCTCTTCATCCTGACCGCAGTGGACGCCGGTACGCGGGTGGCCCGGTTCATGCTGCAGGACTCCATCGGAAACTTTGTTCCCAAGTTCAAGGAAGCCTCGTGGCGGCCCGGTGCTTGGCTGTGCACGGCCATCATGGTTGCAGCCTGGGGAGCGGTGCTGATCATGGGTGTCACAGATCCATTGGGTGGCATCAACACCCTCTTCCCGCTGTTCGGTATCGCCAACCAGCTCCTCGCAGCGATCGCGTTGGCGGTATGCCTGGCCATTGTGGCCAAGCGCGGCACCTTCAAGTGGCTGTGGATCGTCGCCGTCCCGTTGGCGTTTGCCGCCGTCGTCACCATCACGGCAAGCTTCCACAAGATCTTCTCGCCCGTCCCGGCCGTCGGATACTTCGCCAACAACCAGGCCTTCTCCAAGGCCCTGGCTGACGGCAAGACGGAATTCGGAACAGCCAAGTCTGTCGCAGCCATGGAAGCAGTGATCCGGAATACCGCTATCCAAGGGTGGCTGTCCGTGATCTTCGTGGTGCTGAGCATCATCGTCATCCTCACCGCCCTCCTGGCCACCTTCAAGGCCATCCGCGCAGGTGGGGGACAGGGGCACGAGGATCCAGCAGTGCCTTCCAAGGTCTTCGCCCCTGCAGGGCTGATCCCCACTCCCGCGGAGAAGGCCTTGCTCGCTGAATGGAACGCACTACCCGTGGAGAAACGCACTGAGAAGGCCGGACACCACTGATGAACGTCATCGCCAAGGGCTTCCGGGGCTTCGCCGCCTACATGGGTTCGCTCATGGGTGCTGATGCCTACGCGAAGTACCTTGAGCACTTCGCCGCTACCGGTCATGCCGGTCCCGCCATGACCGAACGCGAGTTCTGGCGGGACCGGATGGACCGGCAGGACAGCAACCCCCAAGGAAGATGCTGCTGACACCCGGCGGTGGTGTTTCCCTGTTTCGCTACGAACGAAGTCCAAAAAAGATGACTCGGGCCCGGGTTCGCCCGAAGCCCATGAGAGTATGAACCAATGAGCGATCTGAACGACATTCAGCCCAAGGATGAGGCTTCGGACGACACCCCTGTGGAGGGGACCATGCTGGACGACGGCGGGGCCCAAGCACCTGCCCAGCCACAGTCCCAGGGGCAATCCCCGGACGACGCCAAGCCCAGGAGCGGTGGGCTCCACGAACTGGTGGATGAGCCTGCCAAGGTGATGCGGATCGGCACCATGATCCGTCAGCTCCTGGAAGAAGTGAAGGCAGCGCCGTTGGACGACGCTGCCCGCGGTCGCCTGGCAGAAATCCACGAACGCTCCATCAAGGAACTCGAAGATGGGCTCGCGCCGGAGCTCATTGAGGAACTGGAGCGCATCAGCCTTCCGTTCCCGGAGGATAAGGCGCCCTCCGACGCCGAACTCCGCATTGCCCAGGCCCAGCTGGTGGGTTGGCTTGAGGGACTGTTCCACGGGATCCAGGCTGCCATTGCGGCCCAACAAGCCGCCAAGGATCACGCGGCCGCGCAGATGCAGCTTCGGCAGCTCCCACCGGGAACTGTTATCGCTCCCGGAATTGTCATCGGGGAAAATGGGCAACCGCAGCGGGCCACCGCGCCCGGAGCAGCGCAAGGACGCCCCGAAGATCCCGACCACGGCCCGGGCCAGTACCTCTGAGCCTGGGGGTGGGTTTCTTTGGGGCCGTCCGGCAAGGGCGGAAGGACGATGTGGAGCTCGGCAAGGGCCTGTGGCGCCGCGCCCACGACCGCTTCCATCGGGGATTGGACCGGTACCACCAGGTACTGGAGGGCGTGGATGACGAGCAGTTGTACAACGAACTGGTAGTGATCGCCAATGAACTGGCCGGTTTGTCGCCCCGGGTGAGGGCCGTTTGCGTTGAGGCGCAACGACGTTCGCCGAGCGACGGACTGGATGTTCCCGGGGCGCTGGCGGGCGTGCACCGTGCGCTGTCCAAGGCTGGGAACTCCCTTGCCACGACGGCGGAAGCTGCGGCAATGTTGAGGCTGGCGGTTGGGCCGGTGCCGGTGGGGGCGCTTTCGGTCCATCGTCGCGCGGAGGCCGTCTTCGAGCAGGTCGCTGACGCCGAGCGGGAACTCTCCCAAGACGCATAGTGTGCAGCGTGCGCAACTACAGGCGTGCGCCTTTATTCCTCGGACGCAATAAGTTAAGCGCATAGCTGATCTGCGTAATAATTGGCGCTTTTCAAGACTCCGTGCTGGCAGTATGGCAAACATGACTTCGTCACCAACACTTACTTTCAACGACGGCAACACCATCCCCCAGCTCGGCTACGGGGTGTGGCAAGTTGAAGACGATGTAGCCGAAAAGGTGGTGCGCCAGGCATTCGAGGCCGGGTTCCGCCACATCGATACCGCCAAGATCTACGGCAACGAGGCCGGCGTCGGCCGTGCCATTGCTTCCTCCGGCCTTTCCGCCGAAGAAATCTTCATCACCACCAAGCTGTGGAATGCCGACCAGGGCTACGAGTCCACGCTGCAGGCTTTCGAGGAATCCATGGATCGCCTCGGCCTGGAGACCCTGGACCTCTACCTCATCCACTGGCAGCAGCCCAAGCAGGAAAAGTACGTTGACACCTGGAAGGCCCTCATCGAGCTCCAGAAGCGCGGCCGGGTCAAGTCCATCGGTGTTTCCAACTTCACCAAGGAAGGCCTGCAGCACATCATTGATGAGACCGGTGTAGTGCCGGCCATCAACCAAGTGGAGCTGCACCCGTTCTTCAACCAGTCCGAGCTGCGCGAGTTCAACGCGTCCAAGGGCATTCTGACCCAGGCCTGGTCCCCGCTGGGCCAGGGTGGCGAGCTGCTGGAGAGCGCCACCATTGCTGAGATCGCTGCCAAGCACGACGCCACGCCGGCACAGGTGGTCATCGCATGGCACCTGGCCATCGGCAACGTCGTCATCCCCAAGTCGGTCACCGAGTCCCGTATCCGGGAGAACTTCGCTGCCCTGGACGTCACGCTGGACGCTACCGACGTCGAGGCCATCAACGGCCTGGACCGCGGCGCTGAGGGCCGCATCGGTCCGGACCCGGCAGTCTCCGACTTCGCCTGACATCCGCCCGTTCCCGGGTAAGCCAAAGGCAGGACGCTCTCTGAGCGTCCTGCCTTTGTCCTTAGCGCATGAAGTCCCTGCGCCCGTCCGTCGGGTTTCCTGTTGCGATGGAGTACAGGGCCTTCCCGCGCTTGCCGGATATTGCTCCGGCAGGCCTACATGATGCCGGTGGGTACCAGCAGGGCCCAGGCCAGTGCCGGGGCCACCAGGACCACTCCACCGGCGTACATCATCAGCTGCTTGTAGACGCGCTGGCGGTCGTGCTCCCGTGCGTTGGCCACTACCAGTGCGCCGTCAGTGGAGAACGGCGAAACGTCTACCACCGTGGCTGCAATCGCCAGGGCCGCGACCGTTCCGGAAGCGCTGAGTGAGCTGGTGGCCAGCAGGGGCCCGGCCAGCGGGATGAAGGCGGTCAGCAGGGCTGTGGACGAGGCGAAGGCCGATCCGACGCCAATGACGTAGCAGAGGACCAGCGCGATCAGCAGGGGAGCGCCCAAGGCGAGTGCTTGCTCGGCGAGGGTGTCGATGACGCCGACATGCTGGAGCAGGGAGACGTAGGTGATCATGCCGGCCACCAGCAGGACGGTGGACCAGGAAATGCCGCCGATGAACGTCTGGTGCTCCTTGATGTTTACCAGTGCCAGGAGTAGGCCGGCGGACAGGGCAACGAAGCCAATGGGCATGTGGAAGCCCAAAGTGCACACGAGGATTGCCAGGATCAGGGCCAGGGTCAGGAACTGCTGTCCACTGGGGCGTCCGATCCGCGGGGTGTCCAGCGCGGAGTACTCGTTGGCGTGCTTGTCCCGGAGTTTGCCCAGGAGCCCAAACAGTACGATCGTCAGTGCCGAAAGAATGAAGTTCAGGGCGAAGCTTGCCAGGAACAGTGACCCCTGGTCGATGGGGAAGCCGTTCTTCATGGAGATGTCGTGAACCAAGACGCCAGCCACGGACAGGGGCGAGAAGCCGCCGGCATGGGCGCCATTGATGACGAAGGCCCCCATGAGGACCGGATGGATGCGCGACTCATAGGCCAGCCCCAGCGCGGCCGGCGCCAGCAGCGCCACAGCTGCGGGGGAGAACGTGCCCAGTGAAGTCAGGGCTGCGGCCATGAGGAAGAAAACCCACGGCAGCAGCATGGTCTTGCCGCGAACCAGGCGGACGCATGTCTGCACAATGATGTCGATGGAGCCATTGCGCTGCGCCATGCTGAAGAAGTACGTGACGCCGATGATCGTCAGCACGATGCTGGCCGGGAACTCTTCCAGGATTTCCTTGTCGGACATGCCAAGAACGAAATAGCCGACGCCGAAGGAAGCAACCAGCCCCATCACACCGATGTTGAGCGGCCACTTGGTTGCCACCACGAACATCACCACCAGGATGATGAGCGGGATGATCTGCGTTGCGGTCAAGGTCGGCTCCGATCCCGAGGCCGCCGCAGGGCTGCCAAGGACACCTCCGAACAGGAGGGCGGCAAGACCCAAGACGGTGATGGCGACAGCCGTCACCAGCAGGATACGACGGCGGCGCTTGGGCCGCGCTTCAACTGTGGGGCTTGGTGCAGTCTTTTCTGCGGTGTTAGTCATGGTGCTCTCTCTTCATCGAGTAGCGCTGGCTGTTCAGCGGGTAGCGCCGGCAAGTGAGGCGTCGACGGTGTTGTCGAGCGTCTCGGGGAGGTGGATGGTGGTGGTTGCGATGGTGCGGGCTGTCCGATCCACGCCAATGATCAGGGAACCGTCCTTTTCCTCGCTCCATGTCTCGATCACGCCGGCCGGCGTCCGCAGCTTCAGGGTTGGCCGAAGGTCATGTTCGGTGATGTCGTACAAAACGGTGCCTGGTGTGCCGGCTGCGAGCGTCAGTGCGATGCTTCCCGTGATGGCGAGGGCGGGGTGCGGCTTGCCCATGGAGAGCATCATGACGCTGACGTCGCTGCCGGCGTCGGACTGGGCGGGCGGGGCGACGATGGCGACTTTCGGGATGGCCCGTGCCGCTTCGCTGGTGGACGCCGCGAGCCCCATGCGTACTGCTGCTTGGCGTCGAATCGTCTCGAGTGTCTCCAATTGCAGTTCGACGCCGGCCAACCAGCTGTCGTAGCGCTCAGGGTCCAGGCCGAGCTCTTCGGCCCGGACGATTACTACCGGCGCTCCGGCGTCGACAAGCGAAGCAGTCCAGCGTGTGCCGCCTGCAGTGATCGTCTCCGTCGGGGAGCCGGTGGGAAGAAGCTGGCCCGTGGTTTTACCGGCAGGGTCCTGGAAACCAAGGCCCACCCGGTACCCGGGGAACGGAACGCCGGGCATCTCCGCCTGCGGGACGATCGGGAGGGCCCCGGCCGGGGTGGATATCCGCTGGATGATGATCTGGCCTGTGTTGGTATTCCGCGTGACGATCCGGGTGATCTCCCCGGTGGGTGTGACCCAGCCCTTCTCGATGGCATACAAGCCCACCACGGCCGAGCAGTTGCCGCAGTTGCTGCCCCAGTCCACGGTGGCTTCCTCAATTCCCACCTGGGCGAAGGTGAACTCGACATCCACGTCGTCGTCCGCTGGGCGGCGAACGATCATCGCTTTGCTGGTTGTCGACGTCGCGCCGCCCACACCGTCGATTTGCCGGTGGTCGGGGCTGCCGAACAGCCGCGGGAGCAGCGCATCCGGACTGGTTTCAGTCTCACCGAATTGCCCGCTCTCGAAGACCCAGCATTTGCTGGTGCCTCCGCGCATCCATTCCGCTTCGATGTTCATGGTCAGTTCCTTGCTTCTCTGTCGCCCAGGCTCGTTCAAGGGCATACTTCGAGATTGAGGCACATCACATTTGAAGACAATGTTGGATATCTTGGGTGGGATGAAGCAATACTTCATTCACCAGCGGATCAGTCCTGAATGGACGATGGAGGAGGCATTTACGCCCGCTGGAAACCCTTTTATCCTGTGGTATCTACGGCAGCCTGTATAGAATGAACGAATTCCTAGGAAGGGTGAACTGTTGCTTAACGATGAGGGCCAGGATCTTTTTGATATTCGACGGCTCGCGCTGCTGGTCGAGGTTGTTGAGCAAGGTTCCATCACCGCGGCCGCGGATCTCATGCTTTACTCTCCCTCGGCGGTTTCCCAGCAGCTGAGGAAACTGGAACAGGAAGTGGGGCAACCGCTCCTCAACCGCCGCTCACGTGGGGTGGTCCCTACAGAAGCGGGCCAAGTGCTGGCTGGCCACGCCCGCAAGATCGTTGGCCAGATGCGTGCGGCCCAATCGGACCTGGACCAAATCGCTGGACTCAAGCGCGGGTCGCTGACAGTCGGAACCTTCCCTACCCTTGCCGGATCCTTCCTCCCGGTAGTCATCAGGGCGTTCAAAAAGCGCTACCCGGCAATTGGCCTGTCCGTGCGCAGTGCGCGTTTCGATGACCTGGTATCGGACCTGCAGTCCGGCGTCACTGGCCTGTGCCTCCTCTGGGACTACCCGTGGAACAGATTCCAGGATGACTCGATTCGGGTCACTGAAGTCTTCCAGGAGAGCACGGTGATCCTGGTGTCCCGGGGACACCCCTTGGCGGGGCGCGAAGAGATCCGGATGGAGGAGCTACGCAAGGAATCCTGGATCGTTCGGGCGGAGGCCCACCCCGTGGTGGAAGTGCTGCAACGTTCAGCCCACGAAGCCGGGTTCGAACCAACCATCGGCTTCCTGGCCAACGACTACCAGGAAGCCCAGGCCATGGTGAGCGTGGGGATGGGCGTGGCCATGGTGCCCAAAACCGCCGTCGCACTCCAACACCCTGACGTAAGGGTTATCAGCTTGGGTTCCGCCGCACCTTTGCGTCGGGTACTGCTGGCCCAACGCCAGGACAAGGTTTACGCACCGGCGGAAGTGGCCTTCCACTCCACCCTGCTGGAGATAGCGCGTGAGCGCGCGGGGGATTACCTGTAGCCGAGGGGCTTGCTGCGTCGGCCTACCGCCGGGACATGTTAAGGATGACCCGATAGCCGTCCGCGGGCCATTCTTCTTCCACTATGCATACTTCGTCCGTGCCGCCTCCGTCGGGGTCGTTTTCTTTGATGCAGCCGTCCTCTGACAGCTTCGATTTGCTGACGTCCATCCCTATGCGGGTGGCAACGTCGTTGAGGCTGACGGGATGATCAACCCTCCACTCGGCCCGGAGTTTAATGCAGGCGGTGTCGATGGAGAGACAGCCGGCCTCTACCTTCGGATCGCTCCGGTGCGTGAGAACCCAGTCGCCCTCCGGTGCATTGTCGGCCGCGGCGATGACAGCTTTGGCCTTCTCGGCGTGGCTCCCACCGCCGTTGATGGAGTTGACCAGGGCGGAGCACCCCGCGAACAGGAGGATCAGCACGAAAATGCCGATGCCACCGAGAATCCACCCGAGTTTGCTCTTCTTTTTGGGCTGTAGCGGGCCGTACTGCTGTGGTGGGCCGTACTGCTGTGGCGGGTCGTACTGCGGGCGCTGCTGGTGATGCTGGCCGGGAAACGGTTGAGGTGGCGGATGTCCGTACGGTTCCATGCAGTGAATGTCTCCTGGGTCGTCGTCAAGGACAGTAGTTGTCGAGGCTGATGACAATGGCGCCTTGCCCGTCCTCCAAGACAGCGTAAGGGTTCATGCGCGCTGTCATGTCTCCCGCCGTCGGTCTCGACGTGTTTCTGCCCGCAGTTGTCCCTAAACTGTGGCAGGAACCCCTCTCGGCGGTTGCCCGGAGGAGCCCCCGGGCACATACGCCCAAAGTCACCAGCACAGACCGGACGGAGCCTGCATGGCGGTGTTTGACGCATTGGAGCGGCATATCGTGGCTGCCCTGCAACTGGATCCCAGATGTCCCTGGCGCAAGATGGCCGCCGTGCTGGGGGAGGCCGAGCGGACCGTCGCCCGACGCGGATCGCAGTTGCTGGAGTCCGGTGCCGTAGCGGTAGTGGGGATCAGGCCGAGGCCCGCGGTGGTGTTGGTGGAGATGCGGTGCCTGCCCGGGACAGTGCGCGCAGCCGCGAATGCACTTTCCCAGCGCGGTGACACCACGTTCGTCTACACCACAACGGGCACGGGCGACTGCGTGGCCGAAGTCCTCACCGAAACGGGCCGGATGGGGGACGTCCTGTCAGATGAACTCCCATCCACCATTGGGCTCAGGGATTCGACCAGCTATCCGGTGCTCCGATACTTCCGCACGATTCGCGGCTGGCGGCCGGAAGTCCTTCCGGCAGATAAGGCCGAGGCGTTGCGTTCGAACCTCGCGCAGGACTCCGGCATCCTGGTCAGGCAGCAGCACATGAGCCGCCAGGATAACGAACTCATCGACGCACTGTGCGCTGATGGCAGGATGAGCTTCGAAGCGCTGGGGCGTCGGGTAGGGGTGTCGGAGGCCACCGCGCGGCGGCGAAGCGAATGGCTGCTGACCAACAACCAGGTCCATGTGCGGGCGATTGTTGAGCCTGCGTCCTTTGGCCTGGCTGTTGAGGCGCTGCTCTGGATCAGGGCTTCGCCGCAGCACGTTGAGCGTGTAGGAAAGAGCCTCGCTGAACTTCCCACGGTCCGGTATGCCGCCGCGATCGCCGGCAATTACCAGATCATGGCCGACGTCACTGTGGAGGACATGTCCTCCCTTTACCGTTTCATCACGGACTCTGAGTGGGCCCAGGAGGCCACCGGCGTGGACGTGTCGATCCTGCTGGACGCGCGAAAGCGCGGGGGACGGGTCATGCGCTCGCCGTGGTGACGGGCTCGGCTTTCACAACAGGCGCGACGGCGGCGTACCGGGTCCGCTGCTCGAAGGCATGGCCGTAGCGGAGCAGTTGCATATCCGTGTAGTGGTTGCTGGCCAGCTGGAGGCCGATGGGCAGCCCGGAGGAACTGAATCCCGCCGGCACGCTGAGCACAGGAAGGCCGGTGGCCGAGAGGAGGCAGGCCGATCGCATCCAATCCAGATAGGTCTCGGAGGGTACGCCGGCAACGTCCAAGGGGTAGCGGAGGGCGGCGTCGAAGGGGAGCACCTGGGCGCACGGGCTGGCGAACAGATCGTATCGGCCAAAGAAGTCCTGGATG
This sequence comes from Paenarthrobacter sp. CAP02, assembly GCF_040137855.1. Classification (NCBI taxonomy): domain Bacteria; kingdom Bacillati; phylum Actinomycetota; class Actinomycetes; order Micrococcales; family Micrococcaceae; genus Paenarthrobacter; species Paenarthrobacter sp. CAP02. The sequence continues at coordinate 42,131 of NZ_JBEEII010000005.1, read as the reverse complement.
CCACGTTCCAACCGGGTCCGGGCTGCCGCGGTTTCAATGAGGTCCCGGGCCGTCAACGCGAACCCCTTTTCCACATTCCAGTGCACTTCAGGCTTGATCACGTCCCCCGCGCGAGCCAGGAGGGGCCCCAGGCCAGCAGCGAAGTCCATGGCGCGCGTGTTGCCAAACACCAGGTCCGCTTCGCTGAAATCGGGAGTCGCTTCTTCCACGATCGCCCCGAGTTCCTCGAAAACGGAAAGCTGCCGTTCCAGATGTTCCACGATTTCGGGCTCCACAGGCACGCCGATGCCAAAGTCGCGGGACCAGCCGATCCGCACGCCGCGCATGTCCGTCTCCGTGCTGGAGCGGAAAACCTCAGGATCCAGGCCCTCAGGGTGCGGAACCCGCGGATCCTTGCCTGCCGTGACGGACATGAACAACGCAATGTCCTCCACGCTCCGGGCCATCGGTCCGGTCCTTCCCAGCCATGCGAAGGCGTTGACGTCGGACGGCATGGGGATGACCGCCGTCGACGGCCTGAAACCCACCACGTTGCAGAAGGATGCCGGGATGCGGAGCGAACCGCCCATGTCGCTGCCGTCGCCGATGCTTTGGATGCGGGAGGCTACGACGGCGGCCACCCCGCCGCTGCTGCCACCGGCACTCAAGGTTGGTGCGTAGGGATTGGTAGTGGTGCCGAAGAGGGCGTTGAACGTGTGCGAGCCCGCGCCAAACTCGGGAACATTCGTCTTTCCCGTGCTGACCACGCCGGCTGCCTTGAGCCGCGCGATGATGAGGTCGTCGGCGTCGGGTACGAAGTCGCGCAAGGCGAGGGAGCCCTGGGTGGTGCGCATCCCGGCGGTGTTGTTCGTGTCCTTGTGCGTCATGGGCAGGCCGTGGAGGGGCGGCAGGTCCGCCCCCGACGCCGTCAGCTGGTCGGCGCGATGGGCCAGCGCCTGGGCGCCGTCGGCGTCCAGGGTCACCACGGCGTTGATCACGGGGTTCACTTCGGCAATGCGGTCCAGGTGATCGGCCAACGCTTCCCGCGCCGAGATCTTCTTTCCCCGGATTGCTGCGGAAAGTTCGACGGCGGACAGCTCGCCAATGGTGTCGGACATGGTGCTCCTTTGCTGGATGTCTACTGCCTGAAAGTGTGCCGGGTCACATCGAATCGGGGAAGTGGCGACCCCAGTGATGGCAAGCTTTGACCGATTCGGCCATTCATTTGGCTGATTCCGTCAGCTATTGTGTGTGATCCGGCTCATAGCAGAAGGTGTTGGTAACCCGCTGGCCGATCTGGTCGGAGGGTAAGGATTAGCCCTACGGCGCCGCATACCGCACAGCGTGGTCCGGTCGCGGAGTTGCCGCGGGGCCAACACCCGGAGGTTCCTTTGTTCCAACCCCTGGCACTTCAACCGCTCGCCCCCATTGGACCAACCGACATCATGGCCATCGCCAACAACCCCGTGCTGTGGATCTGCGTGGCCGGTGTCTTCGGCGTCATCATCATCCAATCCGTGATCTTCATGAAAGCGGCCCGACGCGCTGCCCCTTCGGTGGAAATGAGTACGCAGGACATCAAAACCTCATTCCGTTCGGGCGCCGTATCGGCGATTGGCCCTTCCCTGGCTGTCTCCCTTGTAGCCATTGCTCTCCTGGGCCTTTTCGGAGCCCCGGCGGTCCTGTCCCGTATCGGCCTGATCGGCTCCGCGGCCTACGACGTTTCGGCCGCCGGCATCGCAGCAGGGTCCATGGGCGCCAAGCTCGGGGATGCCACTTATACGCAAAGTGTGTTCGCCGTCGCGTTCTTCGCCATGAGCATCGGCGGCGCCATGTGGATGCTCGCCAGCTTGATCCTGACGCCGGTGCTGCGCAAAGGCGACGCCAAGATCCGCTCCATCAACCCCGCGGCCATGGCCATCGTCCCGGCGGCGGCACTGATCGGAGCTTTCTCCTGCCTGGGGCTCACCGAGCTGCCCAAGTCCGGCATCCATGTGCTGTCCTTCATCGTCTCCGCGGCCGTTATGGGGACATGCCTCCTGCTGGCCAAGAAGCTGGGCAAGAGCTGGCTGCGGGAATGGGGGCTCGGGATTTCCATCGTCATCGGCCTGGCCGCCGCTTATCTGGCCGCCGGCGCCTGAGCCGGCCCGCCGCCGTCGTCCTCAACACCGGCACCTGACCCGGGCACGAAAGGAACACCCCATGTCTTCCATCACCTCTGATCCCACCACCACCAGCACAGCCTCCATGGCGGACTTCAACCGCACCACGTCCCGCTGGGGCCAAATCACCATGATCGCCGGCCTGCTGATTTCCGTCGCCGGTCCGCTGTACCTTGTCTTCGCCACCGGCCTCGATATTGGACCGGGGCAGCTTTGGATAGCATTTGCGGCCGTCGCTGCAACCTTTGGCATCATCTGGATCGTCGAGCCGCTCACGTACTATCCGATATTGGGGCCAGCCGCGATGTACCAGGCCTTCATGATCGGCAACATCTCCAACAAGCTCCTGCCGGCCGCGCTGATCGCCCAAACCAACATTGGCGCAAAGCCGGGCACCAAGCGGGCCGAGCTGGCCGCCGTCGTCGCCATCTGTGGCGCCGCGGTAGTCCACCTGACCTCGCTGGCGATCTTTGTTGGGCTCCTGGGCACGTGGTTGATCAGCGTCATCCCGCCTTCCGTCCTGGTAGTCACCCGTTTGTATGTGCTGCCCACCGTCCTCGGAGCCGTGCTGGTCCAGGCCGTCGTGTCCATGAAGCAGCCCCGCACCACTGTGTTCGCCCTGCTTGTCTCGGCCGTCGTCGTGTTCGTGGTGTTGCCGCTGGTGCCGTCACTCGCCATGGTTTCCACCGCCATCGCCGTGCTGGGGACCATCCTCCTGGCCTGGTTCTTCCGCAGCAAGGCCCCCATCGCTGAGGCGAAGCCCATCCACATCGAGTAGCAGCAGCCCACAGAACAGAGCCATCACCCGCGAAGGAAGACAGGACAAATGACAACCACAGCTATCGCCCCCGCCCTCGATGCCAGCCAGACCGCCAAGCTCCACGAGTTGTACCGGCACCTCCACGCACACCCGGAACTGTCCATGCAGGAGTTCGCCACCGCCACCGTGATCGAGGAGCAGCTGGACGGGCTCGGCATCGAGCACTTCCGCTGCGGAGGAACCGGTGTTGTGGGCGTCCTGCGGAACGGCGACGGACCGGTGGTGGCCTTCCGCGCCGACTCCGATGGCCTTCCCATCGAAGAAGCAACCGGCCTGGACTATGCAAGCACGGACACGGGCACGCTCCCGGATGGCACGGTGGTTCCCGTCATGCACGGTTGCGGCCACGACACGCACGTAGCCAGCCTGTTGGGTGCCGCCGAAGTGCTTTCGGGCAACCTGGACGCCTGGTCAGGAACGCTGGTGCTGATCTTCCAACCCGGCGAGGAGACTGCAGCTGGCGCGCTTGCCATGCTCGACGACGGACTGTGGGACAGGGCGCCTAAGCCGGAAGTGGTCTTCGGGCAGCACGTCATGCCCCGGCCGGTGGGCACTGTCGCGATCTCCAGCGGCCCGGTCGCTGCCATGGCCGATTCACTCAGGGTCACCGTACATGGGCAGCAATCACATGGCTCGCAGCCGCAGGATTCCATTGATCCGATCGTCATGGCCGCGCACATGGTCACCCGGTTGCAGGGGATCGTGTCCCGCGAGCTGGACCCACGGAAGTCCGCCGTCGTAACCGTTGGGACCTTCCATGCCGGCCTTAAGGAGAACATCATCCCGGCGTCGGCCGAGTTCACGCTCAACATTCGCACGTTCGATGAGGACGTCCGTCGCCAGGTCCTTGCCGCGGTCCGTCGCATCGTTACGGCCGAGGCCGCCGCGTCAGGTGCACCCGGGCCGGACATCGAGGAAATGTACCGTTTCCCGCAGTGCTTCAACGACCCCGACGCCGTTCCTCCCGTGCTGGAGGCGCTGCGGCTGGCGTTGGGGGCTGAGTCAGTCGAAGTCACCCCGCCGATGATGGGCAGCGAAGACTTCGGGCACCTCGGCACTGCGATCGGTGTTCCGTCGGTGTTTTGGATGTTCGGTGGGACGCCGGTTGCCGGGCTTGAAGGGCCTGTTCCGGTCAACCACTCGCCGTTCTTCGCTCCTGAGCTGGAAGGTTCGCTGGCCGGGGGAGTCTCTGCCGCCGTCGCGGTTTTGTTGTCCCGGCTCGGGAACTGAGGGGCGCGGGCGCCGGGTTGTCAGTGTGAGGCGGCCCGGCACTGGCGACCCGGGAGGGTGTCAGTCTTCCCGCGCCAGGGCCCGCCTGGCTGTGCCGCCGTTCAGCAGGTCCTGCGCACGGACAGCGATGAGCTCCGGCAAAAAGCCGAGGGATTCTGGCGGGCTTGTTTGGAGTGCTGCGGTCGCTACCCTCTCCAGTGTTGAAACCGCGGTCCGCCGGGCGTCGTCGTCGTCCATGCCCCATGCGACCCCTTCGGCCACGAGATGCTCCACGGTGATGTAGCTCAAGCGGATTTGGCCGTTGACCGTGTGGCCGGCAAGGCCACTGGGCTGGTACAACAGCAGTGTCGGTGCCACGTCGTAAAGCGGTGCCAAGAGCACTTCTCCACCATCGCGCAGGGTGAGGGAGTAATTCTTGGAATGGGCATCGCCGTTTCCAATCAGCAGGTTAAAGGTCACGGCGCGCAACAGATCGCGGCGAAATTCCGCCTCATCACGGGTGTGCGGGGCCGCGGCGTCGACAAGCCGGGTCAGGCGCGAGGGCGGCGCGGTGGTGCCTTCGTACTTCGCTGCACTGGCGAGGGCCAGCGCCTGGGTGAAGTCTTCCTGGTGCAGCCGACTACCCTCCGCAGTGCGGTCGAAGCGCTCCACGACGATGGCCCGACGGGATCCGAAGTTTTCCAGATGGGCATTAGCCGCAGGAAGCCCTGCAGTGGCTGCGGTCCGCAAAGCCCAGTCCTCAGCGGGGAGCAGTTCCGGAATTGTGGATTCAAGCGGTTCGGGTTTGATGATGTGGGTCGATACCGCCCCCCGTCCGGGCCATGCCCAGCCGCCGTCGTGGCGGGACAGCAACACCTTGGACTGGACGCCGCCCAAGGAAGCAGTGACCAGGAAGTCATCGGGCAGGTCCCACGTGGGCAGCGATTCGACCACGCTGGTGACCTCCGCCGTGGTCATGGGCGTTGCGGCACCCTCCCGCGCGGGGGCTTCCCCCGGCGGCAGGACCTGGACAGCTCCGGCGCAGTCAGCTCCCAAGACGCGGAGTAGTCCGAAGGCGTCCGGGACTGTGACGCCGTGCTCTTTGGCCAGATTGGAACGGACCTGCCCTTCGGGGAGCAGGCCGTCAAAGAAGTTGTAGACCTCCGCTCCGTCCAAACGCTTTCTGGCCAACGGTAGGGATAAGGACAACAGGATTGAACCGGCACCGTAGGCGGCCAGCGCCTGCGGGTCGTACTGGAAGGACAGCTTGAGGCCGTTACCGCGCAGTTCACCGATGCGGTCTCCACGCAGGTACACGTCCAGGCTGCGGCGGGGGCTCATGGTTGCACGTGCAGTTTCGAAAAGCGCGGCACAAGGGCCACATCGCGGCCCACCGCCCTGATGGCCCGCATGGCCACGACCATGGAGACAGCATCGCCGGCTTCAAGGCGAACGATGGTGCCGCGGGTGACGCCCAGTTTCACGGCAAGGTCGTGTTGGGTGAGTGCTGCCTCCTTGCGTGCTTGGGCGATGGACCGCCCAAGAGAAGCAGCATCGACAGCCCGGTAAAACGGGGTCAGCTCGTCAGAGTGTTCCATATATCGATCATACGATCAAAACCTCAAAATGTCTTTTATTTTGAACATTTCAGATGTCTTGCCAGAAGTTCGATATTTCGATCATGCCGCAGTTGCGTGGGTTCGCGCCATCCCACTTTTCTTTGGAACACAGGACTTAAAAAGCGAAAACCCCGGCAGCCCTGTGACAAGGGCCGCCGGGGCTTGCTCAGAGCTTCCTATCAGAATCGAACTGATGACCTTTTCATTACGAGTGAAACGCTCTACCGACTGAGCTAAGGAAGCACCGCGTTCATCACCGGTTTCCCGGGCGATCACGCAAGACATAACTGTAATAGAGGCAGCGCGCCCGGGTCAAAACGAGGGCGGCGGCGGCCGTTGCGGGGATGTTCACCCGCATGTCGGGCCGGGTTCAGGCTGCGGTCTCCCGGCGGTCGGAAGCTGGGGAACCAACCGTGCCACGCACACAAGCCGAAGGAGCCGCCCAATGACCGGGGACGCATTGATCACGGACGCCAGCCACACACCCAACAGGCTGCGGCTCGCGGTGGTGGACATGGTGGGCACCACCATCACCGACGACGGCCGTACGGAGCGGGCCACGTCCCGGGCACTGGTGGAACATGGCATAGAACCCGGCAGCAGCCGGTACGAGAGCATGCTTGGTTACGCCCGCGACACTATGGGATTCTCGAAAATGACCGTATTCAGCCACCTTTTCGAGGATGCAGCCACCGCAGAGAGCGCCAACAAGGTCTTCGAGAAGGCCTACGACGAGATGATCGACGACGGCGGCGTCCGCGCCATTCCAGGGGCAGAGGACGCCATCCTGTGGATGCGGGAATCCGGCATGCAGATCTGCCTTGCCACCGGCTTTGGCCGCCACACGCAGAATACTGTGCTCGAATCACTCGGCTGGATGGGGCTCGCGGACCTTAGCCTGTGCCCCGCGGACGCCGGACGGGGCCGGCCCTACCCGGACATGATCCTGACGGCCGTGCTCGCGTTGGATCTTGACGATGTCCGGGAGGTGGCCGTAGTTGGCGACACCAGCTCTGACATGGTGTCGGGAGTACGTTCAGGGGCGTCGCTCATCGCCGGCGTTCTGACCGGCTCGCATTCGGAGGCCACCCTGCGCGCTGCCGGCGCTACCGCCGTGGTGGACTCCATCAAGCAGCTCCCGCTCCTGGTGGAAAAGCGCGAAGCCAGGCACCTCTAGCATTTCAGGCCATCCTGCGGCAGCTTCCCGTCGACGAAGTAGTCGTCGACGGCGTTGCTGACGCAGGTGTTGCTGCGGCCGTAGGCGGTGTGCCCCTCACCATCCCATGTGACCAGGGATGCGGTCCCCAGCTGTTTGCGCAACGACTCGGACCATTCCAGGGGAGTGGCGGGGTCGCCGGTTGTGCCTACCACCACGATTGGTGCGGATCCCTTGTACTCCACAGGTGCCGGTGTCCGTGTGTGCGGGTACGGCCAGTCCCTGCAGTTCACACCGCCATAGGCGAAGAAGGAACCGAACGTAGGGGAGTCCAGCTTGAGCTGGGCTTCCTCCGCCCGCATCGCGGCGGGATCACTGACCATGGGGTAGTCCAGGCAGTTGATGGCTTGGAACGCGAGGGCGGAGTTGGAACTGTAGGTGCCGTTGGCTTCGCGGTCCGCCCCCAGATCTGCGAGCCGCATCATGGGGGAAGCGTCGCCGGAAAACGCAGCGTCAAGTGCCTGGGTGAGGGCCGGCCAGCTTTGGTCGTTGTACAACGGCAGGATCAGGCCGTTGACGAAGTCGTTGCTGGTCACCAGGCGGCCGTCCTTCGCCGTTTGTGGGTTTTGGTCCACGGCGTTGATGAGGTCCCTGATCTCCTGGACGCCGTTGTCCACGGATCCGCTGAGCGGGCACGAATTTTGCTGCTGGCAGTTGGCCACGTAGGTGTGGATGGCCCGTTCGAAGGCCTTTGCCTGTCCCGCAGTCAAGGCTTCATTGCTGATGGAGGGATCCACGGCCCCGTCCAGGACCAGGCGACCCACGTTGTCCGGGAAGAGCGACGCGTAGGTGGACCCAAGGAACGTTCCGTAGGAGAAGCCCAGGTAGTTCAGCTTGGCATCGTTCATGACAGCGCGCAGGACGTCCAGGTCCTTGGCAGCGCTCACGGTGTCTATGTGGCCCAGGACCGCGCCGGTCTGCTGGGCACACTGCTGTGCCAACGTCTTGTTGAAGGCAAAAGCGGCTTCAAGTCCTTGGTCGGTGTCTTTCCTGAAGACCTTCGCGCGGGCAGCATCCCGTTCGGCATCGGTCATGCAGGTCACGGGGGCTGAACGGCCCACGCCCCTCGGGTCGAAGCCCACCACGTCAAAGTTGGCGCGGAGCTTTTCCGTCAGGAGGGTCTTGCCTGCGTCCTTCACGAAGTCCACACCGGAGCCGCCCGGTCCACCTGGATTGACCAGGACGGTGCCTTGCTTGTTGCTGGTGCTGGGCAGCTTGATGATGGACAGCGAGATATCGCCGGCGTCGGGGTTTGCGTAGTCCAAGGGCACCTGGACTTTGCCGCAGTGGAATCCGTCCTCACATGAACTCCACTCCACGGACTGGGAGTAGAACTTCTCCAAACCCTTGGGAGCCGAAGCGGCAATGGACGGGTCAACCGTGCTGGTGGACGGTTTCGCTGTGGGGGTGGGCATGAACGGAAGGGTGCAGGCGCTCAGTACCAGCAAGGAAGCGAGAGCGACGCACAGCGCTGCGAACCGGCGTGGTGCGGACTTCATGGATTCTCCTATTGCTGGATGAGGCTGGTAGCCATGGACTCGACGGCCAACAGCGGGGCCACGTTGGTGGTGGTGATGCGGACACGTGCCTTGTTGATGGCGTCCATTCGGGCAAGGGTGGTTTCCGGGGTTGAACGGCCGGCGTACTCTTCCAGCTCGCCCTTGAGCTCAACGTTGACCAGCTCCACGGCGTTCCCCAACTGGATGATCAGCACGTCCCGGTAGAAAGACAGCAAATCCGTCAAAGTGCGGTCCAGCGAGTCCGTGATGGAGCGCTTGGCGCGCCGCTTCTGGTCATCCTCAAGCTGTTTCACCTGGCTGCGCATGGAGGGCGGCAGCGTTCCGGATTCCGGGGCACCAAGGCTCGCGAGCAGGGCAATCTTCTCTGCCGCGTCGCGTTCGTCATTGGAGCTGTTCGCTTCGTCGGTGGCGATCTTCACAAGCTTCTCGGCCATCATCACGGCAGCTGTGACGCCCCGGAGCCCCAAGGGAATCCGGACGGTTTCCAAACGACGCTCCCTGGCGTCGGCGTCACGGGCCAGACGCCTGGCGATACCGATGTGGCTTTGCGCAGCACGCGCGGCACGGTCGGCGAGTTGGCGATCGACACCGTCGCGTCTTACCAGGAGGTCCGCGACATCGGAGGCCGGGGGCAGCCGCAGGCTCACCGGACGGCATCGCGACCGGATAGTGACCAGGACATCGGCCGGCGAAGGAGCGCACAGCATCCAGATGGTGCGTGGCGTGGGTTCCTCGATGGCCTTGAGCAACACGTTGGTGGTGCGCTCCGCCATGCGGTCCGCATCCTCCACCACAATGATCCGCCAACGGCCCGTGGCTGGCCGGTCTCCGGCCTTGGACACGAGTTCGCGGGCTTCGTCGATGGTGATGGTGACTTTTTCGGTCCGCACGAACGTCACATCCGAGTGTGTCTCGCCCAGGATCGTGTGGCAGGCTGCGCATTCGCCGCAGCCGCGACGGGTGACGTCGTCCTGCTCGCAGTTCAGGGCAGCAGCGAACGCTTTGGCTGCATTGGAACGGCCGGACCCCGGGGGACCGGTGAACAGCCAGGCATGGGTGAGGCCGGTTTCGCCCTGCGCCGCCTGCTTCAGCTGCGCCACGACGGGCGCCTGCCCCTGGAGGTCGTCCCAGACACTCACGGAAGCACGTCCGAAACAGGCACGTCCGAAACAGGCACGTCCGGAACGTGGCCAGTCAACAGCGACTCCACCCGGTCCAGGATCCTGGCGGCCAGCGACTCGATGTCCGCGTTCGCCGGCAGTACCAGGTAGCTTGACGGGTCCGCCGCTGCCCGGTCCAGGAAGGCGTGGCGGATAGTGGAGTGGAACTGGTCAGGTTCCGATTCAAGCCGGTCCTCGGCGGCGTCCCCTGCGGTACGGCGCTGGCGGCCGTCGGCGGGATCGACGTCGAGCAGTACTGTCAGGTCCGGATGCAGCCCTTCGGTGGCCCATTCATTAAGGGTCAAAACGCCTTCGGCGCCCAAGCCGCGGCCAGCGCCCTGATAAGCAACCGACGAATCGACGTAGCGGTCCGTGATGACCACCGTCCCCTCGGCAAGGGCCGGCCGGATGACCTGGCTGGCGTGCGCGGCGCGGGCTGCGGCAAACATGAGGGCTTCGGTGCGCGCATCGATAGTGCCGTGCCCGTGGTCCAGGACAAGGGAGCGAAGTTTCTCGCCAATGGGAGTGCCGCCGGGTTCGCGGGTGCGAAGCACGGAAAGTCCGCGTGACTCAAGGGCGTCAGAGAGCCGGGCCGCCTGCGTGGACTTGCCCGCTCCGTCCCCGCCTTCGAAGGCGATAAAAAGACCTGCTCTCGGAATACTCACGCGTCTAGCCTACCGAGCTTCACCGACATCAAGGCGCGTAACGCCTTTCATCCACAGCCTTGGCCGCGGCTACGCTAAAACCATGAGCCTCTCCGATCAGCGCGCCGCCGAATTGTCTCCGGAAACCGTTGTGGTGGCTGCCGGCCGCCCGGAGCGCGCCCATGATGAGCCCGTGAATCCGCCCATCGTCCTTTCCTCCACATACTTCGGTACCGGCCCGCTCAACGACGGTGACCGCGGCTACGGACGCTACGCCAACCCCACGTGGGACCCTTTCGAGGATGCCTTGGCCAAACTCGAGGGCGCATCCCTTCCTGGCCTGCTCTACGCGTCCGGCCTGGCAGCCGTCAGTTCGGCGCTTTCGCTGGTTCCGGCGGGCGGCGTAGTTGTCATGCCTTCACACAGCTACTCGGGCTCACTGGTGATGGCCACCGAGTTGGCGGAGAAAGGCTTCCTGGAGCTGCGGACCGTTGACATCACGGACACGGACGCGGTCAAGGCCCTGATCAGCCCCGAGGAGGGCAAGAAGGCCAACCTCCTCTGGCTTGAGAGCCCCACCAACCCCATGCTCGGCATCGCCGACATCCGCGCCCTCACTGACGCTGCACACGCCGTGGGCGCCCTCGTCGTCACGGACAATACTTTTTCGACGCCCTTGGTGCAGCAGCCGCTGAGCCTTGGCTCCGACGTCGTCCTCCACTCGGTAACCAAGTACCTCGCCGGGCATTCCGACGTCGTCCTCGGTGCGTTGGTGACGTCCAACCCTGATCTGCGGGCCACGCTCCTGCACCACCGGATCATCCACGGCGGCATCGCCGGGCCCTTTGAAGCATGGCTGGCCCTGCGCGGCCTGCGCACGCTGGCGCTGCGGATCGAGCGTTCGCAAGCCTCGGCGGCTACGCTCGCCGAACGCCTCAGCACCCACCCGCGCGTGGAAACCATCCGTTTCCCCGGCCTGCCCACGGATCCAGGCCACCAGCGTGCCAAGGATCAGATGAAGGGCTTCGGTTCCATTCTGTGTATCCAGATCGCCGGCGACCACCACCGAAGCGGCGCGGAGGCCGCGGACGAACTGGTCCGTGCCCTGCAGCTTTGGCTCCCCGCCACCTCGTTGGGTGGGGTGGAGTCCCTTATAGAACGTCGACGCCGGCACGCGGCTGAGCCCGTCAGCGTTCCGGAGAACCTGGTCCGGTTGAGCGTCGGGATCGAAAATGTCGAAGACCTCTGGTCGGACCTGGACCAAGCGCTGAAGTCTTTGGACAGCTAGGCTAAAGGGCGTGGACGGAAAATTCTTGATCGCCATTGTCACCAACGCGGTCTACTTCATTTTGGGATTGGTGGCCCTCGCCCTTGAAGTGTGGGCTTTCGCGGACTGCCTGCGGCACCGGCCCACGCTGTTCGTGGCCGCGTCCAAGCGCACCAAGACGTTCTGGCTGGCCCTTACAGGTGTCGCTTTCGCCATCGGCGCGTTGACGGTCTTCACTGGAGGCAACGGGCTTGGCCTGTTCGGCATCGCAGCTGTCACGGCAGCGTGCGTCTACCTCGCCGACGTCCGTCCTGCGCTCAAGGAAGCCGGCAGCGGCGGCAATCGCAACGTCGGACCATACGGCCCCTGGTAAACAGCGTTATTTTGGCGCCACCGCGTCCCAAGCGACGGTAAGTTCGCCAAGGCGCCACCGGGCTGGTCCGTCCTGAAGCGGCCACCCGGCGTCGTGCAGTGAACGGCACATAGCCGTCCAGCGCTGCCGGTTCCCGAACGACGCCAGGGGAGCCGCCTCCAGCCACGCCTTGTCCATGGCCTGCAGGAAAGCATGGACCGGTTCGCCGGGAACGTTGCGGTGAATGAGCGCCTTGGGCAGCCGTTCGGCTACCTCCGAGGGCAGTTCGAAACTCCCGAACCGCACCGAAAAGCTCAAGCTCAACGGTCGCTCCGGATCGAGCGCCACCCACGTGACGCGCCTGCCGATTTCATCGCAGGTTCCATCAATGAACAGGCCCCCGGGGGCCAACCGGGACTGCACCAAGGCCCAGATGCCCTGGACATCGGCCTCCTCGTATTGCCGCAGCACGTTGAAGGCCCGGACCAACACTGGATTGCCGGGCACGGGGAGCTCGAAGCCGCCCACGTGGAAGCTCAGCCCTGGCCGTTCGAGGGCCTTCGCGGTCCGCACCCGCTCCGGTTCGATCTCGATCCCGCAGACCCGCACATCCGGGCGGACGGCCTGGAGCCGTTCAAAAAGCTCGACGGCGGTGGTTGGCGAAGCGCCGTAGCCCAGGTCCACTACCAAGGGCTCGACGGCGGCGCGGAGCCGCCACGCCTGCGGCCCGGCCAGCCAACGATCCAGGCGGCGCATCCGGTTGGGGTTGGTGGTGCCACGGGTGATGTTGCCAACGGGTTTCCCGCCCCGACTCCGGGGAGAGCCCACCCGTTCCGCTTTTTGCACCACGGCCAACACTTTATCGGGTCCGATGCGCGCCCCAAGCGTGTAACGGGTGCGCACGCCGTAACGCCCGGCACGGCACCGGACCCCTCGGCTAGGATAAAAACCATGACTTACAAGCTGATTCTGCTGCGCCACGGCCACAGCGACTGGAACGCCAAGAACCTGTTCACCGGTTGGGTGGACGTTGACCTGAACGACCAAGGCCGCAAAGAAGCAGTACGCGGTGGGGAACTCCTGGTTGAGAACAACATCCTCCCGGATATCCTCTACACCTCGCTCCTGAAGCGCGCCATCAACACCGCCAACATGGCACTGGACAAGGCCGACCGCGGTTGGATCCCCGTCAAGCGCGACTGGCGCCTCAACGAACGCCACTACGGTGCCCTCCAGGGTAAGGACAAGGCCCAGACGCTGGCCGAGTTCGGTGAAGAGCAGTTCATGGAATGGCGCCGCAGCTACGACACTCCGCCGCCGCCCCTGTCCGACGACAGCGAATTCTCCCAGGCCCACGACCCCCGCTACGCGGACCTCGGCGACGCCCTGCCGCGCACCGAATGCCTCAAGGACGTCCTTGTGCGCCTCCTCCCGTACTGGGAATCGGACATCAAGGAAGACCTCAAGGCCGGCAAGACCGTCCTGGTCACCGCCCACGGCAACTCCCTGCGCGCACTGGTCAAGCACCTGGACGGCATCAGCGACGAAGCCATTGCCGGGCTGAACATCCCCACGGGCATCCCGCTGGTGTACGAACTGGACGAGGACTTCCAGCCCATCACCCCGGGCGGAACCTACCTCGACCCCGAAGCAGCAGCCCAGGCCATCCTCGCGGTGGCCAACCAGGGCAAAAAATAAGGCTTCGCGGTTCTTCGCCGCGCCGCAAAACGACGGCGGCCGGTTACCTTTCCGAGAAAGGTGACCGGCCGCCGTCGTATTTTCAGTTGTAAGGCTAGAAGCCCTCGGGCTGCCATTCGCCCGTCACCAGGTAGGTGACCTTCCGGGCGACGGAAACGCCGTGATCAGCGAAGCGCTCGAAGTAGCGGCTGGCCAAGGCAACGTCCACGGTGGTGGACGGGCTTTCAGTCCAGTCCGGGGAAGCGATCGCCTTGAAGACGCTGAGGTGGAGGTCGTCCACGGCGATGTTGATCTTCAGGATGTCGCGGGCAACCTCAAGATCGCGGGTTTCGAGAAGCTCGATGACCTTCGCGGTGATCTCAATGTCGTGCTGCGCCATGGCCTTGAAGGTCTGGGTCATCGACGCGGGGATGACCGTTGCCGGGTAACGGAGGCGTGCCAGCTGGGCTACGTGGCGGGCGAGGTCGCCCATGCGCTCCAGTGAAGCACTCATGCGAAGCGAACCGACGATCATGCGGAGGTCGCTGGCCACGGGACCCTGCAACGCCAGGATGTCGATGGCGCGCTCGTCGAGGCTGTTCTGCAGGAAGTCGATGCGGGCGTCCGCTGCGATGACGTCCTGGGCCAGGTCCACGTCAGCGCCTTCGAAGGACGTTGTGGCCTTCGTGATTGCTTCGTGAACCAGCTTGGAGATCTCGATGAGGTCGTCACCTACCTGGGTAAGTTCCGCCTGAAAAACCTTGCGCACTAAGGCGTCCTTTCCTTGGAAATCCCGTTCCCATGATGGGGGCCGGATCTCAAAACCATTGACAGTCCAACCAGTAACTGTGTCAGGGGTCAGTGAACTGTTCGGCACCTTTAGATGAACGTTAGTTGAACCGTCCGCGTTTGGCCCCGGATCCATGCTCGGCCGTGTTTCAACAGCATAAGCTGGACCCGTGGATCCATTGCTCATAGGTGTCGTCGCAGGCCTCGTTGGCCTGTCATTGGGCGTCTTTGGCATGCTCGCATTCAAGCTCAGCGAACGCCAGCGGAGCATTGTCGATCTCGACGTCACTGAACCCCTGCTTCCTGAAGGCGCAGCGGAAGTCCTTGCCGTCGTCGGGCGTGCCTTCGTGGTGGTGGACGCCATTGATGGCGTGGTCCGCGCAAGCCCCGCCGCCTACGCCTACGGCCTGGTCCGCGGTCACACCGTGGTGCACAAGCAACTTCTGGACATGACCGCGAAGGTCCGCCGTGATGGCGTGATTCTGGAGGAACAGTACGAGCTTCCGCGTGGACCGTTGGGCAAGGGCACCATCGTGGTCCAGGTCCGCGCTGCCATGCTCGGCTGGGAATACATCGTGCTCCTGGCCGACGACCGCACCGAGATCACCCGCACGGAGGAGATCCGGAACGACTTCGTGGCCAACGTCTCCCACGAACTCAAGACGCCCGTGGGCGCCATTTCGTTGCTTGCCGAGGCGCTTGAAGCCTCGCCCGACGACGAAGAAGCGGTGCGGCGCTTTGCCAAGCGCATGCACAAGGAATCCGGCAGGCTCGCGGCCCTGGTCCAGGACATCATTGAACTTTCCCGCCTGCAGGGCGCCAATGTGGCCCAGCAAGGGCACGCCGTGGACATCAACACAGTCATCAACGAAGCCGTGGACCGCTCGCAGCTCCCAGCCGAAAGCAAGAACATCCAGATCGTGGTGGGCGGCCATTCCGAGTCCCTGGTTTTCGGTGACCGCGACCTCCTGGTGACGGCCCTGCGGAACCTGATCGACAACGCGATCCGCTATTCGCCCGAGAACACGCGGGTCGGCGTCGGCGTCAGGACCCGCGAAGGCGTCGTGGCCATTTCCGTCACGGACCAGGGCGAGGGCCTGACTCCCGAGGACCAGGAGCGCGTCTTCGAGCGCTTCTACCGCGTGGACGCCGCACGTTCCAGGCACACCGGCGGTACGGGCCTTGGCCTGAGCATCGTCAAGCACGTGGTCTCCAACCATGGCGGCGAGGTGACCGTTTGGTCCCAGCCCGGCCAGGGTTCCACGTTCACTGTCCGCCTGCCGGAGATGGAAGGCCAGGACGACGACGCCGGCCTGCCGCCAACGGCGCACGAACTTCCGGCGGCCGCGGCCGCCGTCGAACCCCATCACGCGAGCCAAAACGCGAGTGAAAAAACGGGCGCCAGCGGTGCCCAAGAGCAAGGAGCCAGCGCTTGAGCCGGATTTTGATAGTTGAGGACGAGGAGTCCTTTAGCGATCCCCTTTCCTATTTGCTGGGCAAGGAGGGTTTCGACGTTGAGGTCGTGGACAACGGCAGCGACGCTTTGGTGGAGTTCGATCGGAATGGCGCCGACCTGGTGCTCCTTGACCTCCAGCTGCCGGGCACTCCGGGCACCGAAGTCTGCCGCCAACTGCGTCAGCGCTCCAGCGTTCCTGTGATCATGCTGACCGCCAAGGACTCGGAGATCGACAAGGTAGTGGGCCTGGAACTCGGCGCCGACGATTACGTCACCAAGCCCTATTCCTCCCGTGAGCTTGTAGCCAGGGTCCGCGCCGTCCTTCGCCGTCAAGGGGAACCGGAGGAGCTGATCACGTCCACCGTGCAGGCCGGTCCTGTCCGCATGGACATCGAGCGCCACGTGGTGAGCGTGAACGGCGAGCAGGTGTCCCTGCCGCTGAAGGAGTTTGAGCTGCTGGAAATGCTGCTCCGGAACTCCGGCAGGGTCCTGACGCGTGGCCAATTGATCGACCGCGTTTGGGGTTCGGACTACGTGGGGGACACCAAGACCCTGGACGTCCACGTCAAGCGGCTCCGCAGCAAGATCGAGCCCGATCCCTCGCTGCCGCGCTACCTGGTGACTGTACGGGGCCTGGGCTACAAGTTCGAGCCATAAGCCTTCGCTCCCCACGGGCGGGTAGAAAACAAAAGGAAGGGTTCCGCCGCGGCGGAACCCTTCCTTTGTTGTATGGCTTTCGTGTGCCGCCTGCTAGTGGCCGGCTGCTGCCGACTCCGTGGAGGTAGCAGTGGTGGACGGCATGGCCGATCCGGACGGCGAAGGCGTTGCCGAGCTGGACGGAAGGTACTTCTTGTATTCGGGCAGCGTTCCGTTGACAACAGGAATGTTGATCTGGGCGGAATCGGAACCGCTGCGGACCGTTACCTTCGCCAGGCCGCCGGGTGCAGCGCCGGCCGTGCTGAGTACGGCAGCGTCGCTTTGCTCGTTCAGGTAGGTCTCCGACTTTGCCTTGACGGGGATTTCCGTCTGGGCGCCGTCCGCTCCGCTGATGGTCAGCGTTGCGTCCGAGTCGGACTGGTTGAATACGGCACCGATGACGCGGCCGGATTCCTTCTCGCCCGAAGCAACAATCAGCATGTTGCGCAGCTGCAGCTTGCCGAGATCAGCTTTGATCCCGTCCGATGCCGAGTACTGGTGGGTAGTCTGCTGGGCGTTGACGAATCCGCAGCCGGTGACGGACAGAAGACCGACGCCGATTGCAGCCGCCGCAATTGCCAGCTTGCCGCGCTGGACAGGGTTCATCGCAGTATTGCGCACGACACCTACTCCTCAAGAGTCATTGGAACACTTTTCAGCCATAGCCTATCGGCAAACCCGTCGAAATAAGGATTCGGGGAGCGTATGTGGCGCAGTCAACGGGAACGATTTGTCCGACAGCTTCCCTGTTCGAAGCATCTTTCCTTGATTACGTCAAGAGGTTGGACGAATCCCTTTTGGGCCTCTTTCCCAGTATTGGCGCGGCTGAAGAGCCCATTCGATGCCAGTCGTATGCCTTAATCGTGATAGACTAATCTGCGGGAAAGGGGAAAGTCCACATGGTTTTTGAGGTCGGCGAGACAGTAGTTTACCCTCACCACGGTGCAGCAAAAATTGAGGAAATCAAGATGCGCACCATCAAGGGCGAAGAGAAGATGTATCTCAAGCTCAAGGTGGCTCAGGGTGATCTGACCATTGAAGTTCCAGCAGAGAACGTTGACCTTGTTGGGGTCCGGGACGTAGTGGGCAAAGAAGGCTTGGAGCACGTTTTTGACGTTCTCCGCGCCGAGTTCACTGAAGAGCCTACCAACTGGTCACGTCGTTACAAGGCGAACCTGGAGAAGCTTGCTTCGGGCGATGTCATCAAGGTGGCAGAGGTCGTTCGCGATCTTTGGCGTCGTGATCACGATCGCGGCCTTTCCGCAGGCGAGAAGCGCATGCTGGCCAAGGCGCGGCAGATTCTGATTTCAGAACTGGCCCTGGCTGAGAAGACGGATGAAGAGAAGGCTGCAAGCGTTCTTGACGAGGTCTTGGCTTCCTAAGAGTTGAGCCCCGGTGGTGCGAAAGCGCCGCCGGGTTTCTTTTTGCCCAAAAACGTGGGCGCCGTTCCACGGAACCTGCCCGCCATGTGGGTATTCCATGCAGAATGCGCATAACCTTGGGCGCATGACTCATCCTTCCAAGCGCGCCGTTACGGCCGTGATCGTGGTGGCAGCCGGTTCCGGCGAACGCCTCGGATACGGCATGCCCAAAGCCCAGGTTCCGCTGGGCGGGGAAACCATCCTGATGCACGCACTGCGTGGCGTGGTGGCATCCGACGTCGCACGCCAGGTCTGCGTCGCCGTGCCCCAGGGCGACACTGCCCTCCGCGCGCTGATCGCCGAATTCACCGTTGACCTCGTTGACGGTGGCCCTGAAATTTCAGTCGTCGACGGCGGATCGACCCGCGCCGACTCCGTCCGCGCTGCTTTGGCTGCCTTGGAAGACGGGACCGAGTTCGTCCTCGTGCACGACGCCGCGCGCGCCCTGGCCCCGGAGCGCGTCTTCGAGCGGGTGTCCGAAGCCTTGGCCGCAGGCGCTAAAGCCGTCATCCCCACAATGCCCGTGGTCGACACAATCAAGACTGTCGCCGGGACCGACGGGGCGGATGCCTCGATCGCCCCTGAATTGGTCACCGGCACGGCTCCCCGCGAAGAACTCCGCGCCGTACAGACCCCGCAGGGCTTTGAACTGGCTACGTTGCTCCGCGCCCACGAGGCTGCCGGGCTCTTCGACGGGAAGCAGGCCGCGGCCGTCACCGACGACGCCATGCTCGTCGAACTCCTGGGCGTCCCCGTTCACGCCGTTCGCGGGGCCAGCCAATCACTGAAAATCACCACGCCGCTGGACCTCATCATCGCTGAAGGTCTCCTCGAGGGTCCCCTGGGCATCCGGTGGGTGGAGGGATAGTGGCTGCCGAGAACATGCTGCTGCCCCGGACCGGTATCGGTATCGATGTCCACGCCTTTGCCCCCGACGACGACCCCCAGCCTCTCTGGTTGGGCGGGCTCCTTTGGGAAGGTGAGCAAGGGCTGTCAGGCCATTCCGACGGCGATTGCGTCGCCCACGCGGCCGCCGACGCGCTCTTCTCCGCCTGTGGCATCGGCGACCTCGGAACGCACTTCGGCACGGACCGCCCCGAGTACGCCGGCGCGTCGGGGGTCAAGCTTCTTGGAGAAGCCGCCCGGATCGTGCGCGAGGCAGGCTTCGAAATCGGCAACGTAGCCGTCCAGTTCGTCGCCAACCGACCAAAGTTCGGCCCCCGGCGCGAAGAGTCCCAACGGGTTCTGAGCCAGGCCGCCAACGCTCCGGTCAGTGTCACTGCGACCACCAGCGATGGTCTGGGTTTCACCGGACGCGGCGAAGGTATCTCCGCCGTCGCCACTGCCCTCGTCTACCCGGCTGCCAGCCCCCACCCGGGACCCGCGAAGGGTTCGCCGCATGCCTAAGTCACCTACCGGCGTCGTACGCCCCGCAGTGCTGCTGTCCGCAGGGCTTGCCGCCGCGCTCCTGCTGGGCGGCTGTGCGGGGACACCAAAAATGGATGTAAAGGCGAGTTGCGACTTCCTGAACGGGGACGCCTTCAAACCGGACGGCAACCAACAACAGCAGTCAAAGCAGCTCGCTGAGCACTACCACGAGCTGGGGGACAGGCTGGCCCCGGAGATTGCCGATCCCATCAAGGAAATGGCCGCGATCATGGACAAGGCTGCTGCCTCGTCGCTGGGGGCGGCCACGCAGGAGCAACAGGAAAAGCTCAAGGTGCAGTTCAACAAGATCGGCGAATACTGCAAGTAGGCAGGTCATGCCGCGTCATCGGCTAATCTGGAGCGGTGACCCTGCGCTTTTATGACACCGCCTCCGCCGAAGTCCGCGACTTCGTTCCCCTCGAAGACGGCAAGGCCAGCGTCTACTACTGCGGAGCCACCGTCCAGGGAATGCCTCACGTGGGTCACGTCCGGTCCGCCATCGCTTTCGACCAGCTGACCCGTTGGCTGGAATTCCGCGGCCTCCGCGTCACCGTGGTGCGCAACGTCACCGACATTGACGACAAGATCCTGGCCAAGTCCCAGCAGTCGTTTGGCCCGGACTGGGACGCTGAACCCACGGCCAAGCATGCCGAGGAATGGTGGGCTTTGGCCTACCGGTACGAGCAGGAATTCGAGAAAGCCTACGAATCCCTGGGTGTCCAGCGGCCCACCTACGAGCCCCGTGCAACCGGGCACATCCCGGAGATGCACGCACTCATCCAGCGGCTCATCGACCGCGGCCATGCATACCCCGCCTTGGATGATTCCGGCGACGTCTACTTCGACGTGCGCTCCTGGAGCAAGTACGGCTCCCTGACGCGGCAAAACATTGATGACATGCAAGGCGCCCCCGACGCCGATCCTCGTGGCAAGCGCGACGCCCGCGACTTCGCGCTGTGGAAGGGTTACAAGGAAGGCGAGCCTGTCACCGCGAAGTGGGATTCGCCGTGGGGTGCGGGCCGTCCTGGCTGGCACCTCGAGTGCTCCGCCATGGTGACCAAGTACCTGGGCACGCGTTTCGATATCCACGGTGGGGGACTGGACCTCCGCTTCCCGCACCACGAGAACGAGATGGCGCAGTCCCAAGCTGCAGGGGACGAGTTCGCCAACTTCTGGATGCACAACGGCATGGTCACTTTCGAGGGCGAAAAGATGTCTAAGTCCATTGGCAACACAGTAAGCCCCGCGGAAATGCTGGAGCTCGCCTCACCACGCGTGGTCCGCTACTACCTCGGCCAAGCACACTACCGCTCCATCCTGGACTACCGGCCCACTTCGCTCCAGGAAGCCGCCGCGGCGGTGGAACGCATTGACGGGTTCATCTCCAAGGCCACGGCAAAGGTGGGCCGGGACGCCGTCGAGATCGCACCCCAATGTGCCATGCCCGCTGCCTTCATTGCCGCCATGGACGACGATCTCAACGTGCCCCAGGCGCTCGGTGTGCTGCACGAAACCGTCCGCGCTGGGAACACTGCGCTGGCCTCCGGTGACCTCGAGGCGACCAAGGCTGCGCTTGATTCCGTGATGTCCATGACAGAGGTCCTTGGCCTGGATTCCGTCACCCAGCCCGAAGCTACCCGGGGCCGGGAGCACGCTGCGCTGGAGGTTTTGGTGGAAGCCCAGCTCCAGGCTCGCGCCGCAGCGAGGGCCAACAAGGACTGGGCTGCGTCGGATGCCATCCGTGACACGCTCGCCGCTGCCGGCGTCGTCGTCGAAGATGGTGCGGACGGTGCCACCTGGAGCCTGAAGCGCGACTGACAAGGGGCCTCGACGGCCGAATTGCATTGGGTCAGTAGACTTGATTCCAGACTTACTCACGAAATCAAGGATGGAATCTCATGGCCAATAATGGTCGCCGGTCGGTCAAGCAGAAGAAGGGCCCCACCACCGGAACCGGTGGCCACGGCCGCAAGGCCCTGGAGGGCAAGGGTCCTACGCCCAAGGCGGAGGATCGCACTTACCACAAGGCATTCAAGAACAAGCAGCTCGCGGAGCGCTCGGCCGCGAAGCGCGGCCCGGCACGTCCGGGCTCAGGCGCACGCTCAGGTCCCAAGGGCCGCGCGACGGAAGAACTGGTCACTGGACGTAACTCCGTGGTCGAAGCCCTCCGCGCGGGAATCCCCGCCAAGGCGCTGCACGTAGCCATCCGCATTGAGATGGACGACCGCGTCAAGGAATCCCTGAAGCTCGCAGCCGAGCGCGGTATCCCGCTGCTCGAAACCGGCAAGCCCGAGCTCGACCGCATGACTGAAGAGGCTGTCCACCAGGGCCTCGTACTGCAGATCCCGCCCTACGAATACCAGGACGCGTACGACCTCGCCGAGGAAACCATCGCCAAATGGAAGAAGGGGCACATCTCCAACGCCCCCATCTTCGTGGCCCTCGACGGCATCACCGACCCCCGCAACCTCGGCGCAATCATTCGCTCCGTCTCCGCGTTCAGCGGCCACGGCGTGATCGTCCCCGAGCGTCGCTCCGTCGGCGTCACAGCGTCCGCTTGGAAGACCAGCGCCGGTGCCGCTGTCCGCGTGCCCGTGGCCCGCGCGTCGAACCTCAACAACGCGCTCAAGCAGTTCAAGAACATGGGCATCTACGTCCTGGGCCTGGACGGCGACGGCGATGTTTCGTTGCCCGACCTCACCGTAGCCACCGAACCGGTGTGCATTGTGGTTGGCTCCGAAGGCAAGGGCCTGAGCCGTTTGGTCCGCGAAAACTGCGACCAGATCGTGTCCATCCCGATTGACTCGTCCATGGAGTCGCTCAACGCATCCATGGCCGTGGGAATCTCGCTGTACGAAGTATCGAGGCAGCGTTCCGCCAAGTAGGCCCCAAGGCGCCACAAGCGCCATCCGTGTGATGGCTCTCGTGGCGCCTTTCGTGTGCCTCGACCCGACGCTCTCTCACGTCCCGCCTGTTTGGGGTGGACGCTCTCTCACGTTCCGCCTGTTTGGTGTGGACGCTCTCTCACGTCCCGCCAGTTTGGTGTGGACGCTCTCTCACGTCCCGCCTGTTCGGGGTGGACGCTCTCCCAGTTCTTGCCGCGATGTGGAGGAGCGTTGGGCTCAAGGGGCAGGGATGTGGAGGAGCGTTGGGCTCAAGGGGTAGGGATGTGAGGGAGGGCTAGAAGTCGCGGCGGTTGGCCAGGACGGGGAGTTTTTGGCGGGCTTCTTCGACGTCGGCGGGGTCGAGGTCGGCGAAGATGAGGCCGGGTTCGCTTTCAAGAGCTTCCAGAACCTGCCCGAAGGGGGATACGACGGCGGAGTACCCGACTCCCGTGGGCGCGGTGCCTTTGGCTTCGGTGCCTTGGGTGGCGGGGTCACCCTGGCCACAAGCGAGCACGAACGTGGTGGTGTCCACGGCGCGGGCCCTGGCCAGAAGCTGCCATTGCTCGGCCTTGCCGGGTCCTGATCCCCATGACGCGGACACGATGTTCACCACGGCGCCGCGTTGGGCGTTGGCCGTGAAGAGTGCAGGGAAACGGATGTCATAACAGGTGGCCAAACCAAAGGTGACGCCGCCGGCGTCGAACGTCACCGGGTCTGTACCGGCCTCAACGGTGTCCGATTCCGCAAAGCCGAACGCGTCGAAGAGGTGGATCTTGTCGTAACTGGCCTCGACGCCGGGCCCGGTGACCAGAAGCGTGTTCCGCACCCGCGGATTACCCGCCTCGGAGGGAGCGCCGGGTGTGAACATACCCGCGACGATCACCACATCAAGCTCCTCAGCGAGGGCGCGCACGTGGCTGGCCCACGGTCCGTCGAGGGGTTCGGCGATGTCCAACAGCGAGTTCCCGAACGCGCGCATCATGGCCTCCGGGAAAACCACAAGCCCGGCTCCGCCCTCCTTGGCGCGGCGGGCGTACTCCTCCAGGAGCCGCAGATTTTCGGTCAGATCCCGGCCGGTGATGACTTGGGCGAGTGCAACGCGCACCATTGAACCTCCAGTTGTCTCCGTTCCAGTATGCCAAGTAATGAATTCACTGGGCCGAACGTCGTCACATGAGCGCCGGACGCGGCACATAGTGGGCGTGGAACTAAACTTGCAATCAATGGTTATGCCTATCTTTGATACAGAAGCTGCCGTCGATGCGTCGCGGCCCCGGCCCCTCGGACTGAGCACGCCCCAGCCCGGCCTTTCCGGTGCGACGGATGCGCAGGACCATGAAGTGAATGTGGCCGTCTTCGCGCCTGACTTGGAGCGGGTGGAGGTTGCCTTCCAGTCCCCGGGTGCCCCATGGCGCGCGCAGGTTCTTCCCAATGTGGAAGATGGCGTGCATTTCGGGCTGATCGCCGGAATGCCGCCCGGCACCCGTTATGGTTTCCGCGAGGCACCCGCAGAGGCTGGCCTCCCCATGCCGGTTCCTGCTTTGGACCTGGACGACGACGGCGGGACCGGGCTGCTGCTCGACCCCTACGGTCGCGCTGTGGACCAGCGGGGCGAGTTCCTCACGAGCGTCTACATGGACAACAGCTTTGATTGGGGCGACGACCAGCCGCCAAAGACACCCATGCGGACGTCCGTGATTTATGAAGCCCACGTCCGCGGGCAGACGATGCTTCACCCGGACATCCCGGAGCACCTCCGCGGCACGTACGCGGGAATGGCGCATCCTGTCATGATCCAGCACCTCACGGAGCTGGGGATTACCGCGGTTCAGTTGTTGCCCATCCACTTCCACTTGGATGAGGCGCACCTGCAGGACCTTGGCATGACCAACTACTGGGGCTACAACACGGCGGCATTCTTTGCCCCGCATGCCGACTACGCCACCGAGGCTGCCCGGAGCGCCGGCCC
This sequence comes from Paenarthrobacter sp. CAP02, assembly GCF_040137855.1. Classification (NCBI taxonomy): domain Bacteria; kingdom Bacillati; phylum Actinomycetota; class Actinomycetes; order Micrococcales; family Micrococcaceae; genus Paenarthrobacter; species Paenarthrobacter sp. CAP02. Next base: position 17,862 of record NZ_JBEEII010000005.1, on the reverse strand, counting down.
GCACGCAGTGCAGGATGAGCTCAAGGGCATGATCAAGTTGCTGCATGCGGCCGGCATCGAGGTGATCCTCGATGTTGTGTACAACCACACAGCCGAGGCAGGACCTGACGGGCCCGCCATCAGCTTCCGGGGGTTGGCTGAGAAGCGCTACTACCGGCACGACGCCCACGGACGCTACCTGGACACCACCGGCTGCGGAAACACGTTGGACTTCAGCGATCCGGTGGTAGTGGACCTTGCCTTGGATTCCTTGCGTTACTGGGTGAACGACTTCCACGTGGACGGTTTCCGCTTCGACCTTGCGGTGACCCTGTGCCGTGACGCGGGGAACACATTCGACCCGCAGCACCCATTCCTGCAAGCCATTGCCGAGGACCCGGTGTTGTCTGAGGTAAAGCTCATCGCCGAGCCGTGGGATGTAGGCTATGGCGGCTGGCAGACAGGCCGCTTCCCGCAGGGCTGGTCGGACTGGAATGACCACTTCCGCGACGGCGTACGCAGCTTCTGGCTGTCCGACCGCGCAGCCATTGAGGCCGGTGGCCAGGGTGGTTCCGTGGCGTCGTTAGCCGAGCTCATGGCCGGTTCAGCCAATCTCTTTGCCTCGTCCGGGCGGACGCGCCTGGCCTCAGTCAACTTCATCACGGCCCACGATGGCTTCACGTTGAAGGACCTGGTCAGCTACGACCGTAAGCACAATGAGGCCAACGGTGAGCAGAACCGCGACGGGCACGGCGACAACCGGAGCTACAACCACGGCGTGGAGGGCCGCAGCGAGAATGAGGCGATTGTTGCCGCCCGTTCCTTGTCCATCCGCAACCTGATGGCCACGTTGCTGCTGTCCTTCGGTGTCCCCATGATCACGGCCGGTGACGAGCTTGGCCGAACACAGCAGGGCAACAACAATGCTTACTGCCAGGACAACCCCACGGCCTGGCTGGACTGGAGCCGCACGCAGGAAGCCAACGCCATGTTCCGGACCACACGGGAGCTGGTCAGGCTTCGCAGGTGGTTCCTGCGGCACCAGCCGGACAGCTTCCCTGGCCAGGCGAATGAGACGAGCCTGCAGTGGTTCGATGACAAGGGCAAACGGATGACTCCGGCCCGCTGGAACGACCCCAACGTCCGCTCGGTCCAACTGCTGATGGGCCATGAAGACAGCGAGATCAGGGGCCTGATCGTCGTAAACGGCAGCAACCACGACGTGAAGATGATCTTGCCGGAGATCCTGAGCGAGTCGGGCATCGGCAAGCGGATGTTTGAACTCCGCTTCACCACGTCGGTGCTGCACGAGCGTCGCAAGGGGGCGTTGGTGGCGTCGGGCGAGCGGGATATCCTGCAAGCCAACACCATCAACATCTACCGCACGTAGCCCCAACCGAACAGGAAATCCCACATGAACCGCAGCCGCAGCAAACTGGTGGCTTTCGCGGGGCTGGTGATCGCCGTCGTCGTGCTTGTCGTCGCCATGGTGGGCGGCGGCGCCCTGACCGCTCCCTCCACCGCGCCGCCGACGCCTTCCAGCGCGCAAACCACGACGCCGGTACCTGGCGCCGTTTCCACGGCGGCCGCCGGCGTGGCGAACCCTTCCAGCCTGCCCACGATCAACGCGTCGCAGCTCCCCAAGGAAGCCCGGCAGACACTGGCCCTGATCGCGAAGGGTGGTCCATACCCGTACGACCGTGACGGCGTGAACTTCGGCAACTTTGAAGGATTGCTCCCCAAGAAGACCAGCGGCTTCTATAAGGAGTACACCGTTGTCACGCCGGGAGAATCGGACCGCGGCGCACGCCGGATCATCGTGGGCAAGGACACCGCCAAGTACTACACCGCCGACCATTACGAGTCGTTCAAGTTCATTGTCGAAGGCAAGTAGGAGCCCATGAAGATCTATTCAGCAGATACCTGGACCCTTGAAGAACTCCAGGAACAGGTTTCCGACGCCGGTCGCCGCACCCTTCTGGTCCCTCCCGCCAACACCAAGCAGGCGGTGCTGGAAGTTTTCGGCCAGGTCCTGGACTTCCCCGAGTTCTATGGCGTGAACCTGGACGCCTTGAACGACTCCCTGCACGACTACGCGGACGCCTTGTCAGAGGACGACGGCAGCCCGGTCACCATGATCTGGCAGGTCCCGGCGGCCTACCGAACGGACCGCTCCTTCGGCGTGGTCTGCGAGATCCTGCAGGATGCAGAGCGCTACGCCGGCCGCGACCTGGCAGTCATCGCGGTTTTCCAGAATTAACAGCTCTAATTATGATTCGTCCCCGCCGACGGCCGGACACGGGAGCCGTCTGGAATAACCATGCAGCGAACCGAGACGTAGCGAGCGTTGGTTCCCCGCGGGTTGTTAAGACCCCCGAAAAGCTTTAGTGGTGGGTGCAAGCTATTCGTGACGCGAAAAATCGAATATTTCGAATTGATTTTTGACTATTTCAAAATCTTGAATTTAATGATGCTGAGCGATACCCTCTCGGAGGGGCGATTGTATGCCTCGTAACTTGCGTATTGGGGAACACGCTGAGTCGATTGCTGACCTCATGTCGGACTAGCCAAATGAGGATCAAGACATGAAAAAACTTGCACGGGTGGCCGCTGTCGCTGCGCTGTCCGCAGGGGCGCTCTTTGCCGCCAGCCAGTCCGCGAATGCCAGTATCTTTTATGCAGACAATAACTACGGCGGAGCTACGTACGGAGCCGACAATTCGACGTGGATGGGATCGTTCGACAACAAGGCAAGTTCGGTAAAGAACTTTGGCTACTACGTAACCTGGTGGCAGGACATCAACTACGGCGGCGCTGGTTTCGGCAGTGCGAACGACTATAGCGCCATGGGTTGGTATGTGCCGTTCCTGGGAACGTGGAATGACAATATCAGCAGCTTTCACCGGGGCTAAACCTAATTCACCGCTCGCTTGACCTAAAGCGAGCAGCACCCTGCTTTGACCTGTCGGGCACATTATCGGCAGGTCAAAGTTGCTGTCCGATGAGAGGCTCGGCTGCTCGGTCTAGGCGCAAGAGGTGAGATTGAAAGTGGGATATCGATGAGTAGAATTCCCGAACGAAAGCTATGCTTGACACGAAGTATGGTCGGTTTGATAGCCATGAGCGTTGTCGCTTTGGTTGTGTCAGCCTGTTCCGGGACACCAAATAATTCAATCACCCCCGATCTGTCCGGAAGAGTGAACCTGGACTATGAAAGCTCCCTGATCATATTTCCAGTCGATGCCTACAGAATATCGGCCCGTGATCGCTCTCGGATCCTCCTTGCAAGAGAAGTCATTATGACTACTTGCATGAGAAGATTTGGCTTCAATGATGATCCGAATGCTGCATACCCAGAGCCGGAGAATCGAAACTTCGGCGTATGGAATGTCGATCGTGTGAGGCAGTACGGGTTCCGGCTCGTTGGCGAGGAGACGCAATCGGGCCAGGTGCACGATGAGGCGGGCCCTTGGGGTGAGGCCAGGTACAAGTGTCTTTCGAGCGAAAAGAGCAAGCTGGATGAAATCACTCCGCCAGACGATTTAATGAACGGTGGCGCTGCAGCTGCGATTGCCTTGAAAAGTTTGAGTATGGCATCAGAAATTGATGCGTGGAACGATGCAAAGGACGATTGGGGCGATTGCATTTCGGCGGCCGGCTTGACGCCGGGAAAGGACCTCACCAATGCGAAATGGTCCAGCCAGCAGTCATTTGAACTGCAGGGGAGGATGGACCAGCGTAACCCGTCGAAGTCGGACGCTGCTGAGGGTATCCGCCTCGCCACGATTGAAGCCGAATGCAACCAGAAAGTTCGGCTGACCCAAACGCTCGGTGATATTCAAGCAAGTTACCAATTGCCGCTCATCAAACAGGATGAAGCGGTACTTACGGAACTCAAGAAGAAGAGCCAGAAGTACGTAGACGCCGCTGAGAAGCTGTTGAAAGAGATGCAGTGAATGAGTTCCAGCCCTCGGAGAAAGCGGCCGCAACCGCCGGCTTGAGCCGGCTCTCACGGCGGTGGCTGATCATCCTGCTGGCGGTGACCGCAATCATTTCCGCTGGGGTGGGCTTGGTAGCTGGCCGCATATTTGATCAATCAGAAATTATTCATCCCGAGAACTCTATGGCTGAAGTTCCAGTCTATGCATCGGTTGAAAACCGTATCGTCGATGACCGCCTTACGTTTGCCGGAGTTGTAAAGGTCGCCCCCATTGTTCCGATCCTCATTGATTTGGAGGGACAAGAACCGATTGTCGTGCGACAAACGATTAGGGCGGGAGCTACGTTGAAGTGGGGCGATCTGGTGGGTGTGGTTTCTGGCAAGCCCTATTTCGTACTACCGGGTCCGCTCCCTTTGTACCGCGATCTCTCGCCAGGAGATGAAGGAGATGATGTATTGGCTCTGCAGCGGGCGCTTATCCAGATGGGGTACATCACCCACGAAACTGGTCACATGGACAGCGCAACCATGAATGCCGCAGCCTCTTTCTTTGCCAGCGAGGGATTCACCTTGCGCAGCGGACAAGTGCCCGCTAAGACAGGCCAGGAACCCGAGCTAGGAGCTACACCGGAAAGGGCGGCTTTGGACGATGCGGATCACCCCGCACCGTCGATCCCTTTCAAGCAACTACTAACCCTCCCCGTAGCCAGCGTGACCGTATCGAGCGCCCTGGGCATTGGGCAGAAGGTTACGGACCAAACCCCTCTCGCAACGTTCCAAGCTGAAGATAACTATGTTGAGTTTGTCGCTGAGATCCAGCAAGCTGAAACACTCGAGCCTGGGCAGGAGGTCACCGTCAGGGTATCGGAGAAGCAATTGGCCGGACGGATAACTGGAGTAGGTCCGTTCACGGATGCGGGGAATGGCCAACGTGCGGGCCATCCCGTGACGGTAGAGCCGACAAACAAGGCGGACCTTGCCTTGTTAACTCCCAATTTGAGCATCACGGTGGCGGGTAAGGGTAGTGCGGCCCAGGCTCTCGCCGTGCCATTATCTGGAATTCGACAGGACGCCGGAGGGACTTATGTCCTCAAAACCGCGGGCGGGGACGCAACGTCAAAGGCGCCCCCTACACGTGTTCCCGTCACCGTTCTCCGGTCAGGGGGAGGTTTCGCCGCAGTTTCCGGTGATCTCAGCCAGGGAGACGAGGTCCAGATATCGTGATGTTCGCGGGACAGGGGCCCCTCGGACCTGGAGGGAAAGTCACGAACTCTGATGACGCGTCGGCCATAAGCTTGGAAGGAATATCGCGCACATACCCGGGTGCCGAGTCTCCTGCACTACTTGACGTCTCTTTGCACATTGAAGCGGGCGAGTTTGTGTCCATTGTTGGCCCTTCAGGCTCCGGAAAATCGACACTCTTGAACATCATGGGTTTGTTGGATATGCCCAGCTCCGGCCGTCTCACTATTCGTGGTCAGGCTGTCGAATCCGCTTCAGAGCAAAGTCTCGACAGGATGCGACTACATCTGATCGGGTTCGTTTTCCAGTCTTCGAACGTCCTCGGTGACGACAGCGTAATCAGCAATGCTGCTATTGGGTTGCGTGTCCAAGGCGTGCCGATGGACGCGCGCGCAGCGGCTGCCCTGGCCGCACTGAAGTTCGTTGGGCTGGACCATAAACACGGGATCCAAGCTAAGCTCCTGTCGGGCGGCGAAAGGCAACGGCTTGCTATAGCCCGCGCGATTGCGACGCTACCGCGGATCATCCTTGCTGACGAACCGACAGGCAATCTTGATTCCAACAACAGCAGACGGGTCATTGAATACCTTCGGAAGCTCAACTCCGAGGGTGTCACCGTAATCGTCATCACCCATGATTCGGAGGTAGCGAATCAAGCGGACCGCCGGATTCAGATCCGAGATGGTCTGATCACGAGCGACGTCGGCACCGATAGTCGTCCCAAGCAGCCGCCTAGGACTTCGGCCCACCCAGAGCCTTCACTTGCGCGAAAGCGGCAGCCATGGGTGTCGCGCCTCGCCCGTTCGCTCGTGGACGATTGGGGTGATGCACTTACCGCTTTGTCCGCTCGGCCCCTCCGAACAACGCTCCTCATCCTTGCATTTGCGGTTGCTATCGGCGGCATGACGGGTGCCCTGGGTATTAGTTCGACGACTTCGAATGCAATCAACAATCGGCTGGCGATCGCGTCACAGGACAGGCTGGCCATCACCGTCGGAGACGGACCGTCTGCGCTTCGTGATCATTTCGATGAGCTTCGTGCCGGGGTAGACCGTATTACCCGCGTTCCTCACGTAGTTGGCGCGTCCTTTGTCTTCTCAGCAGTTCCGGCCGACGTAAGTATTACTAGAGTTGGACCTTCCGACCCCGAACCTGAAACGCCCCTGTCGCTTCATTCCTCCTCTAAGGATTACTTCAGGGACTTCGACATCAAACTGATTCCCCAGAACAGCCGGAGTGCCTTCGACGACGTACGAGCCGGACCTCTCGCAGTGGTCTCGATGAAGGCAGCGACGGCGCTCAACATACCGTACAGCCAGAAAACTGGACCTGTGGTCGGTGCAAGCATATGGATCGAGGGCCGACTTGTTCCGGTTGTCGGTGTATTCGATCCCGGTACAAATTTTCCTGAGTACTCAAATTCCGTATTCGTAGACGCCAGCATCATGCGTGCAGTCGCCAGGGCGGACCTTAAAATTCAGGTTCGAACGGAAAAGGGCTTTTCGAGTGCGATCGCGCAAGTAGCACCGCTGGCGTACTCGCCCAGCGACCCTGGCAAGGCAAGGGCCGACGTCACTGCCGATATACAGTCGATCAGGCAGGGTGTCTCAAGTGATCTCGGGTCACTCATCGCTTTGTTATCCCTCGTCCTCATGCTCCTGGCCATTATCACTGCCGCTTCCTCTATGTACCTGACCGTCCAAAACCGGTCAGCCGAGATAGCCCTGCGGCGAGCGATCGGCTCAAGTCGATGGCTAATTTGCCGATCCTTCGTCCTAGAGGGCTTCATTGTTGGAATAGCAGCGGGTTCCCTGGGCGGGGTCATCGGAACTATCACAACGCTTTGTGTGTCTTGGATCCAGGACTGGCCACCTGTATTGCCCTCAGGGCTATGGCTGGTTGGAATCCTTCTGGGCACGGCCACCGGTGTTGTGAGCGCCATCTACCCGGCCTGGGTCGCTAGCCGCAAGGACCCCGCTATTGCCATTCGCGGCTAGCAAGCCCAAAGGCTTTGGGATCCGACTCAGACGTCGCTGGCCCGCTAATTCGTCGTTGGGCAACAACGGAATAGCGGGCCAGCAACGGATCAGGACTAAGCGTTCGCGATCAACCCCAGTTCAGCCTTGGAAGCCAACGCCGAGTGCTTCGGGAACACGCGGACGGTGTAGCCGAAGGAGCCGGAGCGGTTGATGACCAGGGAGCCGTTGAAGAGGTGGCGTCCGTTCCCGAGGTCTTCCACGGAAGCCAGTTCCGCCACCACCACGTCCTCCAGCTCATCGGTCTCTTCGGCGCGACCGAAGGCGACCTCCACGGAGACATCGTCAGGTGTCAGGTTGTTGAGGGCCACGTAGGCGTTGACCTGCAGGGTGTCGCCCACCTGGGGTTCCTCGGACACGCCGACGGAGTCCACATGCTCCACCACGACCTCGGGCCACGCGCTCCGCACCTTGGATATCCAGGCAGCGAGTTCCTTCGCTTCCTTGAACGATTCAGCTACAGCGCGGCGCCCCGAAACAGCGGCCGGGCAGTAGAGGTTGTTCACGTAGTCGTGCAGCATGCGTTCTGCCGAAACCGCCGGGCCGAGGTTGGCCAGGGTGTGCTTGATCATGGATACCCAGTGGGTGGGCACGGTCTCGGTGCTGGACTCGGACGGACCTGCCGCACCGGCACCCTGGGCCACGGTGGTGCCGTAGAAGCGCGGCGCCACCTGGGTTTCCAGCAGCTCGTACAGTGCGGATGCTTCGATGTCGTCGCGCTCGTCGGCGGAGGCGTTGTTGTTGGCCGTGGGGATGGCCCAGCCGTTTTCGCCGTCGTACATTTCGTCCCACCAGCCGTCGAGGACGGACAAGTTGAGCGAGCCGTTGATGGCGGCCTTCATGCCGGAGGTACCGCAGGCTTCGAGCGGGCGGAGCGGGTTGTTGAGCCAGACGTCGCAGCCAGGGAAGAGGGTCCGCGCCATGGCGATGTCGTAGTTGGGCAGGAACACGATCCTGTGCCGGACTGCGGGGTCGTCGGTGAAGCGGACCAGGTCCTGGATCATTTTCTTGCCGGCGTCGTCCGCAGGGTGGGACTTTCCTGCGATGACCAATTGGATGGGGTGCTTGGGGTCCAGGAGCAGGGCCTTCAGGCGTGCGGGGTCGCGCAGCATGAGGGTGAGCCGCTTGTAAGTGGGGACGCGCCGGGCGAAACCGATGGTGAGGACGTCGGGGTCCAGCACTGAATCGGTCCACCCGAGTTCGGCGTCAGCGGCGCCGCGCTTCTTCCACGACGCCCGGAGACGGCGTCGAACGTCGTCGATGAGCTGGGCGCGCAGGTCGCGGCGGAGCGCCCACACGTCCTCGTCGCTGACGTTGTAGGCCAGGTCCCAGCGTCCCAGCGCTTCAGCTTCGGCGCCGAACTGGTGCCGGGCCAGGGAAGAGATGCGCGGGTCCACCCAGGTGGGGACGTGGACGCCGTTGGTGACGGACGTGATGGGAATTTCAGAGTGGTCGAATCCCGGCCACAGCCCGGCGAACATTTCGCGCGAAACCACGCCGTGCAGTTTGGCCACGCCGTTGGCCCGCTGCGCGAGGCGCAGGCCCATGACGGCCATGTTGAAGACAGAGGGGTTGCCGCCTTCGTAGTTTTCCCGGCCGAGTTCCAGGATCCGGTCGGTGGGAACGGCAGGCGCAAGTCCGGCGTCGAAGAAGTGCTTGATCTGCACGGTTTCGAAGCGGTCGATGCCTGCGGGCACGGGGGTGTGCGTGGTGAAAACGGTGGAGGCGCGTCCCGCGGCCAGGGCTTCGTCCCAGCTGAGGGGATCGGTGGCGTTGGACATGGCTTCCTGGATGCGTTCGATGCCCAGGAAACCTGCGTGGCCTTCGTTGGTGTGGAAAACCTCGGGCGCCGGCGTGCCGGTGAGCTCCTGGTATACGCGAAGGGCTTTGACGCCGCCCATGCCCAGCAGCAGTTCCTGCTGGAGGCGGTGGTCGCCGCCGCCGCCGTAGAGGCGGTCGGTGATGCCACGGGCAGCTTCGTCGTTGGACGGAACGTTTGAGTCCAGCAACAGCAGTGGAACGCGTCCGACGTCGGCACGCCACACGTGCGCGTGGAGTTCACGGCCGTTGGGCAGCGGCAGGGAAATGTGGACTGGCTTGCCCGGGACGCCGTCCTTGCCGGGGTGACGGAGCAGGGTCAGCGGCAGGCCGTCCGGGTCCAGGACGGGGTACGTTTCCTGCTGCCAGGCGTCGCGGGACAGGGACTGCTTGAAGTAGCCGGCCTGGTAGAGGAGGCCGACGCCGATCAGCGGCACGCCGAGGTCGGACGCGGCTTTGAGGTGGTCGCCTGCCAGGATGCCGAGGCCACCGGAGTACTGCGGCAGGACCTCGGTGATGCCGAACTCCGGGGAGAAGTAGGCGATGCAGGCGGGAGCGTCCTCTCCGAGGCCCTGGTACCAGCGCGGTTCGCTGAGGTACCGGTCCAGGTCCGCTGCCGCGTCCTGCACACGGGACACTACGTCGCCGTTGTTGGCGAGGTCCTGAAGCTGTTCACGGCTGATCGACCCCAGAAGGGCTATGGGGTCGTGTTGCGAGGCCTCCCAGAGAGCCGGGTTAAGGCTCGCAAAAAGTTCCCTGGTGGGCCTGTGCCAGGACCAGCGCAAGTTGGTCGCCAGGCGGGCCAGGGGCCTGATGGGCTCAGGGAGGACGGTGCGGACTGTAAACCTTCGAATTGCCTTCACGAGCGCCACACTAACGGACTGGCATGGCAGTCGGAACCGGATTGGGTTTCTTTTAGGTAAAAGTCATCTTGCGCAGAGGAGAAAGGTCGTTTGCTTAGCATTTCCGGATTTTTGTCGCTAACGTCGTGCTTGTGACGAATACCGTGCGAAACATCACCGCCCTGAAAACCAAGACGAAAACGGACATCACCGACGGACTTCGTTTCGGCCGGTTCCCCATCACGGCTGTTCAGCCGGTGGTGGAGGGTGGCCGTTTCCCGGCGAAGGCCCTGCCGGGGGAGGACCTCGTGGTGGGTGCCACGGTCTTCCGTGAAGGCCACGACCAGCTTGGTGTGTCCGCTGTGCTGCTCGACCCGAGGGGCCGGGAGCGCCAGCGTGTGCGCCTGAATCCCGCCCAGGGCGAACAGTGGAAGGGCCTTGACCGCTGGGAGGGCCTCATCACCCCCGGTGGCACTGGCGCTTGGTCATTCGTCATCGAGGCGTGGCACGACCGCTACGGAACCTGGCACCACAACGCAGAGGTCAAGATCGCCGCCGGCATCGACGTCGAGTTGATGCTCGCCGAGGGCGCAGCCCTCCTGGCTGAAGCAGCCGACGACGCCGGGCGCAGCGGGGCAGACAAGCGCACCTTGCGTGCCGCTTCCGTCGTGCTGGCCGACACCTCCAAGTCTGCCGAGGAGCGCCTTGCTGCCGGGTTCAGCGCCCAGGTGCTGGCCGCCGTCGAGCGCCTTCCGATCCGCGAATTGGTGACCGTTTCCGAACGCTTTCCCCTGCAGGTGGAGCGCGACCTCGCCGGCCGGGCCGCCTGGTACGAGTTCTTCCCCCGTTCCGAGGGCGCGGTTTTCGACCACAACACCGGGGTGTGGACGTCCGGTAATTTCCGTACGGCGGCGAAGCGGCTCGACGCCGTGGCGGAGATGGGATTCGATGTTATCTACATGCCGCCCATCCACCCGATCGGCTTCCAGCACCGTAAGGGACGCAACAACACCCTGACTCCGGGGCCCAACGATCCGGGTTCGCCGTGGGCAATTGGTTCCAAGGACGGTGGCCACGATGCCATCCACCCGGAGCTGGGAACGTTTGAGGATTTTGACGCTTTTGTTGCCCGCGCCAACGAGCTGGGGCTTGAGGTAGCGCTGGACCTCGCGTTGCAGGCCGCCCCGGACCACCCCTGGGTGACGTCGAACCCCGAATGGTTCACGACGCGCGTGGACGGGTCCATTGCATATGCAGAGAATCCGCCCAAAAAGTACCAAGACATCTACCCGCTGAACTTTGACAATGATCCCGCGGGCCTGTCGAAGGAAATCCTGCGGATCGTGCTCTTGTGGATCAGCCACGGTGTGAAGGTCTTCCGCGTGGACAACCCGCACACCAAGCCGGTCTGGTTCTGGGAGTGGCTGATCGGGAAGGTCAACAAGAAGCACCCCGACGTCGTTTTCCTCGCCGAAGCTTTTACCCGGCCACCCATGATGCATGCCTTGGGCCGCGCCGGTTTCCAGCAGTCCTACACGTATTTCACGTGGCGCAACACCAAGACGGAACTGGAAGAGTACTTCTACGAGGTCAGCCACGTTACCCCGGCCTACTTCCGGCCCAACTTCTTCGTCAACACCCCTGACATCCTGACCGAGTACTTGCAGTACGGCGGTCCGGCGGCCTTCAAGATCCGCGCGGCCCTGGCTTCCACAGCCAGCCCGTTGTGGGGCGTGTACGCCGGCTACGAGCTGTATGAGCACGTTGCCCGCCCTGGTGCCGAGGAGTACATCGACAACGAAAAGTTCGAGATCAAGGCCCGGGACTGGGAGGGTGCCGCCGAGTCCGGGCGGACCCTGGCCCCGTACATCACGCGGCTCAACGCCATCCGCAAGGACCACGTGGCGTTGGGAGACCTGCAGAACCTGACGTTGCACCACAGCACCGACGACGCCACTATTGTCTACTCCAAGCACAAGACCCTGCCGGACGGCACCAAGGACACGTTGATCATTGTGGTCAACGTGGATCCCCACAGCACCCGGGAGAGCACGGTTTCCCTGGACCTGGCAGCGTTGCAGCTGGACCCTGAGGACTTCAACGAGGACGGCCGTTTCCGAGTGGATGACCTGATCAGCGGGCAGAGCTGGGAGTGGGGCGAGCACAACTACGTCCGCCTTGACGCCCATGTCGAACCGGCACACATCCTGAGCATCAGGAGGCAGCCTTAGTGAGTTTCTCTCCGCAAAACCCCAGCCAGTACTTCACTCCGAAGAACACCTTCGAGTTGAACGCCCCAGGTCTCCAGCACGATCCGAACTGGTACCGCAAGGCAGTCTTCTATGAGGTACTGGTGCGGGCCTTTGCGGATGCCAACGGGGACGGCTCGGGCGATTTCCATGGCCTGATCGACAAGTTGGACTACTTGCAGTGGCTGGGCGTGGATTGCCTCTGGCTGCCGCCGTTCTTCCATTCCCCGTTGCGTGATGGCGGCTACGACATTGCGGACTACACCTCGGTGCTGGACGAGTTCGGGACCATCAGCGATTTCAAGCGGTTGGTGGCTGAGGCGCACGCCCGCGGCGTCCGGGTGATCATCGATCTTCCCCTGAACCACACCTCGGACCAGCACCCTTGGTTCCAGGAATCACGCAAGGACCCCACGGGCCCCTACGGGGATTTCTATGTGTGGAGTGACACGGACGAGAAGTACCAGGACGCCCGCATCATTTTCGTTGATACGGAAGAGTCGAACTGGACCTTCGACCCTATCCGCCGCCAGTTTTTCTGGCACCGGTTCTTCAGCCACCAACCCGACCTGAACTTCGAGAACCCCAAGGTCATCGAGGCCCTCTTCGACGTGGTCCGGTTCTGGCTGGACCAGGGGATCGACGGCTTCCGTGCCGATGCCATCCCCTACCTGTTCGAAGAAGAGGGCACCAACTGCGAGAACCTGCCGGCCACGCACGCCTTCCTGCAGGACCTTCGCCGGATGGTGGACGCGAATTACCCGGGCCGAGTGATCATCGCGGAGGCCAACCAGCCGCCGCATGAAGTGGTGGAGTATTTCGGCACGGAGGAAGCTCCTGAATGCCATATGGCCTTCCACTTTCCGATCATGCCGCGGCTGTATTACGCCCTGCGGGACCAGAAAGCCGCGCCGATCATCGAGACGTTGCGGGAGACCCCGGAGATTCCCAAGGGTGCCCAGTGGGGCACATTCCTCAGGAACCACGACGAGCTCACCCTGGAGATGGTGCCGGCCGAGGAGCGTGCCGCGATGCTGGGGTGGTACGCCCCGGATCCGCGCATGCGGGCCAACATCGGTATCAGGCGCAGGCTGGCCCCGCTGCTGGATAATTCCCGCGCCGAGATCGAACTGATCAACGCGCTGTTGCTGTCCCTGCCTGGCAGTCCCTTCCTTTACTACGGGGATGAGATCGGCATGGGAGACAACATCTGGTTGGACGACCGCGACGCCGTCCGCACGCCCATGCAGTGGAACCCCGATCGGAATGCGGGCTTCTCCGGGGCGGATCCGGGAAAGCTGTACCTGCCGGTCATCCAGTCGCTGGTCTACAACTACAGCATGGCCAACGTTGAGGCGGAGGCGGCGCACTCCGGTTCGCTGCTGCGCTGGACGCGGCAGATTCTCAGCGTTCGAAAGAACCATCCGGTGTTCGGCTTGGGCGGTTTCCGCCACATTGAGGCCGATCACGAGGTAGTGCTGGCATACGTGCGAGAGTTGCCGCCCGGTAATCCGGAGGGGGAGGACGCCGAAACCATACTGTGTGTCTTCAACCTTTCGCAGCACCCCGTGGCAGCTACCTTGGACCTTCCCGAGTTTGCGGGCCGCGGCCTGCGCGATATCTTCGGCGGCCAGCCTTTCCCGGCCGTCGGCGAGAACGGCAACCTGACCGTGATGCTGGGCAGCCACAGCTTCTATTGGCTGCGGCTTCGCTCGGCGTCTTCCAATCCATCGTCGCCTTTTACCCAGGCGATCCCCGTGGTGTCGACCAAAGGATGAGATGAGCAAGGGAACAAACAACCCCGCCATTGAAAGTCTTCTCCGGACCTGGCTCCCCACCAAGCGCTGGTTCCCGGTGAAGAGCCCCGATTTTGCTGTTGAGCAGGTGGGCGGTTTCAGACTCCCGGCCGCCGGCAATGAGGCCCTGTTCGAGGTGGTGTTGTTGGCAGTCACCTACCGGACGGCCGACGGCGGTCCCCGGACTGACGTCGTCCAGGTGCCGTTGAGCTTCCGCGGCCAGCCGCTTGTGGACGCGCCCACAGCGCTCTTGGGCGAGTTCACTGATCCGGAACGCGGGCTCCAACTGGTGTACGACGCCGTGTACGACTCCGCGTTCGTTTCCGCTTGGCTGGACTTCATGCGCAGCGAAGCCTCCTTGGAGGACAGCCCGGCGCAGGGGCATCTCACCCACGGCAAGGTCGCGCTCCCCAGGAATCCGGTTTCTGCGCGGGTCCTCTCCGGTGAGCAATCGAATACTTCGGTCATCATCGACGACGGCGACTCGGCCGCCATCCTCAAGGTTTTCCGCGTGCTGGCGGCCGGCAAGAACCCGGAAGTGGAGCTGGGCGCAGCACTGACGGCGGCCGGAACCAGCGAGGTTCCGGCGACGCTTGGTTGGATCACCGGCTCGTGGCACCAACCGGCGTCGAACGGTTCCGCAACCGCCACCGGTGAGCTGACAGTCGCCCACGAGTTCCTCCTGGGTGGGCAGGATGCGTGGCGCCTGGCCGTCGACGCCGCGGCGGCAGGGAAAGACTTCACCGCAGAAGCCCGCGGCTTGGGAGCGGCGACAGCCACGGTCCATGCCCGGCTGGCTGAAACGTTCGGCGTTCTGGACGGTCAAGCACAGGGCCCGGACATCATCGCCACTGTTGCCAGGCGGGTCCGTCAGTCCTGGGCAGAGGCCGCCTCCGCCGTCGGGCCTTACGACGCGAATGTTCAGGAACTGCTGGACACTTTGGACCCGCGCGACGTCGGGCAGTTGCAACGCGTGCATGGCGATCTTCACCTTGGGCAGATCCTCTGGGTCCCGGGCGCGGAAGACCGCGCAGGCCGTTGGGCCATCCTGGACTTTGAAGGGGAACCGCTGCGCACCATTGACGAACGCAATATGCCCGACCTTCCCCTGCGGGACGTGTCGGGAATGCTGCGGTCCTTCGACTACGCCGCAGGCGCCGCCACGCGCGAGAATGCCGACGCCTCGGTGCCCGAAACCTGGGTGGATGACTGCGCTGCCGCCTTCCTTGAGGGGTACAGCGACGTCACCCCCGGAACCATAGACCGCCGCTCGCCGCTCTTTGTGGCATTGTGGCTGGACAAGGCCTTATACGAGGTGGTCTACGAGCTGCGAAACCGGCCCGGCTGGCTGTCGATCCCGGTCAACGCATCGCGACGAATCCTCGACAACACAAGCCGCGGCAAGCATGCGGCAGCTACAGCGGAAGGTAATGACATGACTGGCTCTGCACGTACCGAACGGCCCCGAGTCCCACTGCACGTGGATTCCGAGACCTTGGAACGCGTGGCAGCGGGGGCTTACCACGCACCGCACTCCGTGCTCGGCGCCCATCTGGATGATCACGGCCACGTCACCATCCGGACCGTGAAGCACTTGGCCAAGTCCGTTGCGGTGGTGACCGAAGCCGGACGCACGGACATGACGCACGAGGCACACGGTGTCTGGGCTGCCGTCCTGGAACCGCTGCAGGCCGGCCACGTGCCGGACTACCGCTTGGAAGTGGTGTACGACGCCGAGACGGTCACCGTTGATGACCCGTACCACTACTTGCCCACGGTGGGTGAGGTAGACCTGCACCTGATCGGCGAAGGCCGGCACGAGCGGCTGTGGGACGTCCTTGGTGCCCATGTCCAGCACTACCGGTCCTCGCTGAGCGAAGTGGACGGGGTCTCCTTCGCGGTGTGGGCTCCCAACGCGCAGGCTGTGCGTGTCAAGGGTGACTTCAACGGCTGGGACGGCCGCTCTCACGGCATGCGTTCCCTGGGCTCCTCGGGCGTATGGGAACTCTTCATTCCCGGTGTTGTAGCAGGGGCGTGCTACAAATACGAGATCCTGACCAAAGAAGGGCAGTGGATCGAGAAAGCGGACCCCCTGGCGTTCGGGACCGAAGTTCCGCCGCTGACTGCCTCGCGCGTGGTTGATCCGAGCTACCGTTTCAAGGACGAAGAGTGGATGGCTGCCCGTGCACAAAGGGACCCCCACAATTCGCCGATGAGCGTTTACGAAGTCCACCTGGGCTCCTGGCGTTTGGGCCTTGGTTACAAGGAGCTGGCCAAGGAACTCGTCGACTATGTGAAGTGGCTTGGCTTCTCCCACGTGGAGTTCATGCCCGTCGCCGAGCACCCCTTCGGTGGTTCGTGGGGCTACCAGGTGACTTCCTACTTTGCGCCGACTTCCCGGTTCGGGCACCCGGACGAGTTCCGGTACCTTGTGGACTCCCTGCACCAGGCAGGCATCGGCGTGCTCCTCGACTGGGTCCCGGCGCACTTCCCCAAGGACTCCTGGGCCTTGGCCAAGTTTGACGGCCAGCCCCTGTATGAGCACTCCGATCCCGCCCTCGGTGAGCACCCGGACTGGGGAACACTGATCTTTGACTTCGGGCGCAGCGAGGTCCGGAACTTCCTGGTGGCCAACGCGCTGTACTGGTTGGAGGAGTTCCACATCGACGGCCTGCGCGTGGACGCAGTGGCCTCCATGATCTACCTGGATTACTCCCGCGAAGAAGGCCAGTGGCGGCCCAACAAGTTCGGTGGCCGTGAAAACCTCGAGGCCATCTCCTTCATGCAGGAGGTCAACGCCACGGTCTACAAGTCCCATCCGGGAGCCATCATCATCGCCGAAGAGTCCACGGCATTCCCCGGTGTGACGGCTCCGACCAACCATGGCGGGCTCGGCTTCGGGCTCAAATGGAACATGGGCTGGATGCACGATTCTTTGAAGTACATCTCCGAGGATCCCATCAACCGCAAATGGCACCATGGCACCATCACGTTCTCCCTCGTCTACGCGTTCACGGAAAACTTCCTTCTGCCCATCAGCCATGACGAGGTAGTTCACGGCAAGGGTTCCATGCTTCGTAAGATGCCGGGTGACCGGTGGCAGCAGCTGGCAAACCTCCGCGCCTTCTTCGCGTATCAGTGGGCACACCCGGGCAAGCAGCTCATCTTCATGGGTACCGAGTTCGGCCAGGAAGCGGAGTGGTCCGAACAGTACGGTTTGGACTGGTTCCTCGCCGACATCCCGGCCCACCGCGGACTCCAGCTTCTGGTCAAGGACCTCAATGCGCTGTATTCGTCGACGCCGGCCCTGTACCAACGCGATAACGAAGCCGGCGGTTTCCAGTGGATCAACGGCGGGGACGCGGACCACAACGTCCTCACCTTCATCCGGTGGGACCACGAAGGCAAGCCGCTGGTCTGTGCCATCAACTTCTCCGGCGGCCCGCACAAGGACTACATCCTGGGAGTACCTGGAGCAGGGGAGTGGGTGGAGGTGCTGAACACCGACGCCGAAACGTACGGCGGCTCGGGTGTCGTCAACGCCGGCTCCTTGAAGGCCAGCGCGCCGGGAACGGATGGACAGCCGGCCGCGCTCACGGTCACGCTTCCGCCGCTTGGGGCCTCGTGGTTCGCGCCGGTCGAATAGCCCGACGCTCTCTCACGTAACCGCCCTTTCCAGTCAACGCTCTCTCACGTAATCACCCCTTCCAGACAACGCTCCTCCACTGTGGTGGGGGAGCGTTGTTGTCAGGCAAGTCCGTCCCGAGACGGGGGCTTTGCCAAGCCAGCAGAGTGTGTGTATAGTTAATACCCGCGCTGCTCCCCAGTGGAGGAAGGCGAAACCGACATGAATCCTCAAGGACAATCTAGTCAACTTCGCCGATTTGACCCGGAGGCGGGCAGCAGGTAAGTTTGAAAAGTTGCTCCGGAGCGATCCAGTCAAGGCTGGTGGTACTGCTT